>NZ_JBHUFU010000001.1:301650-915381 GCF_042681365.1 Streptomyces desertarenae | reverse complement strand
GGAGTTGACTGGTACTAATAGGCCGAGGGCTTGACCATAGACGCTCGCGTCCACTGTGTGGGTTCTGAGACCACGACCAGGGCTGTTGCCGGCTGGTTTGATGTGTTTCATAGTGTTTCGGTGGTCACAGCGAGAGGGAAACGCCCGGTTACATTCCGAACCCGGAAGCTAAGCCTTTCAGCGCCGATGGTACTGCATGGGGGACCGTGTGGGAGAGTAGGACGCCGCCGAACGATTTGTTGAGTGGGAGCCCTGTTCCGGGTAGTGATACCGGGAACAGGGCTTCTGCCATGTCCGCGGGCTGCCCGGGCGGGAGGTGTCCCGTGGGGCGGCTGCGGGGTGTGGTGCAGGAGAGAGGGGGGTGGAGGCCCGGGAACCGGGCCCCACCCCCCTCTCCTTTTTGCATGGTGGGAGCTTGTTGCGCCGCGCGGGGCGGTGACTCCGGTCGAGCCGGCCCCGAACGCGCACCGGAAGTGGTGGTCGACGCCGGCGCCGGTGCAGGGCGCCGGGTACAGGGCCGAGGCGGGGCGCAGGACTTGGGGGAGGGGGCCGTTCCAGCCCCCGTCGCGGACGGGGCGGCCCGAGGGCGGAGACGGCGGCGCGCCCGCTGTCGAAGGGGCGTCTCAGGCGGGGTTCACGGTACGGGTCGGAAGGGGGCGCCCGGCCCCGTCGGCCCCGTGCCCGTTCCCGCGAGCTGCGGCCACCACACGCGCGCCTGCGCCTCGGAACGCATCAGCGCCAGGGTGGGCATGCCGGAGTCGTGGCCCGTGGCCAGGAGTACGGGGAGCTGCGGGATGGGCGCCACGGCCGCGATGTCGTCGAGGACGAGAGTGATTGGTGGGTCGAGCCGACCGTCGGATGACCCTGCGGCCATGCGGCGGCCGTGCTCGACCACGTCTGCGGTGAGGGCGGTGAGGAACGGCATCGTGCCGGGAGCACGGCGTGGATCCTCGATGGCCTCGCCCACAACATAGAGCGTTCCCCCCTCGGCCGCAAAGGATTCCAACGCGGCCGAATCCGCGCGGGTCGCCGTACAGGCGTTGCGGACGTGGAGTTGGGAGAGGGCGGAGAGGGCACCGCGCACGAGGCGGGTCGCGGCGTCGCGGCGTTCGGGATGGGCGATGAGGGTGGCCTCGAGTTCACCCGCGGCCCCGGCGGCCGCCCGCGGGTCGGTGCGCAGGATGCGGACGGCCTCGGCCGCCGAGCCGGCGCCGGCGGTGGCCCAGCGGTGGACCTGGCGGAACGGCTCGCCGGCGACGGCGGCGGCGTGGAGCCAGCAGCCCAGCAGCGTCTCGGCGGCGTGGTGGGTGGTCTCCTCCGAGCGCGCGGGGCTCTTCACCGGCGCGAGGAGGGCGGCCGCCCGTGCGGCGGCGGTGCGGCGGTCCTCGCAGCCGTGGTGGGGCGCCCAGCGCAGCAGGGCCGGGGCGCCGGTGAGCAGGCCGGGGTCGTAGAGGTGGACGGGGCCCAGCTTGGCCCGGGCTCCCTCGGTCTCCCTCCACAGGGCGGGATCGGAGGTGACGACCAGGGCGGGGCCGGGAGCGGCCCTGAGCGCGTCGGCGGCACGGCTGCCGTGGTCGGGCCCGTACTCGACGCCCGTGGGCGGTGCGGAGGACGCCCAGGGCGCGGCAGGGCCCGGCGGGGGGACGGGGGAGGCTGCCGGCGGCCGCACGTGGTCGGGCCCGCGCTCGGCGGGTGCCTCCTGGAAGGGGACGGGCGCCGCGGGAGCCGTCCCGGCGGGGACGGAGTGCGGTGGCGCCGCGGTGCCGCGCCGGCCGGGCGGAGACGCGGGAGCGGGAGGCGGCGCGTACGGCCCCTCGCCGCCCCCCTGCCGCGGGTTCCCGCGCCGGGCGGCGCGCAGGGCGCGCAGGCGGGCCACCGTGCCCGCGGCGAACACGCCCAGGACCGCCAGGACCATGCACTGGCCGATGAGGATGCCCCAGAACAGGCCGGGGCCCGGCAGAGTGCCGGCCTCGGCGGCCGGCCAGGCGGCGGCCAGGTCGGCCGGTTCGGAGACCAGGGAGCGCATCGCCATGGGGGTGCGCGTGAAGGCGACGCCCCGCGGCCAGGCCCCGTGCGCGAGGAGGCCGGCCAGCCCGACGGCCGTCCAGCACAGGGCGGTGACGCCGAGGAGGAAGCCCAGCAGGCCGAGGAGGAGGCCGTCGGGGATGCCGCGTCCGGAAGCACCGCCCCCGCCGGACCCCCCGCTCCCCCCGCGGCCGTCGTACGGTGCCGGCACCGTCAGGCCACCGTCTCGTCGGCGCGCGCGAGGCGTTCCATGGCGGCGGCGCGGGAGGCGGTCTCGGCCTCGAACTCGTCGGCCACGGTGTCCTCCAGGGGCGCCGGGGGGGAGGCGGACTCGGTCATGGCGCGGTCGGTGAAGACCAGCGGGCGTTCCGCCTCGGTGACCAGGTGCTTGACGACCTGCACATTGCCGTTGACGTCCCAGACCGCGATGCCGGGGGAGAGCGTGGGGATGATCTCCACGGCCCAGCGGGGCAGCCCGAGCACCTGCCCGGTGGCGCGCGCCTCGTCGGCCTTCTGGGCGTAGATGGTGCGGGTCGAGGCCATCTTCAGGATGGCGGCCGCCTCCTTGGCCGCGGCGCCGTCCACCACGTCGGACAGGTGGTGGACGACCGCCACGAACGACAGGCCGAGCCGCCGGCCGAACTTCAGCAGGCGCTGGAAGAGCTGCGCGACGAACGGGCTGTTGATGATGTGCCAGGCCTCCTCGACCAGGAAGATGCGCTTCCTGCGGTCGGGGCGGATCCAGGTGTGCTCCAGCCAGACGCCGACGATGGCCATCAGGATCGGCATGGCGATGGAGTTGCGGTCGATGTGGGAGAGGTCGAACACGATCAGCGGGGCGTCGAGGTCGATGCCCACGGTCGTCGGGCCGTCGAACATGCCGCGCAGGTCGCCGTCGACGAGCCGGTCGAGGACGAGGGCCACGTCCAGGCCCCAGGCGCGCACGTCCTCCAGGGCGACGTTCATCGCCTCGGCCGACTCCGGCTCGGGGTGGCGCAGTTGCTCGACGATGTCGGTCAGGACGGGCTGGCGGCCGGTGACCGTCTCGGTGACGTAGGAGTGGGCCACCTTCAGGGCGAAGCCGGCGCGCTCGTCCAGGCCGTGGCCCATGGCGACCTCGATGATGGTGCGCAGCAGGGCGAGCTGGCCGGTGGTGGTGATGGACGGGTCCAGCGGATTGAGGCGGATGCCCTGGTCGAGGGCGGCCATCGGGTCCAGGCGGATGGGGGTGATGCCCATCTGCTCGGCGATCAGGTTCCACTCGCCGACGCCGTCCTCGCCCTGGGCGTCCAGGACGACGACCTGGCGGTCGCGGAACCGGAGCTGGCGCAGGACGTACGTCTTCTCCAGGGCCGACTTGCCGTTGCCGGACTCGCCCAGCACCAGCCAGTGGGGGGCCGGGAGCTGCTGGCCGTAGAGCTGGAAGGGGTCGTAGATGTAGCCCTTGCCGCTGTAGACCTCGCGGCCGATGATCACGCCGGAGTCCCCCAGACCGGGCGCGGCGGTGGGCAGGTAGACGGCCTGCGCCTGGCCGGTGGAGGTCCGCACGGGCATGCGGGTGGTCTCCGTCTTGCCGAAGACGAAGCTGGTGAAGGCGTCGGTGACGGCGGTCAGCGGATCGAACGCGGCCATGGTGGGTTGCGCCTCCTCAGCGGCGGATGCCGGTCGCGAACGGCAGGGTGTTCACGAACGCACGGTGGTGCTCGCGGTCGCACCACTCCAGCTTCAGGTAGCTCTTCCCGGCCGAGGCGCGGATCGTGCGCTTGTCACGTGCCAGGGCGTCGGGGTTGCGGGAGGAGACGGTGATGTAGCCGACGAGGTTGACGCCCGCGGCCCCGGAGGCGAGGTCCTGGCCGCGCTGGTCGACGCGGCTGTGGGCGGCCACGTCGCGCGGGTCGACGGTGCGGTTCATCTTGGCGGCGCGGCTGGCCTCGGCCTCGTCGTTGGTCTTCTCCGTCAGCATCCGCTCGATGGCGACCTCGGTGGGCTCCAGGTCCATGCAGACGGCCACGGTGCGGATCACGTCCGGGGTGTGGACCAGCAGCGGAGCCAGGAAGTTGACCCCCACCGGCGTCATCGGCCACTCCTTGACCCAGGCGGTGGCGTGGCACCAGGGCTCGCGGGTGGCCGACTCGCGGGTCTTGGCCTGCAGGTAGGTCGGCTCGGCCGCGTCCAGCTCGGCGGGCCAGGCGTTGCGCCGGGTCATGGCCTGGATGTGGTCGATGGGGTGGTCCGGGTCGTACATGGAGTGGATCAGGGAGGCCATGCGGGCCTGGCCCAGCGGCTGCCGCACCCGGATGTCGGCCTCGGTGAGGCGGGCGCAGATGTCGGTGAGCTCCCGGGCCATGACGACGGCCAGGCCCTCGTCGCGGGTGAGGCGGCGCCCGGTGGAGGCGCGGCCGGCCTTGGCGATCGCGGTCGCCTCGGCGGCCAGCTCGCGGGTGTAGTGCATGCAGGCCACGAGGTAGGCGCGGTGCTGCTCGCTGGAGGTGGAGACCATGGAGAGCAGCTGGTCGTAGGAGTCCCGCAGCCAGGGGGCGGCCCGCTCGTCGCCGCGCTGCGCGACGTCCTTGGCGTGGGCGTCGGGGTCGGCGGGGAGGGTGCGGGCGAGCATCTGGAGGCGGGTGACGAAGCCGTCGCCGTTGGCCACGTGCTTGAGCAGGGTGCCGAAGCGGTCGACGAGGGCCTCCTGGTCCTCGCTGTCGCGCAGGCCCACACCGGGCCCCTCGATCTCTATGGCGGCGGTGACGGTGCGCCGGTCGGCGTGGAGGAGGACGGCGATCTCGTCGGGCCCGAAGGGGGCGGAGAGCCAGTTGACGCGGCCCACCCCGGGCGGGGGCGGGATGTCCACCTCGGTCCCGTCCAGCCGGATGCCGGCCTCGGCGGCGGTCGAGCGGTAGGTGGTGCCGCGGCGCAGCAGGCGGCGGTAACTTCGGTTGATCTCGAACCACTTGTAGTACGTCCGCCCGTTGTAGGGGACGTACACCGCGGCCAGGGCGAGCACCGGGAAGCCGACCAGGGCGACGATGCGCAGGGACAGCACGGGGATCAGCAGGCCGCTCATCATGCCGAGGAAGGCGCCCGCGATGATCAGCGCGATCTCGCCCGTCTCGCGGTTCCTGCCGATGACGGCATTGGGACGGGCGCGCCCGATCATGTACGTGCGGCGCGGTGCGACGGTGTGGGACGGGGTCGTCACCCGCGATCACCTCCGGTGCGGTGGCTGGTTGGTGCTGCCGCCGCTGCCCGTGCGGGGCGGGGGCGGTGCGGCGGGCTGGGAGGCCGCGGCGCCGGCGCCGGTGCCGGATCCGCGCGAGGCGTGGGCGGCCACGCCGCCGGAGAGCGGGTTGGCGGGGCGCGGGGCGGCGCCGGTCCGGTCCGGTCCGCCGCCTCCCTCCGCCCCGCCGCGGGCGCTGTGGGTGGTGATGCCCTGCCGCAGCATGGCGGCGGGGGAGGAGACCACCGCGGCGGCGGCCCGGGAGGCGGGGTCGGCGCCGACGTTGCGCTGGCGGACGATCTCGTCGCCGAAGCCGGGCACGAAGCGGTAGATCATCGCGCTGGCGAAGATGGCGAGCAGGATGATGGCCAGGCCGGAGACGATCGCGGAGAAGGCGTTGGGTCCCTCGTCGGAGGCGAGCGCCCCGGCGAGCCCCAGGACGATGACGATGACCGGCTTGACGAGGATCACCGCGATCATGATGCCCGCCCAGCGGCGCACGTGGCCCCACAGGTTCTTGTCGACGAGGCCGGAGTAGACGACCGTCCCCAGCAGCGCGCCGACGTACAGCAGGGCGGCGCGGATGACGAGTTCGAGCCACAGGACGCCGGCGGCGAGGACGGAGACGAGGGAGACGACGATCAGCATGATCGGTCCGCCGCCGATGTCGTCGCCCTTCTTCAGCGCCTCGGAGAAGGAGCCGAAGAACTTGTCGGTGTCGGAGCCGGCGCCCGCGGCGATGACGTCGGTGACGGCGTCGGTGGCGGTGACCAGGGTGTAGAGGATCAGGGGGGTGAAGGCGGAGGCCAGGACCGTCAGCCACAGGAAGCCGATGGCTTCGGTGAGCGCCTCGGTGAGGGGGATGCCGCGCACGGCCCGCTTGGCGACGGCCAGCAGCCACAGGACCAGGGTGAGGATCGTGGAGGCGGCGAAGACGACGGCGTACTGGCGCAGGAAGGTGGGATTGGTGAAGTCGACGGTGGCGGTGGAGGCGACGGCCTCGGAGAGCTTGTCGACGATCCAGGCGGCGGCTTCGGCGCAGCCCCGGGCGAGGGAGGCGAGGGGGTCGAGGGAGGAGAGGGCACCGTCGGAGTCGGTGCTGCCGGAAGTTCCGCCGCTGTCCTCCCTGCCCCGCTCGCAGTACTCCTTGGCAGTTCCCTCGACGAACTTGCAGGGATCCTCGCTCGGCTCCGACGAGGGCGGCGGCGTCGGGTCGGCGGCCGCGTGCGCGGCCAGCCAGAGTCCGGCGGCCTGGACGCCCGCGAACGCCGCGGCGAGCGACAGGACTCGGTGGCGGCGGCGGTCAGCGGGCATAGGTCAGTCCTCCGTACTCCTCGACGGCCTTGCTGATCTCCTCGGCTGTGGAGGCCCGGAGGTCCCCCGGCACGGGGGCGGGGCCGTCCTTCTGGGAGTCGTCGGTGATCTTCCAGTCGGAGCCCGTCCACCGCAGCTCGAAGACCCACGTCTTCCAGGTGGTGGTGACGGGGATGGTGGATCCCTCGCCCGCCAGGCCGATCAGGCCCGTGTACCAGACCTCGACGGTGGCGCTGTCCCCCCGGTACTCCGTCACCTTGGTGCCCACCGGGACGGTGCGCGAGACGAAGGTGGTGCCCTCGGGGGCCTCGCCCTGCGGGGTGAGGCCGAGCCGGGTGAAGAACTCCTCCGAGTACGCCCTGTCCTGGGGGCCCTTGATGCGCGCGGCGGCCTCGGGGGTGTACAGGGTGTCGACGAGCAGGTGCCGGTGCTCGGTCTCGAACATGCCCGTTCCGCCCAGGGCCACCGCGTAGTTGGCGGCGGCGCTCTGGGCGCCCTGCTCGGAGTGGGCGAAGCCGGAGGGGATGCCGTTGGTGCGTCCGGTGACGGGGCGTTCGCCGGTGGGCGCGGTGGGCTGGGCGCTGTTCTGCGCCCTTTCGCCGCCGGCGTCCGGCGTGCCGTCGCCGCCGCCCCGGTTGGCGAAGGCGATGGCGGCGATCAGCAGGACGACGACGCCCATCACCGTCACCATGCTCCGCCCCGGGCGCGGGGGTTGCCGCCGGGGCGCGTCGTAGGCGTCGACGACGGCCTCGTCGTCCGGAAGGCGTGTGGACGTGCGGCCGCGGCCGTACGTTCCGGGTGCGGCGAGGTTCCGGTCGTCGCCGTATCCGCCTTCACCGCCGATGCTCATGGTGCGCGCCGCCCTCTCGTCGCCCGCTCGTCGCGGCCAGGTTGGCCGGGGTGCCGTCGTGCCCTCTCCTTGACGTTAACGCCGTAGCGGCGGTTGTGGGTCCGGTGTGTGCGGGATCGCTTCCGCTCGGTGACCGGTGGTACGCCGCGTGCGCCCGCGCACCGGCGCCGCGTCCGGCCGGCCGTGGTGCGCCGGGGCCGGGCGGACGCGGGGGGCGGTTCTCGGGCTGGTGCATCGCGGAGGTTCTTTTTCCTGGTGTGTGGGGCCGCGACGGCGTTCCGCGCGGGGTGCGGGGCCGGTGCGGCACGTGTCGGCGCCCTGCCGTCCGTCCGGTGGGGACGGGGCCTCGGCAGGGCGCCGGGGCCGGTCCGCGGCCGCCCGCGCCGCCGTGTCCGTGGCGGCGGAGGCCGGTGGTGCGGGTCGGGACGTCCGGGGGTTCGGCGGCCGTGCCGGTCGTCGGGGCGCCGGCCGCCGCCGTGCCGGGGCCGGCGGGTCGGTGGGGGGTGGTTGCGGGAGGAGGCGGGGTGCCGGGTACGGCCCGGCGGTGCGGGGGGCTACACGGCCATGCCGTAGACGATGGTGAAGAGGGTGCCGAGCGACCCGATGATGAAGACGCCCGTCAGGCCCGCCACGATCAGGCCCTTGCCCTGCTCGGCGCTGAAGGTGTCGCGCAGGGCCGTGGCGCCGATGCGCTGCTTGGCCGCGCCCCAGATGGCGATGCCGAGGCAGAGGAGGATGGCCACGGCCATCACGACCTCGATCATCACGCGGGCCTCGTTGCCGAGGGATCCGAACGGGCCCCAGTCGGGGGCGATTCCGCCGATGATGGTGTTGATGTCGCCCTTGTCGGCTGCCAGGAACATGAGGTGCTCACCGCCCCAGGTGGGTTGTCAGAAGATGCGCTTCCCTTGGATTCTGACACGGTTGCGGCCGAATCGGCAGTGAACTCCGTCCTGATGCGGGAGGGTTGAGGGGTGCGGAAGGCATGGGTGGCCGTCGGGCTCGGGTTCGGGCTGGTCGCGTGCTTCATGGCGCTGCTCGTGGTCGGTACGTACACGGCCGCGTCGAACCTCTTCGGCGGCGGGGCGGTGACGCTGGCGAAGGGGTCGGTGCCGATGGCCTACCGCGACCTGGTGCAGAAGTGGGGCAACCTCTGCCCGGCGCTCAACCCGGCGCTGCTGGCGGCCCAGCTCCACCAGGAGAGCGGCTGGAACCCGAGGGCGCAGAGCCCGGCCGCCGCGCAGGGGATCGCGCAGTTCATCCCGGGCACCTGGGCGGCGCACGGCATCGACGGCGACGGCGACGGCGACCGGGACGTGTGGGACCCCGAGGACGCCATCCCGTCGGCGGCGAAGTACGACTGCACGCTCGCCCGGTACGTCGAGGAGGTGCCCGGGGATCCGACGGACAACATGCTGGCCGCCTACAACGCGGGCGCGTACGCGGTGATGAAGTACGACGGGGTGCCCCCGTACCGGGAGACGCAGAACTACGTCAAGGTCATCCGGGCGATGGAGAAGAGCTTCGCGGAGCCGCGTGCCCGCCTGTCGCCGTCGCGGCAGGCGGCCGGGGCGATCGACTTCGCGCAGAAGAAGCTGGGCACGCCGTACCTGTGGGGCGGTGACGGCACTCCGGAGGACGGCGGGCGGTTCGACTGCTCGGGTCTGACGAAGGCGGCTTACGCGAGCGTGGGGATCGAGCTGCCGCGCGTGGCGAACGACCAGTGGAACACCGGGCCGCACCCGAAGCGGAATGAGTTGCTCCCTGGTGACCTGGTCTTCTTCGCGCACGATCTGAACGATGCGCGGTCCATCCACCACGTGGGGATCTACGTCGGGGGTGGCTATATGATCGACGCGCCGTACACGGGCGCGGAGATCCGTTTCGATCCGATCGACACCCCCGACTACTTCGGGGCGACGAGGCCGACGGCGTCGTGACGCCCGAGGCGCGGACGCTCCGGTGGGCGGCGTGCGCGACGCGGCGTCGGGCCCGGCGCGGGTCACCCTCCGATAACGTCCGCGTGATCGTTCGGTGGAGGTTGGAACGCGGGGCCGGGACGGGGCGTTGTCTCGTCCGGAACGGGCATTCCGCTACCACGGGGGCCGGCAGCGAAGAGTGAAGGGCAGCATCGCGATGGCTGAATGGGAGAACCCCGACGTCGAGCTGCTCTACGACATCAACGGGTTGGCCAGGGAGGCTCCCGGCTGGGCCGACCACCTCATGGAGTACGTCGGCGAGTACGGCACCGTCGTGGCGCTGGCGCTGCTGGGCGTGTGGGCCTGGTGGACGGCCCGGCGGCGCGCCGACGCGGTGACGGCGGTGGCCGGACTGGTGTGGGCGCCGCTGGCGGCCGGGGTGGCGCTGCTGGTGAACGTGCCGATCCGGGGGTTCGTGGAGAGGCCCAGACCCTTCCTGACGCACGACGGGCTGGAGGTGCTGGTGGACGGGAAGAGGGACTTCTCGTTCGTCAGCGACCACGCGACGCTGGCGATGGCGCTCGCCGTGGGGATCTTCATGGTGAACCGCAGACTGGGCCTCGTCGGCATCCTGGTGGCGGTGTTCGCGGGTTTCTGCCGCGTCTACATGGGCGTGCACTACCCCACCGACGTGATCGGCGGCCTGGCGCTGGGCACGGCCGTGGCGCTGCTGCTGGCGCCCGCCGCGCTGGCGCTGCTGACGCCGCTGCTGCGCGCGGTGGCCTCCTCGCGGCGGGCCGGCCGGCTGGTGCGGGCCCCGCGGGCCGCGGAGCGGACCGAGGAGCCGGAGTCGGAGCGGCAGCCGTGCGGCGACCGGGGCCTGGCGGCCTGAGGGGCTCGCGGCGCGCCCGGGGGAGGCCCTGAGGAAGCGGATGCGGCAGCGGCCGTCGGGGAGCGCCCCGGCGGCCGTTCGCCTTCCCGGGCTTCCCGCTCCCCGGGCTTTCCCGGTCCGCTCCGCCCGGTGCGGGCCTCACGCCTCCTGGTGGACGGCGGCGTCGCGCCGCGCCTGGGAGCGGGCCCGGCGGGCGGGGCCGCGCCACCCGCAGGTGCAGGCCGCGCTGCAGAACGAGCCCTTCTCCGTCGTCGAGGTCCGGTGTTCCTCCGGTGGCGCGGTGCGCTGCGGCGGCACCCCTGCGCGGTTCTCCTCCTGCACACCACCACGGTACCGGCCGTGACGGGGGGCGCGGGACGTCGTTATTCGGATCGAGTTCCGAGACGTGTCCTGGGTGTCTGGGGGTCGGCAGACGATGGTGGTGGAGCGCGGGCGCAGCAGCGGGGCCGCCGCGGTCGGTGCGGTCTGCGCCGGTCTGGTGCTGGCGACCCTGGCCGCCACCGGGTGTTCCGGCCTGGGGACCGTGGCCGCCGCGGATCCGAGCGAGGCGGAGGCACGCGCCGCGGTGCGGGAGGCGGCCGGGGCGCTGGCGCGGGCCGGTACGTCGCGGGTGCGCACGACGGTGGAGATGAACAGCGGCGGCACCCGGATCACCATCAGGGGCACGGGCGCCTTCGACTACGGGAGGTGCACCGGGCGGTTGAGGGTGGTCCTGCCGAGGGAGGCGACCGGTGAGGACGAGCGCCGGCCGATCGTGGAACTGGTCACTCCGGGAGCGTTGTACATGAGGAACCGGGGCGCGGGCGTGCCCGACGGCAAGTGGGTGCGCGTGGACACGGCCGCCCTGCCGGACGGGAACCTGGTCACGGGGGGCGCGACGGACCCGGTCAGCGCCGCGGAGCTGCTGCGCGGTGCGCGGTCGGTGTCGTTCCTGGGCGAGGAGCGGTTCCGGGGCGAGACGGTGCTGCACTACCGGGGCACCGTGGATCTGGCGGCGGCGGCCCGGTCGGCGGACCGGCGCTGGCGGGAGCAGCTGGCCTCGGCGGCGGACGGGCTCTCGGGGCGCACCGTGGCCTTCGACGCGTACGTCGACGAGCGGGGGCGGCTGCGGAAGGTGCGGCACCGCTTCGTCTTCCCGCCGGCGGCCGGCGCTCCGGGCGGTACGCCGGGAGCACCGGGGAGCGGCCACCGCGGTGGAGAGGTCTCGGTGGTCTCCACGACGGTGCTGCACGGTTTCGGGACGCCGGTGGAGGTCGAGCTCCCCGAGCCGGAGGACATCTACACCGGCAGGGTCGCCGTGCCGTAGGGGGCGGTCGGCGGGGTGGCGGCAAATGGTCCGGACGTGTCATGCGCCGGGGGAGCGTCCCTCTCTACCCTGGTGCCCGGGTCGCGTGGGAGGGAGCCGGAGGAGGTGGTGCGTGTGCCCGGAACCGGCAGGTGCGCCGGTCGGCAGGTCCAGGACCGCGTGGCTCTCGACGAGATCGAGCTCTACGGGGAGCTGATGATCGCGGCGTCGGCCGCGGTCGAGGAGCGGCTCAGCCCCGCCCGCATCGACGAGGTGCTCCGGGTCGGGCGCGAGCCGGAGCGCGGGGCGCGCGGCCAGGCGGGACCGGGCCGGCCGGCCCGGCGGGGGCCGCAGGGCGCGGCCTGAGGCCCGGCGCGGACCCGCACCCGGGGTTCGGGGGCGGGGGATCCGGTGCGGGACGCCGGGCGCGTGCGCTAGGTGCGCAGCAGCCGGGCGATGGCGGCCGTGGCCTCCTCCACCTTGGCGTCCACCGCGGCTCCGTTCTCGGGGCCGCCCTCGGCGGCCGCGTGGGCCACGCAGTGGCGCAGGTGCTCCTCCAGGAGCTGGAGCGCGAAGGACTGCAGCGCCTTGGTGGAGGCCGAGACCTGGGTGAGTATGTCGATGCAGTAGACGTCCTCCTCGACCATGCGCTGGAGGCCGCGGATCTGTCCTTCGATCCGCCGCAGCCGCTTGAGGTGCGCGTCCTTCTCCTTGGCGTATCCGTGCGGACCGTGAGCGGTCTCTGGACGGGCGTCGGCGGTCGTCATACGGTCCTCCCGTGGTCCTCGTGAGGATGAATACCCCCACGGGGTATATGATACAGAATGTTCCGATCTGGGGTGATGAGACGGAGGATCCCCGGGTAGGGAGCGTGTGGTCCGATGGGTGACACTGAAGGACGCCGGTTCACTGCGACCGGCTGATGCGCCTAGCATCATCGGAACCGACAACGATGCACCTCGAGGAATCCCAGTGCGCTTTCGTCTGACCCCCAGGGAGACGAGCTTCTACGACATGTTCGCCGCCTCCGCGGACAACATCGTCACCGGCTCGAAGCTCCTGATGGAACTGCTCGGGGCGGAACCCTCGGCACGGGCCGAGATCTCGGAGCGCATGCGTGCGGCCGAGCACGCCGGTGACGATGCCACCCACGCGATCTTCCACCAGCTGAACTCCTCCTTCATCACCCCGTTCGACCGCGAGGACATCTACCGGCTCGCCTCGTCCCTCGACGACATCATGGACTTCATGGAGGAGGCCGTCGACCTGGTCGTCCTCTACCAGATCGAGGAGCTGCCCAAGGGGGTGGAGCAGCAGATCGAGGTCCTGGCGCGGGCGGCCGAGCTGACCGCCGAGGCGATGCCGCACCTGAGAACGATGGACAACCTCACCGAGTACTGGATCGAGGTCAACCGGCTGGAGAACCAGGCGGACCAGATCCACCGCAAGCTGCTCGCCCATCTGTTCAACGGCAAGTACGACGCGATCGAGGTCCTCAAGCTCAAGCAGATCGTGGATGTCCTGGAGGAGGCGGCCGACGCCTTCGAGCACGTGGCGAACACGGTGGAGACCATCGCCGTCAAGGAGTCCTGAAGCACGTGGACACCTTCGCGCTCGTACTGACCGTCGGGGTCGCGCTCTTCTTCACCTACACCAACGGATTCCACGACTCGGCGAACGCCATCGCCACCTCCGTCTCCACCCGGGCGCTCACTCCCCGGGTGGCGCTGCTGATGGCCGCGGTGATGAACCTGGCGGGCGCCTTCCTGGGCAGCGGCGTCGCCAAGACCGTCAGTGAGGGGCTGATCGAGACCCCGCAGGGCCAGAGCGGCATGGCGATCCTGTTCGCCGCGCTGGTCGGGGCGATCACCTGGAACATGGTCACCTGGTACTTCGGCCTGCCCTCCTCGTCCTCCCACGCCCTGTTCGGCGGCATGGTGGGCGCGGCGCTGGCCGGCGGCATCGCGGTGTACTGGTCCGGGGTCTTCGAGAAGGTCGTCATCCCGATGTTCGTCTCGCCGGTGGTCGGGCTGCTGCTCGGCTACCTGGTGATGGTGGTCATCATGTGGCTGTTCCGCAGGTCCAACCCGCACAAGGCGAAGCGGGGCTTCCGCATCGCGCAGACGGTCTCGGCCGCCGGCATGGCGCTCGGCCACGGCCTCCAGGACGCGCAGAAGACGATGGGCATCGTGGTGATGGCCCTGGTCATCGCGGACGTCCAGGACCACGGCCAGATCCCGGTCTGGGTCAAGGTCGCCTGCGCGATGATGCTGTCGCTGGGCACCTACGCGGGCGGCTGGCGCATCATGCGGACGCTGGGCCGCCGGATCATCGAACTGGATCCGCCGCAGGGCTTCGCCGCCGAGACGACGGCGGCGTCGGTGATGTACACCGCGTCGTTCATGTTCCACGCGCCGATCTCCACCACCCACGTGATCACCTCCGCGATCATGGGCGTGGGCGCCACCAAGCGGGTGAGCGCGGTGCGTTGGGGTGTGGCCAAGAACATCGTGCTGGGCTGGTTCATCACGATGCCGGCCGCCGCCCTGGTGGCGGCGCTGAGCTACTGGGTGGTGAAGCTGGTCGCCGGGTGACCGCGTGCCCGCGGCGCGCCTCGGAGTGCGGAGCGGGCGGACGGTGCGGACGGGGTGAGGGGCGCCCGCCCCCCGGGAGCCGGGGGGCGGGCGTTCGTCTTGCGGTGGCACCGCCATGCAGCACCGCAGACGGCCTCGGCGGGCGTCCGGCCGGATCAGCCGAAGCGGCCCGAGATGTAGTCCTCGGTGGCCTGCACCGAGGGGTTGGAGAAGATGCGCTCGGTGTCGTCGATCTCGATGAGCCTGCCGGGCTGGCCGACCGCGGACAGGTTGAAGAACGCGGTGCGGTCCGAGACGCGCGCGGCCTGCTGCATGTTGTGGGTGACGATGACGATCGTGAAGCGCTCCTTCAGCTCGCAGATCAGGTCCTCGATGGCGAGGGTGGAGATCGGGTCGAGCGCGGAGCACGGCTCGTCCATCAGCAGCACCTGCGGCTCGACCGCGATGGCGCGGGCGATGCACAGCCGCTGCTGCTGGCCGCCGGAGAGGCCGGAGCCCGGCTTGTTCAGGCGGTCCTTGACCTCGTTCCAGAGGTTGGCGCCCTTCAGCGACCGCTCGACGACGTCGTCCAGCTCGGACTTCTTGTAGGAGCCGTTGAGCCGCAGGCCCGCCGCCACGTTGTCGTAGATCGACATGGTGGGGAAGGGGTTGGGCCGCTGGAAGACCATGCCGATGGTGCGGCGCACGGAGACGGGGTCGACACCGCTGCCGTACAGGTCCTCGTGGTCGAGCATCACCTTGCCCTCGACGCGCCCGCCGGGGGTGACCTCGTGCATGCGGTTGAGGGTGCGCAGGAAGGTGGACTTGCCGCAGCCGGAGGGACCGATGAACGCGGTCACGGAGCAGGGCTCGACGGACATCGAGATGTCCTCGATGGCCTTGTGGGTGCCGTAGTACGCGGTGAGGCCGCTGACGTCGATGCGCTTGGCCATGGGAATCACTTCTCTTCTGCTACGAGGCCGGGTCAGCGGCCGGTCTTCGGGGCCTTCCAGCGGGCTATGCCGCGGGCCACCAGGTTGAGGATCATCACGAAGGCGATCAGCACGAGGGCCGCGGCCCAGGCGCGGTCGTAGGAGGCCTCGTTGCCGAGCTGCCACTGCTCGTAGACGTAGTACGGCAGTGAGGACTGGGCGCCTTCGAAGGGGTTGGTGTTGATGGACTGGGAGCCGAACACCAGCAGCAGGATCGGTGCGCTCTCACCGGCGATGCGGGCGACGGCGAGCATCACGCCCGTGGTGATGCCGCCGATCGAGGTGGGCAGCACGACCTTGAGGATGGTGCGCCACTTCGGCACGCCCAGGGCCAGGGACGCCTCGCGCAGCTCGTTGGGGACGAGCTTGAGCATCTCCTCGGTGGAGCGCACGACGATCGGCATCATCAGGATGGCCAGGGCCATGGCGCCGGCGAAACCGGAGTACCCGAAGTCCAGGATGATGATCCAGAACGAGAGGATGAACAGACCGGCGACGATGGAGGGGATGCCGGTCATGACGTCGACGAAGAAGGTGACGGCCTTGGCGAGTCTGCCGCGCCCGTACTCGACGAGGTAGATCGCGGTCAGCAGGCCGATGGGCGCCGCCAGCAGCGTGGCGATGGCGACCTGCTCCAGGGTGCCGATGAGGGCGTGGTAGATGCCACCGCCCGGCTGGAGGGTGATCACGCCGTTCATCGAGTGGGTGAGGAAGTAGCCGTCCAGCACCTTCACACCGCGGGCGACCGTCTCCCAGGCCAGGGAGGCGAGCGGGAGCGCGGCCAGCAGGAAGCTGACCCAGACCAGGCTCGTCACGAGCCGGTCCTTGGCCTGGCGCTTGCCCTCGACGACCGTGGTGAGGGTGTAGGTGGCCAGGACGAAGAAGGCGGCGGCGATCAGTCCCCACTGGATGCGGCTGGCCAGCCCGGCGGCGAGGCCGGTGCCGACGCCCACGGCGATCGAGAGCACGGCCATGCCGATCGGGGCCCAGCGCGGCAGGCGGGGCTGCTTGAGGGCGCCGCTGCCGGGGGACGGCGCGGCGACCGGGGGCTTGTCCATGACTGCGTTGCTCATCAGGCGTTCGCCCCCGAGTACTCCTTGCGGCGGGCGATGATCAGCCGTGCCGCGCCGTTCACCAGCAGGGTGATGAGGAACAGGACCAGGCCGGAGGCGACCAGGGCGTCACGCCCGATGTCGCCGGCCTCCTTGAAGGCCACGGCGATGTTCTGCGCGAAGGTGCCGCCGCCGTGGTTGAGGAGGCTGGCGTTGATCAGGAAGTTCGGGGAGAGGACGGTGGCGACCGCCATCGTCTCGCCGAGCGCGCGGCCCAGGCCGAGCATCGAGGCGCTGATCACGCCGGAGCGGCCGAACGGCAGGACGGCCATCTTGATGACCTCCCACCGGGTGGCGCCGAGCGCGAGCGCGGCCTCCTCCTGCATCTTCGGGGACTGCTTGAAGACCTCGCGGCTGACGTTGGTGACGATCGGCAGGATCATGATCGCCAGCAGGATGCCGACGGTGAACAGCGAGCGCGGGGCGCCGCTGTCGTAGGCGAAGACGCCCGTCCAGCCCAGGTAGTCGTCGAGCCACTCGTACAGGCCGGTCAGGTGCGGCACCAGGAACAGGGCGCCCCACAGGCCGTAGACGATGCTCGGGACGGCGGCGAGCAGGTCGACGACGTACGCCAGCGGGGTGGCGAGCCTGCGCGGCGCGTAGTGCGAGATGAACAGCGCGATGCCGACGGCCACGGGCACGGCGAGGACCATCGCGATGATCGAGGTGACGATCGTGCCGTAGGCCAGGACCGCGATGCCGAACACCGGCGGGTCGGCGTTGGCGTTCCACTCGAAGGTGGTGAGGAAGTTGCCCTCGTTCTCGGCGAGGGCGATCACGGCCCGCCAGGTGAGGAAGACCGCGATGGCGGCCATGACCACCAGCAGGATGATGCCCGAGCCCCTGGAGAGGCCGAGGAATATCCGGTCCCCCGGGCGGTTGACCGATCCCCCTTGGTTGTTCTCCGGTCCCCCCGGTGGTGACTTCGTCGGGGTGACTGATGCGGTAGGTGCTATGTCCATGTTCTCTCCGGTCTGGTGAGGGGTGTCATCCCCTGGCGGCGGTGCACCGGATGGTTTGCGCGTGCGGTGATGGGGACAGTGCGGGGGGTGGCGGGCGTCGCATGCGGACGCGGACGGACGGCCGGCCCCCGTCGGGGGCCGGCCGCCGGTGCGTCAGGAGAGGGAGTCGATGGTGCTGCGGACCTTGGTGATGATCTCGTCGGGGATCGGGGCGTACCCCGCGTCCGCGAGGGCGTTCTGGCCGTCCTCGCTGGCCGTGTAGTTCAGGAAGGACTTCGTCAGCTCCAGGGTCTCCTTCTTGTTGCCCTTGTCGCAGACGATCTCGTAGGTCACCAGGACGATCGGGTAGGCGCCGTCGGCCTTGGTGGCGTAGTCCAGCTCCATGGCCAGGTCGTTGCCCTGCCCGACGACCTTGCCCGCGGCGATGGCCTTGGTGGCGTTCTCCACGGTGGCCTCGACGGGCTCGGCGGCGCCGGTGTCCAGCTTCACGGTCGGGATGTTGTTGCCGGTCGCGTAGGACAGCTCGAAGTAGCCGATGGCGCCGTCGTTGTTCTTGACGTTGGTGGCCACGCCGGAGGAGCCGTCGGCCGACTGGCCGCCCTCGCCGGCCCACGCCTTGGCGGGCTCGTACTTCCAGGACTCGGGCGCGGCGGCGTGCAGGTACTCCGTGAAGTTGTCCGTGGTGCCGGACTCGTCCGAGCGGTGGAAGGCCTGGATCTTGGTGGACGGCAGGTCGGCGCCCGGGTTCAGCTTCTTGATCGCCGGGTCGTCCCACTTGGTGATCTTCGAGTCGAAGATCTTGGCGATGGTGTCCGCGTCCAGGACCAGGTCGTCCACGCCGGACAGGTTGTAGCCGACGGCCACCGGGCCGCCGACCATCGGCAGGTTGATGCCCTGGCCGCTCTTGCAGACCTGCCGGGACTGCTCGACCTCGTCCTCCTTCAGGGCCGAGTCGGAGCCGGCGAAGCCGGTCTTGCCCTGGAGGAACTCCTGGATGCCCGCACCGGAGCCGGTGGGCTTGTAGTTGATCTCGACGCCCTCGCAGGCGGCCTGGTAGTTCTTGACCCAGATGTCCATGGCGTTCTTCTGGGCGCTGGAGCCGGAGGCGAGGAGGTTGCCCTCGCCCTCGCACGCGATGTTGCTCGCGGCCTTGGAGCTGCCGCCCCCGTTGTCGCCCCCGGTGTTGTCGTCCGAACCGCAGGCGGTCAGGACCAGGGCGCCGGACACCACGGCGGCGCCGACGGCGATCGCTCGAAGCCGGTTGGTGGGCTGAAGCTTCACTTCGTTCAGTTCCTTCCTGGGGCCCGCCGGTGGGGCGGCAAGCGGTGAGGTGTGACCGGGAATCGTCGTTCAGCATCCGGGGCGGTCCACGTCCGCCGGCGACCGGGCGCGCCCCCCGTAAGGCCGAAATTAGGCAGGACAGGTGAAGCGCCCGGCGGCCGAGAGTGAACGAGAGGTGAACCTCGGCGGACGGTGCAGTTTCATCGTGGGCCTCTGGGCGGGCGGAGGGCGATTCGGCCGGGTGGGACTCCTGCGGCGGCGCGCCGGGCGGTGCCTCCCGGTGGGGGGCGGCCGTCCGGAACGCCTCCGTCCGCCCGGCTGCTCCGGCCCGGGTCCGGCCGGATCCGATCGCTCCCCGGGCGGCGCGGACGGAGGACGCGGCCGAAAACCGACGCCCGGACGCCTCCCGGCCCGGGGGCGGAGGCGGCCGGGAGGCACCGCGTCCCGCACGCGGCCGGGACCCGTCCCGCACCCTGCCGGCGGCCTGCCCGAGGCGTGCGTCCGGCGCCGCCGGCCCGCCGGCCCGCCGCCCTGTCGTTCTCCGGCCCGACGTGGCACCATCCGCGACGGTGACTCGTTGTGCACCGGTAGGCGTGACGTGCGGCGCGATGGGCGCACGGATGCGGGAGGGGAGAGGCGTGGGACGGCAGGGCGGTGGCGCCGACAGGGTCCGCGGAACGCGGCCGGGGAGGCCGGCGGGGGCCGTGCCCAGGGGGCTGGTGGTCGCGTGCGCGCTGGTGTGCGCGCAGCTCGGGCTGCTGGTCCCGGCGGGGACCGCGTACGCGGCACCGGGCGGGCCCGGTGCCGGCGGGAGCGGCGTGCAGGCGCCCGCCGGGACGCCGCAGCCCGGTACGGGGGGCGGGGCGGGGAGCACCGGGGCGCCGGAGTCCGGTGGGGACGAGGACGAGGCCGCCGCGGACGAGCTGGAGAAGCTCCGCAGGAAGATCGAGAAGCTGCACGACCGGGTGGAGTCGGCCACGGAGAAGTACAACGCGGCCGACGAGCGGGCCGAGGAGCAGCAGCGCGAGATCGTCCGGCTGGCCGGGCTGATCGTGCGGACCCGGGGGCAGCTGGACGATCTGGAGGACCGGGCCGGGGCGATGGCGCGGGCCCAGTACCGCGGCAGCGGGCTGCCGCCGGGGGCGCAGCTCGTCCTGGAGGACGACCCGGAGGACTTCCTGCGCGACCTCGGGCTGCTCCGCAAGGGCGAGCGGGCCACCAGGGGCCTGATCGCGAAGCTGGAGACGGCCCGGCAGGACCTGGACGACTACGCCGAGGAGGCCACCGGCCGCTGGGCCAGGCTCAAGGCGGACCGCAGGAGGAAGGCGGACGCCAAGAGGAGCATCGAGGCGGAGCTGGCGAAGGCCGAGAAGCTGGAGTCGGAGCTGGGGGCCGACGAGCTGGAGCGGCTGCGGAGCCTGGAGGACGAGGCGGCCTGGGCGCGGCAGGCGAGGTGGCTGGAGTCGGGGGTGCTGGAGGAGATCGACGACAGGGCCTCCGAGCGCGGCAGGAAGGCGATCGCCTACGCGATGGCCCAGATCGGCAAGGACTACGAGTGGGGCGCCGAGGGGCCGCTCACCTACGACTGCTCGGGGCTGACGATGCGCGCCTGGGAGGCGGCGGGCCTGCGGATCCCGCGCACGTCGCAGGAGCAGTGGAGGCGGCTGGCGAGGGTGGAGGTCACCGACATGCGCCCCGGCGACCTGATCGTCTACAAGGGCGACGCCAGCCATGTGGGGATGTACGTGGGCGACGGCGTGATGGTCCACGCGCCGCGGACCGGCCGGCAGATCACCACGGCCGGGGCGGGGTCGCTGCCCATCCTGGGGGTGGTGCGCCCCGACCGGTAGGGGGCGGGTGCGCCGGGGCGGCGCTCCGGCCGTCCCGCACCGGCGACCGCCAGCCGTTTGGCATATGCCACAAGGCATTCCGTGCAGCCCTCCGGGCCGCTATGGTCACCCGGGGCGCCTCCACCCGGCGCCCGAAGTGCCCTCGGGGGGAGGGAAGAGGACGACAGGCATGCCCGTATCGATGGGCAACGAAGCGGAGGCCGCGGTACTGCCGCGGTCGGCGGACGGGACGAAGGCCCCGTCCGCCGGCAGCCTGACGCTGCTCGTCATCGAGGACGACCCGGCGGGCTCGCTGGCCGTGCCCGAGATGCTCGACGCCTCGGGGGGCCGCCTGAGGGTCCGCACCGCCCGCAACCTCACCGAGGCCGAGCGGCTGCTCACCGACGACGTCCACTGCATCCTGCTCGACCTGGCCCTCACCGACGGACCGGCCGTCCCGGGTGCCCCGGCGGCCGCCTTCCCCGCCGCGCGCGGCGGGGAGGGGGCGGTCCCGGAGGAGGGGGAGAGGGACGAGCTGGAGATCCTGCGCCGGGTACTGCGGATGGCCCCCCGGCACGCCGTCCTGGCCCTCACCGCTGAGGACGACGCCGAGCGCGCGGCCGAGGCCGTACGGGTCGGCGCGCAGGACTTCCTCTTCCGCGGCGAGCTGGACGGCCGGGTGCTGAACCGGGCCATCCGCTACGCCGTCGAGCGCAAGCGGGCGGACCTGGCGCAGCGGCAGCTCACGGAGTCCCGGCTGCGGGCCCAGGAGAACGCCCGGCTGGAGCGCGGTCTGCTGCCCACGCCGCTGCTGGACGGCTCCGAACTGCGGTTCGCCGCCCGCTACCGGCCCGGCCGCTCCCGGGCCCTGCTGGGCGGCGACTTCTACGACACGGTGCGCACCGCCGACGGGACCGTCCACGCCATGATCGGCGATGTGTGCGGGCACGGCCCGGACGAGGCGGCGCTCGGGGTGGAGCTGCGGATCGCCTGGCGGGCGCTGACCTTCGCCGGGCTCTGCGGCGACCAGCTGCTGGGGACGCTCCAGCGGGTGCTGGAGCACGAGCGCTCCAGCGACGAGATCTTCGCCACGATCTGCACCGTCGACATCGCGCCCGACGGGCGGCGGGCCGGGCTGTGCCTGGCGGGCCACCCCGCGCCGCTGGTGGCGGGCGGCGGGCGCGGTCCGCGGCTGCTGCCCTACGGCGAGGGCGGCGGTCCGGCGCTGGGGGTGCTGCCGGGTGCCCGCTGGCCCCGCACCCAGGTGCAGCTGGGCGGCTCGTGGAGCCTGATGATGTACACCGACGGGCTGATCGAGGGCCGGGTCGGCCAGGGGCGGGCGCGGCTGGGCCAGGAGGGCATGCTCGGGATCGTCGGGCAGCGGATGGCCGCCGGGCTGCGCGGCGAGGCGCTGCTGGACGCCGTGCTGACCGAGGCGCGGGAGCTGAACGGCGACGAGCTGACGGACGACGTGGCGGTCATGCTGCTCGACCGCGGCTGAGCCGGCCGGGAACGGGCCCGGGGGCGGCGCCCCGCGACCGGGGGACGCCGCCGGGGGCGGGAGCGCGGACGCTCAGCGGCCGCCGTTGTACGGGCCGTAGGGGCCGTCGCTGCTGCTGCCGCGGCGGAAGCCGCCCCGGCCGCCCCCGCCGACCTGGATGAGCGCGGGCCGCACGTCCACCATGTACACGATGTTGGCGATCAGACCGGCGACGACCAGGAAGATCATGCTCAGGAACAGGTTCACCGCCACGGTCACACCGAGGATGATCAGCCAGAAGCCCTTGGTCTTCTTGTCCGCGGCCCGGTAGGCGTCCTCGCGGCGCAGGGCCGCGTCGACGAAGCAGAAGATGCTGAACACGAGCAGCCCCAGGAACACCCAGGACATCAGCCCGTAGAAACCCTCCAGAAGCACTCTGGCACCATCCCGTCCGTAGCCGGTCGTCGGTCCCCACGCTACCGGTACCGGGACCGGACACGAAGGGCGTGCCCGGTCCCGGGGGGATCACGACCGGCTCGTGCCCGCGTCCGTCCCGCCGGCCGTCCGCGCGGAGGACCCCGGGGCGGACCCGTCGGCGGTCTTCTTCGCGGTGGCCTTCTTCGCGGTGGCCTTCTTCGCGACGGTCTTGGGGGTCGGCTCCTCGGCGCCGGTCCCCCCGGCGGTGCCGGCGGCATCCCTGCGGGCCGTGCTCTTCTCCGCCGCGGTCTTCCGGGTGGCGGTCCTCTGGGCCGCGGTCTTCTGCGCCGAGGTCTTCTGGGCGGCGGTCTTCTGCGCGGTGCCCTGGCGGGTGCCGCTCCGCGCGGAGCGCGGCCTCCCCTCCTCCCCGCCCGCCTCGACGACGACGGCCTCGCCGCGCCGGGACGAGGCCGGGGCGGTCCTGACGACGGCCTTGCCGCCGTTCTCCTCCCCGCCGCGCCAGGTCCGCACCGCGCCCCGGCCGCGCTCGGCCAGCTCGCCGTACCCCTCGCGGGCCTTCACGGCGTACTCGGCGGCGAGCCCGATGCCCTGGAACGCCAGGTGCTGGGCCTGCTCGCGCAGCTTCCTCAGGTCGGTGTCGAGCCCGGAGAGGGCGGAGGTGAGCCGCGACTGGGTCTGCTTGGCCTGCTGGGCGAGGCGCTCCTGCACGGCCTTGGGGTCGGCGGTCTTGTCCTTGACGGCGGCGAGGCGCTCGGGGGCCACCTCGCGGATCTTGTCGATCACCCCGGCGGCGAAGTACAGGGGCGTGGGGTCGGCCAGCGCCTTGCGCAGGTCGCCGGCCTTGTTGGTGGCCTTGGTCGCGGTACCGGCGGCGCCGGTGCTCTTGTCGGGCATGAGGGTCCCTCCTGGTTACGGTTCTCGGGGCTTCGCGTCGGTGGAGGGGGCGTCCTCGGCCTCTGCGGCGGAGGCGTCCTCGGCGTGTCCGTTCTCCTTGCGGAACGACCCGTAGATCTGGAGCAGCACCTGCTTCTGCTGCTCGTTGATCGACGTGTCGGCCAGGATCGCGCTGCGCACCTCCAGGCCGGCCTGCTCCCTCTCGTCGAGGATTCCGGCCCGGACGTAGAGCGTCTCGGCGGAGATCCGCAGCGCCCGGGCGAGCTGCTGGAGGATCTCGGCGCTGGGTTTCCGCAGTCCGCGCTCGATCTGGCTGAGATACGGATTCGACACCCCGGCGGCGTCGGCGAGCTGCCGCAGGGAGAGCTGCGCGCTGCGCCGCTGCTCCCGCAGGAACTCGCCGAGGTTGCCGACATGCAGTGAAGCCATGCCTCCACCGTGCCCTGTTCCGCTAACTTTTGCAAGCATGTGCTTGCTGGAGTTGCTCCATCGGGTGGTTCCCGCGGGTGTGACTTCCAGCGTTGGCTGTCACATTCCACCGCTTGTTGTCACGGCTGTGGCGTGCAGAGCGGGTGCATGGGATCGCCGGCGTGACATGCGACCTGTCCCGGTGGACGTGAAGGCCCTTGATGACTCGGCGGTCGGCCGGTTCTGGGCGGAGGCGCTCGGCTGGAGTGTCACCGGCGAGGGATCGGGCGCGACCGCCGCCAAACCCGTCGGCTTCGACTGGCTGGACCCGGTCGGCGTGTGCATCGACGTCATCGCCGTCCCGGAACCCAAGACGGCAGCGAAGAATCGTGTGCACGTCGATTTCGCCACCACCTCTGCGGTCCACCAGGCGGAGTTGGTCGCGCGTCTCAAAGCTCTCGGTGCGACGCCCGCCCATGTGGGCCAGGGGGACGTGCCGTGGACGGTCCCCGCTGCCCCGGAGGGCAACAAGTTCTGCATCCTCGCCCGGTCCTGACAGCAAACCTTCCCCCCCGTGGGGGTTCGGTGTCCCGGTCGATCCGGGGCGCCGAGAGCTTCTGCGCCGGGGCGCGTTCGGCGTGCTCGCCGACCACGCCGCTCAACTCGAGTCACAACTGCTCGTCGCGCGGATGGAGTGTCCTTCCGCGATGCGCTGGATGTGGTCGCGGCGGCTTCGGCTGCCTCGGGGTGGTGGGCGAGGACGACCAGGAGCGGAATCGAAGCACCGCAAGGGCTGCGGAGGGGGTAGCTGATCGACTGGTGGATCCGTTCGGCCTCCTCGACGAGGGGGAGGAGTTCGGCTGCGGCATCTTCATCGGGTGAGCGGAGCAGGCGGCCCGCGATTTCGAGGACGGCACCCGTGGCGACGGGGGCGTCTGGAGGGTCGGTGTATGCGGTCGACCGCAGGTTCTTCCGTGGCTCCGCGCCGCGACGGTGGAACAGCCCGTGGCGCCGTGCGGCCTCAGCGTCGATCACCCGTGCCGGTTCAGGAGTAGCTGCGTGGGACCGGGCTTGTGGCCAGGTCATGAAGATCAGAGCGACGACGCCGCGGAGGCCCTGGAGGTACTGCGCAGTGGGGATGATCCGTCCGGCGCTGCTGACCTGTTTGGGATCGTCCGGGGAGAGGAACGACAGGAGCCTTCTTTGCAGCGCGAAGAGGGCATGCCGCGATCGGGACCCTTGGGTATCGGATCTGTGTCCCGGGAAGCCGGGGTGAGATCGGCTCCGCAGGCCGGGCTCGCTGCCCGTAGCTTTCCCTGCCTCGGGGTCCCTCTGCACCGGAGGGGATGCAACTCGCTGTCCCGGGGACGGGCGATGAGAGCGTTGCTGTGACGGTTCTGGACCAGTTCTCCGCAATGGTGGCAGTGAGCGTTTTCCATCCTCGGTCTGAGCTGGTCAGATGCAGGCAGGGGACGGCTCGGACGAGGCTGGTGGTGCGGATGGTCGAGCACCGCAGTTTGCGGAGGAGCCGCCAGGACTTGAGGGTGACGCGGCCTGCTCGACCGTCGATCGCGTCGTACTTGCCGCGAGCGTGGCGAGTGCCACGGTCGGGGACGTTGACCTCGACCACCATCAGGCCGGCCGCGGTCAGCACGCTGGTCAGCCCGGCCCCGTGGGAACCAGTGCACTCCACGCCTATCGTCCGCACGACACCGAACGAGCCGAGCCACGCCAGCAGGGCGCGGTAACCCTGCGTGGTGGTGGGAAACTCCCGGTCGGCCACAGGCCGCCCCAGCGGGTCGGCCACCACGGCGTGGTGGGTGTCGGTGTGGGTGTCGACCCCGGCGAAGACTTCGCTCTCGGGGTGCTGATCGGTCATGCCGGGCTGCTGCCTTCTCATCGTACGGACAGAGCAGCACGCGCCCGGTCGGGACCGGGCGGACACGACAGCGACGGGGCTTCTCGCACAAGCTCCTATGAAGTCACGACGCCCTTCCGGCCGCGTGCGACGGCGTCGCCGATCAGGCCGACAGATCAAGGGAAGGACACGGGAGGCCCGGTCAGTCAGCCCAGGCGTCGGACCTGTCGGCGACACCATCACCCATCATCACTGTCCGCCCGGCAGGTAATGCCGACCTCGGCGAGGGCGTCGACGATGTCGTGCTCGCGGGCGGCCCGGACGTCGTGGACGGCACCGGGCAGAGCCGGTGCGGCCCACAAGTAGCCGGCCGGGAGGTGCCCCCAGTCGATCGGCAGCAGGGTGCCATCGAGCAGTACGAACGCCTTCGACGATGCCGTCCGGGCCGCCTCCGCGAGGGTAGGGGCAAGCGCGGCCAAGAGTTCGACCGCCTCGGTGATGTACCGGTAGGCGGCCGTGGTCCCGGTGCCGAACCCGGCCGCGAGCCGGGCATACGGATGGCCGTTGCGGAGATGGGCGAGCGTGAGCAGGGCCTGCCGGCCTGGGCTCAGGCGCCGCCACCTGGTACCGAGCTCCCGACGCCGTTGACGGAGAGGGGAGGACAGGAAGCGCAGGGCGGAGCTGGACACGTCGGTGCCGCACGGGCAGACAAGCACACGAAGCCTCTGGTGGAGGTGGTTCTTCTTGGTCGAAAACCCATCTACCAGGGGCTTCGCCTGCCTGTCAGCCCAAGCGCCGGCCCTTGATGGCAAGTTGGGAAACGCTCAGTGACAACTGCCGTGTGAATCTGATGACAGAAAGAGCTGGAATCACGAGGGAACGCCCCAGGTCGGGGACCGTCCAGGCGACGGCTAACGCTGGAAGTCGCAGCGGGTGAGCCCGAGCACGATGGGTGTCCGCTCCCAGCGGACCTGCGGAGTCTCGCCAAACGTGCGGGGCGGTATGCGCAGCCCCAGTGGTTCTGATCAGACGAATGAGCGGATGCCGTCGGGGTCGGTACGCAATGATCGGTCCATGACCGAGATCGTCTTGATGTCAGATCCGAAGATCGCAGCCATACCGGTGAAGGACTGCGGCGAACCGCTCCTTGATGTCCGGCGTCACGGCCCCTTCCCCGTCGACACTCGCGAGCAGGGCGATTCCGGGGCCTTTGCGCACCTGCGTGAAGGGGTCTTGAACCGCCTCATTGAGGCGGGGCATCTTCTGCCAGAGGGCATCGGTTTGCTGTTCGTCGAAGGGTATCGGCCACCTGGGCTGCAGCGTTTCTACTTCGAGAGGTACGCCGAAGGGCTCCGGAACGATAACCCCAGCTGGTCCTCAGAGCAGGTCCGTGCTGCTGCAAGCCGGTTCGTGTCTCCTCCGGAGATCGCGCCGCACAGCGCTGGTGCTGCTGTTGATTTGACTCTCGTCAATGCCGAGGGCCAGGAACTCGACATGGGAACGCCGGTGGATGCCAGCCCGGAAGCGAGTGAGGGCGCCTGCTACACCGCAGCCCAGAACATCGGCCCGGAGGCGCGAGCCAACAGGAAGATCCTCACCGAGGCCCTTATGAGGGTTGGCCTGGTGAACTACCCGACCGAGTGGTGGCACTGGTCCTACGGCGATCGCTACTGGGCGCTTGCTACCGGCGCCAGTCACGCCATCTACGGGCCATTGGAACTCGACTGAGGTTCGAGGGCTGCCACCTGCGAGAGTGGTTTCGTCCCGTTCTGACTGAGAAGACGCACGAATCTGCACAGTGGCCTCCACGGGTGTGTGTGGGCAGGCAGGGATAGCACCGGAGACGGTGCACGGGGTCGAGGTCGGGTGGCAGGACTCCGCGGGCGAGTCCGGGCTGCCGTTGGCGAAGGCAGCAAGCGCGGAGTTCGAGGCGGGTCTGCCCGCGCGGGGTTTCCGTCATATCGCGGTCAGCGGCATTTCCTGGTTTGTGCTGGTCGGCGACGACCGGCGGACATGTGGGGTTCGATTCCTGGCTGGAGCGGGATCACGCGATGCTGCTCGACTTCACACCTGATGTGACGGGGCTGCTGTCGCAGCCGTTGTGGCTGTTCTGGACGGACGAGCGTGGCAAGCGGGTCTCGCGCGCACCGGATTACTTCGTGCGGTTCAGGGACGGGCGAGGTCTGGTGGTGGACTGCCGGCCGCTGCATCGGAGCAACGCACGTTCGGCGATCCGATCGCGGTACTGCCGGTGGTCTTCCATCTGCTCTGGCAGGGACGGCTCACAGCGGATCTGTCACGGCCTTTGCCGGATGCCACACTGGCCTCGCGGCCGGAGGTCCGGTGAGCGGGCGCCCGGAGCCACGGGCAGCGTTGAGGGTCGGGGACCGAGTCCAACTGGGCGGTCGGCTGCGCACGGTCGTCGGCCTGTCCGGGACGACGGTGCGGCTCGTCGACGAGCCGGGACGGTGAGCCTGCTTCTGTTCTCTCACCTGCTGGCCGCGGAGGACTTCGAGCTGATCGGCCAGGATGTCGGCCAAGGCCGCGTTCCGCCGTTCGCGTTGTCGGACATCTTGCCGGAGCCGGAAGCCGAGAAGGCGGCTTCCTGGGAACGGCACGTGACCGAAGTGGAGTTCGGCAAGCCGCCGGACGCTGATCCCACTGCCCGGTCCCGTCCTGAATACGGCCCGGTCCGCCACACGGTGGAGGAGCGGGTGGCGGTCAAGGCGGCGGAGTTGCGGGTAGTGGCTGGCAGACGAGTGCAGCGACCGTTCAGCGGATGCGACGGCGCCACCGCGAACAGGGTCTGTGGGGGTTGGTCGATCACCGCAAGACCCGGCTGTCCTCCCCAACGGGACGGGCTGACGACCGGGTGGTGCCGGCAATCGCTGAGGTCTTGGCCGCGAAGACGGAAGAGTCCACCGGCACCGCGGCCGACTGCGTCGACAGGTCGAGGCCGACCAGGCTCGCAGCCGGGTCGAGACGGCGACGCAGCCCGCCTGAGTACGTCCCCGTCGAACGGTCAGCGCCCCCGCGAATCCGGTTCCGGGAAGGAGTTCGCCGGCGGGCTGCGGAGCGGATACCGGCCGGACGATGTCGGTCCCTGCTTGGAAATCGACGGGTCCTTCTTCGTGATGACGGCCCGCCGGAGGATTCCCCAGCGGTTCCCGTCCCGTTGCGGTGCCTCGGATCCCGTCCGGTTCCAGCCGACCTGCCGGGCGTCCGGCGTCGGCCGCACGGCGGTCGACGTGTCCGCGGCTGAGCCGGGCCGGTGCCCAGGGGCCCCGGCCGCGGCCGGGGCCCGCGGCGCGGACGTCACCGCCGCGGGGGTCCGGAATCCACCACGTGCCCGCTGCCCGTGCCGGTTCACGGGCACGAGCAGCGGAGGAGGCGGGGCCGCATCACGCGACGGCAGTGCCCTCGAGTTCGACCAGCTGGCCGGGGATCGCCAGGCGCGTCACGCCGAGCATGGTGGTGGTCGGCGCGACCCGGGCGGCGCCCAGGCGGCCCGCCAGCACGCCGTAGTGCTGGAAGAGCAGGTCGACGTCGGTCGTGTAGACGTTGAGCCGGACCAGGTTCGACAGGGACATGCCGGCCTCGGCGAGCACCGCCTCGATGTTGTCGATGCTCAGTGCCAGCTGCGCGGCCATGTCACCGTCGTGCTCGGGCTTGCCCTCCCGGCTCATCGCGGTCTGCCCCGAGATGTACAGGGTCCGCGAGTGCCCGGAGACGACCTCGCCCTGGTTGAAGCCCATCTCGACCGACCACGTGACCGGGTTGACCGCGGTGCGTTCCATCACCGGCTCACTCCATCCATTCGGTTGGCTGAATTGCGCACGTTCGGCAACGCGGCACTCGCCGGTTTCCGACGACGCGCAAAGGAGCCTTCCAGCAAAACGTGACACCCTCGGTCATGTATGTGGGTAGGGTTTTTCGCATGCGCGCCGACCGGCTGGTTTCCCTGGTGCTCCTGCTGCGCCAGCGCGGTCGGATGACCGCGGGGGCGCTGGCCCGCGAGCTGGAGGTGTCCGTCCGCACCGTGCTGCGCGACATGGACGCGCTGTCCGCGGCGGGTGTCCCGGTCTACGCCGAGCGCGGCCGGCACGGCGGCTTCGCACTGCTGCCCGACTTCCAGACGGCGCTCACCGGCCTGAACCACGACGAGGCGCTCGCCCTGCTCGTGGCCGGATCACGGCGCGGCGCGCAGCTGTTCGGCCTGGGTTCCGCGCTCGCCTCGGCCATGCTCAAGGTGGTCGACGCGCTGCCCGAGGGCCTTCGGGACACCGCGGCCGATGCGGCGCGGCGATTACTCGTCGATCCGGAGACCGACCTCCTCTCTCGCCGCGTCGCCGTCGAGGAGGTGTCCGACGCCATCGCGGCCGAGGTCCGGCGCGCGGTGTTCGCCGGACACAGGTTGCGCATCCACTACGCGGCGGTGGGCCAGGCCCCGAGGTGGCGCACGGTGGATCCGATCGGCCTGGTGACCGTGCGCGAACAGGGTTACCTGTTGGCCAAGAGGGGCGGCGAGGACCGCACCTACCGGCTGTCCCGGGTGCTGGCCGCCGAGGAGCTCGACGAACCCGCGCAGCGACCGGACACCGTCGACCTGGACCGGGCCTGGCAGGAGCGCAACGCGCGCTTCCGGACCGGCGGTGAGAAGGTCGCCGTGCTGGTACGGGTGGACCCGGCGCAGCGGGAACACCTGGTCGGCACCGCTCTGGCCGTCTGCGCCGAGGACGCCGACACGGACGGCCGGCTGCGGTTGGACGTGGTCTTCCAGGATGCGCGACATGCCGAATGGGCCCTGTGGCAGCACGCCACCCGCGCGGAAGTCCTGGCCCCGCAGTGGCTGCGCGCCTCCCTGCGCGACCGCGCCGCCGCGATCACCGCCCGCTATGGTCCGCCGTCCTGAGCGGCCCGACGGCCCGTTCCGGACCGCACTGTTCCACCCATCGGCCACCCGGCCCCGACGACGGCGAGGAGTGCGGTGGAAGCGGTGCGGTCCGCGAGCAGCCGCCGGCCGGCCGTCACGCCGGCACGGCCCTTCGACGCGTTGCTGTGCGACCTCGACAACGTGATCCGCTTCTACGACACCACCCGGCTGGCGGCCCTGGAACGCGCCGCCGGGCTGCCGGTGGGAACGACCGCCTCGGTGGCCTTCGCACCCGAGGTCGACCTGCCGCTGCTGCTGGGCCGGACCACCCGCGAGCGGTGGGCGGAGTCGGTGGCGCGGGCCCTGGCCGGCGGACCGGGGGTGCCGTGCGAGCAGGCGCGCGAACTGGGCGCGGCGCTGGCCGGAGCGCCCTTCCGGGCGGACGGGGAGGTCGTGTCCCTGCTGCGGCGGGCGCGGGAGCACCTTCCGGTGGTGCTGGTGACGAACGCCTCCCTGGGGTTGGAGGAGGACCTGGCCGCGATGGGGCTGGAGGGGCTCGCGCACCACGTGGTCAACAGCGCCCTGGTGGGGGTCGCCAAGCCGGATCCGGAGATCTACGGGATCGCGGTGGAGCGGGCGGGCGTTCCCGCCGGGCGCTGCCTGTTCGTGGACGACCGCCGGGAGAACGTGGAGGCCGCCGCCGCGCTCGGCATGGGGGCCCTGCACTACCGCGCTCCCGCCGACCTCCGCGGGGCGCTCGCCTTCCTGCCCGCGGGACCCGCCGAGAAGTACAAGGTTTAACTACTTCTCTCCGCGGCACCCGTCGTCGGGGCGCGCGGTGCCGTGTCGGGGCACCTGCGCGTCCGCCACGCCAGGGCACAGCATCTTTTTGCGCAAAAGGTGCATAAGGTACTGGCGACGTCAGACGGTGAACAGACCGCGCCGGTGCCCGCGACGCCGGCGCGAGCGAGGAGTCGGAGACCACATGAGCAACGTCAAACTGGCCGTCGTCTACTACTCGGCGACCGGCACCGTCCACGGCATGGCCAAACACCTGGCCCGGGCCGGGGAGCAGGCGGGAGCGGAGGTGCGGCTGCGGCAGGTCGCCGAACTGGCCCCGCAGGAGGCCATCGCCTCCAACGCCGCCTGGAGCCAGCACTTCGACCGCACCAAGGACGAGCCGAACGCCACCGCCGACGACGTGGTGTGGGCCGACGCCGTGCTGTTCGGCACCCCCACGCGCTACGGGAACGTCGCCAGCCAGCTCAAGCAGTTCCTCGACACCCTGGGGCCGCAGTGGCAGCAGGGCCTGCTCGCCGACAAGGTGTACGCCGGCTTCACCGCCACCCAGACCGACCACGGCGGCCAGGAGTCGACGCTGCTGGCCCTGTACAACACCATCCACCACTTCGGCGGGCTGGTCGTCGCCCCCGGCTACACCGACCCGCTGAAGTTCGCCGACGGCAACCCCTACGGCGTCTCCCACGTCACCGGCCCGAACAACGACGCGCCGCTGACCGACACCGAGTACACGGCCCTGGACCACATGGCGCAGCGCGTGGTGCGCATCGCGGGACGGCTCAAGGGCGAGGGCTGAGGCACGCGCGGCGGACCGGGGCCCGGAAGGCCCGCGAGGTGGGGGAGGGCGGGTGACGGACCGCCCTCCCCCTCCCGTGCCCCGTGACGTTACGCCCGGTGGACCTCCAGCGCCGCCCGCACCGCCGACTCCAGGGCCCCCTCGATCCACGCCGTCCTGATGGAGGTGTGGTCACCCGCGAAGAACAGCGGACCCTCGGGGGTGCCCAGGTCCGGCAGCAGCTCCGTGTGCTGGCCCGGCAGCAGCACCGCCGCCTCGCCGTACGCGTACGGGTCCCGCTGCCAGCTCTGGGTGCGGCCCGCACCGGTGTAGAAGACCTCCACCCGCTGCCCGTACACCTGCTGCACGCCGCGCAGGGCGTACGGGTAGCGGGCCTCGTCGTCGAGGCAGTCCCAGCGCCGCGCGTCGTCGGCCCAGCTGTAGGAGGCCAGCAGCACCCCGCCCTCGCTGCCCTCGACGCGGTGCGAGGGGTTGAACATGAACCGGTTGGGGTTGTCGCACACCGATCCGCCGCCGATCACGCCCGCCGCCTCCGGCTGGTCGCGGGAGATCCAGCGGCACGCGGTGTAGTGCACGCGCTGGGCGGGGCTGATGTGGCCGCCCGGCACGGACGGGTGCGCGCCCAGCAGGCTGCCGTCGTCGGGGGCCCTCCCGGTGCGGTACTCGTCGTACAGGCCCGGGCGGACGGCCTCCAGCTCGCGCCGCCAGTCGTCCTCGTCGAACTCCCACCAGCGGCGGCTGAACTCCAGCAGCACCTTGGTGGCGCTGTCGTAGTGCAGCTCGGCCAGGGCCCGCCGCTTGCGGTAGGACGGGAGCGGGGCGATCTGCACCTGCCGCAGCCCGGAGAAGGGCACGGTGAGGACCGCGCAGTCGCCGGTGAACTGCTCGCGCACCACCATGCCGTCGCGCCCTTCGGAGACGGTGTCGATCCACACCGCCGGGCCGTCCGCGCCGATGTGCGGGGTGTCGTCGCGGCCCTTCCGCCCGCCGCCCTGCGCGCGGTACTCGATGCGGGTGGCGCGGCGGTCGAAGCGCACCGCGCCGCGGACCTGCTCCAGCAGTGCGTCGGCCAGGGTGGCGGTGCCGCCCTCCAGCTCCCAGAAGGTGGTGTCCGGGCTGATCAGGGACCAGCCGATGAAGCTGTGCAGGAAGGACAGGGGCAGGCGCGAGGTGAGGTTCTCCAGGGTGCCGATCAGGTCGACGGTGCGCTCGTCGAACCCCGCGTGCTCGGTCAGGAAGCGGTGCATGGACCAGTCGCCGAACCGCTCGACGATCCGCGCCCAGCCCTCCAGGCGCTCGGGGAGCGGCTTGTCGACGCGCCTGCCGTCCGGCCCGACCGTGCTGTACTCGTCGCGCACCGGGTCCAGGACCCGGCCGAGGATCCGCGCGGCGGGGAGGTCCCAGTACTTCTCGGGCACGCCGAAGGACCGGTTGACCGCCCGCGGGTCCTTGGCGTAGTCGGCGCGGCGGACGCGGACGCCGTTGACGTCGATCCAGGTGCGGTACGCGGGCCTGCCCTGGTCGTCGACGTCCACCAGGTGGAAGCGGCGGCGCTTGAGCCCCAGTCTGTCGATCAGCCCGATGACCAGCGGATGGCTGCCGGGAATGCGCATGGCCCCGGCCTCCGCGTACTGCCGGGGGTCGGCGAAGGGCTGGGCCGCGCCCTCGTGGCCACCGGTGCGGAAGGTCTTGATCCGGCCGCCGGCCCGGTTGCCGTTGGCCTCGATGACGGTGACGTGGTGCCCGGCGCGCCGCAGCAGCAGCGCGGCGGTGAGGCCGGCCGGTCCCGCTCCGACGACCAGCACCTTCTTCGGTGCCCCCGCGCCGGCGCGGGGCAGCCCGCCGCCGTGGAGGATCTCGGCGTAGCGCGGGGCGAGTTCGGTGTTCCGCTCGTCGAGCAGGAGGATGGCGCGGGCCACCGCCAGGCAGCGTTCCCGGTCGGCGGCCGGTGCGGCGGCGGGCAGGGTGCCGGGCAGCGGCGCGGCGGGGGCGGCCGCCGGGGCCGCGGGGGCGGCGGCGGTGAGTCCGGCGACGGCGGCGGCCGTACCGGCGCCCGCGGCGAACCGGCGGCGCGACAGGGAGGAACCGGTCTCGCCGGTGTGATGGTCTGTGTGGAGGCTCATGGCCCCTGACTACGGCCACACCGCCGCCGGGGGGAGGCGGCGCACGGGCCGACCCGCCGAATTCCCCCGTACGGGAACGACTTTCGGGTGTGAAAAGGCGTTGGGTGACGGCGCACGGGTTGGGCATGGTTCCCCCATGACCCTTACGAGCCCCTCTCCTGTCACCCTGCGCCCCCTGGACGAGGAACTGCTGCCCGCGCTGCTGGCCGCGGCCGTCGCCGGGGCCGACCCCCGCGAGGTGATGCCGACGGACGGCGCGGACGGCGGGCCCGCCGGGTGGACGGACGAGCAGCGGGACGCCTTCGTGCGCTTCCACCGGTCGCGGTCCCTGGGAGCGGACCGGGCGGAGGACGTGTACGCCGTCGTCGTGGCGGAGACGGGCGAGACCGGACAGGTGGAGGAGTCGGTGGCGGGCGCGGCCCGGCTGGCGCCGGGGCCGGAGCCGGACGCGGTCGAGGCGGGGCTGTGGCTCGGGCGCTCCTACCGGGGCCGGGGGCTGGGCACGGCGGTCTTCGCCCGCCTCGCCGGCACGGCCCGCGAGGGCGGCGCCGCCCGGCTGTTCGCCCGGACGGCAGCGGCCAACGCCGCCACCCGCCGCCTGCTCACGGCGGCGGGGGCCGACCTGGAGCGGCACGGCGACGGGACGGTCACGGCGTGGCTGGCGCTGCGCCGGCCGGTCCCGCGGCCGGAGTGATGTTGCGGTTGAAGCGGAAGAGGTTGTGCGGGTCGTGGACGGCCTTGAGGGCGGCCAGGCGCTCGTAGGTGCCCGGTTCGTACCCGGCGCGCGTCTGCGCCTCGCCGGCGCGCTCGCCGTCCCCGTAGAGGAAGGCGAGGCTGTGCCCCGCGGTCCACGGCTCCAGGGCCCGGCGCAGCAGGGCGTGGCGCTCGCGGATCGCGTCGGGGCCGGTGCGGGGACCGGGGAAGGAGAGGACGCGGACGACGTACTCCGCGTCCCGGTGGTCCACCGCCGCCCCGGCCGGGCCGCGCCGCCGCAGGGCCCCGCCCAGGTGGCGGACGTCCACCACGCAGTCGACGGGGGAGTCCGGCCCCACCGTGCCGTGCACGGCGCGCAGCGCCTCCGGCGGCAGTTCGCGCAGCAGGGCGTTGGTGGCGGTGTAGGCGTGCGGGGTGGTGGGTTCGCGGTGGATCGCGGCGGACTCGCCGTACGGCATCGGCCGCAGGTCGTCCACCAGCCGCTCGCCGGCCGCCCGCAGCGGCGCCACCAGCTTCTCGCCCTCCTCCTCGGGGCCGGCGAAGACGATCCGCAGGGAGGCGGTGTACCGGCCGCGCAGGGGGGCGGGGACGGCCGGGACGTCGGGGAAGCGGAGCAGGACGGCGGAGGAGGTCATCTCCTCGGGCACCCCGTCGGCCGTCCAGCGCCGCCAGGTCTCCACGGCCCGTTCCGCCAGCGGGGCGTCGAAGACGAGCTGCCCGCCGTAGACGGCGGGCACGGGGAACAGCTCCAGCTCCACCGCCGTCACCACGCCGAAGTTGCCACCGGTGCCCAGCAGCGCGCCGAACAGCTCGTCGCCGGGGCCGAGCCGGCGCAGCCGCCCGTCGGCGGTGACGGCCTCCAGCGCGCGGACGTGGTCGGCGGCGTAGCCGTACCGCCGGGCCAGCAGGCCGATGCCGCCGCCGAGGGTGTAGCCGACGGCGCCGACGGTCGGTGACGAGCCGTTGAGCGGGGCCAGGCCGTGCCGCGCGGCCGCCTCGACCACCGCACCCCACCGCGCCCCGGCGGCGACGCGCGCGGTACGGGCGGGCGCGTCGACCTCGACGTCCGCCATGCGCCGGGTGCCGACGAGGACGCCGCCGTCCGCGGCGACCGACAGCCCGTGCCCGGTGGCCTGCACCGCCACCGGTAGCCCGTGCTCGGCGGCGTACGCCACGGCCAGCCGCACGTCCTCGGCGTCCACCGCGCCGACGGCCAGGGAGGGGCGGTGCGCGGCGGCGGTCTGGAAGCCGGCGACCTCCTCGGCGTAGCCGGGCTCGCCGGGGCGGAGGACCGGGCCGGTGAAGGAGGGCGGAGTGGGTGCGGTGTGCTCCATGCCCTCCAGCGTGGCCGCCGACCGTCCATAAGTCCAAGATCTGGATCATATGGCCACTAGAATCAGATCTTATGGAACTCCGGCAGTTGCAGTACCTGGTCGCCGTGGTGGAGGAGGCCGGTTTCACCCGCGCCGCCGAGCGTCTGCACGTCGCCCAGCCGGGGGTGAGCGCGCAGATCCGCCATCTGGAGAAGGAGTTGGGGCAGCCGCTGCTGGACCGCTCCGGCCGCACGGTGCGTCCCACGGAGGCGGGCGAGGCCGTCCTGCCCCACGCACGGGCCGCGCTCGCCGCCGCCGACGCGGTGCGGCACGTGGTGGAGGAGTACACGGGGCTGCTGCGCGGCCGCGTCACGGTCGGCCTGTTCTCCGCCGCGGCCACGTACGACCTGGACGTCGTGCCCCTGATGGCCGACTTCCACGACGACCACCCGCACGTCGAGATCACCCTCACCGAGGACGTGTCGGACCGGATGCTGGGCGCCCTGCACCGCGGCGAACTGGACGTCGCCGTGGTAGGCCTGACGGGAGAGGAGCCGCCGCCGGGCGTCTCGCTCCAGGTGGTGGTCGACGAGCCGCTGGTCGCGGCCGTCCCGCCGGACGACCCCCTGGCCGGCGGCGCGGACCGCACCACCGTGGCGCTGGCCGACCTCCGCGACCGGACGCTGGTCAGCCTTCCGCGCGGCACCGGGCTGCGCGGCGTCCTCGACCGGGCGTTCGCCGGGGCCGGGGTGCGCCCCCGCGTAGGCTTCGAGGCCGCCGCGCCCCACGTCCTGGTCCAGCTCGCCCGGCGCGGCCTGGGCGTCGCGGTGCTGCCGGCCTCCTCGGCGGCCGGGGAGGGCGACCGGCTGCGGGTGCTGGAGATCGTCCGGCCCCGGCTGCGCGGCCGGATCGCCCTGGCCTGGCGCACGGACGGGCCCTCGGGGCCGGCGGCCCGCGCGTTCCTGGACCGGCTGCGCACGGCGCTGCCCGGCCCCGCGGCCGACCGGTAGCCGCCGCGCGGCCGCACGGGCCCGCGGCGTGCCCGCTCCGCTCCGGCCGCCGCGCGGCCTACCCGCGGGCCCCCACCGCCTCGGCGAGGCGGCGCCAGCCCTCGCGGGGCAGCCCGTCGGGTGCGGGGGAGCCGACGAGCTGGAGGGCGACGTGGTCGGCCCCCGCCGCCCGGAACTCCTCGACACGGGCCCGGACGCGGTCCTCGTCGCCCCAGGCGAACAGGGCGTCGACGAGGCGGTCGCTGCCCCCGTCCGCGAGGTCCTCCTCGGTGAAGCCGCCGCGCAGCCAGTTGCCGGTGTAGTTCGTCAGGCCCAGGTAGAACGAGAGCGCCTCGCGGGCCAGGGCGCGGGCCCGGCCGGGATCGGGCTCCAGCACCACCCCCAGCTCGGGGGCGAGGACGGGGCCGGCGCCCAGCGCCTCCCGGACCGAGGCGACCTGCTCGGCCGTCACCAGGTAGGGCAGGGCGCCCGCCGCGCGCTCCCGGGCCAGGCCCAGCATCCTCGGCCCGAGGGCCGCCAGGATGCGCCGGCGTGCGGGCACCGGGTTCCGGGCGGCGTCCAGGTCGTCGAGGTAGCCGGTCATCGAGGCGAGCGGACTGCGGTAGCCCTGGACCATCTGGGGGTGGCTGACCCCCAGGCCCAGCACGAAGCGCCCGGGGTGGGCGGCCTCCAGCTCCGCGCAGCGCGCGGCGGTGTCCGCCGCCCCGGCCCGCCAGATGCTCTGGATGGCGGTGCCCACGGTGATGCTCCGGGTCGCCGCGACGACGGGCGCGGCCTCCTCCACCGTGCTGTGGCCGAGCCAGAAGGCCCCGAACCCCAGTTCCTCCAGTTCGGCCGCGGCCTCGTTCCGCGCGGACGGCTCCAGGCCGGAGGTCCCTCCGAAGACGCCGAAGCGTCCGATGGCGCGCGCGAGGGAGGTGGTGGTCGTGTCGTCCATCGTGCGGACTCCCCGGGTCGGTGGTCGCGGCGGGCGGGCGCCCGCTCGTCACGAATGTGCCCAACCGCCGCCGCCGGCACCGGTATTCCACCGCGGACCGCGGTTCACCGGCCCGCCGTCTCGGTCCGGTAGGTGTCGTGGGCCGCGGCGAGGGAACCGAGGGGCGCGGGCGGACAGGTGCGGGTGTGGAACTTTCCTTGCGAGCTCGCGTACGGGCCGGTGATCCGGCGGCGTACGGCGAGCTGTTCGACGAACACGCGGCGGTCGTCCACCGCTACGCGGTCCGCGCCACGGGCGACTGGGCCGCGGCCGAGGACGTGGTGTCGCTGACGTTCCTGGAGGCCTGGCGGCTGCGGGAGAAGGTGGAGCCCGACGGGGAGAGCCTGCGCCCCTGGCTGCTGGGCATCGCCACGAACGTCATGCGCAACACCGCGCGGGCCGCCCGGCGGCACCGGGACGCGCTCTCCCGCCTCCCGCCGAAGGAGGCGATCCCCGACTTCGCCGAAGAACTGGTCGGCCGGATGGCCGATTCCGAACGGCTGGCCGCCGCCCACCGGGCGCTGGGGAGGCTGCGGCGCGCGGAGCGCGAGGTCTTCGTCCTGTGCGTGTGGCAGGGCCTGGACTACGCCGCGGCGGCCGAGGCGCTGGGCGTGCGGATCGGGACGGTGCGCTCCCGGCTCTCCCGGGCCAGGGCGCGGCTGCGGAAGCTGACGGAGGCGGAGCTGGAACACCCGCGCGGGGAACCGGAACCCCCCGCCGGCAACGGACAGGTACGGGGCAGCCGCACCGCAGCGGCCCGGCCGAGACAGGAGAGGACCCGATGAACGCCGACCCGCGGACGCACTCCGAGCCGGACGAGCGCGAGGAACTGGCCCGGTTGCTGCCGCCACCCGGCGACCCGGCCCTCCCGCCCGGCCGCCACCACGCCCTCAAGGAGCACCTGATGCGAGAGATCGACCGCGACACCGCCCCCGCCTCCCGTCCGCGCGCACGGCGCCGGCTGGTGCTGGTCGCCGTACCGGCCCTGGCCGCGGCCGCCGTGGCCGCCGGCGTGACGGCGGGCGGCACGTCCGACGGCGGCCCCCCGGCGGCCGCCACCGCCACCGCCTCCGCCGGCGCCGCCGCCGGACGGCAGGAGGCCGTGGAACTGCTGGACCGCATCGCCACCGCCGCGTCCGCCCGCACCCCCGCCGCCGTCCGCGACGACCAGTACGTCTACCTCCGCACCCAGGGCACCCGGGAGGTCGCCGGGGAGGGCACCGACCGGATCCGGCGCGAGGACTGGCACGCGGTGGACGGCGAGCGCGACGGCCTCGCCCGCCTGGACGTCCTCTCGGGCCCCTCGAAGGGCGGCCCGGCGGACGCGTCGGGCCGGGACATGAAGCTGGAGGCCGACCCGAACCGGACCACCTACCGCGAACTGCAGAAGCTGCCCACCGACCCCGGCGCGCTGCTGGAGAAGCTGTACGCCGACACCGAGGGGCAGGGCTCCGACCGCCACGGGCCGGTCTTCGAGGCGATCGAGGCCATGCTCCCGGAGTCCACGCTCCTGCCCGAGGTGAACGCCGCGCTCTACCGGGCCGCCGCCAAGATCCCCGGTGTGACCGTGGACCGGGACGCCGAGGACGCCGCCGGGCGGCCCGGCGTGGGCCTGACGTTCGAGGCGGCCGGAGAGGACCGCACCACCTGGGTCTTCGACCGCTCCACCCTCGCCTACCTCGGCTCGGACGAGACGGCGGTGCTCGCCGTCGCCGTGGTCGACGAACCGGGCGACGCCCCCGCCCGCCCCGCCGGGGACCGGGCCGTCTGACCCGGGCCGCGGCCGGGAGCGCCCGCCCCGCGGCGGGCGCTCCACCGCGCCGCTCCCCGGACGGCACCGGCCGTCCGGGGAGCGGCGCGGAGCGTCAGCCGGCCGCCCCGGACCGCCGTGCCGCCCGGCGCATGCACCAGGTGCGCGGACCGCCGCCGGGCAGCTCCACCTCCGCCGTGACCGCGAAGCCCAGCCGCTCGTAGAACGCCACGTTCCGCTCGCTGGAGGTCTCCAGGAAGACGGGGAGGCCGGCGCGCTCGGCGGCGTCCAGGCCGGGGCGGAGCACCGCGCCGCCCAGTCCCCGGCCCTGGTCCCGCGGGTCGACCCCCACCGTCGCCAGGAACCACGCCGGCTCGCCGGGGCGGTGCGCCTCCAGGGCCCGCTCGGCGGACTCGTAGGCCGCCGCACGGTCGCCGGCCAACTCGCCCACCAGCGGGCCGACCTCGGCGAACCCGGGGGAGGGATCCCGCTCGGGAGTGGTCCAGACGGCCACCGCCCGGCCGCCGCCGCCCACCCAGACCCGGCCGTACGGCATTCCGACGCGGGTGAGGAAGAGCTCCTGGAGGCGTCCCACCCGCTCCTCGTGGCCGTCGGCGGCGATCACGTGCCGGGTGAAGGGGTAGTCGGTGAAGGCGAGTGCGAGGGTGCGGGCGGCGGCGGGCACGTCGTCCCGTGTCGCGGGGCGGACCCGGTGGGCGTCGTCGGTCATGCGGGGCTCCCCGAGGAGGCTCGTCGGTACCCGGCCATCATCGGCACCGCCCCGGCGCCGGGCGAGCGGTTTTCCCCCGCGGCACCCCCGGGCCGGACCCTCACGGCAGCGGGTGGCGGCTGCGCGCGTTGGCGGCCGCGAGGCGGGCGCTGAGCTGCTCGCGCCGAGTGAGCGGTTCCACCTCGTGCGGCTCCGCGTCCCACTCCCGTCCGCCTCCCAGCGGCCGCAGCCAGACCCGCCCCGGATGGACGTCCATCACCTCTCCCACCCGCCCGTCCCGCAGGTCGCGCGCCACCGCGCCGACCGCCGGCGCGGACCCCCGCCGCCCGGACCGCCCCTTCCGTTCCTTCCGTCTCCCCCGCCCGTCCGCCGCGCTCATCGCTCCGCCCACCTCCGCAGGGCGGCCATGGCCCTCTCCGGCAGCTCGGCGGACGACGCGACCGGAACGAACGCGGGCGCGGACGCCGCGCCCACGGGTGCCGGCGTCCACCAGAACCCTCCGTCGTGGAGGCCGAGCAGGACCTCCGCCGTCGTGTCCGCGCCCGCTTCCCTGGCGGCGCGGGCGAAGTCCTCACCGTTGGTGAAGACCGCCGAGCAGTGCTGAATTCGGGATTCCATCGCGCTCCGTGCTCCGTGGATGCCCTCTAACGGGCGACTATTACTTTGTGTATCCCGATCGTCGCTCTCCGACGCCAGGACCGACGGGGTTTTCGTCGCGGCCGGTGGCGGTCCGGCGAGGGAGCCGTGCGGGGCGGCGGTCCGGCCGGACACCGGTGCCGCGAGGGCGGCCGACGGGTCGAAGTGCCCGTCGGGGGGCGGGCCGGGGGGTCTATCGTGAACGGTATGTCCGCCCCTGAACTGATCCGCATCGTCTCCCGCGACTCGCCCATGGCGCTGGCGCAGGTGGAGCGAGTCCGGGCCGAACTGGCCGCCCTCCACCCCGGTGTCCGCACCGAGGTCGTGCCGGTGAAGACCACCGGCGACAAGTGGCTGGGCGACCTGTCGCAGGTGGAGGGGAAGGGGGCGTTCACCAAGGAGGTGGACGCGGCGCTGCTGGCCGGTGAGGCGGACCTGGCGGTGCACTGCCTCAAGGACGTCCCCGCCGACCGGCCGCTCCCGGCCGGCACGGTGTTCGCGGCGTTCCTCAAGCGGGACGACGTCCGCGACGCCCTGGTCCACCCCGGCGGGCTGACCCTGGACGAGCTGCCGCCCGGCACCCGGATCGGCACCTCCTCGGTGCGGCGCATCGCGCAGCTCGCGGGATCGCACCCCCACCTGGAGTGCGTGCCGTTCCGGGGCAACGCCAACCGGCGCATGGAGAAGATGGCGGCGGGGGAGGCGGACGCCCTGCTGCTGGCGGTCTCCGGCCTGCAGCGCATCGGCCGCGCGGACGTGATCAGCGAGGTCCTGCCGACCGAGGTGATGGTGCCGCCGGTCGGCGCCGGGATCCTCGTCCTCCAGTGCCGGGAGGACGACGCCGATCTGATCGACGCCGTCAGCGGCCTGGGAGATCCGGCCACCCACCGCGAGGCCACCGCCGAGCGGATGCTGCTCCACGTCCTCCAGGGGCACTGCAACAGCCCGATCGCCGGATACGCCAGGACGGAGCGGAACGGCGAACTCTCCCTCCGCGCCTGCGTGTTCACCCCCGACGGCAAGACGGTGCTCAACGCGCACGAGTGGGCGGGCCGCCTCGATCCGGCCACCCTGGGAACCTCGGTCGCCGTCGCCCTGCTCCGCCAGGGAGCGCGCGACCTGATCGACGGCATCGCCCACCAGAGCCGCGACCGGAGCCGTCCGCGCTGACCGAGGGCCGGGCGGCCGGGCGGCCGAAGGGGCGGACCGGCGACCCGGCCGCGCCCCGCCCGCCGCGCCGGCGCGGCTCCCCCGGCCGCTCGGTACGGTGGACGGACCGTGCCGCCCGGGGGGCGCGGCAGTGCTCGGGGGAGGAGGCGGGTGGCGATGGAGGTGCCGGAGGTCCCGCGTGCGGTGGCCGCAGCCGTGTCGACCGCCGCGGCGCTCGGTCTGGCAGCCGACGAGGCGGTCGTCCTCCACGACTCGAACCGGCTGACCCTGCGTCTGCTGCCCTGTGACGTCCTGGCCCGGGTGGCGCCCGCGGCACACCAGGGCGCACGGTTCGAAGTCGAGCTTGCCCGGCGGCTTGTCGGAGCCGGGTGCCCGGTGGCCGCCCCGGAGCCCCGGGTGGAGCCGCGCGTCCACGAACGTGACGGCTTCGCGGTCACGCTGTGGGCCTACCACGAGCCCGTGGCGCCCCGGAGGATCCCGCCGGCCGATTACGCCGACGTGCTCGCGCGGCTGCACACCGGCATGCGCCGGCTCGACGTCCCGGCGCCGCACTTCACGGACCGGGTCGAGCGGGCCCGGCGGCTCGTGGCGGATCGCGACCGCACCCCGGCGCTCGCCGAGGCGGACCGGGAGCTGCTCGGCGACACGCTGCGGGACCTGGGACGGGCGATCGGCGAGCGCGGCGCCGCCGAGCAGCTGCTGCACGGTGAGCCGCACCCGGGCAACGTGCTCACCACGAAGGGCGGGCTGCTGCTCACGGACCTCGAGACGTGTTGCCGCGGGCCCGTCGAGTTCGACCTCGCCCATGCGCCCGAAGAGGTCGGCGAGCACTGTCCGGGCATCGACCGGGACCTGCTGCGCGAGTGCCGGATCCTCGTGCTGGCGATGATCACGACCTGGCGCTGGGACCGGGACGACCGGCTCCCGGACGGGCGCCGGCTGGGCGCGGAGTGGCTCGGTGGGATCCGGGCAGCGCTCGGTCGCGACGGTCCGGGCGCCTGTGGCCGACCGCCGTCCCCATGAGCCCCCCGACCCGGGCCGGGCGTGCCGTCCGGAGTGCCCGGAGCCGCCCGGACGGCACGCGGGCGGTGGAGGAACGTGGTGTGATGGTGCCGTGAGCCGCGCCGCAGAGGAGACCAACCGCCGCATGCTCCGGGCCCGTGACGCGATGGACCGCGCCTACGCGCAGCCGCTGGACGTCCCGGCCCTGGCCCGGATCGCCCACGTCTCCCCGGCGCACTTCACGCGCACCTTCCGCGCCGCCTTCGGCGAGACGCCGCACCGCTACCTCCAGCGCCGCCGCATCGAGCGGGCGATGTTCCTGCTGCGGGAGACCGACCGCCGTGTGACGGACATCTGCTTCGAGGTCGGCTTCGGCAGCCTGGGGACCTTCAGCCGGACGTTCCGCGACATCGTCGGCCGGTCGCCGAGGGAGTACCGCAGGGCGGCGGTGGCCGCGGGCGTGCCCACGTGCTTCACGATGGCGTGGACACGGCCGAGCACCTGACCGGCCCGCCCCGGCCGCCGGCCGGCCGAGCAGTTTTGGAGAAGTTCTCCCCCGGCCCGCCCCCGTAGCGTGATGCCCATGTTCACCGCCATCACGCACTCGCAGATCTACGTCCTCGACCAGGACGAGGCACTCGACTTCTACGTCGGCAAGCTCGGCCTGGAGGTCGGCGCCGACATCGACATGGGCTTCATGCGCTGGCTGACCGTCAACGTCCCCGGCCACCCGGAGCGCCAGGTCCTGCTGGAGAAGCCGGGGCCCCCGGCGATGTCCGAGGAGACGGCGCGGCAGGTCCGCGAACTGGTGACCAAGGGCGCGACGGGCGGCATGCTCATCTTCACCACGGACGACTGCCGCACGACGTACGAGACGCTGCTGGAGCGGGGCGTGGAGTTCACCCAGGAACCCACCGAGCGTCCGTACGGGATCGACTGCGGCCTCCGCGACCCCTTCGGCAACAGCATCCGCTTCACCCAGCCGAAGGGCTGACCCGGCGCCGGGCGGCCGGGGGACCGGTCCGCCGGCCGCCCGGCCGCCGCGGGGTCAGGCGTTCCGCGCGGCGGCGCGGGCCCACACCAGCTGCACGGCGCCGGAGGCCAGGAGCCACAGCGCGTGCCCGGGCCCCGGACCGTCCCCGCCGAGCGCCAGGACGAGGGCGGGGACGGTGAGGGCCAGGGCGCTCAGCGGCCCCCTCAGGTACCAGACCGCCATCTGCAGGGGCGCGGTGTTGCCGAACGGGGTGTCGGCGCCGACCGCCAGGTGGACCGGCATGGCGCCCCGGTAGGAGCTCACCAGCGCCGCTCCCACCAGCGCCGGTACGGCGCAGGGCGGCAGGAGCAGCACCGGATGCCACGCGCCCGCCGCGGCGCAGACCAGCGCGCCGGCCGCGGTGCCGGCCAGCAGCAGCACGGCGGGGACGGCGGCGTGCAGGAGCGCGAGCGTCCCCGCCGGGTAGGGCAGCCCGGCGGACCTGCGCATGTCGTCGCCGTCCAGCCGGGCGGACTCGGTCAGCTGCGCCGCGGCCAGGTAACCGGCCGCCAGGGCCCCGGCCGCGAGGACCGCCTGCGGCCGGGGCGGCAGGGAGGGGGCGGCCGCCGCCGACGCCGTCGCCGCGGCCAGCCACACACCGGCCCAGGCGGGCCGGCCGGGCGCACGGAGCAGTGCGGTGGCGTCGCGCCACGGCACGACCAGCCACCGGCGGCGGGGGGCGGGCAGGCGCACCAGGCGCCGGGGGACGGCGGGGCGGCCGGGCCGGGTCAGCTCCTTCAGGCGCCGCAGCTCCAGGGAGAACAGGGAGGCGAGCGCCTGCTCCCCGACCGCCGCACGCCGGCGCAGGGACTCGCCGGGGATCAGGGGGGCCGCCCGCCGGGCGGCGGCGGCCGCCACCGCCGCCCCGGCCGCCGCCGCCACCGAGGCCGGGAGCCAGCCGGGCGCCGGGCCGCCCACCGCCGCGACCAGCGGCTGGGCCGCCCACCCCCACGGGCCGGACCAGAGCAGGACGTGTCCGCACCAGTTCGGAACCCCGGCGACGGCGGCGGTGGCGGTGAGGGCGGCGAGGAGCACCACGCCCGTCCACCCCAGCCTGACGGCCCTCCAGCCCACCGGCTCCACGGCCCGTTCGTGGCGCTGGACCAGGACGCCGGCGGCGACGGCCACCAGGGCCGTCACGACGCCGGCCCACGCGCCGGCGGCCGTCGCGGCGGCGCTTTGGCCGCCGTCTCCCCCGGCGGACGACAACCAGCCCGCGACCGCCCCGCAGACCGCGCCGGCCAGGACGCCGGACGCGGTGGCGGCCGCCAGGCGGGGGAGCAGCAGGCGCCGCCGGAGGAGGGGCGAGGGCAGTGCCCAGCAGGCCGTGGGCAGGTCCACCCGGACCGGACCGCGCCACAGGGCACCCCGCGCGGCGAGGAAGACCGCGGTCGCCAGGGCCGCGGGCGCGGCGACGGGGAGGACGGACGGGGCGTGCGCGGCGACCGCGCCCAGCGCACTGCCGGGCCGCGCCGAACCGACCGCGGTCACCAGGTGCGGGACGACCAGCCCGGCCGCCACCACCGCCGTGCCGTAGAGGGCGGCCGCGGCGCTGCGGCGGCGCCGGGCGGTGTGCGCGCGCAGCGCGCCCCTCAGATGGGCGAGCGCGGCGGCGGTCGACTCCTCCCGGCTCTGCCGCGGCTGCGGGACCCCCGGCGCCCCCCGGGGCTCCCGGGCGGGTGCGGCGGCCGGGCCGTCAGCGGTCACGGGAGGCTCCGGCCGGCTCGGTGTCCGCCGCCCCGGCCGGCTCCAGGGCGACGGTCCGGTCGGCCACCAGGGACGCCATGCCGTGGTCGTGGGTGGCGATGAGGGACGCCCGCCCGGACGCCTTGTGGGCCAGGAGCCGTTCGGCCAGTTCGGCGCGCGCCCGGGAGTCCAGGCGCTGCTCGGGCTCGTCGAGCACCAGCAGGTCGTGGGGTCTGAGGAAGGCCGCGGCGAGCAGCATCTGCTGGGCCTGGCCGGAGGAGAGCGAGGAGGGCAGGGCGTGCGCGCGGCCCGCCAGGTGGTGCTCCTCCAGCGCCCTGTCCACCGCGGCGTCCGCGGCGTCCCCGAGCCCGTGCGCCAGGGCCGTGAAGACCAGGTGCTCGCGCACGGTCAGATCCGGGTAGTGGGCGGCGGCGTGGAGCACCGAGGAGATGCGGGCGCGCGTGCCGGGGGAGTCCGCGTCGACCGGCGCGCCGTCGAACAGCACCTCGCCCCGGACGGGCGCCTCGACCCCCACCGCCAGGCGCAGCAGCGTGGATTTGCCGCAGCCGTTGGGCCCCACCAGGGCCACGCACTCGCCGGGCCGCACCTCCAGGGAGACCGGGCCCAGCACCTCCCGGTCCCCGTAGCCGTGGCCCACCCCGCTCACGCGGAGCAGCGGAACACCGGCCGTGTCGCTCACCATGGCACCTCGGCACCTTCGTCGTCGTCTCAAGGCCGTCTCGGCGGGGCGGCCGCCGCGTCCCACGGTAGCCGCCGCCCGCCGCCCCCACCGGCGCGGTGCCGCGCCGGTGGCACTCCGGCACTTGACCTCCAGTGAGCTTGAACTCCTAGGTTCTCGGCCGTGCCCTGGTTACCGAGTGGACAGGAGACCGACATGACCGGCATGACCGATGCGGCCGCCGGGCCGGACCGACAGCAGGACCAGTACCGCCTCGCCGTGGTCCTCGGCAGCGTGCGCGAGGGGCGTTTCGTGACGACCGTGGGCGGGTGGTTCGCCCGCCAGGCCTCCCGGCGCGACGACGTGAAGCTCGACGTGATCGACCTGGCGGCCCCCGAGGAGGGCGGGCGCGGGTTCGGGGAGCGGATCGGAGCGGCCGACGCCGTGGTGGTCGTCGTGCCCGAGTACAACCACAGCTTCCCCGGCGAGCTGAAGACGGCGATCGACTCGCTGAAGCCCGAGTGGGCGGCCAAGCCGGTCGGGTTCGTCTCCTACGGGGGCCGGGGCGGCGGCCTGCGGGCGGTGGAGCAGCTGAGGCTGGTCTTCGCCGAGCTGCACGCGACCACCGTCCGCGAGGTCGTCAGCTTCCACGACGCCTGGCAGGTGTTCGGCCCGGACGGGGAGCCCGGCCGCCCGGACGAGGCCGCCCGGGCGGCCGGTGCGCTGCTGGACCAGCTCGCGTGGTGGGCGCTGGCCCTGCGGCGGGCGCGGGAGGACAGCCCCTACCCGGCGTGAGCACGGGCGCCGCGGCGGGCGGACGCGGGGCGGCGGGGTGCGCACCGGTGCGCACCCCGCCGCCCCGCCGGCGTCCGGTGCGGCACCGGACGCCGGCTCACTCGGCGCCGAGCAGCTTCAGCAGCTCGTGCCGCCCGAACATCCGCGCCGTGTCGATGGCCGACGGGTTCCCGGCGGCCGGGTCGGCCCCGGCGTCCAGCAGCAGCCGGACCATCTCCTCCTCGTCCTTGAAGACCGCGCCTCCCAGGGGGGTCTGGCCCCGGTCGTTGACCCGGTTGGGGTCGGCGCCGCGCTCGATCAGGGCCCGCACGGTGGGGGTGCGGCCGTAGTAGGCGGCGAGCATCAGGATCGAGTCGCCCTTGTCGTTGGTCAGGTTGGCCGGGACGCCCGCGTCGACGTAGGCGGCGAGGGTGTCCGTGTCGCCCTCCCGGGCGAGGTCGAAGACCTTGGCCGCGAGCTGGAGCACCTCCGGATCGTGGGCGGGCTCGTCACCGGCGGGGGTGGGGGCGTCGGACATCGGATGCCTCCTCGTCGTTCGTCGTACCTGTCTCACGGGTTGATCGCTGTCAGCCTACGTATGCCCGTTTCCCGGCCGGTGCCGCCGCGCCTCGCACCGGCTCCTGTTCACCTCGTCCTCCGCCGGGCTTCCGCCGGCCCTCGCCGGGTGCTCCCGGTACGTACGCTTCCTCCCATGCCGCTGCCCGTGATCCGCCGCCCCGCCGGCCCGTTCCGATGGCCGGCGGCCGCCGTCGCGGCGGTCCTGGTCGCCTCCAACGCCTACCGGATGACCGAGATCGGGCAGCCCTGGCCGAAGATGGCGCTGGACTGGGCGCTGATCGCGGCCGGCTGCGGCGCGCTGTACTGGCGGCGGCGGTGGCCCGTCCCGGTGGCGCTGGCCGTCCTGCTCTGCGCGGGGCTGTACTACCCGGTCAACCCCTACGACAGCCCGCTGCTGATGCTGGCCTACGTCGTCGCCCTCTACACCGTCGCCGCCGAGGGGCACATGGGGGCGGCCGTCACCCTCGCCGTGGTCACCATGCTGGCCGTCGGCTACGGCGAGCTGGTGACCGACCCGGGCGAGGAGCGCCACGTCGACGACGCCGCGATGGTGCTGCTCACCGGCTGGCTATTCGGCGTGGTCGCCGTCGGGCACGCCCAGCGCAACCGGCAGGCCTACCTGCGGGAGGTCGAGCAGCGGGCGGTGGCGGCCGAACGGGAGAAGGAGGTGCGGGCCCGGCAGTCGGCGACCGAGGAGCGGCTGCGGATCGCCCGCGAACTGCACGACGTCATCGGACACAGCCTGTCGCTGATCAACGTGCAGTCCGGTGCCGCGCTGCACCGGTACGCCAAGCGGCCGGAGGAGACCGGAGCGCTGGTGGCGGCGCTGGAGGCGGTGCGGTCCAGCAGCGGCGACGCGCTGCGCGAGCTGCGCGCCACCCTGGGCGTGCTGCGGCAGGCGGACGAGGAGGCGGTGCCCACCGCGCCCGCGCCCGGCCTGGAGGACGTCGGCGCCCTGGTGGAGCGGGCGCGGGCCGCCGGGCTGGACGCGCGCCTGGTGGTCGAGGGGCGGCGCGAGCGGCCGGTGCCGCCGCAGGTGGGGCTGGCCGCGTACCGGATCGTGCAGGAGTCGCTGACGAACGCGGTACGGCACGCGCGGGCGCGGCGGGCGGTGGTGACGGTGCGGTACGGGGGCGGCGACGTCCGGGTGCGGGTGGAGGACGACGGGCGCGGCGCACCGGAGGGGGCGGGCCCGCCGGCCGGGGAGGACGCGGGCAGCGGCATCGCGGGCATGGCCGAGCGGGCCAGGGCGCTGGGCGGCGGACTGACGGCGGGGAACGTGCCCGCGGGCGGAGCACCCGTGCGGGGGTTCCGGGTGGAGGCCCGGCTGCCGCTCGGGGACGACCGGTGAGCCCGGGGCCCGGGGCCCTTAAAGCCTGATGACCACCAGGGCCGCGTCGTCGGCGGTGCCGCTGTTCATGCCGAGGTCCTCCAGGAGGTTGTCGGCGATCTCCTCCTGGTGCAGGTCGCGGTGCCGGGCCAGGCTCTCGGCCAGCCGCTTCAGCCCGACGTCGATGGACTCGTCGCGGCGCTCCACCAGCCCGTCGGTGTAGAGGACGAGGACCGAACCGGGCACGTAGGAGGTGATCGCCTGCGGCCGGTGCGAGGGCCTGCTCCGGGCGGCCAGGGGCACGTCGGTGGCCTGGTCCAGCAGCTCCACGTACTGGTCCGGGTGGCACAGCATCGGCGGCAGGTGGCCGGCGCTGCTGTAGGTGAGCGTGTGCGAGTGGGTGTCGATGTCGATCTTGACGGTGGTGGTGGCCAGGGCGCCGTCGAGCGACCGCGCGTACAGGTCGAGCCCGTACAGCGCCTGAGCGGGGCCGTCGGCGACCCGCATGGCCGCGCTGAGCGCGCTGCGCAGCTGCCCCATGACGCTGGCCGCCTCCAGCCCCCGGCCGACGACGTCGCCCACGGCGACGGCGAAGCGGTCGTCGCTGAGGTTGATCATGTCGTACCAGTCGCCGCACACGTTGAGCGAGCCCTGGGCCGGCCGGTAGCGCACGGCCGCGCTGCGGCGCTCCAGCGGCATGTGGACGGGCAGCATGGCCTTCTGGAGGGTGAGGGCCACCTCGTGCTCGCGGGCGTGGGCCTGCCGCAGTATCTCGTTGTGCTCGTACAGCTCGCGCGCGCGGGCGTAGAGCTCGGATTCGGCGATCTTCCCGCCGACCATCGGCAGGTCGCCGCCCCTGCCCGTCGGTTCGGAGGGGCCGGCGAGGGTGTCGCGCACGTAGGACGTGGCGTCCTCGACGCGGTTGATGATCAGCACCACCGAGCCGTCCTCGCCGAGCAGCGGGGTGTTGACCGGGCTCCAGTACCGCTCCTCGTAGCCGCCCTCCCCGCCCCGCACGGGAAGGTCGTACCGCAGGAGGACCATGGTGTCCGGCTTGCCCGTCTCCAGGACGCGCCGGAACGAGGCGCGCAGGCTCTCCATCCCGTCGCCCTGCGGGTCGTCCGAGTTGGGCGGGAACACCTCGAACAGGGAACGGCCGACGAGCTCCTCGCGGGTGCGGCCGGTCATGTGCAGGTACGCCTGGTTGGCGTCCACGAAGACCAGGGCGGGGTCGAGCAGGGACACGGGGGTGGGGATGGCGTCGAAAAGGGCCGCGTAGTCGATGTCGCGACTCGTCTCCGTCATGGTCCCTCCCCTCCTGTGCGGTGCCGGCCGGTGTCCGGACGCCGGCATGGTGGCACTGTCCACCGTCAATCTCGAACACTACCCTGCGATCCGGCCACTTGGCGGGCCCTCGGCGGAGCACCGCGGCAGGCGCGGGGCGCGCGACGGGGCGCGGCGACGGCACGGGCCGCTCCGGTGCGACGGGCGGGTTCCGCCCTCCCCCGGAGGGCGTACGCCTGCGAACGGACCGGTGTCCGCCGCCCGGACCGCGACCGGGCCGCGCGGCGTCCGGGAACCGGGGGTGTGAGGCGACGCACACCCCCTCCGCCCCCTGCGGAGGGGGGTGAGGGCGGCATAGGCTCCTGCCATGGCCGACGACCGACCCTCCCACCCGGTGTCCGCCGACCGCGGGGGACGGCGGGTGCGCGTCCTGCTCGCCGACGACCAGACCCTGGTGCGGGCGGGCTTCCGCTCCATCCTCGACGACGAGGACGACATCGAGGTCGTCGGGGAGGCCGGGGACGGGCTGCGCGCCGTCGACCAGGCGCGCCGGCTCCGCCCCGACGTGGTGCTGATGGACATCAGGATGCCGGAGCTGGACGGGCTGGAGGCCACCCGCCGCATCGCCGCCGACGAGCGGCTCTCGGCGGCCCGGGTGGTGATCCTGACCACCTTCGACGTCGACGACTACGTCTACGGGGCGCTGCGCGCGGGCGCCTCGGGCTTCCTGCTCAAGGACACCGAGCCGATGGAGCTGCTGCACGCGGTGCGGGTCGTGGCGCGCGGCGACGCCCTGATCGCCCCGGCGGTGACCCGCCGGCTGATCGCGGAGTTCGCCGGCCGGGTGAGGCGGCCCGACCCCTCCCCCCGGCTGAACGCGCTCACCGAGCGCGAGCGGGAGGTGATGGCGCTGGTGGGCGCCGGGCTGTCCAACGACGAGATCGCCGGCCGGCTGGTGCTCAGCCCCGCCACCGCCAAGACGCACGTGAGCCGCATCATGACCAAGCTGGGCGTGCGGGACCGGGCGCAGCTGGTGATCCTCGCCTACGAGTCGGGGATGATCACCCCCGGCTGGCTGGGCTGACGCGCCGGGCCCCGGAGGAGTCCGCCGCGCCCCCCTAGGGGACCGGGGGCACCGGACGCAACCGGGGTGGTACGCCCCGGTCCGCGGGTGCGACCGGCGTGGTACCGCCACCGCCCACCACGGTCCGACGCGCGGGGGCACACCACCGGCCGACGGTGGTGGCGTGGACGGAACCGGAGCACTCGACCTGGCGCGGTGGCAGTTCGCCCTCACCGCCGCCGCGCACTTCCTGTTCGTCTCGCTGACGCTGGGGCTGGCCACCGTCGTGGCCGTCCTCCAGACGTGGGCGGTGGCGCGCGGGGGGAGCGCGCGCGGGTCCGCCGTGGACGCGCGGGCGGTGCGCTTCTGGGGGCAGCTCTACGTCGTCAACTACGCGGTCGGGATCGTCACCGGCATCGTGATGGAGTTCCAGTTCGGGCTGGCCTGGAGCGGGCTCGGACACTACGCGGGCGACGTCTTCGGCGCCTCGCTGGCGATGGAGACGGTCGTCGCGTTCTTCGTGGAGTCCACCTTCCTCGGCCTGTGGATCTTCGGCTGGGACCGCTTCGGCCCCCGGCTGCACTGCGCCCTGCTGTGGGTGGTCACCGGCACCGCGTACCTGTCGGCCTACTGGATCCTGGTCGCCAACGGCTTCCTCAACCACCCGGTGGGGTACGCCGCGACGGCCGGCGGGCACGGCATCGAACTCACCGACGCCGCCGCCGTCCTGACCAACCCCAGCGCCCTGCTCGCCTTCGGGCACATCGCGGGCGGCGCCCTGCTGACCGCGGCGTTCTTCATGGCCGGAGTCAGCGCGTACCACCTGCGCCGCAGGGACCTGCCCGAGCGGGACGCCCGCCTCTTCCGGCGCTCGCTGCGGATCGGGGCCTTCCTGGCGCCGCCCGCGCTGCTGGCCACGGCGGCCTTCGGCGGCGTCCAGCTCGCCGCGCTCGCGTCGTACCAGCCGATGAAGGACGCCGTGTGGAAGGCGGAGGCCGCCGAGGTCGCCCGGCTCCAGGCGGAGCTGGTGGAGCGGTTCGGCCCCGGCGACTACGTGCCCTCCGAGGCGCTGACGCGCGGTGCCGCGGTGCTGATGCTGGCGGCGTTCGCGCTGATGCTCCACGCTTCGGCCGCCTCGGCCCTGCTGGCGTGCTTCCGCCGGGCCGTGCACCGCTTCCGGCTCTGGCACCTGCTGCTGATGGCGATGGTGCCGCTGCCCTACGTCGCGATGACGGCGGGCTGGGTCTTCCGCGAGGCGGGGCGGCAGCCGTGGGTGGTGTACGGGCTGCTGAGGACCGAGGACGCGCTCTCGGACGTGTCCGCCGGCGCGATGCGCCTCTCCCTGGCGGTCTTCGGCACGCTCTTCGCCCTGCTGCTGGCCGTCAACTGGTGGCTGCTGCTGCGCACCGCCCGCCGGGGCCCGGGGGCCGTCGCGCTCGGCGCCCCGGACCCCGGCGGGCGGCCGCCGGGAGACGCACCGGACGCGTCCCCCGCGGGGGACGGCGGGAGTCCGCGCCCCGGGGACGACGGCCTCGTCCCCACCTACTGAACCGGAGGCGGACGTGGAGATCCTCGCCGCGGCCCTGCTGGGCCTGTTCACCGCCGGCTACCTGGTGCTCGGCGGAGCCGACCTCGGCGTCGGCATGCTCCTGCCCCACCTGGGGCGCGACGCGGACGAGCGGCGGCTCGTGCTGGCCGCCATCGCGCCGTTCTTCCTGGCCAACGAGGTCTGGCTGGTCGCTGCCGCCGGAGTGTTCATCGGCTGCTTCCCGGACCTGGAGGGCGAGGTGTTCACCGGGCAGTTCCCCGCCCTCCTCCCGCTGCTGGCCGGCTGGGTGGTGCGCGACGCGGGCCTGTGGTGGCGCGGGCGCGTGCCGCGCCGCGCCTGGCGGGCGGTGTGCGACGGCATGGTCACCGCCGGAAGCTGGGCCGCCGCCCTGTCCTGGGGGTGGCTGCTGGCCGGGCTGCTCGCGGGGGATCCCGCGGAACCGGCCGGGGGCCCGGCCGGCGTGGTCACCGCCCTCGGCGTCGCCGCGCTCCTGGCCGTCCACGGACTGGCGTTCGCCGCGCTGCGGCTGACGGGCCGCCCCTACGAGCGCGCCCTGCCGTCCGCCGGACGTGCGGGCCGTGTCCAGGGCTTCGTCCTGACCTCCCTGGTGCTGGCCGCGCTGCCGGTCGCCGCCGGGGTGCGGCTGTCACCGGCCGACGACGCCGCCCGGGGGGCGGTGCTCGGCCTGCTGGTGCCGGCGCTGCTGGCGGTCACGCCGCTGCTGCTGGCCGTCCAGGCGTGGCTGTGGTGGACCTTCCGCGGCCGCGTCACCGGCCCCTCCCACCTGTGAGGGCCGGCCGCCCGGTCCCACCGGCCCCGACCCCGCTCCGAACGCACCGGAGCGGGCCGAACGACAAGGAGACGAATCCCGTGCGACCCCTTCCCGCCGCGCTCCGCGGCAGCGTTCCCGGCAGCATCCGCGGCGTTCCCGGCGAGCCGCCCGCCGCGACCGCGGGCCCGCGGCCCGCCCACCGCGGGCCCCGGCGGCGGGCAGGTGCCCGATGACCCGGGCGGAAGCCGGCACCCCGGCCGCGCGGACGGCCGCCGACCCCGCCGACCGGGCGAGCGTCTTCGAGCGGATCGCGGCCTTCTCCCACCGGCGGCGGTGGCAGGCGCTGGCCTTGTGGGCGGCGCTGCTGGTCGCCGTGCAGGCGTTGGCCGGGGCCGTGGGCGAGGACTACCGCAACGACTTCTCCCTGCCCGGCACCGAGTCGCAGCAGGCGGCCGAACTGCTCCGGGAGCACGGCTTCGCGCAGGCGGGCGCCGAGATCCGGATCGTCCTCCGGGACGAGGGCGGCGCCGGGGTGCGGTCGCCGGAGCACGAGCGGCGCGCCGGGGAGATGCTGGCCGAGGTCGCCCGGCTGCCGCACGTCACCGGTGTCACCAGCCCCTACGGCGACGGCTCCGGGGACACGATGGTCTCGGCGGACGGGACCGTCGCCTACGCCACCGTCACCCTCGACGAGCAGGCCGGGAACGTCCCCGCCGGGGTGACCGAGCGGATCGTCGGGACCGCGCGGGAGGCGGAGGGCGGCGGACTGCGCGTGGAGCTGGGCGGCGAGGCCGTGGCCGCAGCCGAGGAGGGCGGGGGCGGTGCGGCCGAGGGCGCGGGCCTCCTCGGCGCCCTGGTGATCCTGGTCCTCCTCTTCGGTTCGCTGGTCGCCGCGGCCCTGCCCGTGGTCACCGCCCTGTTCGCGGTGGGCGGCGCGCTCGGCCTGATCGTGCTCGCCTCCCACCTGGCGTCCGTCGCCGACTTCACCCCGCCGGTGATGATGCTGGTCGGCCTGGGCGTCGGCATCGACTACGCGCTGCTGGTCTTCTCCCGCCACCGCACCGAGCTGCTGCGCGGCGCCGACGGCGGGAGCGCCACCCGCGCCGCCCTGGACGCGGCCGGCCGCACCGTCTTCTTCGCGGGCTGCACCGTGGTCATCGCCCTGCTGGGGCTGGTCGTCCTCGGGCTGGGCGCCCTCCGGGGCGTGGCCCTGGCCGTCGGCCTGACCGTGCTGGTGACGATGCTGGCCGCGCTGACGCTGCTGCCCGCGCTGCTGGGCATCCTGGACGGACGCATCCGGCGCGGCGTGGAGCGGCGGCAGGCCCGGCGGGAGGCGCGGGGCCGCACCCGCGAGGAGGGCGCCGGCTGGCGCCGCTGGGCGGGCGCGGTGCAGCGCCGGCCGTGGGCCGCGCTGCTGGTCTCCGCGGTGGCGCTGGGCGCGCTGTCCGCGCCCGCGCTGGACATGCGCCTGGGCTTCGCGGACGCGGGCAGCCGCCCCGAGGGCACCACGGCCCGCGCGGCGTACGACCTGCTGGCCGAGGGCTTCGGGCCGGGCTTCAACGGCCCGCTGGTGGTGGTCGCCGACACCGGGGCGGGCAGCGGGGAGGGCGGGGCGGCGGACGCGGCGCGGAGGCTGCGCGAGACCCTCGCCGGCACCCCGGGCGTCGCGGCCGTGGCGCCGCCGGCCCCGGCCGGGGGCTCCGCCGTCGCCACGGTGGTCGCCTTCCCCCGGTCCGCACCGCAGGACGAGGCGACCTCCCGGCTGGTCGCCGACCTGCGCGAGGACGTGCTGCCGCCGCTGGAGGCGGAGACCGGAGCCCGCTTCCTGGTGGGCGGGCCGACCGCCGCCGCCGAGGACTTCGCGGCCACCGTCCGGGAGCGGATGCCGCTGTTCGTGGCCCTGGTGGTGGGGCTGTCGGCGCTGCTGCTGGCGCTGGTCTTCCGCTCGCTGGCGGTCCCGTTGAAGGCGGCGGTGCTCAACCTGCTGGGCATCGGCGCCTCGCTGGGCGCGGTCACCCTGGTCTTCCAGCACGGCCTCCTCGGCGCCGAACCGGGCCCGATCGAGGCGTTCATCCCCGTGATGGTCTTCGCGATCGTCTTCGGGCTGTCGATGGACTACGAGGTCTTCCTGCTCTCCCGCATCCACGAGGAGTGGCGGGCCACCGGCGACCCCGCGCTCGCCGTCCGCGAGGGCCTGGCCCACACCGGGCGGGTCATCACGGCCGCGGCGGCGATCATGATCGTGGTCTTCGCCGCGTTCGTGCTCGGTCCCGACCGGATGCTCCGGCAGTTCGGCCTCGGTCTGGCCGTCGCCGTCGCGCTGGACGCGGTGGTCATCCGCTGCCTGATCGTCCCGGCCGTCATGCAGCTCCTGGGCCGTCGCGCCTGGTGGCTGCCGGGCCCGCTGCGGCGCCTGCTGCCGCACGCGGCGCCGCGGCGCTGACGCGGCGGCGGCGCCGGCCCGCCCCCGGCCGGCGGGTCCGGCCGGGGGCGGGCCCTGTGCGGGGCCCGCGGCCGGTCACCGGTACGAGGGGGCCGCCCCGACCGCCTCCAGCACCGTCGCGAGCGAGGTCACCACGGCCCCGGCCCCGTAGGAGCGCAGGAGGGCCGCCTTGCCCGCGTCCCGCGCGTAGCCGAGGAAGGGCACGCCCGCCGCGCGGGCGGCCAGCAGGTCCGTGGGGGTGTCGCCGATCATCAGCGCCCCGCCGGGCGGCGTCCCGGTCGTCCGCAGGGCGCGCAGCAGGCAGTCGGGGTCGGGCTTGAGGGCGAGGGCGTCCGCGGTCCGCCCGTGCACGTGCCCGCCGAAGGGGCCGGCGAGCCGGTGCCGGCGCAGGTACAGCTCCACGGCCGCGGGTGAGTTGTTGGTCGTGACGGCCAGCCGGCGCCCGGTGGCGGACAGGGCGCGGACGAGGGAGTGGGCGTGCGGGGTGGGGACGGCGCTCGCCGCCGCCGCCTTCTCCTCCCGGGTGAGGGCCCGCTCGACGAGCCGGGCCGGCTCGCCGCCGGGCCGGGCGGCCGCCACCGCCTGCAGGACGAGGAACGGGTCGTCGGTGGAGCACAGCTCGGGGGTGAGCAGCTCCTCGCCCGCCTTCCGGCGGAGCAGGGAGCGCAGCCGCCGGGCCACGCCGGCGGCCGGGTGGCCGTGGAAGAGCCCGCACACCGGGCCGTCGAAGTCGAAGAGGACGCACTCGGCGGCGCCGAGCAGATCGGGTACGTCGGTCACGTCGTTCACACAGGTCCGTCGGTCGGGGGCGGGGGATCGGACATCCGGTGTCCGGGGGTGGTACCGGTGGTGCCGGGAGTGGTGCCGCCTCCCGGCCGTCCGCCGGGCGGCGCCGCCCGGCGGGCCGTGGCCCCGCGGCCCCCGGCGAGGGGTGGGCGCCGGGGACCGGGGAAGCGGGACGTCCCCAAGGGGAGGGCACGGCCCGGAGGAGGGGCGCACGGGGTCCGCGGGTGGCCGGAAACGTTCGGTTCACCGGGCCCGCGGGAGCCGACGGTGCGTCAGCCGAGCTCCAGCGGACGGGAGATGCTCGTCCACAGGGAGTCGAACCAGAGGCGGGTCTCCTCGATGAAGGCCGCGTCCTGGCCGCCCCTGCCGTCCGGGCCGGCGGCCTGGCGGAACAGGAGGGCACCGAGTCCCATCACGTCGTGGATCCTCATCGACTCGCCCCGGTGGAAGACGGTGTGGGGCACGACCTTGTAGTACCCGTAGAGCGCCTCGGAGCCGTTGAGCAGGTACACCTTGTGGGTGGGGGTGAGGGGGACGGTGCGGATGTCGACGCGGACCTCCGGGACCAGCTCCCTGATCTGGAGCGCCTCCAGGCTGGACCGCAGCGCACCGGCGAAGGTGCGCGTCAGCTCGCGCAGCCGCTCCAGCGGGCGGGGGTCGTCCCTCTCCTCGTCGGCCTCCATGCGGGGAAGCGCCAGGTTGGCGTCGATGCTGGGGAGCAGGACCCGCACCGTGATCGAGCGGGGCGACAGTTCGTGGTTGCTGACGGCGATGACCGAGGGCGCCAGGGCCATGTTGAACGTCTCCGTGGTCAGGGAGAAGACGTCGATGGTGACGTGCTCGGCGTGGAACGCCGCGTAGAGGCGGTCGGAGAGTTCGACGCCCTCGCTGCGGGGCCGGCCGTGCGACGGCGGGCGCTCGGCGACCGCGGGCGGTGCGCCGCGGCCCGTGCCGGTCAGCAGTCCCTCGTGCCGGAGGACGTCCAGGGCCTGGCGGACGGCGGTGCGGTTGGTGCCGAACTCGTCCGCCAGCTCGTGCTGGGTGGGCAGTTTGTCGCCCGGGCGCAGGTCACCGGAGAGGATGCGGTCGCGCAGGGCGCCGGCCACGCGGTCCCGCGCCGAAGACCGCGTTCCGTTGGGGGCGGGGCTGTCGGGGGTCACGGGGTGACCGTACAACTTCTGGCCATTGAGTGGGAGTTGGTCTCCAGCGGCTTTGAGATTTCATGGAAGTGGGAAGAACTTCATATAAGTTGGCGACCAACTTTCGGAAGTTAGGCATACCTTCCCCCAGTTGGCCGCAAGCTCCTTGCAACTTCCATGACGCGGCCCGGCCGACGGCGCGGCGCGCGGTACCGGCCGACGCCCCCGTCCCGACGCACATCCCGAAGGAGGGACGCCATGCCCGTCTACGCCCTCGCGCTCGCCGCCCTCGAGCAGCTCGTGGAGTCCCGCTTCGGGCTGGTCGGAGCCTTCGGCCTGATCATGCTGACCATCGGCTACCGGGAGAGGAACGCCACCTGCAGCTCCATCGGCGCCCTGGTGCTGACCCTGCTGCTCGTGCCGGCGGCCTAGCCGGCCCGGCACCGCTCCCCGCCGTCCCCCGCCGCCGGCCCGCATCCCGCGCCCGGCGGCGGAGGCGGAGGAGCGGGCCCGTACACCCCGCGCGGCCCGCGACCGGGGTCAGAACTCGTCCGGGGCCCAGGGGCGGCGGGCCGTGCGCAGCAGCACGTCCGCCAGGGCGGCGGCCCCCGGCCGCTCCTCCTCCAGCAGCCCCAGCTCCCGCAGCCGGGAGGCCGACTCGTCCCCCAGGTACAGCGAGCCCAGCGCGCCCACCCCCATCGACAGGTCGGCCGAGCGGGTGGTGGGCGTGCAGGCGGCGCCGTCGGGCGAGGCGTCCAGCAGGAAGCGGCCGCCGGACAGGCCCATCGGGTCCGCCAGCTCCAGCACCAGGGAACCGGGGACCGGGTAGGTGCGGGCCGCGAGCAGCGCGGGCACGTCCAGCGGCCGCAGCCACAGGAAGTCGGTGTGGGAGGTGGTCCGGGCGGCGCGCGGGTCCGGCAGCAGCAGGGGGAGGAGGGAGTCGGGGGCGCGGGGGCCGGAGTGCACGGTGGCCACCCAGTCCAGGGAGAGCAGGAAGTGCCACAGGGCGCGCTCGGCGGCGGCCGTCGCCGCGATCAGGTCCCGGACGCGGGCGTTGACGCGCGGCGCGTTGTTCTCCCAGTTCTCGTCCGCGGTGTACGCCAGCAGGCCCTGGACCCGGCCGCCGGCGTCCCGGTACAGGGCGTGGAAGGGACGGGCGGGGTCCCTGCCGGGCCAGTCGATCCCTCCGGTGCGCAGCCTCCACCAGCGCTCGGTGCGGTCGGTCATGCCCTGCCGGTCGGGCAGGGCGCACACCCGCTCGTGCAGTTCGGCTCCCAGGGCGCGGAACTCCTCCGCGCCGGCCAGGTCGATGCGGGCGCCCTCCTCCTCGGGGCGGGACCAGCGCGGATCGAGGCCGGCGCGGGCGGAGTCCACCGTCCACTCGGTCGCCCAGGCGGCCGGGCCGTAGCCGTAGCGCCCGTAGATCGGGTACTGGGCGGCGTCCAGGGTGGAGCAGGCGTCCCCGCGCTCCCTGCCCTCGGCCAGCGCCCTGCGCATCATCCGCGTCAGCAGCCCGCGGCGGCGGTGGGTGGGCAGGACGGTCACGTTGGTGACGGCCAGGGAGTCCACCCGCGCCCCGCCGGGGACGGTCAGCCGCTGCGGCAGGGTGCGGAAGGTGGCCGTGCAGCGGCCGTCCGGCTCGAACGCCCCCAGGGTGCGCTCCAGGACCACCGCCTCGCGCCGGACCCGGATCTCCTCCTCGGAGATCTCCTGGGAGTGGAGGAAACCGGCCCGCAGGGCCTCAAGCCACCGCGGGAACTCCTCCTCGGTGACGGCGCGTATCCCGGCAGCGTTCGAAGCCATGGCCGTCACGGTAGGCCGCCGGGCTCAGAACGTCGCGCGTATTTCCCCCACCGGCCGCCCGCCGCCCAGCAGCGGGGCCTCGGCCAGCTCGGCCAGCACGGGGGAGTCCACGCCCATCCGCGCCAGGACCCGGGCGGTGACCGGCGCCAGGGCCCGCATCCCGCCGTCCTCGATCTTCAGGGCCAGTGCCCGGCCGTCGGGCAGGGCCACCGCCTGCACCGCCTCGGCGCCCATCTTCGCCAGCGCACCCGGCACCGCGCGCATCAGCCGGGTGTCCGAGCGCCGGGTGCCGGCCACGTACTCGGGGTGGGCGCGCATGGCGTCCGCGACCCGCCGCTCGGGAGTGCCGGACCCGGCCGTCACGAAGGAGCGGAAGGCCCGGGCCAGGCCGGTGAGGGAGACGGCCATCAGCGGCGCGCCGCAGCCGTCGGTGCCGGTGTGCGCCACCTCCTCGCCCGCCGCGGCCTCCACGCACTCGCGGACCAGCAGCTGCAGGGGGTGGTCCGGGGCGAGGTAGTCGGCGCGCGACCAGCCGTTGACCCGGCACGCGGCGAGCATCGCGGTGTGCTTGCCCGAGCAGTTCATGGCGACGCGCGAGGGCCGCGCGCCCGACGCCAGGAAGCGGTCGGCCTCCTCCCGGTCCAGCGGAAGGTCCGTCGGGCAGCCCAGCTCGTCCTCGGTCAGCCCGTGCTCGGCGAGCATGGTGCGGACCAGCTCCTGCTGGAACGGCTCGCCGGAGTGGCTGGCCGCGGCCAGCGCCAGGCGCTCGCCGGACAGCTCCAGGCCGGCCCGCAGCACCGCCGCCGCCTGCATCGGCTTGTTGGCCGAGCGCGGGTAGACGGGCGCGGTCACCTCGCCCAGCGCCCAGTCCACGCGGCCGTCGCGGTCGAGCACCACCACCGAGCCCCGGTGCCGGCCCTCGGTGAAGCCGGAGCGGACGACCTCGGCGAGGACGGGGAGCGGTGCGCCGGAGAGCACGCCGGGTGCGGCGGCGGACGCGGTGGTGGTCATGGACGTCCTTCCCTGGGTGGAGGGGGGGACGACCGGGCCCGGGGTCAGGGCAGCAGGTCGTCCGGGTGTGCTTCCCCCTCACGGTACCTGCGCGCGATTTCGGAGCCGCAGCCGTTCGCCGTCTCCTGGAGCGTCCGGCGGCGCCGGGAGATCTGGTGCTCGTACTGGCCCAACCGGCTCATGGCCGCGTGGAGTTCGTCGTCCGTGCGGGCGGTCAGGTCCGAGAGTTCGACCTCGGAGAGCATCTCCTCGGCCAGCCGCCGGTACTCCTCGCTGCGCGGTGTGCGAAGCGTCACGTGCCGGGCGGAGCGGGCGGTGCTCCCGCCGGGCGGCGGGGCGTCGGCGAGGATCTCCGCCAGCCGGTCGATCAGCGGCGCGTCCGCACCCCCGCGCCGGGCCAGCTCGGCGCGGAGGATGTCGATCCGGCCCTGGAGGAGCCGCCGCACGTAGCTGAGGTCGGCCTCCTCCTGCTGGACCTGGCGGCGCAGTTCGCGCAGCTGGGGCAGGCGCAGGCCGGTGAGCCGGGGGGGCTCGGTGTCGCGCAGGACGGCGGGGAGTTCGCCGTACCGGTCGTGCCCTCGGGAGCGGGGCCGCGCGGACCCGTCCGGCTGCGGGGGCTGCCGGGGAGGCCGCGGTGCGGCGTGCGGCTCGGCGAGCGGCGCGCACCGCGCCGGTTCGGTGTCCGGTGCGGCCTCCCCGCCAGGGCGGGTCGCTCCGGTCGGGTCGGCGGCCCCGCGGGCCGCCGGTACGGCTCCGGGCGTGCGCCCGGTCCCGGCAGTGCTCATGGTGCTGTGCCCCTCATCCCCTTGTGCCGTGGATCACAACGGAACGCCACGGTCCGTCACGGATACGCCGCTTTGGCCGCCGTGCGCACCGTGCTGCACGCATCGTGCCACCGTCGGTACCCTCCGTGCAGCGCGGGGTCCTCACGGGCACCCGTACGGCGGCCGCCTCCCCGGGCCGGGAGGCGGACGCGGCATGATGGTCGGCATGCGAGCCGTGGTGCAGAGGGTGAACGGTGCCGCCGTGGCCGTCGGCGGGGAGACCGTCGGCAGGATCGAGGGCGAGGGGCTGTGCGTGCTGGTCGGGGTGACCCACGACGACACCCCCGAGAAGGCCGGGCGGCTCGCCCGCAAGCTGTGGGGGCTGCGGATCCTGGAGGACGAGCGGTCGTGCTCGGACACCGGGGCGCCGCTGCTGGTGATCAGCCAGTTCACCCTCTACGGTGACGCCCGCAAGGGGCGCCGCCCCACCTGGCACGCCGCCGCACCCGGCCCGGTGGCCGAACCGCTGGTCGACGAGGTGTGCGCCCGGCTGCGCGAGCTGGGCGCCCACGTGGAGACGGGCCGGTTCGGGGCGAGGATGGAGGTCTCGCTCGTGAACGACGGCCCGTTCACGGTGCTGGTCGAGGTCTGATCCCGGCCGCCCCCGTGACGCGGCCGGGACCGGACCGGGTCACTTCACCGAGCCCGCCATGACGCCCTGCACGAAGTGCTTCTGGAAGGCGAAGAACACCACGAGCGGGACGGTCAGGGAGAGGAAGGCGCCGGGGGCCAGGATCTCGATGTTGCTGCCGAACTGCCGCATCTCCGACTGGAGGGCGACGGTCAGCGGCTGCGAGTCGCTGTCGGCGAAGATCAGCGCCACCAGCATGTCGTTCCACACCCACAGGAACTGGAAGATGGCCAGGCTCGCGATCGCGGGCTTGCCCACCGGCAGGACGAGCCGTGTGAAGATCCGCCACTCGCCGCCGCCGTCCATCCGGGCCGCCTCCAGCATCTCCCGGGGGATCTCCGCGAAGTAGTTGCGCAGCAGGAAGATCGCGAACGGCAGGCCGTAGGCGACGTGGAACAGCACCACGCCGGGGATCGTGCCGAACAGCCCGAGGGCGCCGAACATCTTGGCCACCGGCAGCAGGCCCACCTGGACGGGGACGACCAGCAGGCCGACCACCACCAGGAAGATCCAGTCCCGGCCGGGGAACTCCAGCCAGGCGAAGGCGTAGCCGGCCAGCGCCGCCACGACCACCACGGCGACGGTGGTGGGCACCGAGATCAGCACGGTGTTCCACAGCGCCCGGGTGATCCCGGAGTCCTCCAGCAGGGCCGCGTAGTTGTCGACGGACAGCTGCCCCGGCTCGGTCAGGGCCGTCCACCAGCCGCTGGTGGAGTTGGCCTCCTCCGAGCGCAGCGACGACAGGAACAACCCGAGGGCGGGCGTGAGCCACACCAGGGCGATCACGGCGAGGAACGCCTGGACCGCGCCCCTGCCCAGCAGCCCCGTCAGCCGCGCGGCGACCGGCCTCCGGGAGCGGGACGCCGGGGACGGCCGCCCCTGCGCGGCGGCGGGGCGGGCGGGGGAGGCGAGCCCGGCGCCCGCGGCCTCCGCCGCGGCCGCGGACGCCGGAGTCCGTGGTGCCGCCGCCTGTGCGGCCCCCTTCGCCGCCCCCTTCTCGGAGGTGCCGTGAGTGGTCATCGCTGGCTCCTGCGGAAGCGTCGGATGTTGAAGATCATGGCCGGGACCACCAGGAGGAGCAGCAGCACGCCGATGGCGCTGCCCAGGCCCTGGTTGTTGCCGCCGCCGAAGGAGACCAGCCACATCTGCATGGCCAGCACGTTGGCGTCCTGGAGCACCGGCCCGGGGGCGATGATGTAGACGAGGTCGAAGACCTTCATCACGTTGATCACCAGGGTCACGAAGACCACCGTCAGCACCGGGGCCAGCAGCGGCACGGTGATCCTGCGGAAGATCTGCCACTCGTTCGCGCCGTCCATCCGCGCCGCCTCCAGCACGTCCCGGGGCATCGCGGAGAGCCCGGCACCGATGAGGACCATGGAGAAGCCCGTCCAGATCCACAGGTAGGCGCCGATGATCGCCGGGGTGACCAGGGCCGGGCCCAGCCAGGAGACGCCCCCGTAGGGCTCGGCGAAGTTCGACGCCGGCAGCCGCACGGCGTACGAGCCGTCCGCCAGGCCGGCCAGCCGGAAGGAGCCGTCGGCGGCGGTGGTCGTCTCGCCCACCACCGTCCCGTCGCGCACCGCCTGGACGGTCAGGCCGGGCAGCCCGCGCTCGCCGTCGTCGATCCGGCCCGGCTCACCGCCCCCGCCGGGGGTGAAGTCCAGGTAGACGGTGCCGGTCAGGGCGTCCCCCGAACCGCCGTCCGCCGCGGGGGCGGCGGCGGGCTCCGCCTCGGCGGGCACCTCCTTGGGGGGCACGCCCACGATGCCCAGGGCGACGGTGCCGCCGGGGGAGAGGTCGGCGGCCGTGCCGTAGGAGCCGTCCTCCCCCTCGGTGACCCCGCCCTCCTCGCGGGCGCGGGCCCCGGGGTAGGCGGGCCGGTCGGCGAAGACGTCGTGGACGCCGACGGCGACGGCGTTGAGGACGCCGCGGTCGGGGTCCTGCTCGTAGGTGATGCGGAAGATGATCCCGGCGGCGAGGAAGGAGATCGCCATCGGCATGAACATCAGCAGCTTGAACGCCGTGGCCCAGCGCACCTTCTCGGTGAGCACGGCCAGGATCAGCCCGAGGCCGGTCAGCAGCGCCGGCGCGGCCACGACCCAGATCGCGCTGTTGCGGACCGCCTTGAGCGTGGTGGGGTCGCGGAACATCTCGACGTAGTTGTCCGCGCCGACGAAGCGGGTGCCGGTGGCGTCGAAGAGGCTGCGGCCGACGGAGAACAGGATCGGGTAGGCGACCAGCGCCCCGAGCAGCAGCAGCGCGGGCAGCAGGAACAGGGCGGCGACGAGCCGGCGGCGCCGCTGGGCGCGCCGCCGCGGGCCGTCTCCCCCGCCGGGGGCGGACCGGCCGCCGGACGGGTGCGGCGCGGGCGGGGTGCCGCCCGCCGAGGCGGGCGGCACCGCGGGTGCTGTGGCTGGCATGGCGCGTCCCGCCTCAGCTCTTCTTCCAGGCCTTGGCCGCGGCGGCCTCCAGCGCCTTCGCGGTGGCCTCCGGGTCGGAGGGGTCGCGCAGGAAGTCCTGGAGGATCTTCCACTCGCCGGCGCCCTGGGTGCCGCCGAAGGCGGCCGGGGCCTGGTCGGACATGTCGAACCGCATGCCGTCGCCGGCCTCGACCAGGGACCGCGCGGTCTCCCGGGTGGTCTCGTCCTGGTAGGCGTCCAGGCTCAGGGACTCGTTGGGGGAGAGGAAGCCGCCGGCCGCGGCCCACACCTCGGCCGCCTCCGGCGTGGCCAGGTACTCCACGAACTCCATGCCCGCGTCGGCGTTCTCGCCGTCCTTGAGGACCACCGCGGCGTCACCGCCGCCGACCACCGGGGGCTTGCCGCCGTCGACCGCCGGGAACGGGAAGAACTCGGCGTCCTCGCCGACCTTCTTGCCGAACTGGCCGGAGATCAGGCCCGCCACGAAGTCGCCCTCGTAGACCATGCCCGCCTTCGGTTCGCTGCCGAAGACCTTCTCGACGGACTCGGGGAAGTCGGTGCGCAGCGCCCCGGCGCCGCCGCCCTCCACCAGTTCCTCGTCGCCGAAGAGCTCGCCGAGGGTGGTGAGGGCCTTGACCACGGACGGGTCGGTCCAGGGGATCTCGTGGGCGGCGAGCTTGTCGTACATCTCCGGGCCCGCCTGGGAGAGGTAGATGTTCTCGAACCAGTCGGTGAGCGGCCAGCCGGCCTCGCCCGCCACGGAGAAGGCGGCCGTGCCGGAGTCGGACAGGACCCGGCCCGCCTCCAGCATCCCCGCGTAGTCCTCCGGCGGGGTGACGCCCGCCTGCTCGAACGCCTCCGGGCTGTACCAGACGGTCGACTTGTGGGACGCCTTGAAGTAGAGGCCGTAGAAGACCCCGTCGACGGTGCCGTACTCCTTCCACACCGGGGCGAAGTGCTCGCGGGCGAGCTTGTCGGCCTCCTTCGACAGCGGCTGGAGCCAGCCCTTCTCGGCGAACTGCTGGAGCACGCCGACCTGCGGGACCATCACCACGTCCGGCGCGTTGCCGCCCTGGATCTTGCTGCCGACGACGGTGGAGACGTTGTCGCCGGTGGAGACGAACGTCATCTCGGCACCGGTCTTCTCCGCGAAGGCGTCCATGACCTTCTTGAAGTTCTTCTGCTCGACACCGGTCCACACCCCGGCGACCGTCACCTTCCGGCCCTTCAGCTCCTGGCCGCCGCCGCCCGCGGCGGTGGTGGGGTCCTCACCGCCGCACGCGGTGGCGGTCAGGGAGAGGAGGAGCGCGGCGGCGCCCGCGAGGGCTGTGCGTCGTCTGGTCATGGCGGGTCCCTTTCGGGTTCGGTCCGGCCGGGCGGCCGGTGAACGGATGGAGGGCTGTGGCGCCCGGGGGAGCCGGGCGGCCGGACGGTTCACGGAGGGCCTGTTCAGCGGTTTCGCGGGGGTCGGGGCGGACGGTGGACGGGTGCGGCCCGGCGGGTCAGTCGGTGACCCACCAGGCGGCGGTGGAGCCCGGCAGGGTCCCGTCCGGGCACTCGCCGCTGGACAGCAGCGGGGTGCCGGGGGCCGGGGCGGGGACGGGGGTGGTGCCGAAGTTGACCGCGCACACCAGGCCGTCGCCGCGTTCGAAGGCCAGCACCTGCGGCGGGGCGTCCAGCCAGCGCAGCGTCCCCTCGCCGAGCTGGGGCAGGGAGCGGCGCAGTTGGAGGCCGTCGCGGTACAGGTGCCAGAACGAGCGGGTGTCGGCCAGGGCCCGGTCGGTGGCGTGCTCGGCGAACCAGTCGGGCTGCGGCAGCCACGGCCGGGCCTCCTCGGCGCCCGAGCTGAAGCCGAAGGGCGAGGCCTGGCCGGACCACGGCAGCGGGACGCGGCAGCCGTCGCGGATGCGCCGTCGGCTGCCGGTGCGGCGGAAGATGGGGTCGGTGAGCACCTCGTCGGGCAGGTCCACGACCTCGGGCAGGCCCAGCTCCTCGCCCTGGTAGACGTAGGCGGCGCCGGGCAGGGCGAGCATCAGCAGGGCGGCGGCGCGGGCGCGGGTGGCGCCCAGCCCCTGGTCGGCGGTGCCCTCCGGGTCGCCGGCGGTCGCGTACCGGGTGACGGTCCTGACCTGGTCGTGGTTGTTGAGCACCCAGGTGACGGTGGAGCCGGTGCCCGCGATGTCGGTCAGCGCCTCGTCGATGACCCGGCGGAAGGCGTCCACGTCCCACGGGGCGCCCAGCAGGTGGAAGAAGAACGCCTGGTGCAGCTCGTCGGGGCGCACGTACCTGGCGTGCTCGCGGGCGGTGGGGACGGACACCTCGCCGACCAGCAGCCTGTCCTGGCCGTCGCGGTCGGCGTACTCGTCGCACAGGGCCCGCCAGCGGCGCCACACCCCGTGCACCTCGGGCTGGTTCCAGGCCAGGGGGTTGACCGAGTCGCGGGCGCGCTCGTCGGCCCCGGGGTCGGGGGAGTCGGGCAGCTGAGGGTGTTTGAACAGGCCGGCGGCGACGTCGACGCGGAAGCCGTCCACGCCCCGGTCCAGCCAGAAGCGCAGCACCCGGTCGAAGTGGTCGGCGACGGAGGGCTCGCGCCAGTTGAGGTCGGGCTGCTCGGGCGTGAACAGGTGCAGGTACCACTGGCCGGGCCTGCCGTCGGGTTCGGTGACGCGGGACCAGGCGGGGCCGCCGAACATCGCCCGCCAGTTGTTGGGCGGCAGCTCCCCCGCCGCGCCGCGGCCGTCGGCGAAGTGGAAGCGGGCGCGGTGCGGACCGCCGGGCCCCTCGGCCAGCGCGGCGCGGAACCAGGGGTGCTCGCTGGAGCAGTGGTTGGGGACGATGTCGATGACGACCTTCAGGCCGAGGCGGTGGGCGGCGGCCACGAGCCGGTCGAACTCCGCCAGGTCGCCGTAGACCGGGTCGACGTCGAGGTAGTCGGCGACGTCGTAGCCGTGGTCGTGCTGCGGGGAGGGGTAGAAGGGGCTCAGCCAGATGCCGTCCACGCCCAGTTTGCGCAGGTACGGCAGGCCGGCGCGGACGCCGGCCAGATCGCCGATGCCGTCCCCGGTGCTGTCCAGGAAGCTGCGGACGTAGACCTGGTAGATGACCGCGTCCCGCCACCAGTCGCGGGCCGGTGCGGTGCGGGCACCGGCCCGGGGGCGGGCGGAGATGCCGTGGTGGGTCGTGGCTGTGAGCATCCCTCGGATCCCGGTTTCTGTGCATGGGACTGTGACGGCCCGAAGGCTGTCGTTATGCATTCATGTTAGGTAGCGGTAACAGCGAGGTGTCAACGGATGGTGGAAAAGCTGCCGGTGTTTGCCCCGGTATGTCGGCTGGGGTCAACCGTGAACGGCCTTCTCCGTGCCTAACGTGTAACTAGGAGGCGGGATGCAGGGGAAGGGGACGCGGGGTCAGTCCCCGCCGGCGATGGACCCCAGTTCGCGCGCCAGCCGCTCGACCGCCTGCCGCGGACTCTGCCGCCCCGCCATCGCGTCGTGCACCACCGCCTGCACCACCAGGCTCACCTGGTCGTACCGCGGGCTCTTGGGGCGCGGCTCGGCCGCCAGCACGCTCTCGCGCAGGATCGGCAGGTAGGGGAAGGCGCGCACCAGCTCCGGATCGGAGTACAGGCTCGCCCGCACCGGGGGCAGCGAACCCTCGGTCAGCACCCGGCGCTGCACCGGTTCGCTGGTCAGGTACGCGATCAGGTCGGCCGCCGTCTCCGGATGCCGGGAGTTGGCGTTCACCGCGAGGTTGGAGCCGCCCAGCACGCTGATGCCCGGGCCGTCCGGGCCGGGCAGCGGCACCGCGCCGAACCTCCCGGCCACCCGCGAGCCCTCACCGCCCGCCACCGCGTACACGTACGGCCAGTTGCGCAGGAAGAGCAGCCGGCCGTCCTGGAACGCCTCCCGGGACTCCTCCTCCTTCCAGGACAGCGACTCCTCGGGGATCCAGCCCTCGCGCACCCCGTCGGCCAGGAAGCGCAGGCCCTCCTCGGTCCCGGCGGAGTCCGCCGTCACCTTCGCGCCCTCGTCGACCAGCAGGGAGCCGCCCGCCGAGCGCACCGCCTCGGTGGCGTTGGCGGTCAGCCCCTCGTACGGCAGGAACTGGCCCGCGTACCCCTCCAGCCCGTGCCTCGGCGCGACCTCCTTCGCCAGCCGCTCCAACTCGGCCCAGGTGCGCGGCGGCTCCTCGCCCTCCGCCTCCAGCACGTCCGAGCGGTAGTACAGCAGCCCGGCGTTGGTGACGTAGGGGACGGCGTACAGCCGCCCGCCGAAGGTGGCGGTGTCCACCACCGGCGGCAGGAGGTCGTCCAGCGGGAAGCGGCCGGGGTCGACCGGCGAGATCCAGCCCGCCGCCGCGAACTCCGAGGTCCAGGCGACGTCGATGTTCAGCACGTCGAAGCGGTCGCTGCCCGAGCGCAGCCCGGTGACCAGCTGGGCGCGGGTCTCGTCCGCCGACTCCGGCAGCTCCACCAGCGTGGCCTTCTCGTCCGGGCGGGCGCGGTTCCAGTCGTCCAGCACCGGATCGAGGTAGTCGGTCAGGTCCCCGGCGGTGACCAGGGTGACCGGGCCGCGCTCCCCGGCGTGCGCCGCCCGCTCGCCGGACCACGGACCCAGGCCGGCGTAGCCCGCGAGCACGACGGCGGCGGCCAGGAGTCCCCTGCCCGCGGCCCGCGTCCACCGCATAGGCTTCCTCCCGCGCACGGTCGTGCGCCGTCCCCCGCGCACCGGTCTCCCCGTCGAGTCCCGGACGCCCATATATACCTGTTAGGCATGGGCGATACTAGACGCCGGCCGACCTGCAGACCGATGCGGAGGCCGACCACAGGCCGACGGCCGGCCGCGGGAGCCGGGTGCCGGCGCGGAGACCGGACCCGGAACCGGGACGGGGAGGAGGAGTGCGCGCATGCGTCTGCCCCTCCTGGCGCTCCTGGCGTCCGGACCCGCCCACGGCTACGAGCTCAAGCAGGCCCTTGAGAAGCTGCTGGGCGCCGCGTACCCTCAGCCGAACGTCGGGCAGGTCTACGTCACCCTGGGCAGGCTGGAGAAGGCGGGCCTGATCGAGGGCGAGGACGTCGCCCAGTCGGCCCGGCCCAACAAGAGGATCTACCGGCTCACCGACGCGGGACGCGAGGCGGTGCGGACCTGGTTCGAGGAGCCGACCGACGAGCCGAGGGTGCGCGACGAGTTCTTCATGAAGCTCGCGCTCGCCCCCCGGACGGGCCTGGCCGACCAGATCTCCCTCATCAACAAGCAGCGCCGCCAGTACCTCAACACCATGCGCGCCCTGTCGAAGCTCGCCGCCGCCGAGGACCGGGACAACCGGGTGGCGCAGTTGCTGATCGAGGGCGCGATGCTGCACCTCCAGGCCGACCTGGACTGGCTGGAGCGCTGTCAGGAGGAGTTGGAGTGAGCCGTGGCGAGACGCCGGCGCGGCCGGACCCCGGACGGCAGGACCCGGGGCCGCGGGCCCACCCCCTCGTGCGCGCCGAGGGCCTGACCAAGACCCACCACGGCGAGGGCGCCCCCGTGCACGCCGTGCGGGGGGTGGACCTGCGCGTCTCGCGCGGCGAGTTCGTCGCCGTCACCGGCCCCTCCGGCGCCGGCAAGTCCACCCTGCTGCACCTGCTCGGCGGCCTGCAGAAGCCCGACGGGGGCAGCATCTGGTTCGACGGGAAGCGCCTGGACTCCTACCGCGAGTCCCAGTGGGCCGTGCTGCGCCGCCGCCGCATCGGCATCGTCTTCCAGTTCTTCAACCTCGTCTCCAACCTCACCGTCGCCGACAACGTCGAACTGCCCGCCCTGCTGGCCGGGCGCTCCCCGAAGCAGGCCCGCGCCGACCGCGCCGGGCTCCTGGACGAACTGGGCCTGGCCGGCAAGGAGCGCAGCATGCCCGGCGAGCTGTCCGGCGGCGAGCAGCAGCGCGTCGCCCTGGCCCGCGCCCTGGTCAACCACCCCGACCTGCTGCTGGCCGACGAACCCGCGGGCAGCCTGGACAGCAAGGGCACCCGCGAGGTGCTGCGGCTGCTCTCCCGCTTCCACGCCCGCGGCCAGACCATCCTGCTCGTCACCCACGACGCCCGGATGGCCAGCGCCGCGGACCGCGTGATCAGCTTCTTCGACGGCCGCGTCGTCGACGACGCGGCCCTGGACGACGGCGACGGCCGCCCCCCGCGCCGCGGCCCGGGCGGCGTGGCGGGCGTCCTGGAACTGAAGGACTGAGCGACGTGCGCGCCACCCTGCGCTGGGCCCACGCCGATCTGCGGGCGCACCGCGGCGAGGCGCTGTTCATCGTCCTGGCCACGGCCGGCATCACCGCCTGCCTGCTGCTGGCCGGAGCGCTGTTCTCCTATGCCGCCGACCCCTGGCAGCGGGTCTTCACCCAGTCCGACGGCGCGCACGTGTGGATCCACACCCGCGCCGACGCCGAACCGGACCGGCTCGCAGGCCTGGAGGGCGTCACCGGGGTCGCCGGCCCCTTCGCCACCGCCCGCACCACCGTCGAACTCGGCGGTGCCCGCGCCGCCGTGGAACTGCGCGCCACCGGCCCCGAACCGCCCGCCGTGGCCCGCCCGCTCGTCACCGCCGGCCGCACCGCCGAGGGCGGGGCCGACGACGAGATCGTCCTGGAGGGCTCCCTGGCCGCCGCCCTGTGGGCCGAGGCCGGCGACACCGTCACCGTCCGCGGCGGCCCCGGCGTCGAGCGGGAACTGCGCGTCGTGGGCGTCGCGGACACCGCCGAGCGCCGCTACGCCCCCGGCGAGAGGCCCGGCATCGCCTGGCTGCCGCCCGAGGCGCTGGAGGCGCTGGCACCCGCCCCCGAGCAGACCGGGCGGACCGTCGGCCTGCGCCTGGGCGACCCCGGCGACACCGACTTCACCGTCCAGCGGGCCGTCACCCTCCTGGGCGCCGACCGCGTCCAGGAGGTCACCCGCTGGCAGCAGGCCCGCGGCGAGGCCGAGGGCGAGAACCGGCTGCTGGGGCTGGTGCTCGCCCTCTTCGGGCTCGGGGCGCTGCTGGCCGCGGCGCTGGCGGTAGCCGGGGCGATCAGCACCCGTATCCACGGCCACCTGCGGGACATCTCCGTCCTCAAGGCCATCGGCTTCACCCCCGCCCAGGTCGTCCGCGTCTTCCTCGTCCAGCACCTGGCCTTCGCCCTCCTCGGGGTGGCCACCGGCGCCGCCGTCACCGAACTGCTCGGCGCGCACGTCCCCGGCCGGATAGGCGAGGCCGTGGACCTGTGGCGGCGACTGCCCGGCCACACCTGGACGGTGCTGGGCACCACCGCCGGCTCCGTGCTGTTCATCGCCACCGCCACCTGGCTGGCCGCCTGGCGCGCGGGCCGGGTGCCGCCGGTGCCGGTGGCCCGCACCGCCGTGCCGCGCGGACCGGGCGCCCTGACCCGGCTGGAGCGGCGGGCCCTGGGCAAGGACGTGCCGCCCGCCCTGGTGCTGGGCTGGCGCGGCGCCTTCCCCGGCCGCCTCCGCTCCCTGGCCGCCGTCGGCCGGCTGGCCGTGCCGCTGGCGATGATCACGGTCGCGCTGGGCGCCTGGGCCACCCTCGACCGGTTCCGGAGCGAGCCCGGGGAGGTCGGCCTGCCCGCCGCCCTCACCGTGCGCGAGGCGTCGCCCGGCGGACCGGGCGACCGCCCGGTGGACGTCGGGCGGCTGGCGTCCGGACACCCCGACGTCACCGCCGTCCACCCCGGCGCGGAGGCCCAGGCGCTGGTCCCCGGCCAGACCGCCACCATCACCCTGCGCGGCCTGGGCACCGACGCCGACCCCTACCCGTTCGCCCTCGCCGAGGGGCGCCTCCCGGGCGGCCCGGACGAGGCGGTGGCCGGACAGGGGCTGCTGGACCTGCTGGACGTGCGCGTCGGCGACTGGGTGCGGATGACCGTCCAGGGCCGCCCCCAGATCCTCCGCATCACCGGCCGCACCATCGAGCCCGAGGACGGCGGGCGGATCGTCTCCACCTCCCTGGACAACCTGGAACTGGACGACGACGGCACCACCGAGCCCGGCTTCCACCGGCTGGTGCTGCGCGACGGCGCCGACGCCGGGGAGGTCGGGGCCGACCTGGCCGCCTCCTCCGGCGGACGCCTGGAGGTCCGCGAGGTCCCCAACCCCGCCGACGGGTTCGCCGCCGCCCGCGGTGTCGTCGCCGGACTGGTCGCGGTGCTCGCCCTGATCGGCCTCACCGAGCTGTCCACCCTCCTCGGCGCCCGCGTCCGCGACCGCCGCCGCGACCTGCTCGCCCTCAAGGCCGTCGGGCTCACCCCGCGTCAGATCGCGGGGGTGATGGTGGTCTCCACCGGCGTGACCGCCCTGGCCGCCGCCGTCGCCGGCACGGCCGTCGGCGCCGTCGCCGGGACGTGGCTGATCGACGCCCTCTCCCACGCCGGCGGCGTCGGTGCGGGGATAGCCCAGCCGCCGTCCCCCGTCACCCTGCTGCTGGTGGTCGTCTCGGCCGTGGCGGTCTCGGCCGCCGTCTCGGCCCTCCCGGCCGCCCGGGCCGCCCGCCGCCGCATCGCCGACACCCTCAGCGAGACGCTGTGAGCGGCGGCCACGGGCGGGGGCCGCGCCCCCGCCCGTGACGGCTCACCGGCTCTCTAGCCGGCTCACTTGTGGAAGGTGACGTACCCGTTGCCGTCGCGGTCGGATCCGCTCTTGGTGTACGAGTGGACGTCCGCGCGGCTGCCGGAGGGCTTGTACAGGTGGATCGTGTCGCGGTCGTTGTTCCACAGGAAGTTGCAGTTGTCGCGGTAGACCACGTTGTACGCGTCGGAGTCGTTGCCGTTGCCGCCGCGGAGCTTGACGTAGTCGCCGGGCTGGAGGTGGTGGTCGGCCCTGAAGGCGAAGCGGTTCCCGGCGGCGTCCTTGACGACGTAGCCCCTGAGGTTGACGGTCGTCGAGGACGAGTAATTCTTGATCGTCACGTACTCCTCCCTGGTGTTCCCGCCGGAGCACTTGTTGGAGTCCCGGCCGGGCGCGTCGTACTGGACGCCGCGGATCTTCAGGGCCGAGCTGTACTCGGCGGCCTGGGCCGGGGTGGCGGCGAGGAGGGCCAGGGTGCCGGCGGTCAGGGCCACGGCTATGGCAGGGCGCTTGCGCAAGAGAGATCCCCCCACGGGACGGTGAATGTCGTATGGCGCCTGGATGACGTGCGAGGGGACGCGATGGTTGCGCCGTAAACGACATTGGCTGGTTTCCGCCGCCCGGCGGGACGCGACGGCTGCCGTACGGTGGCGCGCGTCCGGTCACGGCGGCCGCGACGGCGGCGGCCGCGTCGGGCCGCCGGCGATCCGCCCGGTGCCGTTCCCGCCCGCGGCAGCGCGGGGTGGCACGGTCCGGCTCTCGTCCTCGCGCCGGGCACCCGGGCCTCGTCCGTGGCCGCCCTCAAGGGGGTACCGGCTGGACCGGTGCGCGGCCTGCGCGGCGGCGTCGCGCAGGCGGTGCGTCATGGGGTGGGGCGCTCCTGGGAGGCGGTGGACCGGGCCGGGGCCCTCGCCGCCCACCGTCCGGCCCCTCCCGGGGGACCGCCTACGGCCGGGGCCGGCGGCCGGTCCGCGCCCGGTCCCCCCGCGTGCGCGAGCCGCCGGAGGGGCCGCGCCGGTGGTGCGGTGCGGACCTGGCCGACCGCTCCCGGCCGCCGGGGGCCGCGGCCGCGGGGGCGGCGGGCTCGGGCAGGTCGTCGGCCGGGTCCTCGGGGAAGTCCTCGAAGGGGTCGTCTCCGAAGTCCGGGGCCCGGAAGAGGTCCCGCGTCAGAGGCCGCGCACCCGTCGTGGTGACCGGGGGCGCCGGCTCGGGCGCGGAGAACAGGGGGGTGGTGTCGATGGGGAGGCTGCCTCTCGGGGCGGGAGCGTCGTGCGGGGGGCGGACGGCCGGCCGCTGCGGGCCGGCCGGACGCGGCGGTCTCAGAGGACGCTCAGCTTGGTGTAGGGGGTGGGGATCCGCTCCTGCCGCGAACCGAAGTCGACGAGCACCGCGATCCCCTCCTCGACGGCGGTGACCCGGCCGAGGCCGTACGTGTCGTGTGTGACCCGCTCACCCACGGCGAAGTGCTTGTCGGGCGGTGCGGCCGGGGCTTTGAAGGGGCTGGTGGGCAGGTGGCGCCGGGCTACGGCCGATTTCGTCATCACTGCCAGTATGCACCCGCGGGGCCGGTGTGCGACCCGGCGTACCGCCCCCGGTCCGGGCGCCGCGGCACGTCGTGCGGCGGCGGGCCCCGGGGCGGGGGGAGGCCCCCCGTGCCCCCGGGCGCCGGGCTCAGGGCTCGACGACGACCTCTTGGGCCGCCGCCGTGTCGCCCGCGAGCAGCCGCGCCTCCACCGGGACGTTCCGCTTCACCAGCGCCAGCGCGATCGGCCCCAGCTCGTGGTGGCGGGCCGAGGTGGTGACGAAGCCGAGCTGCCGGCCGTCGGGGCCGTCGGACGCCAGCCGGACCGGGGTGCCGTGGCCGGGCAGGTGCACCTCGCTGCCGTCCAGGTGCAGGAAGACCAGGCGGCGCGGCGGCTTCCCCAGGTTGTGGACGCGCGCCACCGTCTCCTGGCCCCGGTAGCAGCCCTTCTGCAGGTGGACGGCCGTGCCGATCCAGCCCAGCTCGTGGGGGATGGTGCGGTGGTCGGTCTCCAGGCCCACCCGCGGCCGGTGCGCCTCCACGCGCAGCGCCTCCAGGGCCAGCACGCCGATCACCGGGCCGTGGGAGGCGGCGAAGGACTCCAGCTCGCCGCGCGGCAGGAACAGGTCCCGCCCGTGCGGCGTCTCGCGGACGACGGTGCCCTCGGGCGCGTCGGCGATGGAGCCCGCCGGTAGGTGGACCACGGCGTACTCGCCCGTCGCGTCGGCGACCTCGACCCGGTAGAAGAACTTCATGCTCTCCAGGTACGCGATCAGCTCCCCCTGGGTGCCCGGTTCCACGTGGATCCAGGTGGTGGCGCCGTCGTCGACCAGGTAGAGGGCGTGCTCGATGTGGCCGTGGGCGGAGAGGATCAGCGCCTCGGTGGCGTGGCCGGGCTCCAACTCGCTGACGTGCTGGGTGATGAGCAGGTGCAGCCAGCTCAGCCGGTCCTCCCCGCCGACGGTGACCACGCCGCGGTGCGAGAGGTCCACCAGGCCGCCGCCGCCGGCGAGCGTGCGCTGCTCGCGGAAGAGGTCGCCGTAGTGCGCGGCGACGCCTTCGTCCGGGGCCTCGGCGGGGACGGCGCCGGGCAGCGACAGCAGGGGGCTCTTGTACGACATGCCGCCAGCCTACGACTCCGCGCCGCCCGCGCTCCCGCCGGTGCCGCCGTCCGCGCCGCCGTCCGCGTCCCCGCCCTCGCGCGCACGCCGGGCGCCGCACTCGCGGCAGCGGCCGAAGATCGCGAAGTGCTTCATGTCGGTGTCGAATCCGAACTCCCGCCGCAGCCGCTCGGTGAAGCCGGCGGCCAGCGCGACGTCCGCCTCGATGACCTTGGAGCAGTCCCGGCACACCAGGTGCATGTGGTCGTGCCGGTCGGCCAGGTGGTAGGTGGGGGCGCCGTGGCCCAGGTGGGCGTGGCTGACCAGCCCCAGCTCCTCCAGCAGCTCCAGCGTGCGGTAGACGGTGGAGATGTTGACGCCGCCCGCGGTGCGCCGCACCTCGGCGAGGATGTCGTCGGGGGTGGAGTGCTCCAGCTTGTCGACGGCCTCCAGCACGAGCTGGCGCTGCGGCGTCAGCCGGTATCCGCGTCTGCGTAGGTCGCTCTGCCAGTCGGTGCTCACCACACGGCCAGTGTAGGAGGGCCGAGGGCCCGCGGGGGCGTGGTCGGGACGGACCCTCCCCGCGGCCGGGGCCCGGTCAGGAGCCGGTCCTGCCGAGGTACGAGGCGAGGGTGGCGACGGCGGCGGGGTTGCGGGGGCTCTCGACGAGGTCGACGTACTGGAGGACGAAGATCCGGTCGTTCCTGATGGCCGAGACGCCGGCCAGCGGCGGGTAGGACTTCAGGAACGACCGCTTCTGCTCGGCGGTGGTGTCGCCGTAGTCGTTGATCACGATGACCTCCGGGTCGCGCTCGACCACGGTCTCCCAGCCGACCGTCGTCCAGGAGTCCTCCAGGTCCTTCATGATGTGGTCGCCGCCCGCCCGGGTGATGATGTCGTGCGGCCCGGCGTACCGGCCGGAGGTCAGCGGCTTGTCCCGGCCGTCGTCGTACAGGAACACCCGGGGCCGGTCCTTCCCCCTGGGGGCCCGCGCGGCGGCCTCGGCGAGCTGCTCCTCGAAGCCCCCGATCAGCTTCTCGGCCCGCTCCTCGACGTCGAAGATCTTCCCCAGGGTCCGCAGGTCGGTGTAGAGCGCGTCCAGCGGGGACATCACACCGCGTGCCCCGTTCCGCCCGTTGCGGCAGGACTCGGTCAGCAGGTACGAGTCGATGCCGAGCCGGTCGAGAGCGGCGGGGGTGAGGCCGGTCTCCTCGCTGAAGCCGTAGTTCCACCCCGCGAAGACCAGGTCGGCGCGGGCGTCGAGGACCAGCTCCTTGGTGATCCGCTCCTTGGACAGCCACGTGGTCCTGCGGTAGCCGTCCTTCCACGGGACGCCGTCGAGGTCGCCCTTGTCGTCGGGCATCACGTAGCCGGCCATGTGGTCGGCCAGCCCGAGCGCGAACATGATCTCGGTGATGCCGACGTCGTTGGTGACCACCCGCCGGGGAGCCCGGTCGAAGGTCTTCTCCTGCCCGCAGTTGGTGATGGTGACGGGGTAGTGGCCGCCGCCGGACCCGGCGCCGCCGCGGTCGCCGTCCCCGGCGACCCGGGCACCGCAGCCGGCCAGCGACAGGACGAGGGCGCCCACCAGGGCGAGTCGACGGATCATGGGTTCCTCACGGGGTCGGGGCCGGGTCGGGCAGGGGGTCGAAGAGCAGCCGCACCGCGCCGGTCTCCGGGTGGATCACGCGGTGCGCCCGCACGCGGAAGACCTCGGCCAGCAGCTCGGGCGTCAGCACGTCGCGCGGAGGGCCGGAGGCGACGACGGAGCCGTGCGCGACGACGTACAGCACGTCGCAGTGGGCGGCGGCGAGGTCGAGGTCGTGCAGGGCGGTCAGCACCGTCAGACCGCTGGCGCGCACCAGCGACAGCACCTGGAGCTGCTGCGCGATGTCCAGGTGGTTGGTCGGCTCGTCCAGGACCAGGACGCGCGGCTGCTGGGCGAGCGCGCGGGCGATGAGGACCCGCTGCTTCTCGCCGCCGGACAGGGACAGGAAGCCCCGGCCGGCCAGGTGCGCGGCGCCCACCCGCTCCAGCGCCGCCCGGCACGCCTCGCGGTCGGCCTCGGTGGCCCGCCCGGCGGTCCGCTGGTGCGGCAGCCGTCCCATGGCGACGACCTCGGCGACGGTGAAGTCGAACTCGGTGGCCGCCTCCTGCGGCAGCGCGGCCACCCGCCGCGCGCCCTCCCTCGGGTCCAGCGCGTGCAGGTCGTCACCGCCGACCAGGACCGCGCCGGAGGCGGGGCGCAGGGCCCGGTAGACGCAGCGCAGCAGACTCGACTTGCCGCTGCCGTTCGGGCCGACCAGCCCGACCAGGCGCCCGTCGCCGACGTGCAGCGTGGCGTCCCGTACGAGCCGGGCACCCGCGACCTCCACCGTCACCGCGTCGATGTCGAGCCGCATCACGCGCCTCCGAAGGTGTATCCGCGGCGGCGCATCAGCAGCAGGAAGCACGGCACGCCGATCAGCGCCGTCAGCGCTCCGACGGGCAGTTCGGCCGGTGCCAGCACGAGCCTGGACAGCAGGTCCACCCACACCAGCAGCACGGCTCCGGCCAGCGGGGCCACGGCCAGGACGCGGCGGTGGTCGGCGCCGACGACCATGCGGACGGCGTGCGGCACCATCAGGCCGACGAAGCCGATCGCCCCGCTGACGGCGACCACGGCCCCGGTGACCGCCGCGGCGACGACGAACAGCTCGCGGCGCAGCCGCCCGGCGTCCACACCGAGCGCCGCGGCCGTCTCGTCCCCCATCGCCAGGGCGTTCAGCCGGCGGGCGGCCAGCGCGAGGTACCCGATGCCGCCGGCCACGGCGGCGGCGGCGATCGGCACCGACGCCCAGGTCGCCCCGCCCAGGCTGCCCAGCAGCCACATCATCGCCGAGCGGGCCGCCTCGCCGTGGTCGGCGGAGAACACCATGACGGTGGTGGCGGACGAGAAGCCGTAGGACATCGCCGTTCCGGTGAGCACCAGCCGCAGCGGTGTCAGTCCCCGGCCGCTGTTGGCCACCGCGTACACCAGCACCATCGCCACCAGCGCCGAGGCGAAGGCGGCCGAGGACAGCGCCCAGATCCCGAGGGCGCCGAACGCCCCGAGCAGCAGCACGGCGTTGGCGCCGACCGCCGCGCCCGAGGAGATGCCCAGCACGAAGGGGTCGGCGAGCGCGTTGCGGACCATGGCCTGCACCGCGACGCCGATCGACGCGAGCCCGGCCCCGACCACGGCGGCCAGGACGGCGCGCGGGAGGCGGAGGTCCCAGACGATGGTGTACGGGGCGGCCTCGTCGGCCGCGACGGTCCCGCCGGTGAGCCCGGCCCACAGGTACCGGAGGGTCTGCCCCCAGGTGAGGTCGGAGGCCCCCAGTCCCACCGCGCACAGCAGCGACAGCACGAGGGCAGCGCCGAGGAGGGCGACCAGCGGCGGCACCCCGACGTGCCGGCGGCCCGGCGCCGCTCCGGCCGCGCCGCTCTCGGCGGCCGGTGCCACGGGGGTGGCGGGTGTGACCACGGGCGGTCCGCCTTCGCGTCGGGCCGCGCACATGTGGGAAGGACCGGCCCGCGGCACGTGGCCGTGCCGGGCACAGGCACCCTCTCGCAGTCCACGGCGAGTCGTCAGGAGCTCGTGTCGCCGTGGGTGATCGGGCTCGCGCACGCCGTCGGCGCGCGCCTACCGTTGCGGGTCAGCGCCGGACTTCGACCGGACTTCCCCCACGGGACGCTCGTAGCGTAGCCGGTCCGCCCGGTCTCCGGGAGGGCGGAGCACCGTCACGGGGACGGGACGCCGCGGAGCACCGGCGGCCGGGCCGCGGACGCGCGGGACCGCGGCCGCCGGGGAGGCGTCACTTGAAGAAGGCGATCCCGTCGTCCGGGAGGTCCTTGAGGTCCTTCGCCCACTCGCGGGGGTCGACGACCTTCTTCAGGTGGGCCGACATGTACGGGCGCAGGGGCGTCGTGGCCGTGGCGCGCTCGCCGACCCACATCAGGTCGCCCTTGACGTAGCCGTACAGGCGCTTGCCGCCGGAGTAGTCGTCGGAGGAGGAGAGCCGGGCGACGGCGTCGGTGGCCAGGTCGATCTGCGGCTTCTTCTCGGCCATCTCGCCGTACCAGACCTCGGCGACGCCCTGGTCGCGGATCATGACGACCTCGACCTTGCGCTCGCCGTCGATCCGCCAGTAACCGGTCTCGGTCTCCAGCGGGCGGACCTTCTCGCCCTTGTCGTCGAGCTCCCAGCTGCGCGAGACGTACTCCAGGAAGTTCCGGCCGTCGTGGGAGAAGGAGACCTCCTGGCCGAAGTTGCACTGGTCGCGGCCGGGGAAGTCGGCGACGCCCGCCCCCGCCCAGTTGCCCAGGAGGAAGGCCAGGGGGACGAGGTCCGGGTGGAGGTCGGACGGGATCTCGATCATGGGGTGCTCAGACGTTTCGTCGAGGGCGGGTGGACTGCTGCGGCGCGCGGGCGTGCCGCGCGGGGACGGCGGCCGGGAGCCGCCGGATCAGCGCTGGCCCTGGTAGAGCTTCTTCACGGTCAGGCCCATGAAGGCCAGGACGCCGACACAGACCAGGACCAGCAGGGCGGTGAAGAATGCCTCAAGCACGGGAGCGCTCCTCAAGGGCTCGGCACGGACGGACGGGCCGGCGGGCGGCCCGCCGCCGAGTCTAGTCGCCCGCGGCGGAGCGCCGCCGTGAGGTGCGTCGCTCCGCCGCGGGGCTGAACGCCCGGGTCGGCTCGGGAACCGGGCCTGGAGGGCCACCGCCCGGTGGCACGGCACCGCTACCGTGGTCGGCATGGCAGCTGGGACGAAGAAGCTCGTGATCAAGGTGACGGCCGGCGCGGACGCGCCCGAACGGTGCTCGCAGGCGTTCACGGTGGCGGCGGTGGCCGTGGCCGGCGGGGTGGAGGTCTCCCTCTGGCTGACCGGGGAGTCGTCGTGGTTCGCGCTGCCCGGCCGGGCGGCGGAGTTCGAGCTGCCGCACGCCGCGCCGCTGCCGGACCTGATCGACGGCGTGCTGGCGGGCGGGCGGATCACGCTGTGCACCCAGTGCGCGGCGCGGCGCGGCATCGGGGAGCGGGACGTGATCGAGGGCGTCCGCATCGCCGGGGCCCAGGTCTTCGTCAGCGAGATCATGGGCGAGGGTGTGCAGGCGCTCGTCTACTGAGGCGCCCGCCGGGGGGTGTTCCGCGCGCTCCGCACGCGCGGAGGCCGCGCCCCCCGACCAGGCTGTCCAACCCTCGGGGACGCGGCCTCCGTGCGTCCGGTGCGTGGAGCGGGCCGCCGTCACGGCGTGCGGCGGCCCGCGCGGTCACACCGCGATGGGGACCTCCACCAGACCGCCCTTCTGGGCGACGACCTTGCGGTCCGCGGTGCCGCCGGGCACCAGGGCGCGCACCGTCCAGGTGCCCTCGGCCGCGTAGAAGCGGAACTGGCCGGTGGCGGAGGTCGGGACCTCGGCCGTGAACTCGCCGGTGCTGTCCAGGAGTCGGACGTACCCGGTGACGGGCTCGCCGTCGCGGGTCACCTGGCCCTGGATCGTCGTCTCACCGGGCTTGATGGAGGAGGCGTCGGGGCCGCCTGCCTGTGCTCCGCACATGTCTGGGTGCTCTACCTTCCGGGTGGGAACGGGCGTCTGGGGATCGTCGGAGCCGCCGGGACTCAGGCGTCCTTGGCGGGGCCGAGCTCGATCGGCACGCCGATGAGGGAGCCGTACTCCGTCCAGGAGCCGTCGTAGTTCTTGACGTTCTCCTGGCCCAGCAGCTCGTGCAGCACGAACCAGGTGTGGGCGGAACGCTCACCGATGCGGCAGTAGGCGATGGTGTCCTTGCCCAGGTCCACGCCCGCCTCCTGGTACAGCTCCTTCAGCTCCTCGTCGGACTTGAAGGTGCCGTCGTCGTTGGCCGACTTCGACCACGGGATGTTGCGGGCGGTCGGGACGTGGCCCGGACGCTGCGACTGCTCCTGCGGCAGGTGGGCCGGGGCGAGCAGCTTGCCGCTGAACTCGTCGGGGGAGCGGACGTCCACCAGGTTGAGCTTGCCGATCGCCTCGACGACCTCGTCGCGGAAGGCGCGGATGGAGGTGTCCTGCTCCTTGGCCTTGTACTCGGTCTTCGGGCGGGACGGCACCTCGGAGACCAGCTCGCGGGCGTCCAGCTCCCACTTCTTGCGGCCGCCGTCGAGGAGCTTCACGTCCTGGTGGCCGTAGAGCTTGAAGTACCAGTAGGCGTAGGCGGCGAACCAGTTGTTGTTGCCGCCGTAGAGGACGACGGTGTCGTCGTTCGCGATGCCCTTCTCGGACAGCAGCTTCTCGAAGCCGGCCTGGTCGACGAAGTCACGCCGCACCGGGTCCTGGAGGTCGCCCTTCCAGTCGATCCGGACGGCGTTCCTGATGTGGTTCTTCTCGTAGGCCGAGGTGTCCTCGTCGACCTCGACGATGACCACCTTGGGGTCGTCGATGTGGGCCTCGACCCAGTCGGCGTCCACCAGGACGTCACTGCGGCTCATGTCTCTCCTCCGGAGGGCAGGTGCTGCGGGTTTGCGATGCGGGTGCGGTGGGTGTGCGGCGCGGGGCGCGGGACGCCGGTGCGCGCGCACGGCGCTGTACGTCGCGGAGCGGGGAACAGCGGGCGGTGTGCGGCTGCGGTCCGGGCTGCGAAGGGCACCGAGAGCCGGCCGTCAGACGACGGCGCGACAGAGCATGGCGGCGACACGGCAAAGATCGACTGCCCGTCGCTTCGTGAGATCCGCCTGTCGCTTCATGCGTCCGATCGTAGGGACGGAACGGCGGCGATGTCACCGCTGTTCCGCATGGTGAGACTTGGGTGCCCGGATCGTGGGATGCCGGGTAGGTCGCGGCGCCCGTCCGAACGGGCGTCCGGGCGTCTCCCCGGCGGTTCCTGCGGTACGGACACGGCCGTCTCGGAACGTGGACCGCGCGCCGCGGCCCGTGCCCCCGCCCGGGGAGGCGGGGACACGGGCCGCGGCGCCGGGGCCGTGCCGCTAGCCGATCAGGGCCACGTCCGAACCGCTCAGGTGGAGGACGACACCCGTGTCGCCCACGTCCACCTTCTGCAGCTCCAGGCCCTCGGGGAGCCCGGTGACCTCCAGCTTGCGGTCGATCTGGCCGCGGACGAGCCCCTCGGCCACCGGGAGGTCGGGGAGGTCCTCGGCGTGCAGCGCGATGGTGTTGCCGCTCTCCACCCGCAGCGTGCTGTAGAGGGTGAGCTGTGCGATCGCGGCGTTCACGTCCAGCTTCACCTGGTTCTTCGCGGCCCGGTCCGCCCCCGCGAAGGACAGGGTGGCCCCCTCGGCGCCGGCCTCGGTCAGGTCCTGGTAGCTGATCCGCGCGCTGCCGGAGGCACGGGAGGCGACGGCGGAGGAGAGGTTGTTCTCCAGTCGCACGTCCTCCAGCGCGACGTCCACCTCGGTGATGTCGACGTCGCGTCCGGCGACCTGGACGGTCAGCCCGTCCAGCGTGGCGTCGACGGACTCCAGCTCCTTGCCCGCGACCTGGGTCAGGAAGGGGAAGCCGCGGATCTCCACGGAGGGCTGCTCGGCGAGGCCCTTGGAGCTCTTGATCCTGGCGGCGGCCTCGTCCTCGGCGAGGTTGACCGCCAGCCGGTCGGCACCGACGAAGAGGCCGCCGAGGACGACCAGGAGTATCAGCAGGGCTCGCAGTGCGCGCATCGTGGTGGTCCCCCCAGGGTGGCCGTTTCGCGATCCAGCCGGTCGGCTGGTCGGCGTGCTCGGTGCTCGGCGTGCTCGGTGTGCTCGAAGTGATCGACGTCGGCAGGACTTGACCGGGTTCCGGCGAGCCTAACGGGTGGGTTCCGGAAGGGGCCCGCACGGGCGGACCGGGCCCGCCCCCATCCCGGCCGGACGGGGCGGCGGCCCCTAGGCCAGTGCCCGGCCGAGCAGGTAGACCGCCGGCACGGCCGCGGTCAGCGGCAGCGCCACGCCCGCCGTCATGTGGACGAAGCGGGAGGGGAAGTCGTAGCTGGCCACCCGCAGCCCGACCAGCGCGCACACCCCGGCGGCCAGGCCCAGCACGGCTCCCGCGGCGCCCAGCGAGGTGAACTGTCCCGCGGCGACACCCGCGCCCGCGGCGGCCGCCACCGCGGCGGCCACGGAGACGGCGGACGGCAGCGGCAGGGCCCGGGCGAGCGCCGCGGCGGCCACCGCCAGGGCGCCGGCCGTCACCGCGTCCGGCTCGGCGGCCAGGTGGCCGGTGGCCAGCACGGTGAGCGCGGCGGAGGCCACCCCGGCGGTCAGGGCGTACAGCCGCTCGTCGGGCGAGGAGTGGTTGCGCAGGTGGAGGACGATCACCAGCAGGCACCAGACGCCGAGTGTGCCGAGGATGACGGTCGGCGCCCGGTCGGTTCCGGCCGCGAGCAGGGCGATGTCGGCGGCGACGCCCCCCAGGAACGCCAGTGCGATGCCCTGGCGGGCGGGCCACATCCCGTTGAGGCGGTACCAGCCCGCCGCGGTGACCGCCTGGAGCAGCACCACGGCGACGGCCGAGACCGGGCGGGAGAGCTGGGCGGTGGCCGCGAGCAGGGCGCACAGGACGGCGGTGAGGGCGGCGGGCGTCATGCCCGGCGGGATGATCGGGTCGCCGGTGCGGGGTGCCGGACCGGGCGGGGCCGAGGGGGCGCCCGCGGTGGCGGTGGCGGCGGCTGGTGCACCGGAGGCGTGGGCGGTGCCGTCTCCGCCGGCCGCTCCGCCGCCGCTCCACGGCTCGCCGCCGGGGCCGGGCTGCCAGGCGGCGGGGTCGGGATGGCCCCCGTGGCGCTGCCGGGGCGGCGGGGGAGCGGCGCGGTGGGCGCCGGGGTCGCCGTACGCCTGCCCGCCCGGAGCACCGCCGTACCCGTCGCCGCCGTATCCGCCCGTGCCGTACCCCTCGCCGTGCGCCGGGTCGTACGGGCTGTGCGCCGCATCGTATGGGCCGTACGCGGGGTCGTACGGGGAACTCTGCGCGCCGTAGGAGCCGCCGGAGGCGGCATGGGGGTCGTAGGGGGCGCGGGCGTCCCGGTCCCCGCCGTACCCGTCGCCGTACTGCCCGTACCCGTCGTGCCCGCCGTACGGCGTCCCGTACCCGCCGTGCTGCTGCCCGCCGTGCCGCCGTTCGTCGTACGGCTGTCCGCCGCGGGGCGGCTGCGGGTGCCCCGACTGCTCCGGGCGCGGGCGGGACGGGTACTGCTGGTCGGTCATCGGGAGCCTCCCGCGAAGGGGGGAAGCACCTCGACGGTGCCGCCCTCGGTGAGTCGGACGAGCCGGTGGTCGCGCTTGCCGACGGGGGAGCCGTCCACCAGGAAGGAGCAGCGCAGCAGCACCCGGGCGAAGTCGGGCCGGCCGGCGTGCCGCTCGCGTGCGTGGTCCAGCGCCTCGGCGAGCGTGTGGGCCTCGTACCTCTCCTCGGTGACCCCGGCGGCGGCCTTCGCCGCGGCCCAGTAGCGGATCATGCCGCTCGGCATGGTGTGTCCCTCTCAGCCGTCCGTCGTGCCGGCACCATCATGGCGTGCCGCCCGCTCGGCGCGTGCCGTCGCCCAGGAGGCGATCCGTTCCAGCAGCCCGGGGGGCGCGGCGTTCTCGGCGTGCCCGAAGCCGTGCTCGATCCACAGCTCCGTGGCCGCGGGATCGGCGGCCCCGGCCAGCGACAGCGGATGGTCGAGCGGGAAGTAGGCGTCCCGGTCGCCGTGCACCACCAGCAGCGGTGTCGGGGCGATCAGCGGCACCGCCTCCACCGGGGACAGGGGCACCGGGTCCCAGTCCCGGTGGTGGATGCGGGTGCGCAGGCCGTAGCGGGAGACCAGCCGCCCGACCGGCCGCTGGACCGCCCAGTGGACGCGCCGCATCGCCGGGGTGCCCCGGTAGTACCAGCGTGCGGGGGCGCTCACGGCGACCACGGCGTCGGTGTGCGCGCCTCCTCGCGCGTCCATCCGCTCGCCGTGCGTCCCGTCCGCCGTCTCCGCGTCCTGCCCGCCGCCCGTCCGGTGGGGAGCGTGGAGCGCCGCGTGCCGCAGCACCACCGAGCCGCCCATCGAGAAGCCCACCGTCGCCACCGCCGAGTGGCCCAGCGAGCGGGCCCAGCGCACCGCGGCCGCCAGGTCCAGCACCTCGCGGTCGCCGACCGTCGAGCGGCCCTGGGAGCGGCCGTGGCCGCGGAAGGAGAACGTGATCACGTCCGCGTGCCGGGCGAACACCTGTGACGCTCGTCGCACCGCGGGCCGCTCCAGGGAACCGGTGAAGCCGTGGGCGACGACGATCGCGGCACCCTTGGGAGCGTCACCTTCCGCTTCCCCGCCCCGACCGCCGGAACCCCCGGTCCGGGGTCGGTACTCGGCCTCGATGCCCACCCCGTCACAGGTCCGCAGCCGGGCCCGCCGGAGCCCTCCCGCCGCCTCCCCGGCCCCCGCACGGCCGCCACGCGAGGTGACCGTCCCGCCACGGAAAGGTCCGCCGTATCCCTCCGCCCCAGCACTCATGTGGGATATTCTCGACCACGAGAAGGATCCGGGCAGCGACGCCCCCGGGTCCTTTCGTGCTTTTCGGAGCGCGGTCGCTTTTCGGAGCGCAGTACGAAGCAGTGCCGCCACACGCCCCTCGCGGGGCCGGGGAAGGACTCGACGTCATGAGCTCGCTACTCCTGCTGACCAACGCCCTCCAGCCCTCCGCCGAAGTGCTGCCCGCCCTCGGCCTGCTGCTCCACAACGTCCGCGTGGCCCCCGCCGAGGGGCCCGCCCTGGTCGACACCCCCGGTGCCGACGTCGTCCTGGTCGACGGCCGCCGCGACCTCCCCCAGATCCGCTCCCTGTGCCAGCTCCTGCGCTCCACCGGCCCCGGCTGCCCGCTGCTCCTGGTGGTCACCGAGGGCGGCCTCGCCGCCGTCACCGCCGAGTGGGGCGTCGACGACGTGCTGCTGGACACCGCCGGCCCGGCCGAGGTCGAGGCCCGGCTGCGGCTGGCCATGGGCCGCCGGCAGATCACCGGCGACGACAGCCCCATGGAGATCCGCACCGGCGACCTGTCGGTGGACGAGGCCACCTACAGCGCCAAGCTCAAGGGCCGGGTCCTGGATCTGACCTTCAAGGAGTTCGAGCTGCTGAAGTACCTGGCGCAGCACCCCGGCCGGGTCTTCACCCGCGCCCAGCTCCTGCAGGAGGTGTGGGGGTACGACTACTTCGGCGGTACGCGCACCGTCGACGTCCACGTGCGGCGGCTGCGGGCGAAGCTCGGTCCGGAGCACGAGGCGCTGATCGGCACCGTCCGCAACGTCGGCTACCGCTTCGTGCTGCCGGAGAAGAAGGAGCCCGGCGAGGAGGAGAAGAAGGCCCTCCGCGAGGGGAAGGCCGCCGTCGACGCCGCCGAGCGCATGGCGCAGGACGCGGCGGAGGGCGCACCGAAGGCGCGCGGCCGCACGGCCGCGTCCGGGCGGGGTGGGAACTGAGGCGACGCACGTAGACTGCGCGCTGTGGCGAAGGTGACGCGGGACGATGTGGCGAGACTGGCGGGGACGTCCACCGCCGTCGTCAGCTATGTGATCAACAACGGTCCCCGGCCGGTCGCCCCGGCGACCCGCGAGCGCGTACTCGCCGCGATCAAGGAACTGGGGTACCGGCCCGACCGGGTCGCCCAGGCGATGGCCTCGCGGCGCACCGACCTGATAGGGCTGATCGTCCCCGACGCCCGGCAGCCGTTCTTCGCGGAGATGGCGCACGCGGTCGAGCAGGCCGCCGCCGACCGCGGCAAGATGGTGCTCGTCGGCAACTCCGACTACCTCGACGAACGCGAGGTGCACTACCTGCGCGCCTTCCTCGGCATGCGCGTCTCCGGACTGATCCTGATCAGCCAGGGGCCCAGCGAGCGCGCCGCCGCCGAGATCGAGGCGTGGGACGCGCGCGTGGTGCTGCTGCACCGGCGGCCCGAGGCGATCGACGACGTGGCCGTCGTCCTCGACGACGTCGGCGGCGCCCAGATGGTCACCCGCCACCTGCTGGAGCACGGGCACGAGTACGTGGCCTGCCTGGGCGGCGTGGAGTCCACCCCGGCCTACGGCGACCCGGTCACCGACCACGTGGAGGGCTGGCGCCGGGCGATGAAGGAGGCGGGCCGCTCCACCGAGGGCCGGCTCTTCCAGGCCCCCTACAACCGCTACGACACCTACCGCGTCGCCCTCGGCCTGCTCGGCGGCCCCGACCGCCCGACCGCGCTGGTGTGCGCCACCGACGACCAGGCCATCGGCGTGCTGCGCGCCGCCCGCGAGCTGGGCCTCGACGTGCCCGGTGAGCTGGCGGTGGCCGGGTTCGACGACGTCAAGGAGGCGGCGCTGACCGACCCGCCGCTGACCACGGTGGGCTCGGACCGCGAGGCGATGGCCCGCGCGGCGGTGGACCTGGTGCTGGACGACGGGGTGCGGCTGACGGGCTCGCGGCGCGAGCGCGTGCGGCAGTTCCCGTCCGGGCTGGTGGTGCGCCGCTCCTGCGGCTGCGAGGCCTGACGGCCGGGGGCCGGACGGGGGCCGCGCCCCGGCCGGGCGGGCGGTGCCGGCGGGAGGGGCCCGGAGCGGTTCTTCCCCGGGTCTCATCCCGTCCTCATGGAGTTCTCATGCCGGGCGCGCACCGTTGAGGGCATGAGCGACCACGACACGACCCCGGCGCACCACCTCCACCCGCCCCGCCCGTCGTACGAGCCCGCGCCCCACCCGGCCCCGGACGCGGGCCGCGGCCACCGGCGGGCCCGCCGCCCCGTGGGGCTGCTGGCGGCCGTGGCCATCGTGGCCGGGGCCGTCGGCGGCGGCACCGCGACGCTGGTGAGCGGCGCGTACGGCGACGGCGCCCCCTCCCCCGGCACCTCCGCGGTCTCCGGCGCCAACGCCTCCACCGCCGGCACGGACGTCTCGGACGTGGTGGAGGCCGTCGGCCCGAGCGTCGTGGAGATCAATGCCGTCTCCGGCTCCGGCTCCGCCACCGGCTCCGGCGTGGTGATCTCCGAGGACGGCGAGATCCTCACCAACAACCACGTCGTCTCCGGTGCGTCCGACATCGAGGTCACCTTCTCCGACGGCGACACCGTCACCGCCGAGATCGTCGGCACCGAGCCCGACCTCGACATGGCGCTGGTCCGGGTGGACGGCGCGAAGGACCTCGTCCCCGCCGAACTCGGCGACTCCGACACCGTCTCCATCGGCGACCGGGTGGTGGCGTTCGGCTCGCCCGAGGGCCTGTCGGGCACCGTCACCAGCGGCATCGTCTCCGCCAAGGACCGCGAGGTGACGGTGGAGAAGGAGCAGGGGGAGCAGACCCGGCCGCGCGGCGACGGCTCCTGGCCGTTCGAGTTCGGCGGCGGCCGGTACAACGGCGAACTCGGCGCGGAGACCACCACCTACCGGGCCATCCAGACCGACGCCTCCCTCAACCCCGGCAACTCCGGCGGCCCGCTGGTGGCCATGGACGGCCGTGTCGTCGGCATCAACTCCGCGATCTACGACAACACCTCGGCCGGAGGCGAGGCGGGCAGCGTCGGCCTGGGCTTCGCCGTCCCCGTCAACGACGTGAAGGAGATCCTCGACGACCTGCGCGCCGGTGCCGGACGGTGATGCGACACTCGCGTCCATGAGACCGCCCGCCGCCCCGCCCCCCGCCGTCCCCGGGCCGCCCGGAGGATCCGGCCCCGAGTCCGCCCGCGTCCTGGTCGTCGACGACGAGCCGGCCGTCCGGGAGGCCCTGCGCCGCAGCCTGGCCTTCGAGGGGTACGCGACGGACCTGGCCGCCGACGGCCTGGAGGCCCTGCGGCAGGTCGAGGCCCACCGGCCCGACCTGGTGATCCTGGACGTGCTGATGCCGCGCATGGACGGGCTCACCGCCGCCCGGCGGCTGCGCGCGAACGGCGAGACCGTCCCCATCCTCATGCTCACCGCCCGCGACACCGTCGGCGACCGCGTCACCGGGCTGGACGCCGGCGCGGACGACTACCTGGTCAAACCGTTCGAGCTGGACGAACTGCTGGCCCGCATCCGCGCCCTGCTGCGCCGCAGCTCCTACGCGCGCGAGCAGGCGGGCGCCGAGGACACCGGGGCGCTCTCCTTCGCCGGCCTGCGGATGGACCTCACCACCCGCGAGGTGACCCGCGACGGGCGCCCCGTGGAGCTGACGCGGACGGAGTTCACGCTGCTGGAGATGTTCATGGCGCACCCGCGCCAGGTCCTCACCCGCGAGCAGATCCTCAAGACCGTCTGGGGCTTCGACTTCGAGCCCTCCTCCAACTCCCTGGACGTGTACGTGATGTACCTGCGGCGCAAAACCGAGGCGGGCGGCGAGCCGCGCCTGCTGCACACCGTGCGCGGCGTCGGCTACGTCCTCCGCGAGGACCCGAGGGACCCGCACCGGTGATGTCGCGGTTCAACGCCCTGCCGCTGCGCTCGCGCCTGGCCCTGCTGGTCGCCGCCGCCGTGGCGGTCGCGGTGGCGGCGTGCGCCGCCGCGGCCTGGTTCCTGGTGCGGGTGCAGCTGGTGGACTCCCTCGACGAGGCGCTGCGCGCCAACCGGGTCCCCACCTCCGTCCTGGTGGAGCTGGTGCGGGCCGGGCAGTGCCGGGCCGTTCCCGAGGAGGAGCGGCGGGTCATGCCGAACCCGGCCGGCTCCACGGTGCAGCTCGTGGACGGCGACGGCACGAGCTGCGTGGTCCTCGGCGAGCGGCCGCTGCCGGTGGCCCCCTCCGACGCGGCGGTGGCCCGCGGCGAGAGCCGGGAGTCGCTGCGCACCGTCACCGCGGACGGCGTCGACTACCGGGTGCTGACGACTCCGCTGGGGGACACGCGGAACGTCGCGCTGACCGTGGCCCGTCCGCTGGGCGAGGTCGACAGCACCCTCGACACCCTCGTCCTCGTCCTCGGCCTGGTCGCCGCCGTCGGGGTGCTCGGCGCGGCGGGCGCGGGCGTCGCGCTCGCCCGTGCGGGCCTGCGGCCGGTGGACCGGCTCACCGGCGCGGTCGAGCACGTCGCCCGCACCGAGGACCTGGCCGTCCGCATCCCGGTCGAGGGCGACGACGAGATCGCCCGGCTGTCGCGCTCCTTCAACGCCATGACCGCCGCCCTGGCCACCTCCCGCGACCTCCAGCAGCAGCTCATCGCCGACGCCGGGCACGAGCTGCGCACCCCGCTCACCTCGCTGCGCACCAACATCGACCTGCTGGTCCGCAGCGAGCAGACCGGCCGTTCGCTGCCGCCGGAGGACCGCCGGGCGCTGCTGGAGTCGGTGCGGGCCCAGATCACCGAACTCGCCTCCCTCATCGGGGACCTCCAGGAGCTCTCCCGGCCCGACGCCGCGGCCGGCGGGCACGTCGAGGTGGTCGGCCTCCACGACGCCACCGAGCGGGCCGTCGAACGCGCCCGGCTGCGCGGCACGGGCGTCACCGTCACCGCCGACCTGTCGCCCTGGTACGTGCGCGCCGAACCGGCGGCCCTGGAGCGGGCGGTGGTCAACCTGCTGGACAACGCCGTGAAGTTCTCCCCGCCCGGCGGGACGGTCGGGGTCGTCCTCAGCGGCGGCGTCCTGCGCGTGCGCGACCACGGTCCCGGCATCCGCGAGGAGGAGCTGCCGTACGTCTTCGACCGCTTCTGGCGCTCCCCCTCCGCCCGCAGTCTCCCCGGCTCCGGTCTCGGGCTGTCCATCGTGGCCCGCACGGTCCGCCGCTGCGGCGGCGAGATCACCCTGCGCCCGGCGCGGGACGGGGGCGGCGGCACCGAGGCCGTCATGCGCCTCCCCGGCGCCCCCGTGCCGCCGCCGGACCACGCTCCCTGACGGGCCGGGCCGGGCCGGGTTCCGTTCCGGGCCGTCCCGTCCCCGTACCCGGACCGCCACAGGCGCCCGGCGTCAGTCGCCCAGGGCCTCGCAGACGTTCTCCTTGGTGCCGTTCTCGACCGAGAAGCTCCGGGTGCCGTCCTCGGCGAACTCCACCACGTGGTAGCCGTCGACGATCCAGAAGCCCTTGGGGTGGTCGTCCCCCTCGCGCATCCCGAAGGCCACCGGGCCGATGGCGGTGTACCGTTCGAGCCGCCCGTCGTTCCGGTACCGGGGGAAGCCGTGCCCACCGACGTCGCGCACGACGGTCGCGCCGGTGTCGGTGTTCTCGTACTCGACCACCAGCGGGCCCTTGTACTCCTCGAGCTCGACGGCACCGTCGGGGTGGCGCTCCAGCACCCGCTTGATCATGTCCTGCTCCAGCGGGGTCGCCTTCAGCGGGAACGAGCAGACGTACCCGGCGGGCACCGAGAACCCGTGGTCCGCGTACGGCTCCCACGGCTCCGGGTCCAGCCCCCGGAACGGGCTCTCGGCGGCGGCGCCGGCGGCGGGGAGCAGCCCCACCGCGCACACGGCGGCCAGTACGAACGCGACGCGTCGCTTCACACGGTCCTCCTCGACGGCACGGTCCTTTCGGATGCCGCCCGACCCCATCGGGCCACCGGTGGCGCTGTCAACGGGTTTGCGCGAAAAAGGACTCGGGCCGGATTCGGGGACGGAGACGGGACTGCGGCCGCCACGGCGCACGGCGGGCACGCCCACGGGGACACGGAAAGCGCCGCCGACCGGTCAGGCGACCGGCCGGCGGCGCTGTGGGGGGAGTTCCGCGGGCCGCCGGGCGGGCGGCGACGCGGAGGAGGGGTCATCCGGCGGTGGGGGTCACCGGACGACCGTGATCCGGTCCGCCGCCGGGGCGTCCAGCGGGTCGGAGGCGGAGGAGTTGGCGCTCAGGTACTCCTGGAGGGCCGCCAGGTCGTCGCCGCCCACCAGCGGGTCGGTGCCCTTCGCGAGGGTGGCGAAGCCGTCGCCGCCGCCCGCCAGGAAGGAGTTCACCGCGACGCGGTAGGAGGCCGACGGGTCGATCGGCTCGCCGTTCAGGCGCACCGAGTCGGCGACGATCCGGTCCGCGCCGGACCGGGTGAGGTCCACCGTGTAGGTGAGGCCGGAGGAGACCTGGAGGAACTTCGGGGACGCCTCGTTGGCGCCGCCGACCTGCTCGCGCAACACCGCCAGCAGCTGCTCGCCGGTGAGGGTGGTCAGGTTGACGGTGTTGGAGAACGGCTGGACGGTGAAGCCCTCGCCGTACGTCACCACACCGTCGCCCTCGCCGCCGGAGGCCGCGTAGGTCAGGTCGGCGCGGATGCCGCCGGGGTTCATCAGCGCCAGGTCCGCCCGGGGGTCCAGCTCCCGGGCGTGGGCGAGCTGCGCGTCGGCGACCAGGTCGCCCAGCGGGGACTCGACGGCGGCGCGGTCGGCGGTGATGTCCTCGGAGATCCAGCCGATGGGCCGGTTCGCGACGGGCTCGGCCAGCGCCTTCCAGTAGTCGATCAGGCCGGTGATGTCGGCGGCCTTCTCCCGGTCGCGGTGGACGACGTGGTTGGTGCCCTCCACGGAGGTCCGCACGATGTCACGGGTACGGCGGTCGTACTCCATGGTCAGCTCGGTGAACAGCCGGCCGTAGGAGGCCGCGGAGGTGACCAGGCGGTCGTTGCCCTTCGGGTCCGGGATGGAGCAGACGTAGGGCTGGTGGGTGTGGCCGGTGATCAGGGCGTCCACGCCCGCGTCGGTGCTGCGGGCGATCTCCACGATCGGGCCGGAGAGGTTCGCGCCGTCCTCGCCGCAGTCGCCGTTGTAGGCGGTGGAGGAGGGGACGCCGCCCTCGTGGACCAGCGCGATGACGGCGTTGACGCCCTTGCGCCGCAGCTCCTCGGTGTACTTGTTGATGGTCTCGGCCTCGTCGAGGAACTTCAGGCCCTTGACGCCCTCGGCCGAGACGATGTCCGGGGTGCCCTCCAGCGTGACGCCGATGAAGCCGACGTCGACGCCCTTCATCCGCTTGACGGTGTAGGGCGCCATCAGCGGCCTGCCCGTCTTCTCGTTCACGACGTTGGCGGCGAGGATCGGGAAGTCGGCGCCCTCGAAGGTGCGGCCCTCGTCGTAGCAGCCGTCCTCGGGGTGGCAGCCGCCCTTCTGGAGGCGCATGAGTTCGGCCGCGCCCTCGTCGAACTCGTGGTTGCCGACGCCCACGACGTCCATGCCCAGGGCGTTCATCGCCTCGATGGTGGGCTCGTCGTGGAAGAGGCCCGACAGCAGGGGGCTGGCGCCGACGACGTCGCCGGGCGCGACCGTCACCGAGCGGGCGTGGCCCTCGCGGGCCTCGCGCAGGGCGGTGGCCAGGTACTCGGCGCCGCCCGCGTCGATCTGCTCGGTGGTGCCGTCCGGGTGCTCGTGGGTGACCCGTCCGGAGGACCCGGTGGGCGGTTCCAGGTTGCCGTGGAAGTCGTTGAGGGCCAGCACCTGGAGGTCGACGGTGCGGCCGTGGTGCCTGCCGCGGTCGTCGTGTCCGCCGTGCTCGCCGTGGGCGGTGGCGGCCGGTGTGGCGGCGCCGAGCGCGCCGACCGCCAGCAGACCGGCCGCGGCGGCGGTGAGTCTGCGGGAGAGGGGAGACCGCGTGGGCGGAGTGGACATGTTCTGTCCCCTTCTGTTCCCTTGTCGGGGCCGTGAGGTGGCCGAGGTGGCCGAGGGCAGCCTAGGTCAACGCGCGTAGCGTGTCATGGTTCCGCGGGTAACCGGCAGGTTTCGATACTGCGTAACCTGTCCCCATGAGTGACGTGGTGGTTGTGGACGAGGTGACGGCCGAGGTCGTGCGGGACGCCCAACGCCTGATCGACGAGGCCGCCCGGGTGGACGGGCAGCCCGCCGTCTCCGAGCAGGGCAGGCTCCAGCTGCGCGGCGGCCGCCGCGAGGGCGTGCGCCACCTGCTGCTGTGGGAGCGCGGCGAGTTGGTCGGCTACGGCCAGCTGGAGGACAACGACCCGGTCGAGGCGCCCGCCGGGGAGTTCGTCGTCCACCCGGCCCACCGGGGCGAGGGCTACGGCCGCCTGCTCGGCCGCGCCCTGCTGGAGGCCTCCGGCCGGCGGCTGCGGGTGTGGGCGCACGGCGGCCACCCGGCCGCCCGGCACCTGGCCCGGATGCTGGGGCTGACCCTCTTCCGCGAACTGCGGCAGATGCGCATGCCGCTGACGGATGTGGAGCTGCCCGAGCCGGTGCTGCCGCCGGGCGTGCGGCTGCGCACCTTCGTCCCCGGGCAGGACGACACCGCCTGGCTGGCGGCCAACGCCGCCTCCTTCGCCCACCACCCCGAGCAGGGCGGCATGACCCAGCGGGACCTGGACGACCGCAAGGCCGAGCCGTGGTTCGACCCCAAGGGCTTCTTCCTGGCGGTGCGCGACGGCGGGGAGGGCGGCGAGGAACTCGTCGGCTTCCACTGGACGAAGGTGCACAGCGCCGACCAGCTCGGCGAGGTCTACGTCGTCGGTGTCGTCCCCGGGGCCCAGGGCGGCGGTCTGGGCCGGGCCCTGACGGTGGCGGGGCTGCGCTACCTCGCCCTCGACCGGGGGCTGCCGACCGCGATGCTCTACGTGGACGCCGACAACACCCCCGCCGTGACGGTCTACGAGCGGCTGGGCTTCCGCACCCACGAGGCGGACCTGATGTACCGCACGGAGCTCTGAGGGGCCGGGGCCGGACGGCCCCGGCCCCCGCGCCGCCTCACCGCCCGCGTCTCACCCGGCCGCGGCCGCCCCCTCCACCGCGGCGGCATCCGGGCCCCGCTCCCCGCGCGGCTCGACGCGCCCGGCGCCGAAGGGCAGCTCGCGGTGGAAGTACGCGCCCTCCGCGGTGTCGTAGCCGGCCCGGCCGGAGGAGCACAGGACGGCCAGGGCGGCGCGCACCCGCTCGGGCGGCAGGCCCGTCCGGCGGGCCAGCTCGCCGGCGTCCGCGTGCGGCACCCGGGCCAGCAGCGCCGAGACCGGCCCGGCGTCGCCGACCGCCTCGCCGCCGGCCGGCGCCTCCCGTGCCGCGCCCTCGCCGCAGAAGCCGCGGACCGGGTCGGGGGAGAGGGTGAGCGTCAGCCGCATCCCCGGGAGCAGCACCTCCCAGGCGGATGCCGTCGGCGTGCCGGAGGCCGTCACCGGCGGGCCGTACAGCCGCAGCCCGACGGCGTGGCGCAGCACCCGCAGCAGCGCCGAGAGCCGGTCCGGGCCGGGCAGGCAGACGGCGCCGGGCACCGGGCGCCCCACGGGCCGCAGCCCCCGTCCGGCCGGGACGGCCCAGACGGCGGAGCCCGGGCCCGAGCCGGCCCGCGGCAGGGAGCGCAGGACGCGGACGGCCTCGGCGGCGGTGATCTCCGCGCGCAGGTCGAAGGAGGACGCGACCACCTGCGTCCGGGCGAACCCGCGCAGCCAGTGGTCCGGCAGCGGCACCTCCTTCCGCACCGCCGGCCCGCCGGGCGCCGCCGCTTCCGGCTCCTCCGGGCCGACCCGCAGGTGGAGGGGGTCGGACGCCCTCACCCGGACGAGGGCCTCGCGCAGCGGGGTGTTGACGTTCACGCTGGTGGTGCCGCGACCCGTCCACGCCCCGCCCGTCCCCTCCTCCAGGACGTCGAGGCGGGCGTGGACCCCGCAGCAGCCGGAGAACGACTCGAACCGCAGCCGGCCGCCGCCGCCCGTCACCACCGGGTCCGGCGAGGCGGGGGAGGGCCGCCGGTGGTGGCGGGACGAGGCGACGTCGGCGACGGACAGCAGAGCGGCGGCGGCGGCCTCCGGTGCGGTGAGGAACCCGGCGAAGAGGCGGGGGTGGGCGCTCGCGCCCGCCGGAGCCGCCCCGCCCGCGCCCGCCGGAGCCGCCCCGCCCGAGGTCTCCAGCACCAGCTCGGGTCCGCCCGCGCCGCGCCGCACGGCCGAGGGGCGGAGATAGGTGTAGGTGTGCACCGACGTGGTGGTCGTCATACGGCACGACGATAGGGGCGGCCACTGACAACGGCCGGGTGCGCGGGCGGTGTTCGGGCTCCGGATCGGTGCCGGGGCCGGAACGCCCCGGCGCCGGCCCGCACCCGGTGCGGGTGGCCGCCCGGCCGGTCGCGCGGCCGCGCCGGGGGTCACCGGGAGCCCGCCGGCGAACACCGGGTGTGACAGCGCCCGGGCGGATCCGGGCGGGGCGGTCCGCCGTCCGGAGGCTTCGCCGGAGCGAACCATTCCGGTGTGGGGCACCCAGGCGAGGGGTGCGGATCGCCTGACCGCCATGTCGACTTAACCGCTGATTCAACCTTGCTTGCGAGCATCGCGGAATGCAGCCCGCCGTGTCGAGAGCACCGGTCCCGGAGCCGGGACCAGCGCCGATCGCCGAGGCGCCGCCGATCCTCGCGGCGCGGAACAATGGAGGAATGAGCCAGTCTGCCCAGACCTCCGTCGGTTTCATCGCCGCCTCGCGTCCGCACGCTGTGGCCACGCCCCCGCACGACCTGGACCCCGGTCTCGACTCCGACCCGGACGCCTACCAGGAGGGCGAGGAGCCCGGTTCCACCGAGACGCGACTCCCGCAGGGACGTTTCCTCGACCGCGAGCGCAGCTGGCTGGCGTTCAACGAGCGGGTGCTGGAGCTGGCCGAGGATCCCACCACACCGCTGCTGGAGCGGGCCAACTTCCTGGCGATCTTCGCGAGCAACCTCGACGAGTTCTTCATGGTGCGCGTGGCCGGTCTCAAGCGCCGCATCGCCACCGGCGTGGCCACCCGCTCCGCCTCCGGCCTCCAGCCCCGCGAGGCGCTGGACCTGATCTGGACCCGCTCGCGCGAGCTCATGGCCCGGCACGCCGCCTGCTTCCAGCAGGACGTCCTGCCCGCCCTGGCCGACGAGGGCGTCCACCTGGTGCGCTGGCCGGACCTCACGGAGAAGGAGCAGGCCCGCCTCTTCACCCTCTTCCGGCAGCAGATCTACCCCGTGCTGACCCCGCTGGCGGTGGACCCGGCGCACCCCTTCCCCTACATCTCCGGCCTCTCCCTGAACCTGGCCGTGGTGGTGCGCAACCCGGTCAGCGGCCACAACCACTTCGCCCGCGTGAAGGTGCCGCCGCTGCTCTCCCGCTTCCTGGAGGCGTCCCCGCAGCGCTACGTGCCCGTCGAGGACGTGATCGCCGCGCACCTGGAGGAGCTCTTCCCCGGGATGGAGGTCCTCGCCCACCACATGTTCCGCGTCACCCGGAACGAGGACCTGGAGGTCGAGGAGGACGACGCCGAGAACCTGCTCCAGGCCCTGGAGAAGGAGCTGATGCGGCGCCGCTTCGGCCCGCCGGTGCGGCTGGAGGTCGAGGAGAGCATCGACCCGTACGTGCTGGACCTGCTGGTGCGGGAGCTGAAGGTCTCCGAGGCGGAGGTCTACCCGCTGCCCGGCCCGCTGGACCTGACGGGGCTGTTCGCGATCGCCGGGCTGGACCGGCCGGAGCTGAAGTACCGCAAGTTCGTCGCCGGCACCCACCGCGACCTGGCCGAGGTCGAGTCCGCGTCCGCGCCCGACGTCTTCGGGGCGCTGCGCGAGCGCGACGTGCTGCTGCACCACCCGTACGACTCGTTCTCCACCTCCGTGCAGCGCTTCCTGGAGCAGGCCGCCGCCGACCCGGACGTGCTGGCGATCAAGCAGACGCTGTACCGCACCTCCGGCGACTCCCCGATCGTGGACGCGCTGATAGACGCGGCCGAGTCCGGCAAGCAGGTGCTGGTGCTGGTCGAGATCAAGGCACGCTTCGACGAGCAGGCCAACATCAAGTGGGCGCGGAAGCTGGAGGAGGCCGGCTGCCACGTCGTGTACGGGCTGGTGGGCCTCAAGACGCACTGCAAGCTGTCGCTGGTGGTGCGGCAGGAGGGCGACACCCTGCGCCGCTACAGCCACGTCGGCACCGGCAACTACCACCCCAAGACCGCCCGCCTCTACGAGGACCTCGGCCTGCTCACCGCCGACCCGCAGGTCGGGGCCGACCTGTCGGACCTGTTCAACCGGCTGTCGGGCTACTCGCGGCGCACCACCTACCGCCGGCTGCTGGTCGCGCCCAGCTCGCTGCGCGACGGACTGGTCCAGCGGATCAACCGGGAGATCGCCCACCACCGGGCCGGGCGGCCGGCGTACGTGCGCATCAAGGTCAACTCGATCGTCGACGAGGCGGTCATCGACGCCCTCTACCGGGCCTCCCGCGCCGGAGTCCCCGTCGACCTGTGGGTGCGCGGCATCTGCGCGGTGCGCCCGGGGGTGCCGGGGCTGTCGGAGAACATCCGGGTCCGCAGCGTCCTCGGGCGCTTCCTGGAGCACTCCCGGGTCTTCATCTTCTGCAACGGGGACGACCCGGAGGTGTGGATCGGCAGCGCCGACATGATGCACCGCAACCTCGACCGGCGGATCGAGGCCCTGGTGCGGGTCGCCGACCCCGGCCACCGGGCCGCCCTCGACCGGCTGCTGGAGACGGGGACGGCGGACACCACCGCCTCGTGGCACCTCGGCCCGGACGGCGACTGGACGCGGCACGCCACCGACGCCGAGGGGCGCCCCCTGCGGAACATCCAGGAAATGCTCATCGACGCCCGGAGGCGCCGACGTGGTCCATCCACATGACCTGTCCCCCGGGGCGGCCGGCGGGGGAGTGCGCAACCGCCCGGAACCGGCCCTCCCGACCCCCGAACCGGGCGCCGGGCCGCGGCCGGAGCCGCCGGTCCTGAGGGGGGCGAGCGCGGGCGAGGTGCTCGCCGAGCACCTCCACCGGCAGGCGACCGGCTTCCTGCGCAGCCTGCGGCTGCACGAGGAGAGCGCGGGCCGCCCCGAGTCCGCGGCCGTCGCGGCCGAAGCCGTGCGGATGCTGCGGGCCTCGGCCCGCCGCATCGGAGCCGTCCTCCAGGTCTACCGGCCGCTGGTCGACGGGGCCCGGGCCGACCAGCTCAGCGGCGAGCTGGCCTGGCTCTCGGGGGTGCTGGGGCGGGAGCGCACCTACGAGACGCGCCTGGAGCGGCTGCTGGGGGCGCTGCACCGGCTGTCGTCCGCACCGCCGGAGGCACCGGCGGCCGCCGCCTCCGCGCCGGCGCCCGCGTCCGCCGGCACGTCCGGACCGCCCGCCCAGCGCGGGCCCTCCGCCGGTGGAGGCGGCGGGCTGGGGATAGGAGCCGCCCGGGCCGGCGCGCTGCTGGACCGGCAGCTCACCCTCGCCCGCACCCGCGCCCACTCCGCCGCGCTCCAGGCCCTGGGCTCCTCCCGCTTCCACGCCGTCGCCGACGCGGTCGCCGTGCTCGCCTCCGAGGCGCCGCTGTCCGCGGAGTCCGCCGACGACCCGGCCGAGCTGGTGCTGCCGCCGCTGGCCGAGCTGGCCCACCGGCGCGCGGCCGAGGCCGTCGAGGCCCTGCCGCTGACCCGCGCGCGGCAGTCGTACAACGGCGAGGCGTTCGCCCACACCCTCGCCGTCGACGGGGAGCTGGACGCCGCCTGGAACCAGGTGCGGCTGCTGGTGCGGCTGCGCCGGTACGCCCTGGAGGTCCTCGGCGGCGACGACCCGGCGCTGGTGGCGGCGGGCCGGGCCCTGGACCGGCACCGGGACGCCGCCGAGGCCGCGGCCGCCGCGGCGGCGGCCGCCCGCACCCCCCGCATCGCGCCCGCCACCGCCTACGCGCTGGGCGTCCTCCACGCCGACCAGCGGCACGAGGTGGAGGCCGCGCGGTTCAGCTTCGGGCGGCTGTGGCACCAGGCGGCCGCGGACCGCGCGGCCCGTCCCGCGGCCCCCGCGGCGACCGGGGCGGAGAGGGGCTGACGGTGGCGGATTCCCCGACGGTCCGGGCGGCCGGCTGTGTGCTGTGGCGCCGCTCGGCCGCGGCGCGGGAGGGCGTCGAGATCGCCCTCGTGCACCGGCCGAAGTGGGACGACTGGTCCCATCCCAAGGGCAAGCTCAAGAAGGGCGAGACCGCCCTGGCCGCGGCGGTGCGGGAGGTGCGCGAGGAGACCGGCATGTCCTGCACGCCGGGCGCGGTGCTCCCCACCGTGCGGTATGCCGTCGGGGGCGTGCCCAAGGAGGTGCGCTACTGGTCCGCCGAGGCCACCGGCGGCGCCTTCACGCCCGGCGACGAGGTGGACCGGCTGCTGTGGCTGCCGCCGGGAGAGGCCCGGCGGCAGCTCACCCGCGAGCACGACCGCCGGCTGGTGGACGCGCTGCTGGCCGTCCTGCCCGTGGCCTGACGCCCGCCCCGCCGGCCCCTGCCTCCGGACCGGCGCCCTCGCCCGTCTTCACCCGGGTTCTTTCTACTTCATCCGGGTTCACCCGTCCTCATCCGGCTCATCCGGCTTCGTCCGGCTTCGTCCGGCTCTGCGCCCGGCCCGCCCCGAGGGCGGGCCGACTGCTGTTCTCCCGCCCGGACGCGGTCCTCCCGTGCCCGCCCAGCCTCGGCCTGCGGCTTCGAAAGACCCCTCCGACCTGCTCTTCACCCGCCGCCCGATTTCAACGGTCAACTTAGTTGAGTGGAGGCTTGTCAATTTTTCTCCCCGGAGTTATACAGGAATCGAAGGCATCACAGGCAGGAGCGCCAAGGAGGGAGATGGTCCGTGATGCTGATGCGCACCGACCCGTTCCGTGAGCTCGACCGCCTCACCGAGCAGCTGCTGGGCACGGCCACCCGGCCCGTCGGGATGCCGATGGACGCCTACCGCGCCGGCGACGAGGTCGTCGTCCACTTCGACCTGCCGGGTGTGGACCCCGAGAGCGTCGACCTCGACATCGAGCGCAACGTCCTGACCGTCACCGCCGAGCGGGCCCGGACCGGCCCCGAGGACGCCGAGCGGATCGCCGCCGAGCGCCCGACCGGCCGGTTCAGCAGGCAGCTCTTCCTGGGGGACACCCTCGACACCGAGCGGATCGACGCCTCGTACGAGGCCGGGGTGCTGACACTGCGCATCCCGGTGGCGGAGCAGGCCAAGCCGCGGAAGATCCGGATCAGCGGGGGCGACCGGAAGAAGGAGCTCACCGGCTGACCCGCCGGCCGCTCCCGCCGGCCGGCGCGGAGGGCCGGGCCCGCACGGCCCCGGCCCTCACGCCCGCCTCCCGCTCCCGCCCGGCGCCAGGGCGTCCCACCGCACGGTGACCTCGCCCTGGCGCCAGCGGCGCGGCCCGTCGACGACCGGCCAGTGGGCCGCGACCTCCTGCACCGTCCGCATCCACCGCTGCCGGACGCCCAGCGCGGCGTACGGGGAGGCGGCCGCCCAGGCCCGGTCCATGTCCCGCAGGAAGGCGTGCACCGGTTCGCCGGGGACGTTGCGGTGGATGAGTGCCTTGGGCAGCCGCTCGGCCAGGTCGGAGGGGGCGGCCAGGGAACCGAGCCGGGCCGCGAAGGTCACCGTGCGCGCCCCTTCCGGGCCGACCGCCACCCACACGTGCCGCCGCCCGACCTCGTCGCACGTCCCCTCGACCAGCAGCCCGCCGGGCGCCAGCCGGGCGCGCAACCGGTCCCACACGGGTGCCACCTCGTGCTCGTCGTACTGCCGCAGCACGTTCGCCGCCCGGATCAGCATGGGCCGCCGTCCGCCGGGCAGCGGCACCTCGAACCCGCCGTGCACGAAGGCCAGCCCCTCGCGCGCGTACGGCAGCGCCGCCTCGACGCGCGCCGGGTCGATCTCGACCCCCACCACGCTCACGTCCGGGCACGCCGCCCGCAGCCGCTCCAGCAGCTCCACGGCGGTCCAGGGCGCGGCCCCGTACCCCAGGTCCACGGCGACGGGGCCCGCCGGGTCGGCGGTGCGGAGCAGGGCGGGCCCGTGCACGGCGGCGATCCAGCGGTCCATCCGCCGCAGCCGGTTCGGATTCGTCGTCCCCCGCGTGACGGCCCCGACCGGCCGCTCCGCCGCACGCCTGCCCATGGACAGCACCCTACGGGCACGCGGACACGGCGCGGCCCCCGCGCCCCGGGCGGTGCCCGGGGCGCGGGGGCCGGTGGCGCGGCGGCCGGGCGTCAGCTCCCGGCGGCCCTCCGGCGCCGGAGGGCGTAGAGCACACCGGCGGCGGCCAGCAGCAGCGCGGCGGCGCCGGCGGCGGCGGGGCCGACGGTGCCGCCGGTCTCGGCCAGCCCGCCGGTGCCGGAGGGGGACCCGGTTCCGGATCCGGCGGGCTGGACCGCGGACCGGGAGGCCTCCGGGGCCTGCGGGGACTCACCGCCGGGGGAGGCCGGCCCGCTGCCGGGGGCGGTCTCCCCCGGGGCGCTCGGGGCCGGCTCCGCGGGGGTCTGCGTGGGGGCCTCCGAGGACGGCGTCGGCCCACCGGACTCCGGGGGAGTCGCGGAGGGGGTTCCGGCGGGCTCCGAGGGCTCGGGGGTCGGGGCGGGGGTCTCGTCGAGGCACTCGCGCGTACCGCCGTTCCAGGCGGCGATCAGCTTGTCCTTGATCACCGGCCGGTCCGGGCCGACGGGCAGCGGTCCGTGCCCCTCGCCGGTTCCGCCGTCGAACCTGGTGCTGCCGCGGTAGAGGTCGAGCTGCGCGTAGCAGCCCTCGTCGGGCACCGAGATGTCCAGGGTGTCGACGCCCCCCTTCCGCAGGGAGGTGGTGTCGAAGTCGTGGAACACCTGGGCGCCGGAGGTCTCCCAGGTGGGGCCGTGGGTGCGGTACGCGGCGAGGGAGGCCGTGCAGGAGTCGGCCCTCGGGGCGGTCCGGACGTGGAGGCGGACCGTGCCGTCCGCGGCGGGCTTCAGGCGGACGTCGTCCACCTTGACGGAGGAGTGCCAGGCCGCCCCGTCGAGGGAGAACTCGCAGGTGTCGGCCGCGGACTTGCTGCCCGCGCCCTCCCCCGGCCGGAAGTCGGAGGCCTTCCCCCCGCCCCAGCCGTCGCCGCCGGAGTGGGCGGCGGCGGTGGTGGCACCACCGGCGGAGAGCAGCAGGGCGACGGCGCCCGCGCCCAGCAGTCGCGCGGTGGAGCGGTTCACTATGGGCATGTTGTTCCCAACGCGATGTCGGATCGGAAGCCGGCCGGCGTGCGTGCGCCCTCCCGCCCGCCGGCGCGGTGTTCCGGACCGCGCGGGGCGTGGAAGGGCAGGCCGGGGCCGGCCGGGCTCAGTGGTCGGAAGAACACGCACGGGGCGCGGCGGCCACCGTGGTACCAGGCATCGTTGTGACCCCGGTGAAACCTGTCAACCTCGGGGGGCATATGCCCTCCCGGGCACCGCCGGGCCGCGGCCGAACGGCTCCGGCCCGCCCCGCGGGCTGGGGTCACGGTTTGGCAAAACGGAAATGGAACCGGCCTCCTCGTGGTTGGACCCCCGAGAAGCGCGGACCGCGCTCGGCGTCCCACCCCGGAGGAGGCACCGCAGGTGAGCCCGCATCCCACCCGGCTCGTTCGGCGGCGGCACCGGTTCACGCGGCGGCCGCGGCGCGTGGCCATGCTCAGCGTGCACACGTCGCCGCTGCACCAGCCCGGCACCGGAGACGCCGGGGGCATGAACGTCTACATCGTCGAGCTGGCCAGGCAGCTCGCCGCCCACGGCATCGAGGTCGAGGTCTTCACGCGGGCCACCGGCAGGGACCTCCCGCCCACCGTCGAACTCGCCCCCGGCGTGCTGGTGCGGCACGTGGAGGCCGGCCCCTACGAGGGACTGGCCAAGGAGGACCTGCCCGCCCAGCTGTGCGCCTTCACCCACGGCGTGATGCAGGCCTGGGCCGGGAACCGCCCCGGCCACTACGACCTCGTCCACTCCCACTACTGGCTCTCCGGCCACGTCGGCTGGCTGGCCGCCCAGCGCTGGGGCGTCCCCCTGGTGCACGCCATGCACACCATGGCCAAGGTCAAGAACGCCGCGCTCGCCGAGGGCGACACCCCCGAGCCGGCCGCCCGCGTCATCGGCGAGACGCAGATCGTGCGGGCCGCCGACCGGCTGGTGGCCAACACCGCCGAGGAGGCCGGCGAGCTCGTCCGCCACTACGACGCCGACCCCGGCCGCACGGCCGTCGTCCACCCCGGCGTCGACCTCGCGCGCTTCCGCCCCGCCGACGGCCGCGCCGCCGCCCGTGCCCGCCTCGGGCTGCCGCAGGACGCCTTCGTCCCCCTGTTCGCCGGGCGCATACAGCCGCTGAAGGCCCCCGACGTCCTGCTGCGCGCCGTCCGGCTCCTCCTCGACGACGACCCCGGCCTGCGCGAACGCCTGGTCGTCCCGGTCGTCGGCGGACCCAGCGGCAGCGGGCTGGCCAAGCCCGAGGAACTCCAGAAGCTCGCCGCCCGGCTCGGCATCACCGACGTCGTGCGCTTCCGGCCGCCGGTCGGGCAGGACGTCCTCGCCGACTGGTACCGCGCGGCCAGCGTGCTGGTGATGCCCTCCCACAGCGAGTCCTTCGGACTGGTGGCGATCGAGGCCCAGGCGTGCGGCACCCCGGTCGTCGCGGCGGCCGTCGGCGGTCTGCCGGTGGCGGTGCGCGACGGGGTGAGCGGCTTCCTGGTCCACGGGCACGACCCGGCCGGATACGCCCGGCAGCTGCGCCGGCTGGCCGGCGACGCCGACCTGACCGCCCGGATGGGCGAGGCCGCGGCCCGGCACGCGAGCGGCTTCGGCTGGGACGCGGCCGCCGCCGCCACCGCCGAGGTGTACGCCGAGGCGTGCGCCGAGGCGGCGGCCGGGCGCAGGCTCGGCCAACTACGATCGGTCCATGCCCATCGGTGACAGCGACAACGGCGAGAACGGCGGCAAGGGCGGCAACGGAACGGGCGGTGGGCGGCGGCACGCCGGCGACCGCGCCGGACGTGCGACACCGGCCACCGCCGAGGCCGCGATCGAACAGGCGCTGCGCGACGCGGAGCTGACGTGGGAGAGCCCGTCCGGCGGCAGCTACGTCGTCACGCTCCCGGGCACCCGCAAACTCTCCACCACCTGCTCGCTGATCGTCGGAAAGCACTCCCTGTCCGTCAACGCGTTCGTCATCCGCCGCCCCGACGAGAACCACGCCGAGGTCCACCGCTGGCTGCTGGAGCGCAACACCCGCCTGTACGGGGTGGGCTACGCCCTCGACCGGCTCGGCGACATCTACCTGGTGGGGAGGCTGCCGCTGGCCGCCGTCACCCCCGAGGAGGTGGACCGGCTGCTCGGCGCCGTCCTGGAGAACGCCGACGGGGTCTTCAACACGCTGCTGGAGATGGGCTTCGCCTCGGCGATCCGCAGGGAGCACGCCTGGCGCACCTCGCGCGGCGAGTCCACACGCAACCTGGACGCCTTCGCCCACCTGCTGCGCGGCGAGTGACCCGCCGGCCCGCTCCCGCCGCGGGCGGGGGGCGGGCCGGGAGGCGGGGGCGGACGGACCTCCCCGGCACCATGGGCCGCGGACCCACGGGCCGGGCACTTCCTGTGTGCGGCGCGGACATTGCCGCCACCCCGGCGCGGGGCGGACGCTGCCAGGCGTCACCACGACGAACCGGCCGCGTCCGGCCGTCACGCGATCCGCCGAGGAGCCGCCCCGCCATGCGCCCAACCGCCACCACCTCCCTCGCCGCGGCAGTCGTGGCCGCCGCGCTCGCCACCTCCTGCTCCAGTCCCGGCACCGCCGCGTCCGGCGGCGACGGCGCGCAGAAGGTCCAGGTCGCCCTGATCACCTCCACCAGCGGCCCGCTGGCCTCCTACGGGGAGCAGTACCTCCAGGGCTTCGAGGCGGGACTCGACCACGCCACCGGCGGCACCGGGAAGATCGACGGCGTCACCATCGAGGTCAGCCGGTACGACGACGCCGGCGATCCCGCCAAGGGCGTCTCCCTGGCCAAGAAGAGCGCCGGCCGGGGCGCGGAGATCATCGCCGGCACGGCCGCCTCCGGCGTCGCCACCCAGATCGCCCCGGTCGCCGCCCAGAACAAGGTCCTCTACATCTCCGGCCCCGCCGCCACCGACGTCCTCACCGCCGCCAACAGGTACACCTTCCGCTCCGGACGCCAGACCTTCCAGGACGTCGCCACCGCCCAGCAGATCCTGCTGCGGCAGAAGGGCGGCGGGAGCGGGGGCGGGAAGGTCGTCGTCCTGGCCCAGGACAACGCCTTCGGCCAGGCCAACGTCGCGGCCGTGGAGAGCGTGCTCGGCCGGGGCGGCGCCACCGTCACCCCCGTCCTGGCCCCGCCCAGCGCCACCGACCTCACCCCCACCGCCACCAAGGTCAAGGCCGCGGAGCCCGACATGGTCTTCGTCGCCTGGGCCGGCGACACCGCCCGGTCGATGTGGACCACCCTCGACCAGCAGGGCGTGCTCGACGCCGCCACCGTCGTCACCGGACTCGACAGCCGCGCCGCCTACCCGGTCTTCGGCAGGGCCCGCGACAAGGTCACCCTCCTCGCCCACTACGTGCCCGGCGCCACCGACACCCCCGAGGCGAAGGCCGCCGAGGAGTACTTCGCGCGGAAGGGCTGGAAGACCGACCTGTTCACCCCCGACGGCTTCAACGCCGCCCAGATGGTCGCCCGGGCCGTCCGCGAGGCCGGGGCGGACGGCGGTACCGACGCCATGGTGAAGGCCCTGGAGGGCTTCACCTTCTCCGGCGTCAAGGGAGTGAACACCGTGCGGCCGGGCGACCACGCCCTGGTCCAGCCCATGTTCCAGGCCGCCTTCGAGGGGGACGAGCCGTCCGTGGTCCACACCGTGGACCCGCAGGACGCCGCCCCCGCCGAGAAGAGGATCGGCTGAGCGCATGGCCGTCCTCGAACTGAACGGACTGAGCTGGTCCGTCGGGGCGGCGGCCATCGTCGACGGCGTGGACCTCGCCGTCGGCGAGGGCGAGTTCGTCGCCGTCATCGGACCCAACGGCGCCGGCAAGACCTCCCTGTTCAACCTGCTCTCCGGCATCGCCCGCCCCACCGGCGGAACCATCCGCCTGGACGGGGCCGACATCACCTCCCTGCCCCCGCACCGCCGCGCCCGGCGCGGCGTGGGCCGCACCTTCCAGTCCTCCTCCGTCTTCCCGACCATGACCGTCGCCCAGCACGTGGCCCTGGCCGCGCGGGCGGCGGGCGCGGGACGGGCCGCGGAGGACGGCCGGGGCGTGCGGGCCGTGCTGGAGCGCGTACGGCTCGGCCACCGCGCCGGGGACCTCGCCGCGGGCCTCTCCCACGGCGACAAGCGCAAGCTGGAGCTGGCGATGCTGCTCGCCCCCACCCTCGGCGCGGCTTCCGGCGGCCCCCGGCTGATGCTGCTCGACGAGCCCATGGCGGGCGTCGCGGCCGAGGAGGTCGGCGAGCTGACCGGCGTCATCCGCGCCCTGCACCGCACCGAGGGCCGCACCGTGCTGATGGTCGAGCACCACATGGACGTCCTGCTCGGCCTGGCCGACCGGGTGGCCGTGATGCACCACGGCACCCTGCTCGCCGTCGGCACACCCGACGCGGTGATGGCCGACCCGGCCGTCCAGGAGGCGTACGTGGGGGAGGAGCTGTGAGCACGGACCCCGGGCGCGCCCCCGTCCTGTCGGTGCGCGACCTGCGGGTGCGCATCGGCCGGTCCCGCATCCTCCAGGGCGTCGGCTTCGACGTGGCGCCCACCGGGACCACCGCCCTGCTGGGCCGCAACGGCGTCGGCAAGACCACCACCGTCCGCTCCGTCCTGGGCCTGCTGCCCGAGGACGGGCGGATCACCGCCGGCACCGTCGTCCTCGGCGGCACCGACGTCACCGGCCACCGCACCCACACGGTGGTGCGGCGCGGCGTCGGCTACGTCCCGGAGGACCGCGGGGTGTTCGGCGGGCTCACCGTCGCCGAGAACCTCGCCCTCGCCGAACGCGGCGGCGGACCGCACCACTACGACCTGGTGCACGACCTCTTCCCCGAACTGAAGGCCCGGCGCCGGCAGCGCGCCGGCACCCTCTCCGGCGGCCAGCAGCAGATGGTCGCCCTCGCCCGCGCCCTCCTCAACGACAACCGCCTGGTCATCGTCGACGAGCCGACCAAGGGCCTGGCCCCCCGCGTCGTCACCGAGGTCGCCGAGGCCCTGGAGCGCGCCGCCGAACGCGTGCCCCTGCTGCTCGTCGAGCAGAACCTGGCCGTCGTGAGGCGCCTGGCGCGCGACGCGGTGGTGCTGGACGCGGGCCGCACCGTCCACACCGGCGACGCGGGCGAACTGCTCGCCGACCGCGACCGCACCACCGCCCTGCTCGGCGTCGGCCGCCGCGGGAACGCGCCCGCGACCGCGCCCGGCCGCGGCACCGGACCGGGCCGGACACCGCCGGGGGAGCGGGCGGCGGAGGCGGGGAAGGCCGCGGAGAAGGCCCGGAAGGAGACCCCCCGATGAGCACCCTGGTCCTGCTGACCCTCACCGGACTGGGCCTGGGCGCCCTGTACTTCCTCATCGCCTCCGGCCTCGCCCTGATCTTCGGTCTGATGGACGTCCTCAACTTCGCCCACGGAGCCTTCCTCACCGTCGCCGCCTACGCGGCCTGGCGCACCGCCGAGACGGTCGGCGGCACCGGCGGCCTGGCCCTGGCGGCGCTGGTGGGGACCGCCACCGGCGCGCTGCTGGCGGTCGCCGTCGAACTCGTCCTCATCCGCCGCCTCTACGGCCGGCCCCGGGAGCAGATCCTGGTCACCGTCGGCCTCTCCCTCGCCGTCCCCGCCCTCGTCCAGGCCGTCTGGGGCGCGGACTCCCGCCCCTTCCCCGTCCCCGAGGCGCTGTCGGGCACCGTCGGGGTACTGGGCGCTCAGGTGCCGGCCAGCCGCTTCGTGCTGATCGCGGCGGCGGGACTGGTGCTGGCGGCCGTCACCCTCTTCCTCTCCCGCACCCGCTACGGGCTGATCGTGCGGGCGGGCGTGGAGGACCGGGCGATGGTCACCGCCCTGGGCGTCGACGTCACCCGCGCCTTCACCCTCGTCTTCGCCATCGGCGGGGCGCTCGCCGGACTCGCGGGCGTGCTCGGCGGGCTCTACTTCGGCTCGCTCTCCCCCCACCAGGGCACCTCGCTGCTGGTGTTCGCCTTCGTCGTGGTGGTCATCGGCGGCATGGGGTCGATCCCCGGCGTGGCGCTCTCCGCGCTCGCCGTCGGCCTGGTGCAGCAGTACGCCAACTACTACGCCGACGGCTACGGCGACTTCGCCGTCGTCGTCCTGCTCGCCGCGGTCGTCCTCGCCCGGCCCGCCCCCCGACTCGCTGGAGGAACGGCGTGACGGCCCCTTCCACCCCCACCGCATCCCCCGCCGGCACCGGGGCGGACCCGGCCCCGCCCCGGTCCCCGGCCGCGTCCGCCGCCCGCCCGCGGTGGCGGGGCCTGGCCGCGCCGGCCGCGGTCCTGGCCGTGCTGGCCCTGCTGCCGTACTCGGCGCTGGAGGTCCCCGTCCTGCTCGACGGCCCGGTCAACTCGCCCGGTTCCCTCCAGCTCCTCGCCCTGTGCCTGGTCTTCGGGGGGCTGGCGCTCGGCTACGACCTGATGTTCGGCCGCACCGGACTGCTCTCCTTCGGCCACGCCCTCTACGTCGCGGGCGGTGCGTACGGCACCCGGCTCGCCATGTCCGAACTCGGTCTGGACCTCCTGCCCGCGGTCCTGCTGGCCCTGGCCGGCGGCGCCGCCGCCGCGGTGCTGCTGGGCGCGGTCTCGCTGCGCGGCCTGGCCCTGGGCGGCATCGGCTTCGCCATGGTCACGCTCGCCTTCGCCCAGGCCGGGTCGATCTGGGTGCAGCGCAACCCCGGCGGTCTGACGGGTGGCGAGGAAGGGCTGCCGCTGCCCACCGACGGCGTGCCCGCGGCGCTCGTCGGCGTGCAGAACACCGCCCACGTCTACTGGCTGGCGCTGGCCTACCTGGCACTGGTCGCCGCCGTGGTGTGGACGGCCGTCTCCCGCCCGGTCGGCCGGATCTGGCAGGCCGTCCGCGACAACGAGCAGCGGGTGGCCGTCCTGGGCCACGACCCGTTCCGCCACAAGCTCGGCGTGTTCGTCCTGGCCTCCGTCCTCGGGGTGCTGGGCGGGGCGGTGCACCTGCTGGTCACGGCGGGCGCCACACCGCACTCCAGCACCCCGCAGTTCACCCTCACCCTGCTGGTGATGGTCGTCCTGGGGGGCAGCGGCACCCGCTGGGGGCCGGTGCTCGGCGGGGTGCTGTTCACCTTCCTCGACCAGCGCCTGGCGGTGCTGGCGAGCTCCGAACAGGTCCACGGGCTGCCGGAGTTCCTGCGGGCCCCGCTGTCGGAGCCGATGGTCGTCCTCGGCACCCTGTTCGTGGTCGCGGTGTACGCGGCACCGGGCGGCGTGGCGTCGGTGCGGCGCCCGCTGCCGTGGCGGAGGACGGGGAAGGGAGCCGGGGGATGACGGTGCGCGGCGGACGCGGGGCGCGGGAGCTGAGGGTCCCGGTGCGCGGGGGCGAGCTGGCGGTCTCCCACTGGCCCGGCGCGGGCGAGCCGGTGGTCGCCCTGCACGGCATCACCGCCAACGGCCGCGCCTTCGGGGCGCTGGCCGAGGCGCTGGACGTTCCGCTCCACGCGCCGGACCTGCGGGGCCGGGCGGGCAGTGCCGGGCTGCCGGGGCCGTACGGGCTCGGCACCCACGTCGAGGACGTCCTCGCCCTGCTGGACCACCTCGGTCTGGAGCGCGCGGTGCTGGTCGGCCACTCCATGGGCGCCTTCACCGCCGCGCTGGCCGCCGCCCGGCATCCGGACCGGATCGCCGGAGCGGTCCTGGTGGACGGCGGCGTGGGCTTCCCCGCCCCTGAGGGCACGGACATCGACGGGCTGCTGGAGGCCGTGATCGGCCCGGCGATGCGGCGGCTGTCGATGACCTTCCCCGACCGGGAGGCGTACCGCGCCTTCTTCCGCGAGCACCCGGCGCTGGGCCCCCACTGGTGCGACGCCGTCCGGGAGCAGGTCGACCGCGACCTGGTGGGGAGGGAGCCGGCGCTGCGCAGCAGCTGCGTGCTGGACGCGGTGCGCGCCGACGGCGCGGACGTCCTGGCCGACCCGGAGGTGCTCGGCGCCGTCCGCGCGGCCTCGGCCGCGGTGCCCCTGGTGCTGCTGTGGGCCGAGCGGGGCATGCTCGACGAACCGCAGGGCCTGTACGACGAGCAGCGCCTCGCCGCGGCCGGGCTGGGGCCCCGGGGTGATGTCGGGGGCGTGGACGTCCGGTGCGTGCCCGGCGCCAACCACTACTCGGTGATCCTCACGCCCGGGGCCACCGGGGCGATCCGCGCCGCCCTGCGCGACCTGGCCTCCTAGCCCCGTGTGCCCGGCCGGTCACGGCAGCACCGGTACCCCACGGGCGCACGGGCACGGCTCAGGCCGAACCAGGCGTACGGGACAGGGCTGTGTGCAGCGCGAAGACACCGAGCAAGCCGCCTGCCGTGAGCCGCTGAGCGGCCATCACGCGGGGCCGGGCAGCCAGAAACCCCGACACCCGTGCTGCGCCGAGCATGATCAGAGCGTTCACGGAGATCCCCACGATGATCTGCACAGCACCGAGCTGCAGCAGTTGCGCCCAGGCCGGACCCGCCTGCGGATCCATGAACTGGGGCAGGAGAGCGGCGTACATCAGAGCGATCTTGGGGTTGAGCAGGTTGGTCAGGAGTCCCATCGAGAACAGGCGGGCGTCGGAGACGGGAGGCAGGTCTCGGGACGGCGCGAAGGGTGAGCGGCCACCGGGCCTGAGCATGTCCCAGGCCAGGTAGGCCAGGTAGGCGGCCCCGGCGAGCTTGACCACCGTGAACGCCGGCGGTACGGCGGCGAACAACGCGGACAGGCCGGCGGCCGCGGCCAGCAGGTAGCACAGGAATCCCACGGCGGTCCCGCTCAGGCTGACCAGGCCCGCCCTGCGGCCCTGGGTGATCGCGCGGGAGGCGAGGTGGATCATGTTCGGTCCCGGAGTCAGCGCCATGCCCAGTTCGACCAGGGCCACTCCCCCCACTGCGGCCAGACTGATCATGGTCAACTCCCGATCGTTCGCCGGGCATCCGGTGCCCGGCGTGGGTGGCGACGGACGGCTGCGACACAGCGGCAGTGCCTGCGTCGCCTGCCTCAGGATACGGTCCCGCCGTTCGGTGCCCCCCGTGTTTCCCGACTCCGGTCGACCGGCGGCGTCAACGACTGCCCCGTGAACGCGTCGGCGACCTCCGGGCGATCGGCCGGACAGGTCCCGGCCCCGCGGCACCCGCCGGCCCGCCGCCCGGGCGGGGCGTCACCCCTCCACCGGGGCGGTGGGCCGCACGTCCTGCGCACCGGCCACCGCGCCGTCCGCACCCGGGCCGCCCGTGCCCGCGGCGGCCCCGGACCCGGCCGCCTCCCGGCGCGCCGTGACCCGCATCAGCACCAGGTAGCCGACCGCCGCCACCGCGCCGACCAGCGCCGTCAGCCCCCACAGCACGCCCGATCCCCACAGGTCGAGCACCGCGCCGCCCGCCGGCGGCGCCACCAGCGCCGCCACCGACCAGGACATCGTGTACATCCCCTGGTACCGGCCCCGGCCGTGGGCCGGTGCCATGCGCGTCACCAGGCCCGTCTGGGTGGGGGCGTTGACCATCTCGCCCAGGGTCCACACGCAGATGGCCAGCGCGTAGGCGCCCACCGAACCGGCGAAGGCCGTCAGTCCGAACCCGAGCCCCGTCAGCAGCGAGGAGACCACCAGCAGCCGGGCCGGGTCGCGGTGCTCGATGAAACGGGTGACCGGAAGCTGGAGGGCGACGATCAGCACGCCGTTGACCGCGACGGCCAGCCCGTAGTCGGAGCTGCTCAGCCCCTTGCCGGCCATGTCCACGGGCAGGGTCACGAACGCCTGCGTGAACAGGGTGGAGACCAGGAAGCTCAGGCCCACCACCGCCATGAACGGCCCGTCCCGCAGCACCGTGGCCATCGACACCCGCTCCCGGCCGCCGTCCTCGGTGCCGGCCGCGCCCGTCCCGTCCCGGCCGCCCTCCGCCCCGTGCCCCGGCCGCGACTCCGGGATCCGGACGTAGACCAGCACCGCGCAGACCAGCGTCATCGCCGCCTCGCCCAGGAAGAGCGCCAGGTAGCCGTGTTCGGCGATGAGCCCGGCGGCCGAGGCCGAGACGGCGAAGCCCAGGTTGATGGCCCAGTAGTTGAGGGAGAAGGCCCGCACCCGGTCCTCGGGCGGCACGATGTCCGCGATCATCGCCTGCACCGCGGGCCGCGAGGCGTTGCTCGTCGCGCCCACGGCGAAGGCGACGCCCGCGATGGCCGCGGGGTGGGTCATGAAGCCCAGCACGGCGACGGAGACGGCGGTTCCGAGCTGCGCCAGCAGCAGGGTGGGACGGCGGCCCAGCCGGTCGGTCAGCACCCCGGCGCCGACGGAGGAGACCACCCCGCCCAGGCCGTGCAGCGCGGCGACGAGGCCGGCGTACGTGGCCGAGTAGCCGCGCTCGACGGTGAGGTACATCGCCAGGAAGGTCGCCACGAAGGCGCCGAGCCGGTTGACCAGGGTGCTGGTCCACAGCCACCAGAACGTCCGGGGGAGCCCGGAGACCGTCTTCGACAAGCCTCTGGGAATGGGCATGACACGCCTCCGTGTGCAGCTGTGCGTCTGGGACGGGCGGGACGAACGCGATGCCATGTGTAATAGTCGCAACCGCCAAGCGCACGTTACATAATGCGCGGCCGCCCACGCCACCGGATTGACGCCCGCCGTCAATCGGCGCCCCGCCGCCCCCGGGGACCCGCCGCCGCGGCGCGGACGTCTCGCCAGTCGGCCGCACCGCACCGGCCCCCGGACGTTCGATTAGGCTCGGGGGCATGGCCGACGCACCGTACAAGCTGATCCTCCTCCGCCACGGCGAGAGCGAGTGGAACGCGAAGAACCTGTTCACCGGCTGGGTGGACGTCAACCTGACGGAGAAGGGCGAGAAGGAGGCGGCCCGCGGCGGTGAGCTGCTGAAGGACGCCGGCCTGCTCCCCGACGTCGTCCACACCTCCGTCCAGAAGCGCGCGATCCGCACCGCCCAGATCGCGCTGGAGGCCGCCGACCGCCTCTGGATCCCCGTCCGCCGCTCCTGGCGCCTCAACGAGCGCCACTACGGCGCCCTGCAGGGCAAGAACAAGGCGCAGATCCGCGACGAGTTCGGCGAAGAGCAGTTCATGCAGTGGCGCCGCTCCTACGACGTGCCGCCGCCGGAGCTGGAGGACGGCGCCGAGTGGTCGCAGAGCGACGACCCGCGCTACGCGATGATCCCCAGCGAGCTGCGTCCGCGCACCGAGTGCCTCAAGGACGTGGTGATCCGGATGATGCCGTACTGGTACGACGCGATCGTCCCGGACCTGCTCACCGGCCGCACCGTCCTGGTCGCCGCGCACGGCAACAGCCTGCGCGCGCTGGTCAAGCACCTCGACGGCATCTCGGACGCCGACATCGCGGGCCTGAACATCCCCACCGGCATCCCGCTCTCCTACGACCTGGACGCCGACTTCCACCCGGTCAACCCGGGCGGCACCTACCTCGACCCGGAGGCGGCGAAGGCCGCCATCGAGGCCGTGAAGAACCAGGGCAAGAAGTAGCAGCCGGAGCCGAAGAAGCCCCCTACCAGCGGCTTTCCGTTGGCAGGGGGCTTCGCTGCGACATCTGGGCCGTGGCGGGGCCGTCAGAGCAGGATCAACAACGATGCGGGCCGCGCCGGAGATGCACGGTGATCTCGAACAGGATCGGGATGACCGCCATCGTCGTGACGGCGGTGGACACACCGGCCCAAGCCGCGAGCGTGGCAGCTCCGAGACCCGTGAAGAGGAAGGGAGTCTCCCTAAGAGCTGTCCCGTTATCGATGACCAGCCGTTACGGGATAGTCCGCGAGCTCGTATGCAGGTCGAGGGCTCACCTACCGCCCGACTTGATCCATGGCCATTTGACTGCACAGACCACGACGGGCGCGACAAGCATGGCCAGCAGCCACAATCCCACGCTCGCTGGAGAGTAGATGTAGTGGCGCCACTGCTCTGGCAGGGGCGACGGCGCGAGTAGGAGCGCGATCAGCGCGGCCCATGTCACCAGCACAGCTGCTGCCATGCGTGCTGCGGCCATCCCTATCTGCCCCCTCGACGGCTGCTCGTCTTCTTGGATCGGATGATAGGACGGCTGAAATGATTTGGTTGTGGCTGGTGTGATCACGGCGTCGGAGCCGTCCTGGGTACCCCCGTTCACCGGGCTCAGCCCACGCGCTTTCGGGAAGCTGGTGACGCTTCTGCGGCGCGAGGGCGCGGATATGGTCCGCAAAGGCCGGCCATGGAGCCTCCCGCTGGAGGACCGGGCACTGCTGGTCGCGACGTACTGGCGCACGAACCTGACCATGCGCCAGCTCGCCCCGCTGTTCTGAATGTCCAAGTAGGCGGCGGACCGGATCATCGACCATCTCGGGCCGATGCTCGCCCTCAAACCCCGCAAGCGGTTCGCCAAGGACACCGTGCTCATCGTGGACGGCACCCTGGTCCCCACCCGGGATCACACCATCGCCGAGCGGTCGAAGAACCACCGGTACTCCACCAACCACCAGGTCGTCATCGACGCCGACACCCGCCTGGTCGTCGTGGTCGGCCAACCGCTCGCCGGGAACCGCAACGACTGCAAGGCATGGGAGGAATCCGGCGCCAAGGTCGCCGTCGGCAGGACCCTGACGATCGCCGACGGCGGCTACCGGGGCACCGGACTCGTCATCCCGCACTGCAGGGAGCGCGGCCAGACCGAATTCCCGGACTGGAAGGAAGAACGCAACCGGTCCCACAAGCAGGTCCGTGCCCGCATCGAGCACGCCTTCGCCCGCATGAAGACCTGGAAGATCCTCCGCGACTGCCGCCTCGAAGGCGACGGCGTCCACCACGCCATGCTCGGCATCGCCCGGATGCACAACCTCGCCCTCGCCGGATAGGGCGGCGGGCCGTACGGCAGTCCGCCATGCCCGAGACAAGTCGAAGATCAATTACGGGACAGCCCTTAGGGCATTCAGGCCCCCAGGGGCTGTGCGTTCACCAACAAGAGGACGGAGGAGCCTCAGAACAACACCAGGCACGTCCCTTTCTCCCGCGATTACCTGGTTTATTGTGTTGAGCATTTTGTCCATGACCTGAGCGGCTAGGTCCTTCTCGCCAACGGTTCGCGCCAAACGGAGGGAAATGCTTAGCGCTTCTTCTACGTCAAGCCACTCAGTCCACTCCTGTGAGAGTTGAAGGTAGGGCCGCGACGCTTGGATTGCATGGTCGTAGACGTTCCCGAATCTTCTTTCAAAGAGAAGGTGGTGCAGCCTTGCTTTGCCGAAATTAGACGACACTTTTTACTCAGGGTCGACCACACTTGAGCATCAGCGTCGGGGACTTCCCTAACGCGTGGAGGTACCGAAGAGCCGTCTGGGTCATCAAGGCAGGGCACGATCTGGGCCCGCTATTTACCGCTATTTTCGACCACTTGAACCTGGTATGCGAACGTCCAAGCTGCTGATTTCCGCGCAGTGGTCTCGGGAGTTCTCTTCATCGAGAGCGCCTCGATGCTCGCTGATTGGGATGCGTTTGTTGAGCGATCGCTGAGCCGCGAAGCTGGTCTGAGCCTGAGCCGCCTCGTCGATCCACTCTGCGAGAAGCGACAGTTGAGTGTCTTCGGTATCTATGTGTTCTGTTCTGCAGAGCCACGCATCGCCAGATCCACTGGTTTCCTAAAAGTGAAGTTCGCCCCATCGCGCCCTGGGTAGGTGGGCTGACCGGCCGAGCCAATGGAGGTCTGTTCGGTACCGGAGGTGTTCCATCGACATCCAACGCTGACATCAACGGTCACAGACAGCAGCAGCAATGGGCGGCCGTGGGTGGCTCGCGTGTGCGTGGGTGGGCTCTACCACGCCGAGGGTGGAGCGGGCTTACAAAGCAGAGGCCAATGCCAGGTGTATAGCGCTACTGAGGCCGCCCCTCCACAGGCAAAGGCTCATGGTGGTGCCAGATAAGGTATCTGTCTTCCCGGCGCAGTTCCGCGGAGCCCCATTCAATACGCATCACGCCCTGCTCCATGGAGCATGCGTAGGCGACCAGGACGAGGCGGGTGTCTTCGGGAAGAAGTCCAAGGTCGGGGTGGGTTTCGGGTTCTTCGAGCTCGTCGAGGCCCAGGTCGAGTGCCTGCTGCATGGGCTCTGGGCCGTGGCGCCGGATCAGTTCCGCGCGGAACCCTGTCGCCCGCCGCAGGCGAGCTGCTGTGACAGGGACGTCCCTCTTCGCGTAGCGGATCGGGTAGATCACATGGCCGGCGACGATCATCACGGTCCGCCCCTGAAGACGTACAGGTGTGGCCTTCTCGACGGCGCCGAGGCCGGCAGCGAGTTCCTCGTACTGCACAGCGTACAAGCCGTGGCCATACGCTTCCAAGGTCTGGGTGTGGACTCCCTCGTGGCCGTTGCGAGCTCTTCTATGAGCCCGCAGGAGGCAGGCCGGGATGACATCCACCAGCTGGTTGGCCACATCACCAAAGGTCCTATGCGCCCACGAACTGGCTGAGCCCACGAGGCACCGCCCCTCCCCTGGTGGCGCCGGAGCGCCGAGCAGCATTATCTGAAACCGTGCTCTGTGCACACGATGTACGCAAGAGGGCATCCGGCGCGCAGAGGGAGCACACGCCGAGTGCCGTCCCCGTACCGCCCACGGTGGCCGCCTGACCAGTTGCGGACCATTCGCGGACCGATGAGGGGCAATGGGACGCTTCAAAGGGTCTGAACTGCAGGAAAATCTGAGGCACATGGAACCTCTGGAACCGTTGCCGTACAGCATGGAGTACAGAAACCAGCACGACCGCAAGCGAACGTCAGCGAATCCCAGCGGCCAGATGACCGGGCGAGGACCTCAGCGACCGCACCTCCGGTAGTTCGGGACGGAGAGATCGCGAGTTCAGACTCCGTCACCCGACACAGGAAACACTAGATCAGGGACCTGACCTGTCCCTGGGCCCGCTTGAGGCCATTTGGGAGCCGGCCTCGTTCTCGGCCCCCGTCACCGACGGCCATGGTCACTCGCTATCCCGAGCCCCGTCTGCCCCTCTGCTGGCTGGCTCCAAGTCTGGGGTGCCCGTGCCCCCTCTCGGACCGCAGCGGGCCCTGACATCCCCTCTTCGCTGGGGCCCGATGTCAGAGGCGTGAGGCAGGATGATCATGGACAACACTGCCCCGGATCCGCCCGGGGCCAACGAGGAACCGCCGGAGAGAGTGGTATGCCGAAGATCCCGAAAGGGCGGCGCGTAGGGCAGACTGCGGTGAACGTGCTGCGTGCCCTGCTCGAAGAGCACGATCACATCGTCCAGGAGATATCCGGGCAGAACGACTTCGGCGAGGACCTCTACGTCACCTTCACCGACAACGGGGATGTCACGAGCGACACGATCAAGGTCCAAGTCAAGGGTGGGGGCAGCTGGCGCCGAGGCAACGGCTACGCGGTGCCTGTCGACCAGCATGGCGACACCTGGGCAAACGGGAACATCCCTGTCTACTGCGTGGTGTACGACCCGGATGCCAAAAGGCTGTACTGGGCGAACGCCACCCAACAGCTCCGCCGGTTCGGTCCCCTCAATCCACCGCGCTTCATCGGCATCAGTCCCAACGCGGTGCTGGACGACACCACCATCGAGTTCTTCGTCGATCAGGCCCGACGCTACGTCGGACGCTACCGAGGACGACAGGCCTTCCTCACCCACCTGGGTGAGATGTCCGGAGCCGAATTCGACCCGGCGGACCACGTTCTGCACTTCGTCAACGGCGAGGACGAGGACCTCATCTTCTGGAAACGCCCGGGGGACGCGGTGGCGACGCTGCTACTCAGCACTCAAGACTGGGAACCGGTTCTCGTCAGCCTGGAGTCCCTGATGCGCTCCGAGATTCCGATACCAGGGGAGGGAGGAAGCAGCGGACCCGCCGACCCTGACCTGTGGACCGCCGAAGACCTGGAGCTAAGCCGGGCCGAGATCATGTGGGTGGCCTCATGCTTCTTCTCCACTCGGCAAGCCGACGAAGGGCCAGAGGACGACCCCGTCGGGCCCGTGGAGTGCGGGGGGTGTCCGAGCTGTACGGGCGAGGAGCATGGCCGCATCGAGGCGGACGTGATCCACGATTACGTCCTCGCCCGTATTCTCGACCGGATCGAAGCCGAGCCCGGCCTAATGCAGCGCTCGATCCTGGCCATGCGCGAGGACGGCAAACTCGAACCGGAGGTTGTCGCCGAGCTCGGCCCCCTCGAAGCCGAGCCACGCATCGTCCGCCAGGTGAACAAGCTGAGCCGAGCGACGGTGGCGACATTGGACGACATCGAGCCCGAGGCACTCCGGCTGGCCATTCTCTACCTCATCCACCGCATCTACGTCAGTGGCCCCTCGCTCCCCCTCGACAAGCAGGTCCGAATCGTCTGGCGCATTCCCGAGCCCGGGGCCAAGGTGTCCAGACCGACCGAGGCCATCCCAGCCCAACCCTATGACCTGCAGAAATAGCGGAGGAGTCGGTCACCGATCCGTCCGAACCTGTTCGGGACGAAAAAATCACGCGAACGGTGCCTGCTCAGGTATGGCCCTGCCCGAGTGCGCGATGCCAACCGGCTTGCTGGGCCGTCGTTGGGCCGTCGGAAGGCGGCCGGCGGTGACCAAAGATGACAACCGCTGACGGCTCAGCCGCAGGTCAGAGCGTTGGTCGGTCGAGCAGACGCAGGCTGCGGAACCGGCCGTGAAGAACCAGGGCAAGAAGTAACCACGCGCTGTAGCTGAGCCCCCGAGCCCCCTGCCGGCTTTGCCGCCGGCGGGGGGCTCCGCACCGTCTCCGGGCCGCTTGTGGGCCGTTCCGTCAGGAATGCCGTCACCGAGGCGCTCTCCTGATCTGCCGATGCCCCGGCGGCAACCCGGACCCTTCAGCTCCGTTCCACTCGCCCGGCCGGGCTGCTACGACGGTCCCGTCCGATTCGGGCGGCCCGCCTCTTCCTGAAGGCCGCAGCGGCCGCCTTGCGCGTCCGCCCCGACGCCTCGTACGCCTCGCCGGGCTCCGGTGTCGGGATCACACCGGCCGCGGCAAGCGCGGGCTTCCACGCGTCCTCGTCGAGTGCGCCGTGCCGGATGTGGCCGCCCGTCGGGACGGTGATGACCGGCCGCTTGGTCACGAACGGGCCGTTCGCCGTCCCGGGCACCACCGGCTGCGGCCTCCGGGGCCGTGTGCTCGACCGGGTCCTGGGCCTGCCGTCCGCGGCGGGGGAGAACGCCTTCGACGTGGAGGTCACGGCGGCCGTCCGGCCCTGTGCGCGGACCGGTTCGGTCGAGTGGTCGTCAGCGCTCCGAGCCGGCCGGAGCGGTTCGGGCCGCGCCGACCGCGGGAGGGCGGCCGGCGGTGGCCGTCGCCGACCGCCCTCCCCGCCCCACATGATCCGGAATTTCTCCGAAACTTTCGGTCCGAAGCGTCTTCCACTTCGTCGTCAAACCGAGGCGGGAATTGGCGCTCCTCAACCTCAACTGGCCAGTAAAGGCCGGTGAACAGGGGGAACGAGGCTCTGGGAAGTCCACCCCTCGGACGGTGCTTCCGTTAACCTTGCGGAAACCGTTGACAACTTGACGGGGTCAAGCCAACCTAACGCCATCGACAGGCCCCACCGCTGTCGAGCCGGATCGCCCACCGCGATCCGGTCCTCCGGTCGTCGGGCGCACGACGACCGGCCGAGCCCCGCTGTGTTGCACGACGTCGACGCACGGTCGGCATCCCCTGGCCACCGACGGACCCGCCGGGTCGCGTCGTGAGCCCGGCTTCCCGCAGCCCCCACGAGGAGGAAGCATGTACGAGGACGAGGACAAGGCCCCCGCCCGCCCGGTCAGCCGCCGAGGCTTCATCGGCGGAGCCGGCGCCCTGGCCCTGGGCGCGTCCGCCGGACTGGTGCTGCCCGGCACCGCCCACGCCCAGACCATCACCACCAACCAGACCGGCACCCACAACGGTTACTACTACTCGTTCTGGACCGACGGCGGCGGATCGGTCTCCATGACCATGGGGTCCGGCGGCAGCTACAGCACCTCATGGCGGAACACCGGGAACTTCGTCTGCGGCAAGGGCTGGAGCAACGGCAGCCGCAGGACCGTGCGCTACTCGGGCAGCTTCAACCCGTCCGGCAACGGCTACCTGTGCCTCTACGGGTGGACGTCGAACCCGCTCGTGGAGTACTACATCGTCGACAACTGGGGCACCTACCGGCCCACGGGAACGTACAAGGGCACGGTCACCAGTGACGGCGGCACGTACGACGTCTACCAGACGACGCGGTACAACGCCCCCTCCGTGGAAGGCACCAAGACCTTCAACCAGTACTGGAGCGTCCGCCAGTCGAAGAGGACGGGGGGGACCATCACCACCGGCAACCACTTCGACGCGTGGTCCCGCTACGGCATGCGCCTGGGCAACTTCAGCTACTACATGATCCTCGCGACGGAGGGATACCAGAGCAGCGGCAGCTCCAACCTCACGGTGAGCTGACGGGCGGTCCGGACACCCGGGTCCGGACCCCCCCGGAACACCGCACCTGCGGCGCGGCGGCCCCTGGCCGCCGCGCCGCGCTGCTGTCTGCCCGCGGCCCGGCCCCACCGGCCGGAGGCCCGCGGACGGGCCGGACGGCGGGCGGCCACCGGTGAGCGCACGCGCCCCCGGCTGTTTCGCCCGGTACCCGGGCGTTGGACTCGTTTGTGTATCGGTCCACCGTTCGGTCTGGTCGGAGCCTCCGCCGATCGTTACTTTTCAGCCAGCCTGTGAAGGCCCCTCCGAGGGCGCCATGCCCTGTTTCCCGGACAGATTCCCGGCTCGGCGCCCCTGTGGTGCCCGATCAGGAGCAATACCGGTTCAGCTGAGGGGTGGCACGATGCGGCGAAGACGGTTCCTGGCCCTGGCGACAGGAGTGGCCGGATCTATCGCCTGGACGGCGACAGGGTGCGGGGAGGGCGGGACGGCCCGTTCCGGGAGCGCCGCCCTGACGATGATCGCCACGGACTACGGGGGCGCCGAGGGGGACGGCCTCACCCGGGCGTACTGGAAGGAGGTGGTCGCCTCCTTCCGGAAGAAGCGCCCGGACATCGAGGTGGAGGTGGCCGTCCACTCCGCCAGGGTGGCCGAGCGGAAGGTCGCGGAGCTGGCCGGCAGGGGGGAGCCGCCGGACATCGCGCAGATCGCCTCGTTCGCCGGGCACGCGGCCGCGGGCCGGCTCCACGTGACCGACGAGGTGCTCTCCATCCCGGTCCAGGCCGACTTCGTCCCGGCCCTGGCCTCGGCGGGCGAGATGCGCCGCGTGCGGTACGCGCTGCCGTTCGCCGTCAACCTCCAGCTCCTCTTCTACAACAAGGCGCTGTTCACCGCGGCCGGCCTGGACCCGGAACGGCCGCCGCGCACCTGGGCGGAGCTGAGGAACTGTGCGCTCGCCCTCCGGGCCGCCGGCGTCGACGTCCCCTACGGACTCGCGCTCGGCTCCAAGGACGCGCACGTCGAGGCCATGACCTGGATGCTCGGCAACGGCGGCGGCTTCACCGGCGAGGGCGGCATGTACGCCATCGACGCGCCCGCCAACGTCCAGACGATGAGCTGGCTGCGCGACGAACTCGTCGGCACGGGACTGACGACCGCCAACCCTGCCCTCACCGGCCGCCAGGCGCTCTCGGGCCTGTTCGCGGAGGGGAAGGTCGGCATGCTCAACGGCAGCCTGTCGCTGATGCGGCAGGCCGACGCCGCGGGCATCGGGTACGGGATGACCACGGTGCCGGGCCGCACGGGCCCGTCGCGGACGACCATGGGGTCCGCCCACTGGATGCTCGCGTTCCGCAAAGAGGGGAACGACGAGGCCGTGGGCGCCTTCCTCGACCACGTCTACGCGGAGGAGAACCACCACCGGTTCGCCGCCCGCCACACCATGCTGCCGGTCACCGTCTCGGCGACGGAGCGGATGGCGCGCGACGCGGAGCACCGGCGGATGCAGCCGTTCCTGGACCGGCTCGGGACGGCCGAGTTCCACCCGAGCCACAAGGTCTCCTGGACCGCGGTCGGTGAGGAGATCAAGGAGCACATCGGGCAGGCCGTCCTGGCCGACGGCAGCCCGAAGGGCGTGCTGGGGACGCTCCAGCGCACGGCGGAGAAGGAGGACGCCGCCTCCCGGTGAGGGAAGTCCCCCCGGTGGGGGAAGTCCCCCCGGTGGGGGAGTCCCGGGTGCGGGAGCGCGGCGCGGGGCCCGGCCGGTGACGGCCGGGCCCCGCTTCGTCTCCGTGCGCTCCCCTGCGGAGCGGTGGCTCAGCAGCTGCCGCCGCACCTGCAGCTGCCGCCGGACTGGCACCCGCAGGAGCACCCCGAGCCGCAGCCGCACGCTCCCGGCAGGGGCGGCGCGGGCCGCGCGCCCTGGAGTTCCGCCGCCGCGGGGGGAGTCGGGAAGTCCGCCATGAGTCCTCCTCCGTGTCTCGCCGGCCGTCCACCGGCTCGCCTCGCCACCCATTGACGTCCTCCACCGGCGAGCGCGTCAACGGCGCGCGGTGGCGCGTGCCGCCTGCCCGCAAGCCGGGGGCACGCGGGCCTGGGCCGGGAGCGCTTCGAGGACCCCGGGCGCCTCCAGGGCGACGGATCCGCAGGTCGGGCGCGCGCCCCGCGGGCCGCACCACCCCCGTGTCCCCGCGCCCCCGCGCGGCGCCCCTCGGCGTCAGGCGCCGCCGGCCGCTCCGGCCCCCTGCTCCGCGCTCTCCGCGGCGGCCGCCGCGGCGGGGTCCACCTCGTCCGCGTAGTCGCCGGTGACCAGGTAGACGACGCGGCGGGCGACGGAGACCGCGTGGTCGGCGAAGCGCTCGTAGTAGCGGCCGAGCAGGGTGACGTCCACGGCCGTCTCGATGCCGTGCTTCCAGCGGTCGTCCATCAGGTGCTGGAAGAGGGTGCGGTGGAGGAGGTCCATCGCGTCGTCGTCCTGCTCGAGCTGGAGGGCCAGGTCGACGTCCTTGGTGATGATGACCTCGCCCGCCTTCGCCATCAGGCGCTGGGCGAGCTGGCCCATCTCCAGGATGGTCGCCTGGAGGTCGCGCGGCACCGCCGACTCGGGGAAGCGCAGCCGGGCCACCTTGGCGACGTGCTGCGCCAGGTCGCCGGAGCGCTCCAGGTCGGCGCTCATCCGCAGCGAGGTGACGACGATCCGCAGGTCGGTGGCGACTGGCTGCTGGCGGGCCAGCAGGTTTATCGCCTTGGTCTCCAGGTCCCGCTGGAGGTTGTCCACCTTCTCGTCCGCGGCGATGACGCTCTCGGCGAGATTGAGGTCCGCGTCCAGCATCGCCGTGGTGGCGCGGCCGATCGCGGAGCCGACGAGCCGGGCCATCTCGACCAGGCTGTCACCGATCGAGTCCAACTCCTCGTGGTAAGCGTCCCGCATGACTGTCCTTCCCTCGCATGACGTTCGCCGGGGACCGCGGGCCCTTCCGCGCGGCGCGCGGGCCCCCGGTTCTCCCCTACGCTCCCACGCTCCGTCCGAAACACGTCCGGCTCGGCCACCCCAAGTGAACCACCACCGACACCGACGTGAACTCTCGGAGACGTCTGTTCGAGCAGGCCCTCGAACGGCTGTGGGGACCTTCCGGAGCCCGCATAACCTGGACGCATGGACGTGAACGCGGCGGTCGCCGCAGCGGCAGCGGTCGCCGGGGTGTGCACCGGCGTGATCGCCATGCTCGCGTTCCGCTGGAGCGAGCGCGAGCAGGCCCGCCCCACGCGCAGCTCGCTGCACACCGAGGCCGTGCTGCCGCCCGGTGTGGACACCGTACTGTCCGTGCTCCGGTCGTCCGCGGTCGTGCTCGACGAGTCCGACGCGGTGGTCAAGGCCAGCTCGGCCGCGTACGCCCTCGGGCTGGTGCGGGGCGGGAAGCTGGCGGTGGAGCCGATGCTCCAGATGGCCCGCGACACGCGCCGGGACGGCGAGATCCGCCAGGTCGAACTGGACCTGCCGCGCCGCGGCACCGGGCGGGGCGAGGCGCTGGCCGTCTCCGCGCGGGTGGCGCCGCTGGGCTCCCGGCTGGTCCTGCTGCTGGTGGAGGACCTGACGGAGGCCCGCCGCATAGAGGCCGTCCGCCGCGACTTCGTCGCGAACGTCAGCCACGAGCTGAAGACCCCGGTCGGCGCGCTGTCGCTGCTGTCGGAGGCGGTGATGGACGCCTCCGACGACCCCGAGGCGGTGGAGCGCTTCGCCGGCCGCATGCAGAACGAGGCGACGCGGCTGACCAACCTCGTCCAGGAGCTGATCGACCTCTCCCGGGTGCAGAACGACAACCCCCTGGAGGACTCCGAGCCGGTCCGGGTGGACGAACTGGTGGCCGAGGCCATCGACCGCTGCCGCCAGGCGGCGAGCGCCAAGCAGATCACCATGGCCACCGGCGGCACCGCCGACCTGCACGTCTGGGGAAACCGCGGCCAGCTCGCCGCGGCGCTGGGCAACCTCGTCGAGAACGCCGTGAACTACTCCCCGTCCCGCACCCGCGTGGGCATCTCGGGGCGGCGGGTCGCCGCGCCGGGCGGCGACATGATCGAGATCGCGGTGACCGACCAGGGCATCGGCATCTCCGACAAGGACAAGGACCGGATCTTCGAGCGCTTCTACCGCGTCGATCCGGCCCGCTCCCGGGCCACCGGCGGCACCGGTCTGGGCCTGGCCATCGTCAAGCACGTGGCCGCCTCGCACGGCGGGGAGGTCACGGTGTGGAGCGCCGAGGGACAGGGCTCCACCTTCACCCTGCGCCTGCCGGAGGCGGCCAGCGCCCGGGAGCGGAGCGAGGCCGAGCGGCGCGAGAGGAACCGGCTCAGCGGTGCGCTGCGCGAGCCGGAGGAGTACGACGACGAGGACGACGGGACCGGCGACGGCGGCACGGACCCCGACGGCGGTACGCGTGCTCCGGACGGCGCGGGCCGCCTCGACGGCCCCGGCGATCGCCCCGACGATGGCGGTACCGGCGGAGCCGGCGCCGCCGGCATCCGCCCCCCCACGCTGCGCGAGCGTTCTCGCGGCAACCCCCGTACCCCCCACGATCCCAACGATCACCACTCTGATCCCGCCCCGGAGGTCCTCCCGTGACCCGAGTGCTCGTCGTCGAGGACGAGGAATCGTTCAGCGACGCACTGTCGTACATGCTCCGCAAGGAAGGCTTCGAGGTGGCCGTGGCGGCCACGGGCCCGGACGGGCTGGAGGAGTTCGAGCGCAACGGAGCGGACCTGGTGCTGCTCGACCTGATGCTGCCCGGCCTGCCGGGCACGGAGGTCTGCCGTCAGCTCCGGGGCCGCTCCAACGTCCCGGTCATCATGGTGACCGCCAAGGACAGCGAGATCGACAAGGTCGTCGGCCTGGAGATAGGGGCCGACGACTACGTCACCAAGCCCTTCTCCTCGCGCGAGCTGGTGGCCCGCATCCGGGCCGTGCTGCGCCGGCGCGGCGAGCCGGAGGAGTCGGTGCCGGCGGCGCTGGAGGCCGGGCCGGTGCGGATGGACGTGGACCGGCACGTGGTGACGGTCGGCGGCACCAAGGTCGACCTGCCGCTGAAGGAGTTCGACCTGCTGGAGATGCTGCTGCGCAACGCCGGCCGGGTGCTGACCCGGATGCAGCTCATCGACCGGGTCTGGGGCGCCGACTACGTGGGCGACACCAAGACGCTGGACGTCCACGTCAAGCGGCTGCGCGCCAAGATCGAGCCGGACCCGAGCGCGCCGCGCTACCTGGTGACGGTGCGCGGGCTGGGCTACAAGTTCGAGCCCTGACGGGCCCCGGTGTCCGCCGGCGCACCGCCGCGGCCGCCGGACCCGAGTGCGCAGCGGGGCCGCTCCCTCGAAGGGAGCGGCCCCGCTGCGCGTGTGCGGCCGGGGCGGCGCCGGTCAGTTCTGGCCGTCGTTCTCCTCGCCGCCGATCTCGCCCTGGGTGTCGTCGTCGCCGGAGTCGTTCGCGCCTTCGTCGGCCCCCGGCTGGTCGTCCTCCTCGCCGGATCCGCCGGGCGTGCCCGTGGCGGAGGGGTCCGGGGTGGCGGAGGGGCCCTCGGTCGGCTGGGCGGTGGGGGAGGGGGCGCCACTGGGGCCGAACTGGACCAGGGTGCCCTCCGCCGGGACGACGGTGGCGCGCAGCTCGATGCGGCCGGTCGAGCTGAGCTCGAAGGCCAGCTCCTGCGCGTTGCCGTTCGCGATGCCCGCGGCGGCGGGGTCCTCGATCAGTGCGGCGGCGTTGCCCTCACCGCCGAGGGCCAGGGAGCCGCCCGCCGGGACGGTCAGCTCCTGCCGGCCCTCGGCCGGGCTCAGCTCCACCTCCCGGCCGCCGACCGTGACGGACTCCAGGGTCTCGTCCTCGGTCCCCTCGTTGTAGATGCGGGCCGAGACGCTCGCGGGCCCTTCGCCGTCCTCGGACGTGATGACGTTGACGTTCCGGACCTTGATCTCGTCGACTTCGGCCGAGGCGTTGTCGAGGACGATGTCCAGGCTCTGGGCGTTCGGCCCGGCCCCGCAGGCGGTCAGGGACGCGATCGAGAGCGCGATGGCGCTGGCGGCGAGGGCGCCGCGTCGAAGGCTGCTGCTCACGGCGGCGGCAACTCCTTGCGGGTGGATGGTCTGATAGGCGGCCTCAGCGTACCGAGCCCTCCGGAGGCTTCCGCACCCGACCCGCCCCAGGGACGTCCGAGTGCCGCACTCCGGCCCCGCGCCGGTCCCCGTCCCGGTCCCCGCCGCGATCCGGCGGGGGCCGCGGGGACCGGTGGGGCGGCCGGCGCGGGGGGCCCGGGGGCGGGGAGGGGCCGAATATCGACTGCACGTCCGTGCGAACGATTACGCGCATTCCCGGGAAGTCCGCGGGAAGGGCGCACGGAAGCTTCACCGGAAATCGCCCGGCGGCCGCTCCCTCCCTCCGGTTGATCAATTCGGATGGCTCGTTCATCCGGATCGCAGATTCCGACAAAACGGACGTACGGGTGTTTCGGTCAACCTCTCCGGAGCGCTTGGGTGCGCGATTCCGGCCTCGCGAACACCCCCTCCCACCTGCGAATTCCCGGTCCCGCCGACACCCCGGAGCACGATCCGGGGGCTGTTGTCAAGCCCCGAGATATGCCCTGACCTGCGAAAACGCCATTCAGAAGAAGGCGTTCTCGTGTTACCCTGGATAGCCACGGAAGGGGTACCTGTCACATGACGTTCAAGGTTGGCGACACCGTGGTCTATCCCCATCACGGGGCCGCGCTGATCGAGGCCATCGAAACTCGCCAGATCAAAGGCGTGGACAAGACCTACTTGGTTCTGAAGGTCGCGCAGGGCGACCTGGAGGTGCGCGTACCGGCGGAAAACGCGGAGCTCGTCGGCGTGCGCGACGTGGTCGGCCAGGACGGCCTCGACCGGGTCTTCGAGGTGCTCCGCGCGCCCTACGCCGAGGAGCCGACCAACTGGTCGCGGCGGTACAAGGCGAACCTGGAGAAGCTGGCTTCCGGTGACGTGATCAAGGTGGCCGAGGTCGTCCGCGACCTGTGGCGCCGTGAGCGCGAGCGCGGACTGTCCGCGGGTGAGAAGCGGATGCTCGCCAAGGCGCGCCAGATCCTGGTGAGCGAGCTGGCCCTCGCGGAGAACACCAACGAGGACAAGGCCGAGACGCTGCTGGACGAGGTCCTGGCCTCCTGACCCCGACCCCCGGCGGACCGACCGACGAAAGGCGCGGCGCGACGCGAGCGACGCCCTGCCCGTCCCCCACCACCACCGTCCCGTCCGGTGACGGCGGCGCGGGCCGCGGGCGACGCGACGCGGCGGCCCCATGAGCCGCGGACCGTGGACACCGCCGCAGTGCCCGGATGACGACAGCCGTGCGGACGGCGGGTCCCTCACCGGGTGCTGCGGTGTGTCGGCCGCGGTACGCCGACTGCGGTTGCCTGCTGCGGCGGACGGAAGCCCCGGAGACGCCGGCGGGGACATCCGGCGGCCGCCGTGCGCACCGCGCGGCGGACGGCGGTGGGATCCCGCACCCGCCGGCGGCGGAACGCCGGCCCCGGGCGGCCGCACGACCGGCTCGTCACGGAAGGGGCCGATCGGGGCGCCGCGCCCGGCACGCTGTGTGCCATACCCACCTCGGCCGAGGACACAAACCTGAACGTGCAACCGATGCCAGAAGAAGAGACGCCCGCCGTTCCGGCGGGCCCCGGGTCCCCGGCTCCCGCCGACGCCCCCCGCACCGCCGTGGTGATCCCGGCCGCCGGCCGCGGGGTACGGCTCGGCCGCGGCGCCCCCAAGGCGCTGCGTCCGCTGGGCGGCATTCCGATGCTCGTCCACGCCGTGCGCGCGGTGGCCCGTGCCCGCACGGTCCGCCTCGTGGTCGTCGTGGCCCCGCCGGACGGCGCCGCGGCCGTCCGCACGATCCTGGACGAGCACCCGCTGCCCGACTCCGCCGGCGCCACCGACGTGGTGGTCGTCACCGGCGGCGCCACGCGCCAGGAGTCGGTCGCCCGCGGCCTGGGGGTGCTCACCGACGACGTCGACGTGGTCCTCGTCCACGACGCCGCCCGGCCGCTGGTCCCCGCGGAGACCGTCGAGGCCGTGGTGGCCGCCGTGCGGGACGGGGCGCCCGCCGTCGTGCCCGCGCTGCCCGTCACCGACACCGTCAAGCAGGTCGCGTCGCCCCCCGGCGGTGCGGCGGGCGCTCCCGAGCCGGTGGTGGCCACCCCCGAGCGCTCCCTGCTGCGCGCGGTGCAGACGCCGCAGGGCTTCGACCGGGACACGCTCCTGAAGGCCCACGCCCAGGCCCCGGCCGAGGGCGAGGGCGCCACCGACGACGCCGGCCTGGTGGAGCGGATGGGCGTCCCGGTCGTGCTGGTGCCCGGCCACGAGGAGGCGTTCAAGGTCACCCGCCCGCTGGACCTCGTCCTGGCCGAGGCCGTGCTCGCCCGCAGGAGGGCCACCGATGGCTTCTGAACCGGCGCCCGCGGCACCCCCGCTCCCCCTGGTCGGGATCGGCACCGACGTGCACGCCTTCGAGGAGGGCCGCGAGCTGTGGTGCGCCGGCCTGCTCTGGGAGGGCGAGACCCACGGCCTGGCCGGCCACTCCGACGGCGACGTCGCCGCCCACGCCGCCTGCGACGCCCTGTTCTCCGCCGCCTCCCTCGGCGACCTCGGCGCCCACTTCGGCACCTCCCGCCCCGAGTGGGCCGGCGCCTCGGGCGTCACGCTGCTCGCCGAGGCGGCCCGCATCGTCCGGGCCGAGGGCTTCGGGATCGGCAACGTGGCGATCCAGGTGATCGGCGTGCGGCCCAAGATCGGCAAGCGGCGCGAGGAGGCGCAGAAGGCGCTGTCGGCAGCGGTCGGCGCGCCCGTGTCCGTCTCCGGCACGACCACCGACGGGCTCGGCCTGACCGGCCGCGCCGAGGGGCTGGCCGCCGTCGCGACCGCCCTGGTCGTCCGCCGTCCCTGACGGGGGCGCGCCCCGGCCGCCGGACCCGGCGGGCCGTGCGCGCCCGAGGCGGCCGGGGGAGGCGGGCGGAGCCGGACACCGGCGCCGCCCGGCACGCCGCCCGGCGCCTCGTTCCGCGCTTTTCCTACTACCCTTGGGCCCGTGACTCTTCGCCTGTACGACACCAGCGCCCGGCAGATCCGTGACTTCACCCCGCTGACACCGGGCTGTGTCTCGATCTACCTGTGCGGTGCCACCGTGCAGGCGGCCCCCCACATCGGCCACATCCGGTCGGGGCTGAACTTCGACGTCATGCGCCGCTGGTTCGAGTACCGCGGCTACGAGGTGACGTTCGTCCGCAACGTCACGGACATCGACGACAAGATCATCGCCAAGTCAGCGGAGCAGGGGCGGCCCTGGTGGGCGATCGGCTACGCCAACGAGCGCGCCTTCAACGACGGCTACGCCGCGCTCGGCTGCCTGCCGCCCACCTACGAGCCGCGCGCCACCGGCCACGTGCCCGAGATGATCGAGATGATGCGCGCGCTGATCGACGCCGGCCACGCCTACGCCGCCGACGGCAACGTCTACTTCGACGTGCGCTCCCTGCCCGGCTACCTGTCCCTCTCCAACCAGGACCTGGACGACCTGCGCCAGCCCTCCGGCGAGGGCGAGACGGGCAAGCGCGACCCGCGCGACTTCGCCATGTGGAAGGCCGCCAGGCCCGGCGAGCCGAGCTGGGAGACGCCCTGGGGCCGCGGCCGCCCCGGCTGGCACCTGGAGTGCTCGGCGATGGCCCACAAGTACCTGGGCAGCGCCTTCGACATCCACGGCGGCGGCGTGGACCTCGTCTTCCCGCACCACGAGAACGAGATCGCCCAGGCGCGCGCGTACGGCGACGAGTTCGCCCGCTACTGGGTGCACAACGCCTGGGTGACGATGAGCGGCGAGAAGATGTCCAAGTCGCTGGGCAACTCGGTGCTCGTCGGCGAGATGGTCAGGCGGTGGCGGCCCATCGTGCTCCGCTACTACCTGGGCACCCCGCACTACCGCTCGACCATCGAGTACAGCGAGGAGGCCCTCCGCGAGGCCGAGGCCGCCTTCGGCCGGATCGAGGGCTTCGTCCAGCGGGCCGTCGAGCTGGCCGGGTCGGTGGAGCCGGCCGCGGAGGTGCCCGAGGAGTTCGCCGCGGCGATGGACGACGACTTCGGCGTCCCCCAGGCGCTCGCGGTCGTCCACACCACCGTCCGGCAGGGCAACGCGGCCCTGGGCGACGGCGACAAGGAGGCGGTGGCCGCCGCGCTGGCCGGGGTGCGGGCGATGCTGGGCGTGCTGGGTCTCGACCCGCTCGACCCGCACTGGGCCGGCGGCACGGGCGACGGGCGCGGCGAGGAGCTGCGCGGGGCCGTGGACGCCCTGGTCGGACTCCTGCTCGAACAGCGCCAGGCGGCGCGGGCCCGGAAGGACTACGCCACCGCCGACGCCATCCGCGACCGGATCCAGCAGGCGGGCCTGGTGGTCGAGGACACCCCGTCCGGGCCACGCTGGGAGCTGGGCTCGCGGTAGCCCGGCCGGACAACCGCAACCGCAACCGCACCGCCGGCACAGACAGAAGTACCCGTGTGCGGGGCCGCGCCCGAGAACCGGACCGCGGCCCCGCCGGCAGCAAGAAGAGATGAGTGATCCCGATGGCCGGGAACAGCCAGCGTCCCAACCGCCGCACGTCCAACAAGAAGGGCGCGCAGGTCGGCAGTGGCGGCAAGCGGCGCCGCGGCCTGGAGGGCAAGGGCCCCACGCCGCCCGCCGAGATGCGCAAGGGCCACGTGAGGAACCGCATGGCCAACGCCAAGGCCCGCCAGGCCGCCCGCCGCCCCGCTCCCCGCCGGGGCGGGGGCAGGGGCAGCGCCGAGCTGGTCGTCGGCCGCAATCCGGTGGTCGAGGCACTGCGCGAGGGGGTGCCGGCGAACACGCTGTACGTGCAGCAGTTCATCGACAACGACGAGCGCGTGCGCGAGGCCCTGCAACTGGTCGCCGACCGCGGCGGCATCAACCTGATGGAGGCCCCGCGGCCGGAGCTGGACCGCATGACGGGCGGGCTCAACCACCAGGGCCTGGTCATGCAGATCCCGCCCTACGAGTACGCCCACCCCGAGGACCTCTCCGCCGCCGCGTACGACGCCGGCGAGGACCCGCTGATCGTCGCCCTCGACGGCGTCACCGACCCGCGCAACCTGGGCGCGGTGGTCCGCTCCGCCTCCGCCTTCGGCGGCCACGGCGTCGTCGTCCCCGAGCGCCGGGCCGCGGGCATGACCGCGGGCGCCTGGAAGACCTCCGCGGGCACCGCCGCGCGCACCCCGGTCGCGCGGGCGACGAACCTCACCCGCGCCCTGGAGGCGTACCAGAAGGAGGGCCTGTTCGTGGTCGGGCTGGCCGCCGAGGGCGAGGTCGAGCTCCAGGACGTGGCGGCGCTCGACGGCCCGCTGGTGATCGTGGTCGGCAGCGAGGGCAAGGGCCTGTCGCGGCTGGTCGGCGAGACCTGCGACCTGCGGGTGCGCATCCCGATGCCGGGCGGTGCGGAGTCCCTCAACGCGGGCGTCGCCGCGAGCGTGGCGCTCTACGAGGCGGCCCGGCGCCGGCGCGGCTGACGGTCGGCCGTCAGCCGGCCGGTCCGCGTCCCGCCGTCCGGAGGGGGCCGGGGCACGCGGCCGGCCGCCGTCGTGGACCTTGACGGGCCCCCGACATAAAGGGACCGTTCAGGCAGTGTCCTATGCGTCCGTCACTCGGTTAGTGGAGTGTGGACACCAGAACACCCCGCGGTTTCTTCGACGACGAGCCGGCGCTGAGCACGGTCAAGGTGCCCAGCGACCCGGCCGAGGTCGTCGTCAACCACGCGAGCTTCCGGGTGGAGTTCGCCTCGCCGCCGTCCCCCTCCCCGGGTCTGGGGCCGGTCCGCGTGCCGGCCGGCGTCGGGGCGGTCGGGTCGGGTGCCGGCGCGGGCGGCACCGCCGTGCTGACGGCGGTGCGCGGCGCCACCCCGGTCCGCCGTCCGTCCGCCGGGCGCCGGGCGCCCGTGGTGTGGAGCGGCCGCACGCAGCCCGGTGACGGGGCCACCCGGCTCCTCCAGGCGGTCCGCGCGGGCCGCGGGTCCGGCGGCGCGGTCGGCTTCGGCGGGGACGAGCCGGACGACACCACCCGGGCGCTGCCGCGCGTGGTGCCGCCGGCCATCCCGAGCCAGGGCGGCGTCCGGCACACCACGGTGCTCCCCGCCTTCGACGGGGACGGGGAGACGGTCCTCACCCCCCGCGTGCACCGGACGTCCGAGCGCCCCCTGCTCGACGGTGTGCGCCCTGCCGAGGGCGCGTACGACCTCCCCGAGGAGCCGTACGGGCCGGCCGCGGACGGCGGCTACGGCGGCTACGGCGAGGACCATGACGGCGCCTACGCGGACGGTTGCGCCGACGGCTGCGGCGGGGAGGAGTCGGCACGCCGCCGCGAGGCCCCGCGCCACGGCTACTACCCCGACCGCCGCATCAACCTCGGCGTGGTCCTGCTGCCGCTGCGGATCCTCCTCGGCCTCATCTCGATCTACGCCGGGATGGGCAAGCTCTGCGACCCGGTCTACTTCGACGGCGGCGACCGCGGCTCACTGGTGGTCTGGCTCCGCTCCCTCCAGCCGTGGGCCGCGGCCGAGCCCCTGCGGGACCTCGCCCTCGCCCACCCGGTCGGGTCCGGCCTCTGCGTCGCCTTCCTCCAGATCGTCGTCGGCGTGCTGACGATCCTGGGCCTGTGGCAGCGGGCCGCAGCCGGTGTCGGGGCGCTGCTGTCGGCGGCCCTGATCGTCACGGTGAGTTGGCGCACCGTCCCGGTCTACGAGGCGCCGGACATCATCTACCTCGCCGCCTGGAGCCCGCTGCTCATCGCGGGCGCCCCCTACTACTCGCTGGACGCCCGGCTGGCGGGCGAGGCCTGGCGGACGCTCGGTCCGCGCGCGGAGGTGTGGGAGCTGCGCAAGCGGGTGCTGCGCCGGGGCGCGGTCGTCGCTGCGGTCGTGCTGGGCCTGTCGCTGCTGGTCGGCTCGGTCATGGGAAGCGCGGTGCGCTCCGCGCGGCTCGACAGCGTGCCCCGGCCCGGCGACCCGCTCACCAACAACCAGCCGGGCTCGCCGCTGCCCACCAGGACCGGTGGCGGCCCGAGCCCCTCCACCCCGGGCCCGGCGAGCGGCACCCCCACCCCGGGGAACCGCACGGCGCCCGGCCCGTCCACCCCCTCCGGCCCCGGCTCCACCGCCCCCAGCGCGGGCAGCACCGGCAGCGGCACCCCGGACTCGCCCAGCCAGCGGCAGACGGTGGAGGCACCGCCGCAGCGGCCCGAGGTCCCGGTCGCGCCCCAGCCGCAGACCCCGACCGGCTCCGGCGGTACGGGGAGCGGTTCCGGCGAGGCCGGAACGGTCGGCGGGGAGGACGGCGGCGACGCCGGCTCCCCGGGCGGCACCTCCACCTCCGGGGGCGGCAGCGGCGGAGGCGACGGCGAGGGCGCGCTGGGCGGTCTGCTGGGGTAGGGCCGGCGCGGCCCGCGGCACCGCGGCCGCCCCCCTCTCCTCCCGTCCCGCCGCCCTCTCCCCAGAGCAGCGTCCGGGGGTCCTCCTCCTCCCCGGCCCCCGGGCGCGCCGTTCGCGGTGCCGCCCGCCCTGACCCGCCCTGACCCGCCCTGGGACCGTTCCGGCCCCGGCCCGCAGCGCCCCCGGGTGCCCGGAGGGCCTCAGCGGTGGCTCTGGGCGGCGAGCTCCCGGGCGGCCTCGCTGAGGTCCTTGGCGGTGTCGATGGCCCGCCAGTAGGCGCCCTGCGGAATCGGGAACCCCGCCAGGGCGCGCTCGCGCGCCAGTCGGGGGAAGGTGGTCCGCTCGTGGTCGCCGCGGTCGGGCAGCAGCGCGGTGAAGGGTGCCGAGAAGACGTAGACGCCCGCGTTGATCAGGTAGGGGGAGGGCGGTGCCTCGATGAAGTCCAGGACGTGCCCGAACTCGTCGGTCTCGACCGCTCCCCAGGGGATGCGGGGCCGGGCCAGCGCGAGGGTGGCGGTGGCGTCGCGCTCGGCGTGGAAGGCGGCCATCTCGCGCAGCGAGAAGCGCGTCCAGATGTCGCCGTTGGTGGCGTACCAGGGTTCGCCGGGGCGGGGGAGGGAGGCGGCGGCGTGCTTCAGCCCGCCGCCGCGGCCGAGGGGCTCCTTCTCGACCACGGTCGTCACCCGCAGCGGCAGTTCGGCGCCCTCCAGCCACTCCTGGAGGACCTCGGCGAGGTGGCCGCAGGAGACGACGGCGTCGGTGACGCCCTCGGCGGCCAGCCAGGCGAGCTGGTGGCCGATGATCGGCGTTCCCGTGCCGGGGATCTCGACCATCGGCTTGGGACGGTCGTCGGTGTACGGACGGAGCCGCGATCCCTGGCCACCGGCCAGGACCACGGCCTGCGTCGGGTACGTGTGGGCGAACTGGGCGTCGAGAGTCATGCCGTGACGATATGCGCAGCCGACCCCGCGTCCACCCGGTGCCCGCCGCCCCCGCGCCTCCGGGCGCCCGCCGGCCCGGCGGGCGCCCGGAGACACGGGGACGGCGGGGTCAGCGGGCGGCGGCGACCCCGGCCGCGAAGGAGGTGTCGCACACCGGGCGCGAGTAGGAGTGGGCGCGGACGGCGCCGTACTTCTCCACGGCGGCACGGCCCAGGGCCCCGGCGATGGAGGCGCAGTGCCTCGCCAGCGACGGCCTGCGGTTGACCTCCTTCTGCAGGCTCGTCAGCGCGGTGCCCGGGTCCTCCCGGCGGAGTTCGGCGACCAGGCGGTCGCGCAGCGCCTCGTGCGGGGCGCGGGGCCTGCCCTCCGGGGCCGTCCGCTCGGCGGAGGCGGTGAGCATCCGCGTCCCCGACGGGGTGGCCCAGGGGACGTAGGTGACGGCGAGCGTCCCGGACAGGACCAGGACGACCGGAAGGACGAGGGCGAGAGTTCGGCCGATGCGGCGCGCTACCTGATTCACTGCTGGAGTCTTCCTCGCGAAGGGCGGATGGAGCCCGCTTCAGGGGCGGTTGCGATGGTAGCGAGGAGTGGTGATTTGGCGACTTTCGGTCACCCCTGCGAGTGAAGGATCCGGCATATCCCCAGGTGCGGCCGAGGCGCTGTGTTGACGTGCCAACCCCTCGCCGGCATACGGGAGTCGAGGGGGAACACGGCGAGGGCCCGCACGGCCGCGGGTGCGGACGTACGGGCCCTGGGACGGCCGTGTGGCGGACACCGCGGCGGGAGCGGCCCCGCCGCGCGCCGGGACGCCTCGCCGGGGCGCTCAGTCGCTCAGGCGCTCGCCGGTGGAGGTGGAGAACACGTGGGTCTCGCCGACGTGCGGCACCACGTGGATCGTCGAGCCCTTCTCCGGGATCTCGCGGGCGCCGACGCGGACGATGAGGTCCTTCGGCTCGCCGCCGACCTCGGCGGTGCCGTAGACGTAGCCGTCGGCACCGAGCTCCTCGACGACGTTGACGGTGACGGCCAGGCCCGCGGGCGCATCCTTGGACAGCCCCGCACCCTCGCCGCTGACGACGTCCAGGTGCTCGGGGCGGATGCCGACGGTGACGGTCTTGTCGCCCTTGCTCGACGCCTCGGCGAGCGCTTCGCGCTCGACCGGGACGACGCTGTTGCCGAACTTCACGCCGCCGTCGGTGATCGGCACCTCGACCAGGTTCATGGCCGGGGAGCCGATGAAGCCCGCGACGAAGAGGTTCGCCGGCTTGTCGTACATGTGGCGCGGGGCGTCGATCTGCTGGAGCAGCCCGTCCTTGAGCACGGCCACCCGGTCGCCCATGGTCATGGCCTCGGTCTGGTCGTGGGTGACGTAGACCGTGGTGATGCCCAGGCGGCGCTGGAGGCTGGCGATCTGGGTGCGGGTCTGGACGCGGAGCTTGGCGTCGAGGTTCGACAGCGGCTCGTCCATGAGGAACACCTGCGGCTCGCGGACGATCGCGCGGCCCATCGCCACACGCTGCCGCTGACCGCCGGAGAGCGCCTTGGGCTTGCGGTCCAGGTACGGGGTCAGGTCCAGGATCTTCGCGGCGTCCTCGACCTTGGCGCGGATCTGGTCCTTCGGCACGCCCGCGATCTTGAGCGCGAAGCCCATGTTCTGGGCGACGGTCATGTGCGGGTAGAGCGCGTAGTTCTGGAACACCATGGCGATGTCCCGGTCCTTCGGCGGAAGGTGGGTGACGTCCCGATCACCGATGCGGATGGCGCCGCCGTTGACGTCCTCCAGGCCCGCGAGCATGCGCAGGGAGGTGGACTTCCCGCAGCCGGAGGGGCCGACGAGGACGAGGAACTCGCCGTCCTCGATCTGGATGTCGAGCTTGTCGACGGCGGGCTTGTCGGACCCCGGGTAGATGCGGGTCGCCTTGTCGTACGTGACCGTGGCCATGGTCCGTTGTCTCCTTCACCGGCAGGAACGTGCCGGACGATCCGAGTAAAGGTCGCGTTGCACGTGTGTGAACGTGTGCGAACGTGCGCTGACGTTAACCCGGAGGGGTGCCTCTTGTCAGTACTTCACACCGGGAGAACTCGGGCGGCTCCGCCCGGGGAGTGGGTACACTGCGTACGCGCCACCGCGCAGGCCGCCTTAGCTCAGCTGGTAGAGCGCCGCTCTTGTAAAGCGAAGGTCGTCGGTTCGAACCCGACAGGCGGCTCCACGCCCGAGCAGCGAGAACGCCCCGGACCATGATCGGTCCGGGGCTTCCGACATCCGTCTGACATCCACAGGTGACATCGACGAGGGCGGTCACCCACGGTCGGTGCGCCGCAGGCCGGCCGGATCCGCGATCCGGAGGAAGGACCGGTTGGGGTCCCCCGGCTCGACCGGACGGCCGTGCGGGCGCGGAGCACCCACGAGGGCGGCGGCAGCTCCGCGTCCTTCCGCCGGGCCGCCGCACGCTGCCGCATCCGCCACCGGCTACGGCGACGGGACCGCCCACCTCCAGCCACGTCATCGGGTCCGGCACGGCCCAGGCCCTCCACCGCGGCCGGGACGGCGCCGGGCATCACGCTCACTGCCGCTCTGGACCGGATCACTTCGAGGACGGATCCCAGTCGCCGAATTCCATGGCAGGGGGGCCGGCGCGTGCTGTCCTGATCTCCCGTACCGCCATGTCCTACGCTCCATCCCATGGTCATCAAGTGGGGGGCGTTCGTCCTGCTCGTACTCAGTGCGGCGGGAACAGCCTGGGGGATCGCGGACTGGATCGACGTCGCCGACTGTGCGGCGGGACGCCGCCGCTGCGATACGGAACCGGGGAAGCAGGAGCACAACGGCAGGAACATGCTCCTGGTCCTCGGCGGGTCCCTGGCTCTGTGCCTGGGCGTCGTCCTGGCGGACCGCGTACGGGATTGGCGGCCCACGCTCGGCCTGCCTGCGGGGGCGCTCATCGGCACCGCGGTCGCCTTGTCCATCAGCCGGGAAGCGGGGATCTGGATTCTCGTGGGCGTGCTTCTGGCCGTCTGCGCGGCCGTACCGATCGGCCTCCACCGGTGGACAGCCGCAGGGCACGGAGCCGGGCCGTCGTCCCCAGCCGGCTGATCTCGTCCCACCGTATGTGATCACTGAGTTCCCGCTTCTCGGACATGGTTCCGGTATCGCGTGGGAGCGTTCGGGCGATCGGTTCGTCCTCGGCGATGCGGAGTGGCCGGTGGCGTCGGTGACGGGTTGCTGGAGGAGCGGGAGGCTGCTGTCCGGGTCCGGGTGGAGGAGCTGCAGGCGGAGGCAGACCGGATTCCGTCCGAACACCGCTCCGGAGAGGAGCGACCGGCGAAGGCACTGTCGGAACAAGGGGCGCCGGGGCGGTCGGCCACCGGGCTTCGACCGTGAGATCCACCGTCGCCGCAACACCGTCGAGCGGCGCGTAAACCGTCTGAAGGGCTTCCGTGGCATCACCACCCGGTACGGCAGGACCGCCGTCTCCCGCGAGGCGGCGGTCCGCACGGCCTCACTGGTGCTCCGGGCAAGATCACTTTCAATGCAGACCCCGGCGGACTGACGCCCGCGCGTATGCGCTGCGGCTTCCGGCGCATCCGCCCCAAGACCGCCTGCCCGGCCCGGGCACCGGAAACCACCGGTCCCGGACCAGGAAGTCGACCACCTCACGGCCCGCCGCACAGGCCGAAGGTCACGTCAGCAACCCGAGCGTTGAGGGAAAGCACAGCGCGACCACGGCATCTAGCCCCCCTAGACGGGAAAATCTACCCGGGCTAGACTCGCCGTCACGTCCTGAAGGAGGCGTTGAGTATGGATCTTCCCAAAATCGTGGCCCATCGGACCGAGGGCGGGTGGATGCTCACAATGGACGGTCTCGCCCCCGCCTACGTTCGCCGACTGAGCGAAGCAGCAGACTGCGGACGTGCGCTGATGAAGGCCGCCGGCGTACCCGGAGCCGATAACGGCATCCAGCTCACGGTCGACCTCGGCGACGAGCTCAACCAGCGTGTCAAGGCTGCAACCCAGGCAACCGTCGATGCCCGCAAGGCCCAACTCCGGGCAGCGGTAGAACTTCGGCGAACGGCGTCAGCCCTCAAGAGTCAGGGCCTGACCGGCCGGGACATCGCTCACGTCCTGCATGTCTCGCCCCAACGCGTTTCTCAGCTGCTCGCCCAGTCCACCGCCGAAGGTTAGGGATCAAGCCGGCGCCGACCAGTACGCGCCGCGAGCCGATGGAAGCCGCCTGCCGAGACGTGCTCCACCGCCTCTGTTGATCAGGGACTCATGGGGTTCTCGTCCAGGTGCAGCGGACGTGCGGGCCGCCGAAGTAGCCGCAGGACCTCCTGCGCCGACGGCGACAGATGCCGCGCGTCCTCCACCAGATCGCTCGCACTCCTACAACTACCCAGAACCCGAACCGTTTCTGGTCAATAGGACACGGTATAAAGCGGGTTTCGCAGGTTCGAATCATGCCGGGGGCACAGTGAGAAGGGCCAGCTCAAAAGAGGTTCCTCCCGAGCCAGTCCTTTGCTGTTCCAGGTGCCATACCACGCATGCAACACCGACGGCAGTTAACGTTACGCCAGCTCGCGATCAACCTGATGGAGATAACTGAACGGGTGCCCATTCCTCGCCCGGAACAGCGGACGGACCTCACGGGTAGCGATATTGAACCCTATGCTGCCTGCTATGCCTGCCACCCAGGCGAGATCAGGGACAACCAACGCGCCCACCGCAGTTGTAGCCACTCCCACCGTGACTGAGATGGACCTCTGCACCCAGGCCATACGGCTGGCTTGAGCAGCCGCCTGGTAGTCTTCGCGCGCTTGTTGTAGCGCCACTCGCATGCGTTCCAGCACGTCGGCCGGGTGCTCCCATTCGCGGCGCAAATCGCTGAGCATGGTCTGAGTGACACCCATCAAACGTTCCCGCTCGTCGGCATACCTGTCACGAAAGGCCAGTACCTCTGATGTGGTGGTGCCCGGTGCTGGCATGGGCAGCAGACGGCCAAGCTCAACTCGCCAGGCTGCTACACCGAAGCCAGCAGCCATCGGCCGAAGCGACGTCTCATGGGCGAATCGTTGATCGGTGTACGGCGTGTAGGCGCGAGTGTTAGTCGTAAAAGCCACTTCCTGTGCCAGTGTGCCGAGTAATAGGAGGCGCACCTCCCTAGACACGGCCAGGCCGGCACCACGCCACCTCGCCGAGCTCTCAAGCCTACGCCCCAAACCTAACCGGATGATCTCTTGTTCCAAAAAGTGGCCGAGTTTCGAGCGGAAGAGAAAAGCATCCATGACAGAAATATGAGGACTAGGCGACCCGGCAGCAAGATCACGAAGTTCCCGGGTCAAGACTTCAAGATGAAGCATGTCGCCGAGTGGCTGGCGGTATTCAGTGCCGAGGACGATGGGATGGTAGAGCCCTCGTTCCCTGAGATCCTTCAGCTCATCCGAGACTGCATCCTCGTATACCTCTGGATCCATCGGCACCACGGACGCCATGTCGTCCCAGTACAACAACGCCTGGTGCAGGACCGCTTGAGGCGGTCTTACCAAAGGGTAGTAGAGCAGCGTAGGCATCGGTTTCCCCTTCCAACAGGGTGATCCACCGTAGTGGACCCTCAGAGCCGTCACCACGAGACGTGACCTGTAGGACAGAACTGCGCGGTCGGCAGCCAGCAACACCCACCCGCCCTCATGTGTGAGCCACGTTCAAGCTGCCGAGTACGACCGGCTGAATAACTTCCCTGAGGGCTGCAGTACAGCAGCGAAGTACATAACCACCCCGGCCGCCGCCAACCGCCAATGTACACAGGTGGCCTCCCGACCAGTCCACCTACCCAGTAGTTCGGGACGAAGAGCTCCCGTGCCACAGTCGTGCCAGATGCAGGGGTCAGCCACGGTCAACAGCGTGGACGAGCAGGGGCGTCCGTGCTCGCTAGCTCAACCCAAGAAGCCGCAGACCACCGGCCAAGCACCCTCTCCTCTCTTCCTAATGCGGTGCTCTGAGAGGAGGGCCGCAGCTCGGCGCCTGTCATCATCATGTGATGGCAGGCGCGCAGCTACCGGCAGGGTGGACTTTGGAGCAGATCCGCGACGTCTCCGGCGATCGCGAGGCCGAGGTGTTCAGCACCGATCGCGCGGTGACGTGGCTGGGCCGATCGGGGAAGGATGAACGGCTCTATCCTCAGATCATCTTGAGGTTTCACGAACTCTGCCTGGTGAAACCGGCCAACGGTGAGGACTGGTACATGGGCAGCCTGAACGAGGATGGCAGTGTCGACTGCTGGAGCGCCTACGGCAGCCTCTACGAGGCTCTTCGTGGTCTGTAGCCCATAGACCTCCGCCCCAGGTCAGCGCAGCGTCGGCTGTCTCAGTTTCCGTCTCATTCGCTGGCGTCCACACCCGTTCGGCTCGGTGCAGCGGCAGCGACCGAGCCGCACCGCCGGATGGGCGTAGACGCAGGTGAACGGCGGTGGACAACCGTCGTTAGGCCACCCACAGGCTTGGAAAGCGTACTCATGCCCCAGGTAGCGTGTCGGTCGTGCCAGCTCAACTGCTCTGTCCGCGCTGCCAGCAGGACTGGGTACGCCCGTACCGCTTCAGGTCCGACGGCACTCCGTTCTTCCTCTGCACCGAGTGCGACTCCCTGTGGTGGCCCGACGAAGCGATCGATGAGGCTCAGGCCCACTTTCTCGACGATGTCGTCGCGGCACGCCTCGGAGTCGGCGGGAACCCGTGGAGCAGCCGAGTGTGGGGCGATGTCATCGAACCAGTGCTTGACATCCACTGCTGACATCAATGACAGCGGATGGGAGCGGACTCCCGCAATCACCAGCAGAAGCCACGGTGGAGCTGAGCACCGAGTACATGGCTACGTGATCGGACTCGCAAAGTGAAGGTCGTCGGTTCGAACCCGGCAGGCGGCTCCACGCCCGAGCAGCGAGAACGCCCCGGACTACGATCGGCCCGGGGCTTCCGGCGTCCGTGGGCGACGCCGGCGGCGACCGCCGGGTCCCGCGGCCGGACGGGGCCGGTCAGCGGCACGCGGCCGCCGCCCACGTCCGGTAGGAGGCGACCTCGTCGGTGATCACCCCGTCCGCCCCGGCCGCCCGCACCCGTTCCCACTCCCGGGGCAGGTCGGGGGTCCAGGCGTAGACGGTGAGGCCGGCCGCGTGCCACTGCGCGACCCGCTTCCGGGTGACGTGCCGGTGGTGCATGAGCAGCGTCGTCCCGTGCCGGGCCGCCTCGGCCGCGGACACCGGTTTCCCCACCGTCAGTGCGGTCGGCAGGTCCGGGGCGGTCCGGCGGACCACCTCCAGCGCCCGCGTCTCGAAGCTGCTGACGGTCACGAGGTCCGCCGCACCGGCCCGGCGGACCGTCTCCAGCAGCGACCGCGCCTGGGCGTCCGTGGGGACCTGCTTGAGCTCCACCACCACCGTCACGTCGTGGGCGGCGGCGTGCTCCAGCGGCTGGTCCAGGGTCGGCACGCGCTCGCCCCGCCCGGCGTCCAGCCGCCAGAGGTCGGCGGCGGTCAGGTCGGTCGTCCGGCCGGTGCCGCCGGTGGTGCGGTCCACCGTGTCGTCGTGGATCACCACCGGCACGCCGTCGCCGGTCCACCACACGTCCAGTTCGAGTCCGTCGGCCCGGTCGGCGACCGCCGCGGTGAAGGCCGCCATGGTGTTCTCGGGTGCCCCGTCGCCGGGGGAGCCGCGGTGCGCTATGCCCGCGGGGACGGAGCACGGTTCCGCGGCCGATTCGGGGAGGGCCGCCGTCTCCTGGCAGCCCGCCGCCGCCAGCACCAGCACGAGCGCCGAGGTGAGCGATGTCAGAACGCGAGTTCGTATGGCCACCGGGCAACTGTAGAGGCCGCCGGGCGGGTGACCCGCCGGCGGTCCGGAGCGTCAGGGGGGAGCACCGGTGCGCCGGGGCTGCGGGGGCCGCCCGGAACGGTCCGCCGCCGCCCCCCCGGCCGGCGCGTTCGGCCACGGGGTTGCGGAAACGGCGAAAATGCCCCTTTCGAGGGGATGGTGACGGTTGTTACGGTGGCACGGATCCACCCGTCCGGCACCGGTGGGACCGGGCCCGTCCGCGGCCGGGAGGCACCCGGCGCGGCGGACGGCGGACCGGCGCGTCCCCTCCGGGCCGGTGCGAGCACCGAGCCGTCCATCCGGCCGTCTACGCCCAGGAGCACGCAGTGACACGCCGTTCCACCATGACCGCAACCGCCCTCGCCCTCGGCACGGCCCTGCTGGTCGCGGCCTGCGGGAGAGGGGGCGGAGGAGAGAGCGGAACAGCGGAGTCCGTGAGTCCGCCCCCGGAGCCCACCGCGTCCCGGAGCGCCGGGGAGACGGGGGGCCCGGGTGCTCCCGGCGCCTCCGGGGCCGCGTCCGCCACGCCCTCCACCTCCTCGGCCGGGGTCCCGGACGCGCCCGCCGCCGGCGGGGACGGGCCGGCGGCCGACACCCCCCGGGACACCTCGCGGAAGACGGGCGGGGGCCGGGGAGCGGACGCCACCGAACTCGCGGTGCTGACCGGGGTGCGGGTGGGCGTCCACGGCTCCTACGACCGGGTCGTCCTCGACTTCGAGAGAGGCGTTCCGGCGTACACCGCCGAGTACGTGGACGCGCTGCACCAGGACGGCTCCGGCGAGGAGGTCCCCGTCGCCGGGGAGCACCAGATCATGATCATCCTCAGCAGGGCCCAGCCCGAGCACCCCGAGCGGAAGTTCGACCCCGGCCCTCGCGCCGCGGCCACCCCCACCGTCCGGGAGGTGGAACTCGTCAGCTACTTCGAGGGGGACACCCGCTTCGGCATCGGCGTCGACGCCCGGCGGGGCGGGGGGCGTCCGGGCTTCCGGGTGACGGTGGCCGAGGGCCGGCTCGTGGTGGACATAGCCCATGAGGCGGCCGCTCCGGCAGGCTGACGTCCGGGCGCCCGGCCCCGTTCCGGCGGGGGACCGGTGGAGCGGAGGGCCGCCGGGGTGCGAACGGCCCTCCCGCGCCGGGCGGTTCAGCCCTCCAGGCGGGCCTTCCAGACCTCCTCGCAGGGCCAGTCGCGCGCCCAGGCGGACGTGACCTCGCGGTACTCGCGGGGCGCGGGACGGGGCGCGCGGATCTCGACCAGCTCCTCGACGGTGAACCCGGCGTCGCGCAGGACGCGGATCATCTCGCCGTGCGGCAGCACGAACTCCACGCGGCCGCCCAGCTCCAGCCGCCCCAGGCCGCCGGGGCCGAACTGCGGGCGGCGCAGGGCGGTGGACGCCGGGCCGTCCGGGGAGGCGCAGAGCGCGAACAGCGGCGAGTACCGCATGAACACCAGAAGCCCGCCGGGGGCGAGCAGCCGCGCGGCCTCCGGGATCCAGCGGCGCGGATCGCACCACAGCGAGGCGCCGTACTCGCTGACGGCCAGGTCGAAGCTGCCGTCCGCGCAGGGGACGCGCTCGGCGTCGGCGTGCAGGAGGGGGAAGTCGAGGCCGAACTCCTCCTGCATGGCGCGGGCGGTGGCGAGCTGTTCGCGGGAGAGGTCCACGGCGACCGGGTGGGCCCCGGCCCGGGCGAGCCAGGCGGAGACGTAGGCGGTGCCGCAGCCCAGTTCGATCACGCGCCGGCCGGCGAGGTCGCCGGGCAGGAGCGACAGGCGCGACTCGGGGGTGCTCCACAGGCCCCACGCCGGCTTGGTCGTCGACCAGTGGGCGCGGGCGAGCGGGCCGTGGGAGGCGGCGGCCTCCTCGTCCCAGTAGCGCCGGTTGGTCTCCACGTGTTCACCGTGAGCGGTCATACGGGCATTGGAGTGGGAACGGCGCGCGCACGGCAACGGGTTTTACGGCTGCCGCGCATCTGGCCGACCGCTCGGACGAACGTTACGTTACCAACGGTAACCCGTCCGTCCGTTCGACCAGGGAGCGCGCATGACGATCCGTACGTCACCCCACGGCCCCTCCCCGCGGCACCGCCGCGTCCCCCGAGCCGCAGGCTGCGCCGCCGCTCTCGTGCTGGCCGCCGCGGCCGCGGCGCCGGCGTCGGCGGCCGCCCCCGCGGACACGGGGACGGCGAGGGCCGGCCTGAACGAGGTGATGTTCGTCGGCAACAACTGGGAGGGGACCGCCGACGTCATCGAGTCCACCGGCGACTACGCGAGGGTGGGACGCATCGACGTCGTCCCCGACAAGGGCGAACGGCTGCGGGAGATCCACCTCGACCCGATCAGGCTCGCCTTCTACCTGGGCATCCGCGAGACCGTCGGCGAGGGCCACGACCAGTACGTCGACGACATGTACTCCACGCCGGACGGCTCGGCCGTCGTCGTCTCCCGGCCCAGCTTCGCCGACGTGGTCTCCATCGACGTCACCACGGGGAAGGTCGACTGGCGCTTCCCGGTGTCCGGTTTCCGCTCCGACCACATGGCCGTCTCGCCCGACGGGCGGAAGGTCGCCGTCTCGGCCTCGACCTCCAACACCGTCCACGTCCTGGACATCGTCACGGGGAGGGAGCTGGGCTCGTTCAGGACCGGGGACAAGCCCCACGAGAACGTCTTCACCGACGGCGGCCGGTACGTCTGGAACATGTCCATCGGCGAGGTCAACAACGCCCTCGACGCCCCCTGGCTGGACTGGACGAAGGGCGACCGGCGCATCACCGTCGCCGACGCGGACACCTTCGAGCGGGTGAGGGTGATCGACATGCGCGAGCGGCTGGACGCCTTCGGCCGCCGGGACCTGTCGGACTCGGTGCGTCCCGTGGCCTTCACACCCGACGGGTCCACGCTCTACTTCCAGGTGTCGTTCTTCAACGGCTTCCTGGAGTACGACGTGGCCGCGGACGAGATCACGCGGCTGAAGGAGCTGCCGAAGAACCCGGGGACGGACGAGGACCGCACCACCTGGGTCAACGACTCGCGCCACCACGGGATGTCCGTGAACCCGCAGGGCACCAGGCTGTGCGTCGCCGGGACGATGGACGACTACGCCACCGTCGTGGACCGCGGGACGCTCCGGGAGGGGCCGCTGGTGCCCGCCGCCAAGCCGTACTGGGCGACGGTGAGCGGTGACGGGCGGCACTGCGTGGTCTCCGAGAGCGGCGCCGACCGGGTCAGCGTGATCGACTTCGAGACCGGGCGGAAGGTGGTCTCCGTCCCCGTCGGCGACCACCCGCAGCGGGTGCGCGTCGGCCACGTGCCGGCCGGCTGGACGGGGCCCTCGGCGGGCTGATCCGGCGCCGCGGACCCGGACGGCGGCTCCGGCCCGCCGCGGCCCGTCCTCTCCGCCGCCGGGGAGGAGAGGGCTCCTCGGTGGGCCGGAGCCGTTTCCGTGCACGCCCCTTGTCGTTCCCGAGCGGGCGGCCCTATGGTCACGGGAGCGCTCCCATCCCCCTGTCCGGCCGCCGGCTCGCCCATGGTGGCCGCGGTAGGTTAATGAAACGTTTCATAAGACTCTTCCCACGCCCGGAGCGCGCCTCGACCCCCACCAAGGAGCCGCGATGCCTGCCCGCAGTACCCGAAGAGTCCCCGACGCGCCCGTCGGCCCGGGCACCCCCCGCGCCCGCTTCCGCACCCTGTACGCCGGGGCACTCGCCGTCCTGCTCGCGGCCGTCTCGCTCGTCGTCCTGCCACGGCAGGAGGCCGGCGCGGCCGAGATCGACACCTCCGCCTACTACCAGCTGATCTCCCGCCACAGCGGCAAGGCGATCGACATCGCCGAGCGCTCCACCGCCGACGGCGCGGCCGTGGTGCAGTGGACACCCGGCACCGGCGCCAACCAGCAGTTCCGGTTCCTCCCCTCCGGCGACGGCTGGTACCGGATCGCCGCCCGCCACAGCGGCAAGGTGCTGGACGTGTCGGGCCGTTCCACCGCCGACGGCGCCGACGTCGTCCAGTGGACCGACACCCAGGGCACCAACCAGCAGTTCCGCGTCGCCGACTCCGACGGCGGCCACATCCGGCTGATCAACCGCCACAGCGGCAAGGCGCTGGACGTGTGGGAGCGGTCCACCGCCGACGGCGCCCGGATCTCCCAGTACACCGACAACGGAAGCGCCAACCAGCAGTGGCGTCTGGTGAGGGTGGACGGCGGCCCGGGCCCCGGCCCCGTCGACCCGCCGCCCGGCAGCGCGAAGCAGATGGAGGACCTGGACAGGGGCCTGGTCTCGGTGCGTTCGGGCACGGGCAACCTGGTGTCGTGGCGGCTGCTGGGCACCGAGGGCCGCGACGTCGCCTTCAACCTCTACCGCGGCGGCACGAAGGTCAACTCCTCGCCGATCACCGACTCCACCAACTACCTGGACTCCGGCGCGCCCGCCGACGCCGCCTACACCGTGCGCGCCGTGGTGAACGGCACCGAGCAGGCCGCCTCCGAGAACTCCCTGCGCCTCACCGGCGGCGACCACCTCGACGTGCCGCTCTCCCGCCCCGGCTTCACCTACACCCCCGTGGAGGCGAGCCCCGGCGACCTGGACGGTGACGGACGGTACGAACTGGTCGTCAAGTGGGACCCGGACAACGCCAAGGACAACTCCCAGTCCGGCATCACCGGCAACGTGTACCTCGACGCCTACCGGCTGACCGGTGAGCGGCTGTGGCGCATCGACCTGGGCCGCAACATCCGCGCCGGCGCCCACTACACCCAGTTCCAGGTCTACGACTACGACGGCGACGGCCGGGCCGAGGTGGCCGCGAAGACCGCCGACGCCACCCGCGACGGCCGCGGCACCGTCATCGGGAACGGAAGCGCCGACCACCGCAACTCCAGCGGCTACATCCTCACCGGCCCCGAGTACCTGACCGTGTTCGACGGCCGCACCGGCGCCGCGCTGGACACCGTCGACTACCAGCCGGGGCGCGGCAACGTCTCCTCCTGGGGCGACTCCTACGGCAACCGCGTCGACCGCTTCCTGGCCGGCACCGCCTACCTGGACGGCTCCCGTCCCTCGCTGATCACGGCCCGCGGCTACTACACCCGCGCCACCGTCACCGCCTGGGACTTCCGCGACGGGCAGCTCACCCGGCGCTGGCTGTTCGACTCCAACACCTCCGGCAACGGCGCCGCGTACGGCCAGGGCAACCACCAGCTCTCCGTCGCGGACGTGGACGCCGACGGCCGCCAGGAGATCGTCTACGGCTCGGCCACGATCGACGACAACGGCACCCTGATGTACGCCACCGGCTTCGGCCACGGCGACGCCCTGCACGTCGGCGACTTCGTGCCGTCCCGGTCGGGCCTGGAGGTCTTCACCATCCACGAGTCCGGCAACCAGCCCGGCTCCGACCTCCACGACGCCCGCACCGGCCAGGTCCTCCACCGCACCCCCACCAGCGGCTCGGAGGGACCGGGGCGCGGCGTGGCCGCCGACATACACGCCGGCAACCCCGGTGCCGAGTTCTGGGGGTCGGGCCCGAACATGACCAACCTGCGCGACGCCTCCGGAGCGAACGTCGGCCGCAACCCGTCCTCGGCCAACTTCCTGGTCTGGTGGGACGGTGACCCGGTGCGCGAACTGCTCGACGGCACCCGGGTCGACAAGTACGGCACCGGCGGCGAGACCCGGCTGCTGACCGGCAGCGGCGTGGCGTCCAGCAACGGCACCAAGTCCACGCCCGTCCTCTCGGGCGACCTGTTCGGCGACTGGCGCGAGGAGGTGGTCTGGCGGCACAGCGACAACTCGGCGCTGCGCATCTACGCCACCACCGCGCGGACGGACCTGAAGCTGCACACCCTGGTCCACGACGCCCAGTACCGGGTGGCGCTGGCCTGGCAGAACACCGCCTACAACCAGCCGCCGCACCCGAGCTTCTTCCTCGGGCACGGCATGAGCACCCCGCCCCGACCCGACGTCTACCTGCGCTGACCGATCCCGCCGGGCCCGAGGGCCCGGTCCCGCGCCGTGCCGGACCCGCCCCACCGGGTCCGGCACGGCGTGCCGGGTCAGGGGACGAGGACGACCTTGCCCAGCGTGCCGCGGGTCTCCAGCGCGCGGTGGGCGCGGGCCGCGTCCGCCAGCGGGAAGTGGTGGACGAGCGGGACGAGGACGCCCGCGGCGGCCAGCTCCATGGCCTCGTCCTCCAGCACCCTGAGGTTCCCCGCCCCGCCGACCTTGTCGAACATCGGCTCGCCCAGCACCGACTGCGAGGTGATCCCCAGCCTCCGCTGCTCCTCGCCGGAGAGCACGGCCTGCCCCCCGGACGAGAAACCGGTGGAGGCGTAGCCGTACGACAGGTGCGTGCCGCCGGGGGCCAGGAGGGTCACGGCGGCGCGGCCCAGGTCTCCGCCGACCCCCTCGAAGACGTGGGTGAGGGGACGGTCCCCGAACTTCTCGCGGATCCGCTCCTCCCAGCCGTCCTCCGTGTAGTCCACGGCGAGGTCCGCGCCCAGCCCCCGCACCGCCTCCACCTTGACCGGGCCACCCGCCGCGCCGGCGACCGCGGCGCCTCGGTGCCGGGCGTACTGGACGAGGAGCGAGCCGATGCCGCCCGCCGCCGCGAGCACCAGGACGGTGTCGGCGGGGGAGAGGTCGGTGAAGCGGAGGATGCCCATCGCGGTGCGCCCGGTGCCCACCAGGGCGACGGCGTGGTCCTCGCTGAGGCGGTGGGGCAGGGCGTGCAGCCGCTCGGTTCCGGTGACGGCCAGTTCGGCGTAGCCGCCGGGCGCGTGGCCCAGGTGGGCGGCGACGCGGCGGCCCAGCCACGCGGGATCGGTCCCCTCGCCGACCGCGTCGACGGTCCCGGCCACCTCGCGTCCGGGGATCGTCGGCAGCTCCGGCAGGGGGACGGGGCCGATCCGCAGCCCCTCGCGCAGGGCGGTGTCCACCAGGTGCACCCCGGCCGCCCTCACGGCGATCCGTACCTGGCCGGGACCGGGTTCGGGGTCGGGAACCCGCTCGTGGCGGAGGTTGTCGGCGGGGCCGAAGGAATGCAGACGAACGGCGTGCATGAGAGGTCCCCCTCGGGATGTGCGGGTGGTCGTGCCGTTGGCGGTGACCACTCTCCGACCTCAAGCCGCCTTGAGGTCAAGTCCGTCCGGGGCGGCGGCGCCGGGCGTCAGACGCGGGGGAAGCGGGCCTGGAGGTCCCAGATCACGGGGTTGTCACCCAGGTCGTCGTGGATGTCGATGAGGTCGGCGATCAGATCGTGGAGGAAGTCGCGGGCCTCACGGCGCAGCACGCCGTGGTTGACGGTCAGCGGCGGCTCGTCCTCGGGCAGCCAGTCGGCGGTGATCTCCACCCAGCCGAAGCGGCGCAGGAAGCGGAGGCTGTCGGCCGACTCCACGAAGTCCAGCTCGGCGCGCTGGGGACGGGAGGCGCGGCTGCCGAGCGGGTCGCGGTCCAGGCGCTCGGCGATGTCGCACAGCGCCCAGGCGAAGTCGAGCACCGGCACCGTCCCCCGGGCCGTGGACAGCTCCCGGTCGGTGTCGGTGTCCGCGAGGTAGACGTCACCGCAGAACAGGTCGTGCCGCAGCGTCCGCACGTCGGCCGAGCGGTAGTCGGTCTGCGGAGGGTCGGGGAAGCGGCGGGAGAGGGAGTAGCCGATGTCGAGCACGGAAGCGATGGTGGCACGCCACCGGCCGGTGCGGAGGCGGGGGCGGGTCACTCCGAGGCGTCGCCGGACTCCTGTGACGACTCGATCACGAAGGAACCCTTGCCGACGACGGTTTGCACGATGCCCTTCTCGGCGAGGAACACAAGCGTCTTCCGCGCGGTGCCCCGAGCGATGCCGAACTCCTGCACCAGCCGGTCCACGCCCGGAACGGCACGTCGCGGCGGGTAGTCGCCTCGCTTGATGCGGGCCACCAGCACGGCGGCGAGCTGTAGGTAGACGGGTTCCGGTGCATCGTGATCGATCTCGTCGTCGGGTCCGTAACCGTCGGGAATCTCCACCATGAACCGACCGTATGAAGGCAGGAATGGCCTGATGAATCTGTGTCATGCCATGGCAGGGCATATACAGGTGTGTGTATCGTCGACCACACCAAGCGCCCCCGCGACCGCTGGCACCGGTCCGGGGGCATGGCCGACCTGAATGGAGCAGATCGACGTGAAAGACCTTATCCGCCGCTGCCTCGATTGGCTCAGGGCGCTGCTCGCGCCGCCGGGACGAGGGCGGCACCGGGCCTGCCCTCCCCGCCCTCCCCGTTCGCCCCGCGAGCCCCGCACGCCCGTCACCGAGGCCGTGGCCCGCCACCGACGCGGGTACGTCAGGACACGCGTCCTCGTCACCGGTCGGGCGATGCCGGCGCCGGTTGCGCGGCGGTGCCGGTGGACGACCGACAAACCGGCCCCCGTCGACGTGCCCCTGGTGCGTCCGTTCGTGATCGCCCACGAACAGCGCGAACGGCGTCGCGCGCTCGCCCTGGCACTCGACGGCATCGACGTCGGTCCGCACCTCATCCACGGTGTGCGTGTGGGGGCCGCTCGGTGACCGGGCGGCGGGTGCCCTGCTGCCGCTGTGAACGCCTCACCGACCGCCCCGTCCTGGTCGGAGTGGTCGAATCCGGTTCCGGCCCCGGCGGAATGCTCTACGCCTGCCCGGACCACGCCCGCTGGTTCGCCACCCTCCCGCACGCCCCGCAGTGGCTCAGGGACGAACTCCACGCCCGGCAGGCAGCCGAGCCCTACCGCTCCGTGTCCTGCCGCCTGGGACAGCACCCCGCCTGCCGCCACGCGGATCCGCCCGACCCCGGGCCGCCCTGCGACGGCGTCACCGTCCTGACCTGCACCTGTCCCTGCCACCACCGGGACGACGGCGCCTGACCCACAGGCTGTGGACGCAGGCCCGGCGGACGCCCCGGCTCGTTCCCCGCGGAACGCGCAGGGCGCCCGGCACCGTGTGCACACGGTGCCGGGCGCCCTGCGGAATGCGGCGGAACCGCCGGGGCGGGCCCGTCTCAGACGTTGACGCCGAAGTCCTGGGCGATGCCCACCAGGCCCGAGGCGTAGCCCTGGCCGACCGCGCGGAACTTCCACTCGGCGCCGTGGCGGTACAGCTCGCCGAAGACCATGGCCGTCTCGGTGGCGGCGTCCTCGCTCAGGTCGTAGCGGGCGATCTCGGTGCCGCCGGCCTGGTTGACGATGCGGATGTAGGCGTTGCGGACCTGGCCGAAGTTCTGGCTGCGGGTCTCGGCGTCGTAGATCGAGACCGGGAAGACGATCTTGTCGATGTCGGCGGGCAGCGCGGCGAGGTTGACGTTGATCTGCTCGTCGTCGCCCGAACCCTCACCGGTGCGGTTGTCGCCGGTGTGGACGATCGACTGGTCGGGGGTGGACTTGTTGTTGAAGAAGACGAAGTGCTGGTCCGAGTAGACCTTGCCGTCGGCCTTGACCGCGATGGCGCTGGCATCCAGGTCGAAGTCGGTGCCGGTGGTCGTCCGGACGTCCCAGCCGAGACCGACCGTCACGGCGGTCAGGCCGGGGGCCTCCTTGGTGAGGGAGACATTGCCGCCCTTGGACAGGCTTACAGCCATCGGGGTGCCCTTCTGTGGTGGTTCTCTGCTGACCCGTTACTGGTCCACTTCCTACCCCCCAAACGTCGGCGAGGGGCGGCGGGGTTCCAGCTTCTTTGCCTTCTTTACCATCGGCACCGGACCGGACACCGCCGTCCCGGCAGGGGCGCGGCCGACCGGGGGCCGAAAACGCCGTGACGGCGTCCCCCGAAGGGCGGGATCATGGGAGTCATGTCCGGGCCCTATGTCATCCGCGGCTCGGTCTCCCTGCCGGAGGCCGAGCTGACCTGGCGTTTCTCACGTTCCTCCGGACCAGGCGGCCAGCACGTCAACACCAGCGACAGCCGCGTCGAGCTGCTCTTCGACCTCGCACGCACCGAGGCGCTGCCCGAGGTGTGGAAGGAGCGCGCGCTGGAGCGGCTGGCCGGGCGGCTGGTGGACGGGGTGCTGGTCGTCCGGGCCGCCGAGCACCGTTCCCAGTGGCGCAACCGCGAGGCCGCGGCCGTGCGGATGGCCTCGCTCCTGGCGGAGGCCACCGCCCCGCCCCCGCGCCCGCGCAGGAAGGGCAAGGTCCCGCGCGGGATCAACGAGCGGCGGCTGCGGAGCAAGAAGCACCGTTCCGACGTCAAGCGGGGACGCTCCGGTCGCGACTGGGGGTAGCCGGGGCGGCTCTCCGTCGGCCTTCGGGGTCTTTCGGGGGCCGGGGCCGGGGTCAGTACCGGGGTTGCCGTTCCCGGTCCCGCCGTCGGACGGCGATGACGGCGATGGTGGCCGCGATGACGACGAGTACTGCGGCGGCGATGCCGCCGGTCACCCACAGCGTGGTGTTGTCGTCGTCCGCCTGTGCCGCGTTCTGGCTCCGGTCGGAGTCCGGTCCGGAAGGTGCTTCCTTCTCGCTCCCCTGGTTCCGGCCGTCCGTCCGGCTGTCGTCCCCGGAACCGGAGTCGGAGCCGGGGGAGGGGGAGCCGGAGGCTTCGAGGGAGGCGAAGTACTTGGAGAAGACGGGGCTCTTGTCGGCCGGCCCCGGGTCGCCCTGGCCGTCGACGATGACCTTGGAGGGGCGGATGATGCCGTGCCCGAGGTACATGCTCGGCTTCTCGCCCCGCTCCGACATGCCTGTCGTCTCGATCATCACGCGCAGGACCTGGTGGTTGGTCCAGTCGGGGTGCTTGGACCAGATGAGCGCGGCGGTCGCGGAGGCCAGCGCGGTGGCCTGGCTGGTCCCGCCGGGGTCACCGGGGGCGGAGAGGACCAGGTGGGGGCCGTAGTTGGAGAGGTCGGTTACGGTGGCCTTCTCGTTGACTGCGCCCACAGCGACTACACCCGGAAGCACTGACGGGTAATCGGTGCCGTCAATCCGACGACCGTCGTTCCCAACGGCGGCGAAAATGAGCTTCCCGCGTTCATTGGCTTCATCGATTGCTTTCTGAAGCTTGGTCACCGCGCTTCTGTCCAGCCCGGACATTCCCATTGAAATGTTGATGACCCTGGCGTCGCTCGCAGAGGCGTAGCGGATGGCGTCAGTCAACCTGGTCGCCCATGTGGGCCCGTACGAGAACTTGCCATCGCTCACCCGCAGAGGAAGAACCTTCGCATCGGGCGCCAATCCCTGAAGGCTGTTTTCCGTCCCCGAACCAGCGATCAAGGAGGCCATTGTCGTGCCGTGGCCGGTCGGATCAGAGTGAACTTCTTTTTCGGGTACAAAGCTTTTCCCCGGTAGGAGCCTCCCCTTCAGACTGGAGATCGGGTCAACTCCCGAGTCGATGACAGCAACGGTGGTGCCTTCACCTTTGGTGACATCCCAGATTTCTGATGCCCTCATGGAATCGAGATACCACTGCTGATCCGGCTTGATGTTGGCGGCAGCGGGTGGAGAGAACAGACCCAGATGCACGAGCATGGCCGCCAGCAATGCCATTACGGCCAGCGCGCGCCTCTGTGGGGCGAGGGCTTGGGTTCGCATGAAGCTGTGCACTTTCTCGGGAGTTAACCAATGACCGGTGGCACCACGTTCCGCTGCCCTGCCGACCATGTCTCTTCGTCCTCGGCGAGGTAGTCGGGGCGTTCGCTGTTGTTTCGGCGGGCTCTTGGGGGAGGGCTCGTGTTGGCCGCCCGTGCTGTACCACCGGGGGAGGTGGCGCCTCCCCGGACAAGGCCAGTACCGCCAGGGGTGAACGCTGACGCTACGCGGCCGCTGCCCGTGCGTGGCGCCCCTGCATTGACACCAGGTTGTGGGGACACGGGGCGTCCTGGATGCGTACCTCCGCTTGCCGGAGCTCCCCCACCCGTGCCTGCGGGATAGCCGCCGCTTATGGGCCGTCCGGTGAGTGAGCGATCCCCACCCACGACGTTTCCCCCGCGAGGAGGTGTGCTGCCTGACCCACCAACCGCGGGAACACCAGGCTGACGGGGTGTCCCACCGGTGATGTTCTTACCGCTGGGATCCCGCGGCAGAATGCTGCTTCCCCTGCTGCCCGTCGACCTGCCATTGAGCGGGCTGCGAGATGACGAAGGTGTTCGGTCGGTCCGGTGGGCCGGGGTGGAGGGCAGAACCGGGCCCGGGGTCAATGAGGACGGCCCGGTGGAGGGGGATGGGGGCGTAGGGGTGATCGTCTGCGAACGTGATTCGACGGAGGGAGGCGGTGCCACAGAGTCGATGGTTGTGGTGACGGGCTGGTCCGTCATAGGAGATCTACCGTGGTATGTAGGGGCGGAACTGTGTGCACCTCCCGCTTCCTGACCAGGAATGGTCCCCTTGTGTGCGGTGCTTGCTTCTCGCTGTTCGGTATCTCCTGTGGGAGCAGCCCCTGGCGACGTGGTTGAACTCCCAGGGAGACGCTCGGCGTTACCCGGCAGCGGCTTGAACTCCGGCTCCTCCGCGCCCCGCAGGTTCTCCCCGGCCGCCCTGTAGTACGACGACAACCGGTTCATCTGGTTGATCGCCTCTTGGCGCTGCTTCTCCTCGGCCTCCCGGCGGGCCTTGTCCTTCTCCGGGTCGGCGTAGCACATCTCCGGGTTCGGGATGGCGGCCTTGGTCTCGGTCAGGGCTTGGCCGGCGTCCACCATGTGCCGCCCCAGGGTGCGGACGTACAGGGCGAACCGCATGGTCTCCAGCGCGAAGTGCCGCCCCCACTCCTGGAAGGCGTCGGCACCCTCGCCCTTCCACTCCACGCGGTCGACGTACGTGCGCAGTTCGCGGCCGATGCCGTCCAGGTCGGTGCTCGCCTTGGCGAGGGCCTCGCCCCGCGAGGCGAGCACACCGGGATCGGCGTTCGCGACCATCGCGCGGAGTGCGCCGAGCGACTTGTCCTCGAACTCTCCCGTGGCCATTCCTGCCCCCTTTAACCGAAGTCCGTGTCCGTGTCGCCGGACTTCCTGCCGCCGTCGGCTGCGGTGTCCCGCTCGGCCTCCGGACCGCTCCCGCCGTCCTGCCGCGCCTGGCTGTACTCCTCCACCCGCTCCTGGATGGTCTGGTAGCGCCGCACCTGGTCGGCCTCCAGGTTCTGGTAGCCCTTGTCCACGATCTGCGTGGCGATGCCCAGGGCCTCCAACTGCTCGCCGAAGAGGCGGGAGAGGTCCTGGAGCCGGGTGTGGACCTTGTCGTAGAGGGAGGAGAGGTCCGCCGCCGCGCTGAAGCCCGTCCCGTACGCGTCCGGGGTGATGTCCTGGCTGCTGATCTGCCGGTGGGAGGCGGGGGAGCCCTCCAGCTCCCTCAGGATCGTGTCGATCCGCCCCTTGAAGGAGGCCAGTGACTCGGCCTCGTACGAGAGGTCCTTGCCACCGCCCGTGTCACGTCCGCCCGTCACGCCGTGTCCCCCGTCCCCCGGTCAGCCGTCACGTTGCGCCATGGTCGTGGTACGGCAGTGTAGTCGGCGCCTGGGTCAACCCACCGGCCAGTGGCGGGCGTTCGGCCGCGCGCGGCCGTGCGGGGCTACGCCAGGCGGCGGTAGCGTCCCCGGAAGTACGCCAGCGGCCCGCCCTCCGCGCCCGCCGGCAGCGAGGTGGCCAGCACCCGGCCGATCACGAGGGTGTGGTCGCCCGCGTCCACCCGCTGCTCGGTGCGGCACTCCACCGTGGCCAGGGCGCCGTCGACGAGGAGGGCGCCGGAGACGGTGCCGCGTGTGCGGGGCATGTCCTGGAAGAGGAGGCGGTCGCTGACGCGGCCGCGCATGGAGAAGCGGCCGGCGATGGGGCGCTGGCCCTCGGCGAGGACGGACACCGCCCACAGCGGCTGCCGTTCCAGCAGTTCGTCCATCCGGGAGTCCTGGCGGACGCTCACCAGGACCAGCGGGGGCTCCAGCGAGACGGAGAGGAAGGAGGTCGCGGTCATGCCGACGTCCTCGCCGCGCGGCCCGTCCTCCGGGTCGTGCGCGGTCACGAGCACCACTCCCGCGGCCAGTCGCGCCATGGCGGCGCGGAACTCCTCCTCGTCCACCCCTCCAGGATGGGGGGCGCCGGCGGCCTCCTGCGATACGGGGACGTTCTGGGGCATCTGCTGCGGTGGTGTCGGGTGCACACACCGCACGCTAGACGGTGCGCCGCGGCGCCGCATCGGCCCCCGGTCCCAGGCCGGACCTAGGTACATTGGCTGAACGTTCCGCAGGTCAGAGCCGGGATTTGCGTTCGGTACGGGTGTGAAGCAGGGTGGGGCTCCTCAACGGACCGCAGTCATCCGCCCACGCTCCGTTGTGACTTGAGTCACATGAGGGACCAATTGTTGACCCTGTGTACCTGTCGGGCAGCACGCTGTGATTCAGTGGCTTGACGGAGGCGGAAAGTCACAACCCGAATCGTCTGGAGTTGCTCGTTCGAGTCTCAGGGGGAGGGCGGATGGAAGCCGAGTCGGAGCCTTACGTGCGCCTCGCCACCCTGCGCAAGCTCCACCAGTCCATGGCGGAGCTGAACACCGCCCGCAGTCTGGCCGACACCCTGCAGACCGTCGCCGACGGCATCGTCAAGGGCATGGACTTCGAGCTGGCCGCGGTCAACCTCGTCAAGCCCGACGGAGACCTCGTGGTGGCCGCCGTCGCAGGCAGCGAGGGCGCCGAGGCCATGATGGCGGGCCGCACGGGCTCCCGGGCGGCCTGGGAGCGCAGGCTGGCGATGGGGGAGCGCTGGGGGGAGCTGCGCTTCATCCCGTACACCGAGGCGTGGGTCCTGCTCGACGACGACGTGCCGCAGTGGCACACCGCCGGGCCGGCGCCGCGGTACGCCGACGAGTGGCACCCGATGGACCTCCTCCTGGCGCCGATGTACTCCTCCGACGGGGACCTGCTGGGTGTGATCTCCGTCGACAAGCCGCGCAACGGACGGCGCCCGGGTGCATGGGGGCGCGAAGCGCTCCAGATGTACGCCTTCCAGGCCGGCATCGCGATCAGCAACGCGCGTTTGCGGGCGAACATGCAACGCGCGCTGGTCCGGCTGGAACGGGAGCAGCACGCGCTGCGGGCGAGCGAGGAGAGCTTCCGGCAGGCCTTCGAGTACGCGCCCAGCGGCATGGCGATCACCGAGCTGGGCGGCGACCAGAACGGCCGGCTGGTGCGCACCAACGACGCGCTGTGCCGGCTGCTGGACCGCCCGGCGTCGGCGCTGCGGCGCTACAGCTTCTCCGACCTCGTCCACCCCGAGGACCTGGCCACCCTGCTGCGCACCTCCGCCGAGGGCGGACGGGCCGAGCTGCGGCTGGCCCGGCGGGACGGCTCCTACGTCTGGGTCTCCCTGCGCAACTCCGTGGTGGCCGACGCCACCGACGGCCCCCGCTTCCTGCTCACCCACGTCGAGGACATCGAGGAGCGCAAGCGGCACGAGCTCCAGCTCGCCCACCGCGCCAGCCACGACTCCCTCACCGGCCTGCCCAACAGCGCCGAACTGCGCGCCCGGCTCAGCGCCCGGCTGTGCGACAAGCCCGCGCCGGCACCCGACGCGGCGCAGATGGGGCCGGGCGTGGGCGCCGGATCCGGCTCCGGCTTCGACCCGGACTTCGGGGACGGCTTCCCCGAGCCGCCCGGCGGCTACGACCCCTACGACCACCACGTGCACGTCGTCCCGCCGTCGGGCGACGGCGCCTCGGACAAGGGGCTGGCGGTCCTCTTCTGCGACCTGGACGGTTTCAAGTCGATCAACGACCGCTTCGGCCACCACTGCGGGGACGCCGTGCTGATCGAGGTCGCGCGCCGGCTGTCGAGTGGCGTTCGCGACAACGACACCGTCGCGCGTCTGGGTGGTGACGAGTTCGTTGTACTCGCGGACGGACTGGGCCGGGAGGATGCCGCTGACCTGGCCGTACGCCTGCGCAACGCGATTCTTCCGCCCATTCGGGTGGAGGGCCGCGCGGTGCGGGTAGGGGCCAGCTTCGGTATCGGCTGGGCCGGGTGCGGGATGACGGCGGAAGAGGTGCTGCACTCCGCTGACCAGCGGATGTACATCGAGAAGAGGGCGCGTTCGAAGGCCCACCGCCGGGCCGGGTGAGATTCCTCGCCCGCCGCGGCCGGAGGGTCAAGGGCGCCACGACCTTTACCCCGAAAGGGGTAGGCTGCGCCGGGCAGGCACCTGTAATGGAGGAGCGCACGGAATGACCGCCGGTAACAACGGCTCGGGCACGCCGGAGAACGACGACCCGTTCGCCTACCTCTACCGCTCCGAGGGCGGTACGGGCGGTGGCGCGGGCGGCGCGGCGCCACAACAGCCCGGCGTTCCCCGTACCTCGTACAACCAGGTCCGCGCGGTGGGGCAGCGCCGGTACGGCGCCCAGGGGACGCAGCAGGCCCCCCACCAGGCGGCCGGCCAGCAGCAGCCGAGCGCGCACTACGCGGCCCCCGAGACCGTCCCCGGCGGCCGGGCCGCCGCGCGCCGCGACGCCGCCGGCGCTCCGGGCGGACCCGGTGGGCGGGGACGCGGGGGACGCAACCACAACGGACTGCTGGTCGGTGCCATCGCGGTCGTCGCGGCCGTGATCCTCGGCGTGGGCGCCGCGATCGTCTTCAGCGACGGCGACGACACCGGGAACGACCGGGCGGGCGCCACTCCGGCCCCCACCGCCGGGGCCACCGAGGACGCGGCCGGGGGCAGGGACGAGGGCGCCGACGGCGCCACCGAGGTCCCGGCCTCCCTGCCCGAGGAGGACGCCGCCAGCCTCCGCCTGGAGGGCGCCGCGAACGCGGCCGGCGACATCAAGGGCTCCCGGGCCAAGAGCGGTTCCTACGTCGGGGGCCTGGACCAGCCCGGCTCCGCGGTGAACTGGACCTTCGAGGTCCCCGAGGACGGCAAGTACACGCTGTTCGTCGGCTACGGCGTGCCCGGCAAGGACGCCGATGCCACGCTCACGGTCAACGGCGAGCCCCGCCAGCAGGCCCTCAACATGAAGAACTTCGCCGGGGCCGAGGAAGGCGCCTGGGAGAAGGGCTGGACGCGCACCTTCGCCTGGGTCGACCTGAAGAAGGGCGCCAACACCGTCAGGATCTCCTGCGAGCAGGGGAACCAGTGCGGCTTCGTCATCGACCAGGTGTGGCTGAAGGAAGGCCACGTCAACAGGTGACGCGGAACGGAGGGCGGGGGCGCGGACGGATCCGGTCCGCGCCCCCGTCGTCTTTCTGCCGCGCCGTCCCCGCCGTCCCCGCCGTCCGCGCCGTCCCTGCCGGGAGCCGCGGGGGCGGGGATCAGGGGGAGACGGCCCCGGCCGGCACGGCTCCGGCGGGGCCGCCCGCCGGGGAGACCGTCCGCAGGAAGGACGCCACCGTCTCCGCCATGGCCTCGCGCGCCGGCGCCAGGTACCTGCGCGGGTCGACGACCCGGGGCTCCCGCTCCAGGAAGGCGCGGACGGCGCCGGTGAGGGCGGCGTTCAGCGCCGTCCCCACATTGATCTTGACCATGCCGGAGGCGACCGCCCGCCGCAGCTCGCCGTCCGGCACCCCGGACGAGCCGTGCAGCACCAGCGGCACGGGGACGGCCCGGCGCAGTTCGCCGATGAGGCCGTGGTCGAGGGCGGCGGTCCGCTCGGTCATCGCGTGGGAGCTGCCCACCGCGACGGCGAGCGCGTCCACGCCCGTGGCGGCGACGTACTCCCGCGCCTCCTCGGGATCGGTGCGCGCCCCGGGGGCGTGCGCGTCGAGCGGGCCGCGCCCGGGGGACGGGTCGCCGGGCTTGCCGCCGACCCGTCCCAGCTCGGCCTCCACCCACATCCCGTGCGCGTGGCCGAAGCGCACGGCCTCGGCGGTCGCCGCGACGTTCTCGGCGTAGGGCAGCTTCGAGGCGTCGAACATCACCGAGCCGAAGCCCGCGCCGGGGGCGGCGCGCAGCAGCTCGGGACTCTCCACGTGGTCCAGGTGCAGGGCCAGCGGCGCGCTGGAGGCGCGGGCCACGGCCGCCGCCGCGGCGGCCACCGGACCGAGCCGGCCGCCGTGGAACCGCACGGCGTTCTCGGAGACCTGGAGGACCGCGGCGGCACCCGCGGCCTCCGCGCCGGCGGCGACGGCCTCGGCGTGCTCCAGGGTGATCACGTTGAACGCCGCGACGCCGTGCCCGGCCGCGTGCGCCCGCGCGACGAGTTCCCCGGTCCCCACCAGTGGCATGCCGACTGCTCCCTCGCACTCGCTCTCCCGGCGGCCCGCGCCGCCCGCGGCCTCAGGCCGCCACCAGCTGCGCGGTGACCTTCGTCCCGGGCAGCAGTTCCTCGTAGACGGCCCGGTCGAACTCGCCCGCCGCCGGGGCCCGTACCGTCGCCGCCGACAGGGCGGCGGCGCGGGCCAGGCGGTCCGGCCAGGGCAGCCCCTCGACGAGTCCGGCCAGCAGCGCGGCCACCACCGAGTCGCCCGCTCCGGTGGGGTTCCCCGCCAGCCGCCGGGGCGGCTCGGCGCGCCAGGAGCCGTCCGGGGTGAGCGCCAGCAGTCCGTCGGCGCCCAGCGAGGCCACCACCGCGTGCGCCCCGCGCCGCCGCACCTGCTCCGCGGCCCGCAGCGGTTCGGTGGTGCCCGTTATGGCGGCCAGTTCGCCGGCGTTGGGCTTGACCGCGTCCGGACGGGCGGCGAGGCCGCGCACCAGCGGCTCCCCGCTGGTGTCCAGCAGCACCGGCACCCCGGCGGCGCGCGCGGCGCGCACCAGCGTCCCGTACGCCCCGACGGGTACGCCGGGCGGCAGGCTGCCGCAGAGCGCGACGGCGGTGGCGTCGTGCAGGAGCCCGTCGTAGGTCTCCAGGAAGCGGTCCCACTCGGCGGGGGTGATCTGCGGTCCCGGCTCGTTGAACCGGGTGGCGTCGCCGGCGGCCTCGTCCACGACGCCGACGGTGCGGCGGGTGTTCCCGGCGACGGGCACGAGCGCGTCCCCGACCGGGCCCTCCTCCGTCACCTCCGCCAGCAGCGTCCGCAGCCGCTCGCCCGACGGTCCGCCGGCGAAACCGGTCACCAGGGTCTCGTGGCCCAGCGCCGCCAGCACCCGGGACACGTTCAGGCCCTTGCCGCCCGGCCGCTCGACGACCTCCCGCACCCGGTGGGAGGAGCGGGGCTCCAGCCGGGGCACGCGGTAGGTGATGTCCAGCGCCGCGTTGAGCGTGACGGTCAGGATCATCCGGTCTCTCCACCTCCCGACGGCGGCACGTGAACATCCGGGGTACCTACTGTGGCGTAGGCGGGGCGGCCGCGCGAGCGATCATGCCAAAGCGGGGGGCGGCGGGCCCAGTGGTTCGGGCGGGCTGCCCCCGCTCGATGTGCGAACGAGACCGGAACGAGATCAGGCCGTCCCGGACCGTCCGGGCGAGGCGGGCGCTCCGGCGGCCGGGGGAGCGACCACCCACTCGCCCTTGCGCATCACGCCCGCCACCCGGTAGTCGCCGTCCAGCACCACCAGGTCCGCGTCCTTGCCCGGCTCGATGCTCCCGACCCGGTCGGCGAGCCCCAGCATCCGCGCCGGGGTGGCCGTCAGGGCCCGCACCGCGTCCGCCACCGGCAGTCCGTCCACCGTCACCGCGCGCCGCAGCGCGGTGTCCAGGGTGAGCGTGGAGCCCGCGATCGAGCCGCCCTCCACCAGCCGGGCGACCCCGTCGGTGACCCGCACCTGGAGCGGACCGAGCGGGTAGACGCCGTCGCCCATCCCGGCCGCGCCCATGGCGTCGGTGACGAACGCGACCCGGTCCGCGCCCGCGCGGGCGAAGGCCAGCTCCAGGACGGCCGGGTGCAGATGGGTGCCGTCGTTGATCAGCTCGACGGTGACCCGCTCGTCCTCCAGCAGCGCGGCCACCGGGCCGGGCGTGCGGTGCAGCAGCGTGGGCATCGCGTTGAACAGGTGCGTGGCGACCGTCGCGCCCGCCTCCACCGCCTCGACCGCCGCCTCGTAGCCGGCGTCGGTGTGGCCGACGGCCGCGATCACCCCGCTGTCGGCGAGCATCCGCACCGACTCCAGGCCGCCGGGCAGCTCGGGCGCCAGCGTCACCATCCGCGCCGTGCCGCGCGCCGCCTCCACCAGCTTGCGCACGTCGGCCGGGTCCGGGTCGCGCAGCAGGGCCGGGTCGTGGGCGCCGCAGCGGTTGCGGGAGATGAACGGCCCCTCGAAGTGGACGCCCGCGAGGTCGCCCTGCTCCACCAGCTCCGACAGCACGGCCGCCTGCCGGGCCAGGTCGTCCAGGTGGCCGGTCACGGTGGAGGCGACCATCGTGGTGGTGCCGTGCGCCCGGTGGGTGGCGACGACCTCCAGCGCCTCCTCGGCCGAGCCGGCGGAGAAGGACGCACCGCCGCCGCCGTGGACGTGCATGTCGACGAAGCCGGGCACGAGCCAGTGGCCCGACAGGTCGAGCGTGCTCGCCTCGCCGGGGGCGTCCTCGGCGATCCGGCCGCCCTCGACGGTCACCCGCCCTCCCTCGGCCACGCCGTCCGGCAGTACCACCCTGGCACCGGTCAGCACTGCGCGCCGTGTGGGCTGTGTGGTCGGCGTCATCGGCTCGAAACCTCCGCGGAGAGTAGGTCCCAGGCGAGGAGTCCCGCGCCCAGGCACCCGGCGGCGTCCCCCAGGGCCGCCGGAACGATGGTGGGGAACTGCTGGAAGGTGAGCCTGGCGCGCACGGCCTCGCGCAGCGGCGCGAGGAGCGTCTCGCCCGCCTCGGCGAGCCCGCCGCCGACGATCAGCACCCGGGGATCCAGCAGGGTGACGGCGGTGACCAGGCCCTCGGCGAGCGCGTCGAGGGCGTCGCTCCAGACGGCGAGCGCCCGCGGGTCGCCGGCCTCGACGGCCCCGGCCGCGTCGGCCGCCGTCGCCTCCGGGTCGCCGCACGCGGCGGCCCAGGCCCGGCCGACGGCGGCGGCGGAGGCGTACAGCTCCAGGCAGCCGCGCCGTCCGCAGCGGCACTCGGAGCCGCCGGGGCGCACGGTGACGTGCCCGATCTCGCCGGCGCCGCCGTGGGCGCCGGGCTCCACCCGGCCGTCGATGCCGATGGCCCCGGCGATGCCGGTGCCCAGCGCCACGAACAGGAAGCGGTCCGTGCCCGCGCCCGCCCCGATGCGGCCCTCGGCGAGCCCGCCGGTGCGCACGTCGTGGCCCAGGGCGACGGGGGTGGCGGGCGCGTCCAGCCGCTTGACGAGCAGGTCGCGCAGGGGGACGTCCCGCCAGCCGAGGTTGGCCGAGTAGACCGCCGTGCCCGTCGCGCCGTCGACGATCCCGGGAACGGCGACGCCCACCGCGGCGGGCTCGGCGCCGTACCGCCGCAGGCCCGTCTCGCGCAGGTCGGCGGCGAAGGAGAGGACGTTGTCCACGACCGCCTCCGGCCCGCCCTCCCGCCCGGTGGGGCGGCGCGCCTCGTGGAGCAGCGCGCGGTCGGCGCCCATGAGGGCGGCCTTCATGCCGGTGCCGCCCACGTCGAGGGCGATGACGTACGGGGTGTCGTTCAGCCGAGGAGTCACGGGGACAGTCTCCCGTGACTGCCGGGAAAGGTCTAGTCCACTCTTCGGGTGGCCTCCCGCCCGGCCCCCGGCCCCGGTCCGCATCCGCCGCGCGGTCCGCCCCCGGTCGAGCGGCCGCAGGGGCGCGGACGCCTCCGGTCCGGCGCTTCCGGTCCGCGGAGCGCCGCACGCGGGGGCGGGTCGCCGGCGCCGGGCGGCGTCCGCGTCAGCCCAGGATCACGCTGCGCGTGAGGTTGCGGGGGCGGTCCGGGTCGGCGCCGCGGGACTCGGCCAGGGCGACGGCCAGGCGCTGGACGCGGACCAGGTCGGCCATCGGGTCCAGGGCGCCCTCGCCCGTGGCGGCGCAGTCGGACTCGGCCAGCAGGGTGCCGCCCGTCCGCTCCACGTCGCCCGCCAGCCCCTTCGGCAGGGAGCCCAGCAGCCAGGCCACCCGGCCGGGCCCGGTGACGGCGATGGGGCCGTGGCGGTACTCCATCGCCGGGTACGCCTCCGTCCAGGCGCCGGCCGCCTCGCGCATCTTCAGGGCCGCCTCCAGCGCCAGCCCGTACGTCCAGCCGCGCCCCAGGAACGTCCACTGCTCCGCGGCCAGCGCCGCCTCCGGCAGCGGCTGGACGACGGCCCGCTCGGCGTCGACGGCCGCCCGCGCCACCGTCTTGACCCCGGCCGGGAGGCCGCCGTGCCGCTCCAGCCCGGCGCGCAGCAGCGCCAGGGCTGAGGTGGCGAAGCGGGTCTGGACGACCGACTCCTCGTCCGCCCACTCCAGGACAGCCGTGCGGTCGGCCGCGCCCACGACGGGGGTGTCCGGGTCGGCGGTCAGGGCGGTGGTCGGGACGCGGCCCGCCACCTCGCCCAGCAGGTGGAGCACCTCGGAGGTGGTGCCGGAGCGGGTGACGGCCACCACCCGGTCGTAGGAGCGCCCGACGGGGAACTCCGAGGCGGCGAAGGCGTCCGTCTCGCCCTGCCCGGCCGCCTCACGCAGCGCCGCGTAGGACCGGGCCACGAACCAGGAGGTGCCGCAGCCGGTCACCGCCACCCGCTCGCCCGGGTGCGGCAGCGCCCCGGAGGCGTCCTCCGCGGCCTCGGCCGCCTTCCGCCAGCAGGCGGGCTGGGTGGCGATCTCGGCGGCGGTGCGGGACTGCTCGGCGGCCATGCGGGCTCCTCGGTGCGGGGGCGGCGTGCGATCGGCAGTGCACCCCCGGCCGGGGGGTACACGCCTGTGGATAGCAGCCCTGACCTGCGGAGAGAAGGAACGTTGCCGAAGAGATACCCGATGTGGTCCAGACCGCCGGGAGGGTCGGGTGCCGTGGCCGCGGACCGGGACGCGGTTCGGGACGCGGCTCGGGATGCGGTGTCCGAGAGCGGCAGTAGGTTGGAGGAGTGAGCACCGGTGGCGAGCAGCCGTACGAGGGCGGCGGCCTGTCCGAGGAGGACGAGGCCGTACTCGCCATCGAGCGGCGCGGCTGGCCCGGTCCGGGAGCCAAGGAGCGGGCGATACGCGAGCGGCTGGGCATGTCCCCGACCCGCTACTACCAGGTGCTCAACGCCCTGCTGGACGATCCGCGCGCCCTCGCCCGCGATCCGGTCACCGTCAACCGGCTGCGCCGCCGCCGGGACGCGCAGCGCGGCCGGCGCAGGTAGGCCGAAGGCGCCGGGGACGGCCGGGGACGGGGTGCCCGGAGCCGGGTAGTGTGCCGGACATGGGCAGCCACTCCTCTCACCCCCTTCCCGGACAGCTCCCCGAACCCGCCACCCCCGCCGGGCGCGACGGTCTCGCCGCACTGCTGGCCGACCCCGGGCGGGCCGTGGTGGCCCTCGACTTCGACGGGACGATCGCCCCGATCGTCCCCGACCCCGACCGGGCCCGCGCGCACCCCGGCGCGGTGCCCGTCCTCGCCCGGCTGGCGCCGCTGCTGCGGGCCGTGGTGATCGTCACCGGCCGTCCGGCCGAGGTCGCGGCGCGCTACGGCGGCTTCGCCGGGGCGCCGGGCCTGGAGCGCCTGGTGGTGCTCGGCGCCTACGGCGCGGAGCGCTGGGACGCCGCCACGGGCGAGACGCGCACCCCGCCGCCCCACCCCGGGGTGGAGGCGGTGCGGGAGGAGCTGCCGGGGCTGCTGGAGGGGGCGGGCGCCCCGGAGGGCACCTGGATCGAGGACAAGGGCCGGGCCGTCGCCGTCCACACCCGGCGCGCCGCCGATCCGCAGGGCGCCTTCGAGTTGCTGCGCGCCCCCCTGGAGGAGCTGGCCGCGCGGCACGGGCTGGCCGTCGAGCCCGGTCGCCTCGTCCTGGAGCTGCGGCCCCCGGGCATGGACAAGGGCGTCGCCCTGACGGACTTCCTCCGCGAGACGGACGCCGGGTCGGTGCTCTACGGCGGCGACGACCTGGGCGACCTCGCCGCCTACGACGCGGTGGACCGGCTGCGCGGCGGAGGGCTGCCGGGGCTGCTGGTGTGCAGCGGCAGCGAGGAGGTCACCGCCCTGGCCGAACGGGCCGACCTCGTCGTGGACGGCCCGGCCGGGGTCGTCGCGCTGCTGGGCGCGGTGGCGGACGCCCTGGCGGGCTGACGGACCGGACGGCGCCCGGCCGGGCGCGCAGGGCACGGCCCGTGCCCGCCGCGCCCGGCTCCGGTCGGCCGCGCAGGGCTCAGCCGCGCAGGGCGTCGAGCTGGTCGGTGAACCAGGCCGTGGGCGGCAGGGCGGTCGCCGCCGCGGCGAGCCGCTCGGTGCGCTCGGCGCGTTCGCCCGCCTCCATCGTCAGCGCCCGGTGCAGGGCGTCGGCGGTGGCGCCGATGTCGTAGGGGTTGACGGTGATCGCGTCCTCGGCCAGTTCGGCGAAGGCCCCGGCCTCACGGGAGAGCACCAGCGCGCAGCCCCCGTCGGAGACCACCGGGACCTCCTTGGCGACCAGGTTCATGCCGTCCCGGATCGGGTTGACCAGGGCGACGTCGGCCAGCCGGTACGCGGCGAGGGAGCGCGCGAAGTCGTCCTTGACGTGCAGGACGACCGGGGTCCACTCCGCCGTGCCGTACTCCGCGTTGATCGCGTCGGCGACCCGGGAGACCTCGGCGGTGTAGTCGCGGTAGACGGCCAGGTCCTGCCGGGAGGGGTAGGCGAAGGCGACGTGCACGACGCGGTCGCGCCACTCGGGGCGCTCCTCCAGCAGCCGCCGGTAGGCGTGCAGGCCGCGCACGATGTTCTTGGACAGCTCGGTGCGGTCCACCCGGACGATCGCCTTGCGCGGCGCGCCGTCCGGGGCGCGGCCGATCTGCTCGCGCAGGGCCGCCATCCGCTCGTCCACGTCCGGCCGGCGGGAGCGCTCGCGCAGGAAGCCGGCGTCGGCGCCCAGCCCGTGGACGCCTATCCGCGTCCGGCGTCCCTCGTGCGTGACGACCATCTCGCCGTCCTCGCCCACGGCGACCTCCGCGCCCAGCAGCCTCACGCAGCAGTCGGTGAAGGCGTTGGCCCAGCGCTGGGTGAGGAAGGCGGCGCGGTCGGCGCCGAGGACGCCGCGCAGCACCTGGGCGGCGATCCCGCCGTCGGGGTCGTCCGGCAGCATCCGGAAGTAGTCCGCCGGCGCCCAGGGGGTGTGGGAGAAGTGGCCGATGCGCAGGTCGGGCCGGCGCTCGCGGAGCATCCCGGGGACGAGGGTGAGGTGGTAGTCCTGCACCAGGACGGCCGCGCCCTCGGCGGCCTCCTCGGCGAGGGCGTCGGCGAAGGCCGCGTTGTACGCCTCGTAGGAGCGCCACTGCCGCTCGAACGCGGTGTCGAAGGCGGGCTCCAGCGGGGTCTGGTAGAGCATGTGGTGGACGAACCACAGCACGGAGTTGGCGATGCCGTTGTAGGCGTCGGAGAAGACCTCCGCCGGGATGTCCAGCATCCGCACCGTCTGGCCGCCGGTGTCGGACGGGTCCAGGGCGCCCCGCGTGCGCCGCACCGCCTCGCGGTCGCCGTCGCCCAGCGCCGCGCAGACCCACATCGCGTCGCCCTTGACCGCCGACAGCCCGGAGACCAGCCCTCCGCCGCCGCGTTTGGCCGTCAGCGAGCCGTCCTCCCCGACGGAGTAGGAGACGGGCCCGCGATTGGACGCGACGAGTACCTGGTGCCGAGTGACCATGCTCGGAACCTAGCCGCTGTCCGGACCGTGCAAACGTGCGGTTCCCGTCACACCCGGCCGCGGCCGGCCCCGCGGCCGGCGCAGGCCGCCACCGGCCGCCCCGGCCGCGGAGCCGCGCGGCGCTCAGGCCGCGCGGCGGCTGGTGTACTCCGGGACCGTGCGCATCGGCGGGCGCTCCTCGGTGTCCACCGGATGGGAGTGCGGTGTGAAGCCCCCTTCCGGCGAGCGGTCGAACTGCGTCAGCACCGGGCGTACCAGGCCCCCGCGCGCCTGCCGGGCGTGGGCGGTGCGCTGGATGGCGGCGGCCATCCGGCCCAGCGCCAGCCCGTCCTGGTTGCGGTGCCTGCGCACCCCGACGTCGACCTGGGCGAGCGCGTCCAGCCCGACGGTGTGCAGCGCGTCGATCAACAGGCCCAGCTCGACGCCGTAGCCGACGGGGAAGCTGAGCCGCTCCAGCAGGGAGCGGCGGGCCGCGTACTCGCCGCCCAGCGGCTGGACGAAGCCCGCCAGCTGCGGCCAGTACAGGTTGAGCAGGGGACGGGCCACCAGCTCGGTGACCCGGCCGCCGCCGACGTTGCTGTCGCCGAAGGCGCGGTCGTACATCGCCTTGACCATCGCCAGCGGCGGATCGGTCAGCAGCGGGCCGACGATCCCCGAGACGAACGTGGAGTCGAAGTCCCGCAGGTCCGCGTCGACGAAGCAGACGATCTCACCGCTGGTGGCCAGCAGCGAGCGCCACAGCACCTCGCCCTTGCCGGGCACGGTGGGCACCCGCGGCAGCAGCTCGTCGCGGTGCACCACCTTGGCGCCCGCGGCGGCCGCGACCTCCGAGGTGCGGTCCGTGGAGCCGGAGTCCACCACGACCAGTTCGTCGACCAGGGGCACGTCCTCGGTCATCAGGTCGCGGCGGATGGCGGCGACGATGTCACCGACCGTCGCCTCCTCGTTCAGCGCCGGAAGCACCACGCTCACGCTGCCCGCCGGTCCCGCCGCCCGCTTCGCGGCCAGCAGCCGGGGCAGCGGACGGTCGGCAGCGCTCCATGAGCGTCGCTCCAGCCAGTGGTCGACCTCATCCAGCACGTGCGCCTCCTGTCCTCGGCATCCTGGTCGGTTCCGCCGGTCCCAGGCATTCTGCGGGACCGGGATTTCCCGGATGTTCCCGGAGTGTTCTCGGCGTCGGTCGCGTCGGTCGCGTCGGTGGCGCGGTGACGTCCGGCGGTGCCGGTCCGCCGCCGTGCCCCCGAGACGGTTCTCCGGGCGGGTCCGCACCGTCGCGGTGTCGGATCCTGGTTGCCCGTCGGTGGCCCTTCATGCATGGTCACGGACAGGTTCTCCCGGTTCTCCCGGGGGCTTGCCCGGCGGGGCGCCGGGGCGCCCCGGAAGCGGCTCGCCGGGTGTTCCCGGGCCCTTCCGCACCCGGGGGCGGCCGGTCCGCCTCCGTCTCGCGGTTCGGACGGCCCCTGTGGCCGCCGAAGGCGTCGGTTACAGTCTTGGGCGACACACCGGTGTTCCGCATCTCGGGGGCCGGCGTGCACAAACGCCCCGGCCAGGGTATCGGCCGGGTGCCATACAGCTCATCCAGAGGGGCAGAGGGAACGGCCCGTTGAAGCCCCGGCAACCCTCCCGCCGGCACTCGTTCACAACAGTCCGAGGCCACGGTGGGGAAGGTGCCAATTCCGGCCCGCGGCGAAAGGCGCCACGGGGAAGATGAGGAGAAAGGGCCTCGCCATCCATGGCTGTGCAGACTGTTGGAAGCAGCACCGAAATCTCGCTCGGCCCCGCCGTGGCGCTCTCCTGCCGCGAGTGCGGTGAGCGTTTCCCGCTCGGGCCGGTCTTCGCCTGCGAGGCCTGCTTCGGCCCGCTGGAGATCGCGTACGACCTGCCCGGAGGCGACCCCGAGGCGCTGCGGGCGCGCATCGAGGCCGGGCCGAACAGCATCTGGCGCTACGCCCCGCTGCTGCCGGTGCCGGCCGACGTCGCGGACAAGCCCAACCTGAACCCGGGCTTCACCCGGCTGGTGAAGGCCGACAACCTCGCCCGCGAGCTGGGCGTCACCGGGCAGCTGCACGTCAAGGACGACTCCGGCAACCCCACCCACTCCTTCAAGGACCGGGTGGTGGCCATCGCCGTGGAGGCCGCCCGGGCCTTCGGCTTCACCACCCTGTCGTGCTCCTCCACCGGCAACCTGGCCGGCGCCGTCGGCGCCGCCGCGGCCCGCGCGGGCCTGCGCTCCTGCGTCTTCATCCCGCACGACCTGGAGCAGGGCAAGGTCGTGATGGCCGCGGTCTACGGCGGCGACCTGGTGGGCATCGAGGGCACCTACGACGACGTGAACCGCTTCTGCTCCGAGCTGATCGGCGATCCGCTCGGCGAGGGCTGGGGCTTCGTCAACGTCAACCTCCGCCCGTACTACGCGGAGGGCTCCAAGACCCTGGCGTACGAGATCTGCGAGCAGCTCGGCTGGCGGCTGCCGGACCAGATCGTCGTCCCGATCGCCTCCGGCTCCCAGCTCACCAAGATCGACAAGGGGCTGCGCGAGCTGGTGGCCCTGGGCCTGGTCGAGGACAGGCCGTACAAGATCTTCGGTGCCCAGGCCGAGGGCTGCTCGCCGGTGGCGCGGGCCTTCAAGGAGGGCCACGACGTGGTGCGGCCGGTGAAGCCGGACACCATCGCCAAGTCGCTGGCCATCGGCAACCCGGCCGACGGCCCCTACGTCCTGGACATCGCCCGCCGCACCGGCGGTGCCGTGGAGGACGTGAACGACGAGCAGGTCGTCGACGCGATCAAGCTGCTGGCCCGGACGGAGGGGATCTTCGCGGAGACCGCCGGCGGCGTGACCGTCGGCGTGACCAGGAAGCTGATCGAGACGGGCGCCCTGGACCCCTCCCTGACCACCGTCGTCCTCAACACCGGCGACGGCCTCAAGACCCTGGACGCGGTGGCCCCGACCACCGGACCGTCCGCGATCATCCGTCCGAACCTGGACTCCTTCCGAGAGGCTGGCCTGGCATGAGCGTCACCGTCCGTATCCCGACCATCCTGCGCGCCTACACCGGCGGGCGGGCCGAGGTGTCCGCCGAGGGCGCCACGCTCGCCGAGGTCATCGCCGATCTGGAGAAGAACCACCAGGGCATCTCCGCGCGGGTGCTGGACGACTCCGGCAAGCTGCGCCGCTTCGTGAACGTCTACGTCGACGACGACGACGTCCGCTTCGCCGACGGCCTCCAGACGGCGACGCCGGACGGCGCGGGCGTCTCGATCATTCCGGCCGTCGCGGGCGGCTGCTGACCGGCCCCTCCGCGGCCGGCCCCTCCGGGCCGGCTCCGGCCCGTACGGGCGCGCCGCGCCCACCCGCGCACGCGGCCCCGCCACCGGCGCTTCGACCAGCCGGGGGCGGGGCCGCGTGCGTGTGCGCCCCACCTGGTCCGGTCCCGTCCCCGGTGGTGAACGGAATTGGTAATTCCGGCCTCGGAAGAGCGGTAGAGTGAGCACGCCTCCCCCCGAACGTGCGCTTCAGCGCCCATGAGAACGCGACAACTTGTGCGCGAATTTGCCGCGGCAATTGTCGTGTTGGTCCGCTATGCCCGGCCCGAGTTGCCCTGCTTCGCCACCGTTCATCTGGTTATCGGCAATCCGGCGTGACCGGAATTCTCGTCGGACAGACCTGTTGCGGAGGGCGTCCGCCCAGATACATTCGGCCGCGGTCGACGCGTTCCGGCGCACACCCCCTCTCGCCGGGGGGTGACTTCTGACCCGGGTCCGCGGAGTGCGGATTCGTGCAAGGGCCAGCAATAGGGGAGTTAGGAATGGCTCAAGGCACCGTCAAGTGGTTCAACGCGGAGAAGGGCTACGGCTTCATCGCGGTCGACGGTGGGGCGGACGTGTTCGTCCACTACAGCGCGATCCAGATGGACGGCTACCGCACCCTTGAGGAAGGGCAGCGGGTCGAGTTCGAGATCTCGCAGGGCCAGAAGGGCCCGCAGGCGGACATGGTCCGCGTGACGGCCTGAAGCGCCGGGCCGCGCACGCAACGCACCACGGACGAAACAAGCACCGAGACGGCACAGGAGGGCCCGCATCCCCGGCAGGGGGTGCGGGCCCTCCCGTCTGCCTCCCGTCTGCCCTCCCGTCTGTGCGGCCGGGCGCGTGGGGCGCGCACGCCCGACGCGCTTGCACTCGCGGGGGTCGAGTGCTAATCATTGGCGTTAGCACTCTGAAGGTGAGAGTGACAGCAGCAGGACCGGTTCGGTGAGGTCCGAGAGCCCGGCGGAGCAAGGAGCCTCCGGGCTGGAGGGCCGTCCGTCGCGGGCGCCAGAGCGGTCCGGAGAAATCCAACCCCGCCCCTGGCCTTCGGCATGGGGAACCCCAGGGAGGACCACTTCACATGGCCAAGATCATCGCGTTCGACGAGGAGGCGCGGCGCGGCCTCGAGCGCGGGATGAACCAGCTCGCCGACGCCGTCAAGGTCACGCTCGGCCCCAAGGGCCGCAACGTCGTCCTTGAGAAGAAGTGGGGCGCCCCCACGATCACCAACGATGGTGTCTCCATCGCCAAGGAGATCGAGCTCGAGGACCCGTACGAGAAGATCGGCGCCGAGCTGGTCAAGGAGGTCGCCAAGAAGACGGACGACGTCGCCGGTGACGGTACGACCACCGCGACCGTCCTCGCCCAGGCGCTCGTCCGCGAGGGCCTGCGCAACGTCGCCGCCGGCGCCAACCCGATGGCCCTCAAGCGCGGCATCGAGAAGGCCACCGAGGCCGTCTCCGCCGCCCTGCTGGAGCAGGCCAAGGAGGTGGAGACCAAGGAGCAGATCGCCTCGACCGCCTCCATCTCCGCCGCCGACACCCAGATCGGCGAGCTGATCGCCGAGGCGATGGACAAGGTCGGCAAGGAAGGCGTCATCACCGTCGAGGAGTCGCAGACCTTCGGCCTGGAGCTCGAGCTCACCGAGGGCATGCGCTTCGACAAGGGCTACATCTCCGCCTACTTCGCCACCGACATGGAGCGGATGGAGGCGGTCCTGGAGGACCCCTACATCCTGATCGCCAACCAGAAGATCTCCGCGGTCAAGGACCTGCTGCCGCTCCTGGAGAAGGTCATGCAGGCGGGCAAGCCGCTGCTGATCATCGCCGAGGACGTCGAGGGCGAGGCCCTGTCCACCCTGGTGGTCAACAAGATCCGCGGCACCTTCAAGTCCGTCGCCGTCAAGGCCCCGGGCTTCGGCGACCGCCGCAAGGCCATGCTGGGCGACATCGCCATCCTCACCGGCGGCCAGGTCATCTCCGAGGAGGTCGGCCTCAAGCTGGAGAACGCCGGTCTGGAGCTGCTGGGCCGCGCCCGCAAGGTCGTCATCACCAAGGACGAGACCACCATCGTCGACGGTGCCGGCGACAGCGAGCAGGTCAACGGCCGGGTCAACCAGATCCGCGCCGAGATCGAGAACTCCGACTCCGACTACGACCGCGAGAAGCTCCAGGAGCGTCTGGCGAAGCTGGCCGGCGGCGTGGCCGTCATCAAGGCCGGTGCCGCCACCGAGGTCGAGCTCAAGGAGCGCAAGCACCGCATCGAGGACGCCGTCCGCAACGCGAAGGCCGCCGTCGAGGAGGGCATCGTCGCCGGTGGTGGCGTGGCCCTGCTCCAGGCGTCCAACGTCTTCGAGAAGCTGGAGCTGGAGGGCGACGAGGCCACCGGTGCCGCCGCGGTCAAGGCCGCGCTGGAGGCCCCGCTGAAGCAGATCGCGGTCAACGCCGGCCTCGAGGGCGGCGTCATCGTGGAGAAGGTGCGCAACCTGACCCCGGGCCACGGCCTGAACGCCGCGACCGGCGACTACGTGGACATGATCGCCGAGGGCATCATCGACCCGGCCAAGGTCACCCGCTCCGCGCTGCAGAACGCCGCCTCCATCGCGGCGCTCTTCCTCACCACCGAGGCCGTCATCGCCGACAAGCCGGAGAAGGCCGCGGCCGGTGCCGACGCCGCCGCCGGTGGCATGGGCGGTGGCATGGACTTCTGATCCGCCCTGGGGACCGGGCACGCCGCCCGGTCCCCGCGAGCGGATCGGCCGTCCGGCCGTACGCGCGGTTCCCGCACACGGGCGGGGGCGGCACCCCTCGGGTGCCGCCCCCGCCCTCGCCGTTGTCCGGAATGTGAGATTCGGCACCGGAACGCCGACTGTTGCGGGCCCCGGACCGGCAGATAGCCTCCCGGAGGCCGCTCGCGGAGGTGCCCTTCCCCCGCTCGCCGCGGACGGCCCGCGCAGCCGATCCCCCCCTCCGATCCTGGACGACGCAATGAGCACGATCGACACGGTGGTCGTAGAGATCAACGACCACTTCTGGACCTATCTGCTGATTCCCCTGGTGGCCGGGGCGGGTCTGTACTTCACCCTCCGCTCCAGGGCCCTCCAGTTCCGGCTGCTCCCGGAGATGCTCCGGGTGGTGAAGGAGCGGCCCGGGAACCAGGCCGGCAGGCCCCGGCCCGTCTCCGCCTTCGGCGCCTTCACCATCTCCGCCGCCGCCCGGATCGGCACCGGCAACGTCGCCGGTGTCGCCAGCGCCATCACCGTCGGCGGGCCCGGTGCGGTCTTCTGGATGTGGGTCATGGCGGTCGTCGGCGGCGCCTCCTCCTTCGTGGAGTCCACCCTCGCCCAGCTGTACAAGGTGCGCGACCGCGGCAAGGGCGGCGAGGGCACCTACCGCGGCGGTCCCGCGTACTACATGCAGCGCGGCCTGGGCCGGCGCTGGCTCGGCGTGCTCTTCGCCGTGATCATCACCCTGACCTTCGGGCTGGTCTTCACGGCCGTGCAGTCCAACACCATCTCCACCGTCACCGCCGGGTCGCTCGGCGACGGGACCCCCGGCTGGTTCGCGCCGGTCGCGGGCGTGGCGCTGGCGGCGCTGCTGGGCCTCGCCGTGTTCGGCGGGGTGCGGCGGATCGCCTCGGTCACGCAGGTGCTCGTGCCGGTGATGGCGGTCGTGTACCTGCTGGTCGGCCTCGCCGTCGTCGTGCTCAACGTCTCCGAGGTGCCGCGCGTCATGGCCGACATCGTCGGCGGCGCCTTCGGCCTGCGCGAGGTGGTGGGCGGCGGCATCGGCGCCGCCATCCAGCAGGGCGTGCGCCGCGGCATGTTCTCCAACGAGGCCGGCCTGGGCTCCGCCCCCAACGCCGCCGCGGCGGCCGAGACCTCCCACCCGGTCAAGCAGGGCCTGGTGCAGACCCTGGGCGTCTTCTTCGACACCCTGGTGGTCTGCTCGATGACCGCCTTCATCATCCTCTCCACCAACCCCGAGCTCTCCGGCCGCCAGGGCGCCGACCTCACCCAGTCCGCGCTCCAGGAGACCCTGGGGAGCTGGGCGGGCCACCTGCTGACGGTGGTGGTCTTCATGCTCGCCTTCAGCTCCATGATCGGGAACTACTACTACGGCGAGTCCAACATCGAGTTCATCACCGGCAGGCGCTCGGTCATGCTCGGCTACCGCGGCCTGGTGCTGGCCGCCACCTTCCTGGGCGCGCTGGGCTCGGTGAGCGTGGTGTGGAACCTCGCCGACGTCACCATGGGCGCCATGGCGCTGGTCAACCTGCTGGCCATCCTGCCGCTGTCGGTGATCGCCTTCCGGCTGCTGGACGACTACCTCGCCCAGCGGCGCGACGGCCTCAACCCCGTCTTCACCCGCGACCGCCTGCCCGGTCTGACCGGGGTGGAGTGCTGGGAGCCGGCGGCCTCCGGCGCGCGCGGCGGGGAGGACGAGCCCCGGGCGACGACGACGCGCTGACCCGGACCGGCCGGGCCGGGCCCCGGCCCGGCCCCGGCTCACGGCCTCCGGCCCGCACACCCCTTCCGGTGCGGGCCGGAGGCCTCTGCGCGTCCGGGCGGGGAAGGGGCGGCCCCGTCACCGGGCGCCCTCGGCCCGGCTCAGCTCCGGGCGGCCTCCAGCGCCGCCCGCAGGTGTCCGCCCGACTCCCGCAGCAGCCGGGCGGCGGTGGGCCCGTCGACCTCGCCCAGGATGGTGAGGATGGCGTTCTTCACCTCGCCGTCGGTGTCGGCCAGCGCCGACTCGATCCGCTCGTCGCCGGCGCCCGTGGCCAGCGAGACGATCCGGCGCGAACGGGCCCGCAGCTTCTCGTTGGACGCCCGCACGTCGACCATCAGGTTCCCGTACGTCTTGCCCAGCCGGATCATGGTGATCGTCGAGATCATGTTGAGCACCAGCTTCTGGGCGGTGCCGGCCTTCAGCCGGGTGGAGCCGGTCAGCAGCTCCGGCCCGGTGACGACCTCGATGCCGTGCTCGGCGGCCGCCGCCAGCGGCGAGTTCGCGTTGCAGGACAGCCCGACCGTCAGCGCGCCCAGCCGGCGCGCGTGCTCCACCGCGCCCACGGCGTACGGGGTGCGTCCGGAGGCGGAGACGCCGACCACCACGTCGTCGGGGCCCACGCCCAGTCCGTCCAGGTCGGCGGCGGCCAGGTCGCCGCGGTCCTCGGCGCCCTCGGCGGCGCGCACCAGCGCCTCGGGGCCGCCCGCGATCACCCCCACGACCTGGGAGGGGGAGGTGTTGAACGTCGGCGGGCACTCGCTGGCGTCCAGCACGCCCAGCCGTCCCGCCGTGCCCGCCCCCGCGTAGACCAGCCGGCCGCCGCGCGCCATCCGCTCGGCGGTGGCGTCGATGGCGGCGGCGATGTTCGGGAGCTGGGCGGAGACGGCGGCCGGGACGGTGGTGTCCTCGCCGTTCATGATCCTGGCGATCTCCAGGGTGGGCAGCCGGTCGATCTCGGACAGCTCGCTGCGGAACGCCTCGGTGGTGAGGGTCTCCAGCTCGGCCCGGATCCGGTCGTAGGGGCCCTGCGGGGCGCCGTTCCGGGGGCTGCCGGGGGTTCCGTTGCCGGAGGCGGTCGGGGAGGAGGTCATCGGGGTGCGGCTCTTTCCGTTCTCGGTGGGCCGGGCGTCGGCCGGCCGTGGGCCGGGGCGGCCTCCCGTACCGGTGCCCGGAGGTGGGGGGTGGCGGGCGGTGCGTGGTGCCGCGGGACGGGCGGCGTGCTCTCGTCGTGCCGGTGGCGGGTGGTGCGCGGGGGCGCCGGTCCGGCGGGACCGGCGGCCCGGCGGTCAGCGCTGCCGGGGCGAGTGGCGGTGGGCCAGCGCCTCGTAGGACGCCGACAGGGCCGGGGCGGCCGTCTCGTAGGTGCGCTGGGCCACGCCGATGAACAGGCAGTCCACGACCAGGAGCTGGCCGGTCCGGCTGGACATGGCCGCCGGGCGCAGCTCGCTCTCGCGCGCCGTGGAGGTGGTCAGGACGTGGTCGGCGTACTGCGCTATCTCGCCGTCCGGCCGGCCGGTGACCGCCACGGTGGTGGCACCGTGGTCGAAGGCCACCCGCAGCGGCTCGATCACGTCCACCGTGCGGCCGGAGTGGGTCACCGCCACGGCGACGTCCCCGGCGCGCAGCTGCACGGCGGTGGTGACCGCCAGGTGCGGATCGGGGTGCGCGTGCGCGACCAGCCCGATGCGCAGCAGCTTCTGCACCAGATCCTGCGCGACCAGGGAGGAGGCGCCCACCCCGTAGACGTCGATCCGGCGGGCGGAGGCCATCGCGTGCACGGCCGCCTCGACCTGTCCCGGGTCGAGTCCGGCGGCGGTGTCGGCGAGGGTCTGCCGCTCGTCGTGGGCGAGCTTGGCTATGACGTCCTCGATGGGGTCGTTCACGGCGATGTCGGCGGTCACCGAGGGGGCCGCGCCGGACGCCTGCTGCGCGGCGAGCCCGGCCAGCGCCAGCCGCAGGTCCCGGTAGCCGGGGTAGCCCAGCAGGCGCGAGGTCCGCACGACGGTGGCCTCGCTGGTGCCGGTCCGCTCGGCCAGGCCGGTGACGGTGAGCTGCGCGCATCCGGCCGGATCGCCGGCGACGGCCTCGGCGACGCGCTGCATGGACCGGGTCATGGAGGGCGCCATGGTGCGCACCTTGGCGGCGAGGGCGGCGGGCCCCGGGGGGCTGGGGGTGCGGCCCGGCACGGTGCCGCGGACCGGACCGGCGAAAGTTTCCTTCAGTGTATTGGTCACGGAAGGAAGGTATTTTCAGCCGCGGAGGCCGTCAAGGGTGCCCGCGGGCCCGCCGCCGGAGGCGATCGCGGCCGGCGGGGCGCGTCTGGTCCAATGGGAGGGTCATGAGCGAGCACCCCCGTGATCCCGACGCCCCCGACGGCTCCGGCGCCCCCGGCGGCCTGGAGCGGGCCCTCCACACCGGCCGGGCCCTCGTCCTCGCCGACCTCACCGCCTGCGGCATCGCGGGGGCCGAGGTCGTCTCGCTGGTCGAGGACGCCGTCTCGCACCGGCGCTGGTGGGTCGAGCAGTGGCCCGAGGGCGTCTCCTTCGTGGCGGGCCTGATCGCCCAGGACGTCCAGGACGCGCTGCTGGACCGCCACGGCCGCTGGCCGGACTGCCCGGTGTGCCACGGTCCCGAGGAGCACGCCCTGGACGTCGAGCCCGAGCTCGGCCCGGACCCGCACTGGGTGTGCGCCAGGACGGCGACGGCGGTGGCGCCGGTCGGGGAGCTGGGGAGCGTCCGGTGACCGTCTACATCGACCCGCCGGTCTGGCCCGGCCACGGCCGGATGTGGTCGCACCTGGTCAGCGACGTCTCCCACGAGGAGCTGCACGCGTTCGCCGCCGCCCTCGGCTGCCCGCGCCGCGCCTTCGACCGCGACCACTACGACGTGCCCGAGGAGCGCTACGAGCGGGCCGTGGGGCTGGGCGCGGTCGAGGTGGGCAGCAAGGAGCTGCTGCGGCGGCTGACGGAGGCGGGGCTGCGGCGGCGCAGGCCGCCGCGCGTCCGGGCCGTCCCCCAGGCCGCGCCGGACGCGGGTGGTGCGGCGGTCACACCGTCCTGACGGTCCGCGCCGCGCCGCCGCGCGGGACGGCGGAGGACGCGCTGCCCCCGGCGGCGGCCTCGGCGCTCCCGGGGACGCCGAGGGCCAGCACGGCGGTGTCGTCCTCCAGGCCCTCGCCGAAGCCGTCCAGCAGCCGGGCGACGGCCGCGACGGCGGCCGCCGCCCCCGCCGGCGCCAGCTCGCCGGCGAAGTCCAGCAGCGCCTCCTCGCCGTAGCGGCCGCCCTGGTCGTCGGTGCGGGCCTCGGTCAGCCCGTCGGTGTAGAGCACCACGGTGTCGCCGGGGCCCAGGTGCACGGTGGTGGTGGCGAAGCGGGCTCGGGGCAGCGCGCCGACGAGCTGGCCGCCGGGGGTCGCCAGGTAGTCGGCGGTGCCGTCGGAGCGCAGCAGCAGGGCCGGGGGGTGGCCGCCGGAGGCCAGGGTCAGGGAGCAGCCCCGCTCACCGGGAGTGAGCACGCCGAAGACGACGGTGCAGTAGCGCGGGTCGCTGCCGCGGCTCTCGTGCTCCAGGACGGTGTTGAGGTTGCCCAGCACCGTGACCGGGTCGGGGTCGTAGACGCTCGCGGCGCGCAGCGTGTAGCGGGTCAGGGAGGTGACGGCCGCCGCGCCCGCGCCCTTGCCGGTCACGTCGCCCAGGAAGAGGCCCCACCGGCCGTCGGCGAGCGGGAACACGTCGTAGAAGTCGCCGCCGACCTCGTCGGCCGAGGCGGTGTGGTAGTGCGAGGCGAGCTCCGTCCCCGGCACCTCGGGCAGGGCCGGGGGCAGCAGGCTCCGCTGGAGGGTCCGGGCCAGCCGCTGGGCGTTCTCGCGCTCGCGCTCGGCCTCCCGGCGGGCGCGCAGCAGCTCGCGCTCGTAGGAGCGGCGGTCGCGGGCGTCGAAGACGGTGGTGCGGATCAGCAGGGGCCGGCCGTCGGAGGTGGTCTTGACGGTGGAGGTGACCAGCACCGGCAGCCGCGTCCCGTCGGCGGCCTTCATCTCCAGCGCGATCCCGCCGATGTGGCCCTGCATCCGCAGCAGCGGCGCGAAGTGCGTCTCGTGGTAGAGGCGGCCGCCGACGGTGAGCAGGTCGGAGAAGTACCGGCGGCCGACCAGCTCCTCGCGGGTGCGGCCGAGCCAGTTCAGCAGCGTGGTGTTGACCTTGGCTATCCTCCCGTCCATGAGGGTGGACAGGTAGCCGCAGGGGGCGTTCTCGTAGAGGTCCTCCACGCTGTCCTCCAGCAGGGCGGAGAAGGCGGCGTCGTCGCAGGCGCCGCCCCCGCCGTCCCCTCCGGGGCCCGGGCCGGGCCCCGTACTGCACATCATCGGTCCCTCGCGAAGGAGGCGATCGCCTCCGCGGTGGCCTCGGGGGCGCTCAGCTGCGGGCAGTGCCCGATGGCGTCCAGGGTCACCAGGGTGCTGCCGGCGATCCGGTCCCGGACGAAGGCGCCCACCTCGCGCGGGGCGATCGCGTCCTGGAGGCACTCGATCACCAGCGTCGGCAGGCGCACCCCCTCCAGGTCCTCGCGGTTGTCGGAGAGGAACGTGGTGTGGGCGAAGACGCGCGCCATCTCCGGGTCGGTGCGGCAGAAGCTGTTGGTCAGCTCCTCGCCCAGCTCCGGCCGGTCCGGGTTGCCCATGATCACCGGCGCCATCGCGGCCGACCAGCCCAGGTAGTTGCTGTCCAGGGACTCCAGCAGCTCCTCGATGTCCTCCCGGCTGAACCCGCCCCGGTAGTCGCCGTCGTCGATGTAGCAGGGGGAGGGGGTGAGCAGGACCAGCTTGGCGAACCGCTCCGGCTCCCGCACGGCCGCCAGCACCCCGATCATGGAGCTGACGGAGTGGCCCACGAACACCACGTCCCGCAGGTCCAGTTCGCGGCAGATCTCCAGGACGTCCTCCGCGTACCCGGCCAGCGAGGAGTAGCGCTCCGCGTCCCAGGCGGCCGGGTCCGAGCGCCCGGAGCCCACGTGGTCGAAGAGGACCACGGTGAACTCCTCGGCGAGGGTGGGCACCACCAGCCGCCACAGGTTCTGGTCGCAGCCGAAGCCGTGCGCGAGCAGGAGTACGGGGCCGCCCTCCCGGCCGGTGACGGTGATGTTGTTCCTGGTGCGCACGTCCACGTGACGCGTCCTTCCGTTCTCACCGCGCCCCTCCGGACGGAGGGGCGACCACGGACCGGTCTGCTCCGGGGCTTTGGCCCCCGAGGGTAGCGCCACCCTCGAAAAGCCAGGTGCCCGGAAAACGCCCGCGCTACCGCCCGGCCCTCCTCAGCCCTTCGCCTCGGTGACCGGCTCCTTCGCGGAGGCGCCCCCGGGGGCGCCGGCCACCACGCGGGAGGCGGCGGTGCGCCGGTGCCACCGGGCGGCCGCGACCGTCGCGCCGACGGCCGCGGCCGCCAGCAGGGCGCTGACCCAGGAGACGCCCGTGTAGCCCCAGCCCGCGGTGATCACCAGGCCGCCGACCCACGGGCCGATGGTGTTGCCCAGGTTGAACGCGGAGGTCGTCGTCGCGCCCGCCAGGGTGGGGGCGGAGCCCGCCACGTCGAACATCCGGGCGTTGATGGCCGGGGCGGTGAAGAAGGCCGTCACCCCCAGCAGCAGCGCGAGCCCGACGGCCGCCGCCGGCACGTGCGCGGTGAGCGCCAGCAGGGCCAGGACGGCGGTGGTGGCGGCCATGCCCCCGTACATCGTCCCGAACAGGTTCCGGTCGCCGGCCCGGCCGCCGGTCGCCGACCCGATCAGCGCGCCGACGCCGAACAGCGCCAGCACGGTGGGCACCCAGCCCTCGTCCAGACCGGCGGTGTCGGTGAGCAGGGGGGAGAGGTAGGAGAAGAGGCAGAAGGTGGCGGCGGCGTTGAGCGCGGTGATCACCAGGGCCAGCCACACCTGGCCGTCCCGGTAGATCCGCAGCTCGCGGCGGAGCACCGGACGGTCGTCGCCCGTGGGCGGCCCGGTGCGCGGGACGAGCGTGACCACGCCGACCAGGCCGACCGCCGCCAGGGCGGCCACCGCCCAGAACGCCGAGCGCCAGCCGGCGTGCTGCCCCAGCAGCGCCCCGGCGGGCACCCCGATGACGTTGGCGACGCTCAGGCCGCCGATCATCGTCGCCATCGCCCGCGCCTTCATGCCCGGCGGCACCAGCGACACGGCCACCGCGGCGCCCACGGCCCAGAACCCGGCGCACGCCAGCGCGCTCACCACCCGCGAGGCGAACAGCGTCCCGTACGTCGGCGCCAGTGCCCCGGCCACCTGCCCCAGCCCGAAGACGGCCAGCAGGGCGATGAGGGTGGTGCGCCGGGGCAGCCGCAGCGTCGCCGCGGCCAGCACCGGTGCCCCCACCACCATCCCGACGGCGAAGGCGGAGACCAGCAGTCCGGCCTGCGGTATGGACACGCCCAGGTCGCGGGCGAGCGGCTGGAGCAGCCCGGAGAGCATGAACTCCGAGGTGCCCAGGGAGAAGACGGACAGGCCGAGGACGTACACGGCCAGGGGCATGCGGGCGCGGGAACGCGGGGTGTGACCGCTGGCGGAGGGCGGGGTGTCGGGGTGTGGCATGCCCGGGACCAACACCGCCGGGGGGTTGCGCATTCCCGCCGGCCCGTTCGCGCGTTCCCGCCGGTCCGGCTGCGCCGGACCGCTCCCGCCGGCGGTTCGCGGTGTCCGTCCGGCGGCGCGGACGGCGTGCCCTCAGGAGGCCGGCAGCTCCAGTTCCGCGGCCAGGTTGCGGCGGGCCCTGTGCTCCCAGTGGTCGCGGCCGTAGGGGGTGCGGAACAGGGCGGGCAGGTCGAGGAGCCGGCGCAGCACGTCGGCGCGGCCGGCGCGGAAGGCGTCGTCGGGCACGAAGGCGTACTCCTCGCGGACGGCGGCGGCGTAGGCCGCGTACTCCTGCGGTGTCCCGGCCAGGACGGCGAGGTCGGCGTCGCACAGCACCTCGCCGGCGGTGTCGCCGGGGGCGGGGTCGTGGGTGGCGGTCAGGCGGACCAGCCGGGCGACCTCGGCGGCCAGTGCCGCCGGGACGCCCGCCTCGGGGAGGGCGCGCTCGGCCAGGCGCGCGCTGCGCTCCTCGTTGGTGGAGCGCTCGGGCAGGTAGACCGCGTCGTGGAACCAGGCCGCCAGGGTCGCGGCCGCCACCGCGTCCGGTCCGGTGCAGTGCGCGGAGAGCAGCCCGACGCGGTCCAGCACGGCGACCAGGTGGTCGGTGGTGTGGTAGCGGCGGTGGGGCTCGGCCCAGCGGGCGAGCAGGTCGTCGGCGTAGGCGTACGGGGACGGGACGTCGCCGGGGGAGACGTCCGGGCGGCGGACGGCCAGGAGGGTGCGGGTCCAGCGCTCGCGGAGGTCCTCGTGGGCCGGATGGCGGCTTTCGGGGGTGGACATGGCGCCAATTGTGGGGCGCTCCTTCCCACCGTGTCCGGCGGTGTGGCAGGCTCCGCTATATGTCTAGACCAATCCTGGAAGTGATCGCGCTCGACGCCCGGGACGCCGTCGCCGCGCGGGAGGGCGGCGCCGACCGCGTCGAGCTCGCCGCGGTCATGTCCGCCGGCGGCCTCACCCCGGACCCCGCGGTCTTCGCCGCCGTGCGCGCAGCCGTCGACCTGCCCGTCCGCGTGATGCTGCGCGCCGCCGACGGCTTCGCCGCCGGCGGCCCCGATGCGCTCGACGCACTGTGCCGGCGCGCCCGCGCACTGCGCGCCGAGGGCGCCGAGGAGTTCGTGCTCGGCTTCCTCGACGACACCGGGACCCCCGACCTCGCCGCGATCGGCGCCCTCCTGGACGCCGTGCCCGGCTGCCGCTGGACCTTCCACCGCGCCATCGACGGCTGCGCCGACCGCGGCGTGCTGCGCAAACGGCTCGACGGCCTGCCCGGCCTGGACACCTACCTCACCGCCGGCTCGCCGGACGGCGTGGCGGCGGGCCTGGACGTGCTGTGCGCCGAGGCCGCCCGCACGGCGGCCGGCGAACCCGGCTACCGGCCGCTGCTGATGGCCGGCGGCGGCCTCCTCCTCGACCACGTCCCCGCGCTGCGCGCGGCGGGCGTCACCGCCTTCCACATCGGCGGCGCAGCCCGCGCCGGAGGCTGGGACGCCCCGGTGGACCCGGACGCGGTCCGGGTCTGGCGCGGCCTGCTGGACGGCCGGTCCCCGGCCGTGGCCGGCCGGGTCTGAGCCCTCGGCCGGGCGCCGCCGCGGAGGCGGCCCGGTCCGGCCCGCGCTTCCCGGGACGGGGACGCGGGGCCCTCAGGCGCTCCCGCCACCCCCCGCGCCGCCGGCCAGCGGCTCCGGCAGGGGGGCGGCGTGGACGACGGCGAGGCCGGAGACCGCACGCGTCAGCGCCACGTACAGGCGCCGCAGACCGGTGCGCTCGTCCGGCTCGCCGTCCACGACGGCCGCCGGCTCGTCCAGGACCACGTGGTCGTACTCCAGGCCCTTGGCGAGCCTCGCCGGGACGAGGGTGAGCCGGGTGCCGGCGTCCGTCTCCGCACCGGGGACGAGGTGGGGGAGGCCGGCGGCGTCCAGCGCCTCGGTCAGGGCCGGGAGGCGGGCGTCGGCGGCGATCAGGCCGACCGAGCCCTCCTTCGCCAGCGCCGCGCGGCAGGCGTCCACCACCGCCGCGTCCAGCTCCTCCACCGCCGCCGGCCGCACCCGCAGGGAGCCCGCCGCCTCGCGGATCGACGTCGCCTCGGACAGGCCCGGGGCGATGTGCGGCAGCAGCCGGGAGGCGTAGGAGATGACCTCGCGCGGCACGCGGAAGCCCCGCGTCAGCTCCTCCACCGCCGCCTCCGGTTTGCCCAGGTGGGACAGGGCCTCGGCCCAGCTCGCCGTCGCCCACGGGGTGGTGCCCTGCGCCAGGTCGCCCAGGACCGTCGCCGAGCCCGTCGCGCAGCGGCGCCCCACCGCGCGGTACTGCATGGGGGAGAGGTCCTGCGCCTCGTCGAGGACGACGTGGCCGAGCGAGGGGGTGCGCCGCACCAGGTCGGCGGCCTCGTCGATCAGCACGGCGTCGGCCGCCGACCACCTCGCCGACCGCACCCCGCGCGGCGGCTTCGCCCACAGGATCGCCTTGCGCTCCTCGTCGGTCAGGAGTCCCTCCGACTGCTCGGCCAGGAAAGCGGCGTCCGACAGCAGGCGCAGCACCAGCTTCGCCGGGTCCACCTCCGGCCACACCGCCTTGACGACCGCCTTGACCGCCGGGGTGCGGGCGACCGCGTCCTGCACCCGGTCGTCCGGCGCCTCGCCCGCCCGCTCCATCCGCGTCAGCACGGCGTGCGCGACGCGCTGCGGCAGGGCCTCGCGGGCGGCGCCGTGGCGGATGCCGCGGTCCAGCAGCTCGCGGACGATCTCCTCCAGCTCGTGCGCCGGGATCCGCCAGCGCCGCGAGCCGCGCACCACGACGCACGGCTCGGTCGGCATCGCCACCCCCGCGCGGACCGCGCGGCGCAGCACCTCGGCCATGCGGGCGTCGCCCTTGATCCGGGCGGCCTCCGGGTCGTCGGTGCCGCGCACCTCCACGCCGGTGGCGCCGGTGACCAGGTCCTCCACCGTCGTCTGCCGCACCGCCAGCTCGCCCAGGGCGGGCAGCACCTGCTCGATGTAGCGCAGGAAGGACCGGTTCGGACCGATGACCAGCGTCCCGGTGCGGGCCAGCCGCTCGCGGTGCGCGTACAGCAGGTACGCCACGCGGTGCAGGCCGACGGCCGTCTTCCCGGTGCCGGGCGCCCCCTGGACGCAGACCGTGCCCTCGATGCCGGTGCGGACGATCTCGTCCTGCTCGGGCTGGATCGTGGCCACGATGTCGCGCATCGGGCCGACGCGCGGGCGCTCGATCTCCCGCTTCAGCAGCGCGCTGACCTGCTCGGTCTCCTCCGGGTCGGTCAGGTCCTCGTCCTCGTAGGCGGTCAGCTCGCCGCCGGTGTAGCCGAAGCGGCGGCGCAGCCCGACGCCCTGCGGGTCCTTCCGCGAGGCGCGGTAGAAGGGCTGGGAGACGGGGGCGCGCCAGTCGACGACCATCGGGTCGCCGTCGGCGTCGTGGACGTGGCGGCGGCCGATGTAGTAGCGGGCCGGCTCCGGGTCCGGTACGAGGTCCAGGCGGCCGAAGAACAGCGGGGTGCCGGAGAGGTCGGCCAGGGCCTCGATGCGGGCGTCGATCTGGCGCTGGAGCACCTCGGCGTTCACCCAGTTGGCGGTGACGTCGGAGATGTCGAGCGCCTCGACGTCCTCGCGCATGGCGCGCAGCGCGGCCCGGGAGGCGGCGAGGTGGGCACGCTCGCGCTCCAGCGGGCCGGCGGGTCCGGCGGACTGCCCGGTGGACCCGGCGGGCCGGTCGGTGCGGTGAGCGGTGTGCTGGTCGGGAGTGCGCGAGGGCACGGCGGAGCCTCCGGTGGGTGCGCACGGCGGAGCGGGGCGGCCCGGCACGGCGGGGTGCGGGGGAGCCGCGCACCGGGTGCGGTGGACGACTGGGGCGGAAGGGACCGCGGGGCCGGACGGGGGCTTCGCCGTCGAGGGGCGCGGTCGGCCGGCCGGTACCGACCGGCCGGCTCCTCCCCGGCGGTGCGGCGGACGGGCCGCGCGGACTCGCGCGGCTCGTGTGCCACCGCGGCGCGGGAGGCGGGAGAGGCGTGATTGTAACCCTCCCCGCCCGGGCGGGCGAGCGGGTATCCGCCGCCGGGAAGGCGGGCGGGCCCTTTGGGTTGCGGGCGGAGGAAAGCCGTGACGGGGCCTAGGATGGAAGTGGACCAATCGGGCCAAACCGGAAATCCATGGAGCCATGAACAGCGCATCCATCCCCTCCCAGGCCTCCAGCGGCCCCGCGTCGGGGGCCACCGCGCTCGGCGCGTCCGGCCCGCACGCCGACGGCGGGGGGCACCGCCACCGCAGGCACCTCCTGGGCGACGCCGTCCGGGCGATCTCCGTCTTCGCCGGCGCCGCCTTCGACGTCGCCGTCCTCGGCGACTACGCGGAGGCGCGCGACGAGGACGACGACGAGCGCGACGACGAGCGCGACGGCGAGGGCGAGGGCCGCGGCACCCGCGGGCGGCGGCCGTCCGGAACCGCCGCCGGGGCCTGAGGCGCACGGAGGCGGGACGGGCGTTCCGGGCGCTTCGGAACGTCCGTTAGGGTCGCTCCGCGGCCGGTGACGACCGGCGGCCGACACCGGCGGACCGGAACGACCAGGAGGCGGCCGAGTGCCCACCGCGCCCACCCCCGACGCCGACGCCGCCCGCCCCCGCACCGGGCTGCGCGCGTACGCGGCCGTCGCCCTGCTCGCCGTCTCCCTCGCCGTCCTCGCGGCCCTCTGCGCGGCGCAGCCGAACCCGCTGGTGGACCTCCTCGTCTACCGCGCCGAGGGCCGGGCCGTCGTCGAGGGGAGCGACCTGTACGGCTTCACCGTCACCGAGTGGAGGCTGCCCGCCACCTACCCGCCCTTCGCCGCGCTGCTGTTCGTCCCCGTCGCCGTGCCGCCCCTGCCCGTCGCCCAGGCGCTCTTCGCGGTCGGCAACGTCGCCCTGCTCGCCCTGCTGGTCCACCTCTCCCTGCGGCTGGCCGGACGGCGCACGAACCCCGTCGTGCCGGTGGCCGCCACGGCACTGGGAGTGTGGCTGGAACCGGTCTTCCAGACCCTGCTCTTCGGCCAGATCAACCTCGCCCTGGCCTGCCTGGTGCTGTGGGACCTGACGCGCCCGGACGGGGCGCGCGGCAAGGGCCTGGCCATCGGCGTCGCGGCCGGGATCAAGCTCACCCCCGCGATCTTCGCCGTCCACCTGCTGCTGACCGGCCGGATCCGGGCCGGGCTGACCGCGCTGGCGGGCTTCGCCGGGACGGTGGCGCTGGGGGCGGCGGCCCTGCCCGGCGCGAGCGCGGACTTCTGGACGCGGCGGATGTTCGAGACCGGGCGGGTCGGCAAGGCGTGGATCGTCGACAACCAGTCCCTCCAGGGGCTGGTGGCCCGCGTCCTGCACACCCCCGAGCCGGGGCTGTGGTGGGCGGTGCCCGCGGCCGCGGCCGGCCTGCTGGGCCTGTGGCTCGCCCGCCGCGCACACCTGTCCGGCCGGGAGGCGTGGGGGGTGCTGGCCGCCGCGGGCACGGCGCTGCTGGTCTCGCCGATCAGCTGGTCGCACCACTGGGTGTGGTGCGTGCCCCTGCTCGCCGTCCTGGCCGGTCCGCGCGGCCGGTGGCCGCTGTGCGCGTACGCGGTCGCGGCGCTGTTCACGGCCCGCTCCCACTGGCTCGTCCCGCACTCCGGCGACCTCGACCTCCACCTGCCCTGGTGGCAGCAGCCCCTCGCCTCCCCGTACCCGCTCCTGGCCCTGGGGCTGGGGGCGTACGCGGCGTGGCGGCTGCGCCGGGACGTCCGGCCGGAGCCCCCCGGCGCGGGCGGACCCCGCCTCCCGCCCTCCGCCGGGGCGCCCGCAGGAGGCGACCGGGCCGGTGCCGGCCGGAACGGCGGACCCCCCCGGGGGTGAGGGCGTCACCGCCGGGCGAAGCCGTCCAGCGCCTCCAGCACGCGGGCGCGGGTGGCGGGGCCGCCGAGGTGGTCCTCGGCGCCGACGACGGCCGGCTCCGCGTCCGGCCAGGCGCGGGCCGGCCGCCACGCGGTCTCCAGCGGGCTGCTCGGGTCGAGCCGGCCGTGGACCAGGACGCCCGGGATGCCCGCCGGCCGCCCCGCGCCCCGCAGCAGCGCGCCCTCCCCCGGCCACGCGCCGTGCGAGAAGTGGTGGGCGCAGATCCGCACCACGGCCAGCCGGGCGGCCGAGGGGCATCCGCCGTACGGGGCGGGCCCGGCGTACGGCCCGCCGGAGACCACCGCGTCCCCCAGGCGCACCAGTCGGCGGCGGCCCTCTCCCGCACCGCGGCGTCCGGGTGCTCCGTCAGCCGTGCGTACGCCCCCCAGCAGCTCGGCGGTGTCGCCGTCGCGCGGCGCGTCCGGCACCCCGGCCGCGAAGCGCTCCCACTGCTCGGGGAGGAAGCGGGCCACCCCGGTGGAGCCAGCCGGTCTCCGAGCGGCGGGCGGCGGTGACGCCGGAGGCCACGATCTGCGGCACCCGCTCCGGGTACCGCTCGGGGTCGAACAGGCGGCGGGCGCCCGTCCCGCAGCCGGAGCCCGGCCCGCCGTGGACGACGAGGGCGGGCCTGCCGTCCGGGGTGCCGCAGGTCTCCCAGTACACGCGGTCGCCGTCGCCGACGTCCTGCGTCCCCGTCCCGTACGGCTCGACCGGCGGGTACGGCTCGCGCCTCCCCGCTCCTCCCCTGGAACCGGGAGCGGGGGAGGCTACCCGACGCCGTCCGCCTCCGCCTCGTCCGCGAGGATCTCCGAGGCGTCCACGATGCGGTAGGCGTAGCCCTGCTCGGCCAGGAAGCGCTGGCGGTGGGCGGCGAAGTCCTGGTCGACGGTGTCGCGGGCGACGACGGAGTAGAAGCGCGCCTCGTGCCCGTCGGCCTTCGGGCGGAGCACGCGCCCCAGCCGCTGGGCCTCCTCCTGCCGGGAGCCGAAGGTGCCCGACACCTGGATGGCGACGGTGGCCTCGGGCAGGTCGATGGAGAAGTTGGCGACCTTGGAGACCACCAGCACCGACAGCTCGCCGGAGCGGAACGCGTCGAAGAGCCTCTCGCGCTGCGCGTTGCCGGTGTCGCCCTTGATCACGGGTGCGCCCAGGTGCTCGCCCAGCTCGTCGAGCTGGTCGATGTACTGGCCGATGACCAGGGTCTGCTCGCCGGCGTGGCGGCGCACCAGCGCCTCGGTGACGCGCCGCTTGGAGGCCGTGGTGGAGCAGAAGCGGTACTTCTCCTCCGACTCGGCCGTCGCGTACGCCAGCCGCTCGGAGTCGGTGAGGTCGACCCGGACCTCCACGCAGTCGGCCGGGGCGATGTACCCCTGCGCCTCGATCTCCTTCCAGGGCGCGTCGAAGCGCTTGGGGCCGATGAGGGAGAACACGTCCGCCTCGCGGCCGTCCTCGCGCACCAGGGTGGCCGTCAGGCCGATGCGGCGGCGGGCCTGGAGGTCGGCGGTGAACTTGAACACCGGCGCGGGCAGCAGGTGCACCTCGTCGTAGACGATCAGGCCCCAGTCGCGGGAGTCGAACAGCTCCAGGTGGGGGTAGACGCCCTTCCGCCTGGTGGTCAGCACCTGGTACGTGGCGATGGTGACCGGGCGGATCTCCTTCTTCGCGCCGCTGTACTCGCCGATCTCGTTCTCGGTCAGCGAGGTGCGCCGCACCAGCTCGCTCTTCCACTGGCGGGCGGAGACGGTGTTGGTGACCAGGATCAGGGTGGTGGCCTTCGCCGTGGCCATGGCGCCCGCGCCCACCAGCGTCTTGCCCGCGCCGCAGGGCAGGACGACGACGCCGGAGCCGCCGTGCCAGAAGTTCTCCACGGCCTGCCGCTGGTAGGGCCGCAGCGCCCAGCCGTCCTCCTCCAGTTCGATGGGGTGGGCCTCGCCGTCCACGTAGCCGGCCAGGTCCTCGGCGGGCCAGCCCAGCTTGAGCAGCGCCTGCTTGATCTGGCCGCGCTCGGAGGGGTGCACGGCGACGGTGTCGGGGTCGATGCGGGCGCCGACCAGGGGCTGGATCCGCTTGGAGCGCAGGATCTCCTCCAGCACCGGCCGGTCGGTCGTCTCCAGCACCAGGCCGTGGGTGGGGTGCCGCAGCAGCCGCAGCCGCCCGTAGCGGGCCATCGTCTCGGCGACGTCGACCAGCAGCGCGTGCGGCACCGGGTAGCGGGAGTGGGTGACCAGGGCGTCGACGACCTGCTCGGCGTCGTGCCCGGCGGCGCGGGCGTTCCACAGGCCCAGCGGGGTGATCCGGTAGGTGTGGATGTGCTCCGGGGCCCGCTCCAGCTCGGCGAAGGGCGCGATGGCGCGGCGGCACGCCTCGGCCTGCTCGTGGTCGACCTCCAGCAGCAGGGTCTTGTCGCTCTGGACGATGAGCGGTCCGGTCACGTGGCTCCTCCTGCCTCCGACGGGGCACCGCACACGGGCGGTGCGCGGGGCCGACCGTCCAGTGTGCCGCATCGGACCGGCGGACGGCCGGGGCGCGGCCCGGCCGTCCGCCGCGGGCGGCCCGCCTCAGCCGTCGTCGGTGTCCGCCAGCTCCGCCGCGCCCGTGATGCGGTGCACGGGGTAGGTGCGGACCTCCTCGGCGGTGTGGTCGTACGCCGTGACGAACCCGCCCTCGACCCGGACGGGCTCGATGATGCGCTGCGTCGCGGTGCCGTCCGCGCCCACGTGGCCGATCCACACCGGCGCCCCCGTGCGGGCCGCCGAGCGCAGGGTGCGCAGGGTGTCGGCCGCGGTGGTGCGCGGCGGACGGCCGTCGGGCGCGTCCGGGGCGGGCCGCCGGGGGCGGTGCGGGGCGGTGGCCGCCAGGTCGCCCGCCCGGATGGCGCGCACGGCGGCGGCCAGCAGCGGCGCGTCGGGGGAGGGCGGGCCGTCCGGCACCGGGTCGGGGGCGGTGCGCGGCGGGGTGCGCAGGGTGTCGGCGCGGTGGATCACCACGTCCCCCTCCGACGATTCGAAGACGGGCGCGTACCCCAGGGCGCGCAGCTGCTCCAGCAGCGTGCCCGGGTCCGCCCTGGCGGCCAGCACCGTCGGCGCCAGCAGCCGCAGGCCCAGCCCGGCGGCGCGGCGGTCGGCGGCGATCTCGGCCAGCAGCGCGTCGTCGTCGCAGCGCACGTACGCCCCGGCCGCGCCGACCCGCAGCCGCCCGTGCCGCCGCGCCACGTCGTCGATCAGGTACGCCAGCGGCTGCGGGACGGGGGTGCGCGAGTGGGCGGTCAGGAAGGAGTGCAGCTCGGAGGCGGTGCGGCCGGCGTCCAGGGCGCGGCGCACCGACTGCGGGGTGAAGCGGTAGACCGTCGCGCCGCCCTTGGACTCCACGTCGGCCAGCACGTTCAGCGTCTCCGCCAGCGGGCGCCGCAGCGGGCCGGGGGCCACGGCCGTCAGGTCCGCCTGGAGCAGGACGTGGTCCAGCGGCTCGGGGAGGCGGGGGGCCAGGAGGGCGGCGGCCTCCTCGCCGGCCGGGCCCAGCGCGTCCTCCGCCCCGTCCTCCAGGGCGGTGTGCGCCCCGGCGTCCGCGTCCAGCAGGGGGCGCGCGTACGAGGCGAGGGCGCCGCGTCCGGTGACGCCCAGCAGCTCCGCCTCCGCCAGCGTCCACCGCACGATCCGCTCCCGCAGCTTCGGGCCGCCGCGCAGCGGGCACTCCCAGTCCAGCCGGGCCACCACCGCGTCGGCCTCCGGTGCCGCCGCCGCGCCGTCCCCGTCCGCGCACCGGGCCAGCAGCGCCAGGGTGCGGCGGCGCAGCTCGGGCGCCGGGCCGCGGTCCAGACCGGGACCGAGCGCGTTCAGCGGGCGGCCCCGGCTGTCGCGCTCGCCGACCAGCCCGGACAGCCGGGTGGCCGCCAGCCAGGCGCCGGCCAGCCGCGTCCACCGCCGCTCGGGCGGCAGCTCCAGCCAGGCGTCGTACGCGGGCGTGGGCGCGTACCGCTCGTCCGCCTCGCCGTCGGAGGCCAGCAGCCCGGCGGCGTAGGCCAGTTCGACCCAGAAGGCGGCGACCGGCTCGGGCACGTCCAGCGCGACGGCGGTGCGCTTGAGGTCCCGCACGCCCAGGCCGCCCGCCCGCAGCACGGGCGGCGCCCCGGACGCCGTCCCCCACAGCGTCAGCAGCTCCTCGACGGTCGTGAGCGCGGCCAGCGCCTGGCCCGCGGCCGCCCCGTCCACCGCCTCCCGCGGACGGGTGCGCGCCGGCTCCGGCTCCGGCTCCGGCGGCAGCGGCTCCAGGCGGCGGTGGATCCGGCCCCCGCGCAGGTGCAGGGCCACCTCGCGGGGCAGGACGACTGTCCGGGGCGCGGCCGGCAGCAGCAGTCCGCGGTCCAGCAGCCAGCGCACCGGGGGCGAGGGGGCGCCGGAGACCTCGCCCCACGGCGGGCCCCAGGTCAGTCTGGCGAGCATCGACCGGGCCTCCTCGGGCGCCGACTCCAGCAGGGCGGCCATCCGCTCCCGGTCGGTGAATAGGCCCGACAGGGCGGCCAGCGCGCTCACCGGGTCGTGGGTGGCGGGCAGCCCGGCGGCGGCCAGGATCTCCTGGAGGCGGCCGGGCGACATCCCGGTGGCGGCCTCGGCCAGGGACGGGCCCAGGCCGGTCGTGGAGGGGCCCTTCGCGGTGGGGGAGAGCAGCTCGCGGGCGGTGCGCACCAGCCGCAGCCGGTCGTCGCCGCCCCACACCACCGCCCGTTCCCGCAGCAGCCCCAGCGCGCGCGGTAGTTCGGCCTCCCCGCCGGGCAGCCCGGCGGCCAGCTCCTCGTACGGGCACGGGTCGGGGGCGACGGCCAGCGCCTCGGCGACCTGGAGGGCGAACCGGTCCAGCCGCTCCAGCGCCCGCAGGACCGACACGCGCGCGCCGGCCCGGGTGGCGAGCTGGGAGAGGTCGCCGGGGACGGGCGAGAGGAGGTCGGGGCGGGCCCGCAGCAGCTCGGCGAGCGCGTCGTCGGAACGGGAGCGCAGCTCGTCGGCGAGCGTGCGGGGGGCTGCTCGGCGGCGCGCTCCGGGCTCTGGCGTCATCCGTACCACGGTACCGGCACGCTGCGCCGATCGGCTCCGGCGACGGTGGGGCGCGGTACGGTCGGATGCGTAGGGGCGTCAAGGTCCGGGAGCCGCTGGGGAGTTCGGTGGGCATCGAGAGCGAGCAGCTCGTCTTCGACTATCTGAGCCGGATCGGCGATCTGGCGCACGGCACGGCCATGTCGGCCGCCGAGCGGGCCCGCCTGGTGAGCCGGGTGCGCGCCGACATCGACCGGCGCCGGGCCGAGTCGGGCGGCGCGGACACCGTGGCCGGGGTCCGCAGGATCCTGGACGGGATCGGGCGGCCCGAGGACGTCGTCGCGCGGACGGGTGTGGCCGTGCCGCAGCCCAGGGCGCCGCGTCCGGCCGCCGGGCGCTCCGGGCGCACGGGATCCGGCGGGACCGCCCGGCCCGCCGGAGCGCAGGGCCCGTCCGCCCCGCCGCCCGCCGCCTCCTCGCCGCACCTGGCGGGCTCCGGGGAGCGCGGCTCGCCGGAGGGCGGCTCCGACTGGTGGCGCAGTCCTCCCGCGGGCCGGTACGCGCCCGGCGGGCAGGTGCCGGTGGGCGGCTTCACCGGCGGGATCGAGCTGCCGGAGGTCCTCAAGCCGCCGCCGGACCCGGAGCGGGAGCGGGAGCGGGCCGCGGCGGGGAAGGCGGCCGGGGCGCCGCTCCCGGGAACGCCGGCGGGCGAGGCGGTGGAGGCGGCCGACGAGGGCGTGGCCCGGGAGGCGCCCGCCGCCTCCCGCAGGCCGTGGACGCGGCTGCTGCGCCCCCGCACCGCGGGTGCCGCCGGGGGCGGGCGCGTTCCGCGCAGGGGCGGCGCGGTGGAACTGCTGGCGGCCGCCCTGCTGGTGGCGGGCGCGGTGGTGGGCTCGCTGGTCCCGCTGGGCCTGGGCTGGCTGGCCGCCTGGTGGTCGCCCCGGCTGAGCCGCCAGGAGGCCAAGCGGGCGGTGGCGGTCGTCCCCGGCGCGGTCGCCGCCGCCGGCCTGGTGTGGCTGTGGGGCCGCACCGAGGGCCGCTGGGGCGAGCCGGTCGCCCGGGGCGCGCTGGGCGACGAGCTCGCCGCCTCCTGGCCCTGGGCGCTGCGCGCCGCCGCCGTCGCCAGCGCGCTGTACCTGCTCTGGCGCGCGCGGCGGCCGAGGGGCTGAGGGGCTCCCGCCCGGGGTCAGCCCCGGGTGAGGTGCCCCTTCATCTCGTCCAGGATCGTGCCGGCCGCCGTGTAGCCGATGCCCTGGATCCAGGTCTCGTCGTCCACGCGGAAGGCGCGGCCGTTGCGCACCGCCTCCATGCCCTTCCACAGCGGGCCGCCGACGGCCTTCTCCTCGCCGGACTTCGCCGGGTCGCCGTAGGAGGTGTAGAAGACGACGTCCGCGTCGCCCTGGTCGACCTTCTCCGGGCTGACGTCGACCGAGAAGCCGTCGGGGGCCTCGTCGGCGATGGCCGGGCGGTCGACGCCGATGTCGGCGAGGATCGTGCCGATGTAGTTCTCCCGGCCGTAGATGCGGGTGTCGGCGCCCTCGACGAAGCGGACGACGCTCACCGTCGTCTCCTTCGCCTTCTCGGGGCCGCCGAGGGCCTCGGTGACCTCGCGGGCCTTCCTCTCGTAGGCGGCGACGACCTTCCGCGCCTCGTCCGCCCTGCCCAGGGCGTCGGCGTGGAGGAGGAAGTTCTCCTTCCACGGGGCGCCGGTGGTCTCGGTGAAGACGGTCGGGGCGATCTTCGACAGCTCGTCGTAGCGGTCCTTGTCGCGGACGTTGCTGCCCAGGATCAGGTCGGGCCTGAGGGCGGCGATCCGCTCCAGGTTGGGCGCCGCGATGGTGCCCACGTCCTCGATGCCCTCGACCTTCTCCCGCGGCAGGTACGCCAGGAAGCCGGAGGCGACGTCGGAGCGGGTGGAACCGACGGGCCTGACGCCCAGGGTGACGGCCGAGTCCAGCTCGGCGGTGTCCAGGACGACCACGCGCTTGGGGTCGTCCGGCACCTCGACGTCGCCGTTGGCCGTCTCCACCACGCGGGTGCCGCCGGGGGCGCCCCCGTCCGGGCCGGGGCCCGGACCGGAGTCGGAGCCGCAGGCGGACAGGCCCAGGGCGGCGGCCAGCACCAGGGCGGTGAGCGTACGGCGTCGGATGGGAGTCATGCGGTTGCCTTTCCAGGGCCGGAGGCGGTCACGGGTGTGGGGGCCGTGGGGGAGTTCCAGGGGGCGCCGGGGACGACCAGCGGACCGCCGGTCACCGGGTCGGGGACGACCACGGCCGCCAGGCCGAAGACCTCGCGGACCAGGTCGGCGGTGACGACCTCGGCGGGCGGGCCCTGCGCGGCGATCCGGCCCTCGCGCAGGGCGACGAGGTGGTCGGCGTAGCGGGCCGCCTGGTTGAGGTCGTGCAGGACCATCACCACGGTGCGGCCCCGCTCGCGGTTGAGCCGCCGCACCAGGTCGAGCACCTCCACCTGGTGGGCGATGTCGAGGTACGTCGTCGGCTCGTCCAGCAGCAGCAGCTCGGTGTCCTGGGCGAGGGCCATCGCGATCCACACCCGCTGGCGCTGCCCGCCGGAGAGCTCGTCCACGGGGCGTCCGGCCAGACCGGTCACGCCGGTGCGGGCCATGGCCTCGGCGACGGCCGCCTCGTCGGTCTCCGACCACTGCTGCCACCAGCGCTGGTGGGGGCGGCGGCCCCGGGCCACCAGGTCCGCGACGGTGATCGCCTCGGGCGCGACCGGCGCCTGGGGGAGCAGCCCGAGGGAGCGGGCGATGTGCCGCGTGGGGATGTCCGACAGCTCCCGGCCGTCCAGCAGCACCGCCCCGCCCCGGGGCTTGAGCAGCCGCCCCAGTGCCCGCAGGGTGGTGGACTTGCCGCAGGCGTTGGGCCCGACGATGACGGTGACGCGGCCGTCGGGGACGTCCAGGTCGAGGCCGTCGACGACGGTGCGGTCCTCGTAGGCGAGGGTGAGGCCGCGGGCGGCCAGCCGGCTCGCGGGGGCGGCCGGCCGGCTCGCGGGGGCGTCCGGCCCGGCGGGTTCGTCGGTCGTCATGCTGTGCCTCCGGTGCGGCTACGGGCGATCAGCCAGATCAGGTACGGTGCCCCGATCGCCGCGGTCAGCACCCCGACCGGCAGCTCGACGGGGGCGAACATCCTGCGGGCCAGCAGGTCCCCGAGGGTGACGGTGAGGGCGCCCAGCAGGGCCGTGGCGACCAGCGGGACCTGCGCGGTGCGGGTCAGGCGGCGGGCGATCTGCGGGGAGAGCAGCGCCACGAAGTCCACCGGCCCGGCGGCGCCGGTGGCCACGGAGGCCAGGACGACGCCGGTGGCGGTCAGCCCCAGGCGGGTGCGGTCCGGGCGCACGCCGAGCGCGGTGGCGGTGCCGTCGTCCAGGGAGGCGTCCCGCTGGGCGCGGGCGCACCACACGACGGCCGGCAGCGCCGCCAGCAGCGCCCAGCCCAGCGGCCCGGCCTGCTCCCAGCCGCGGCCGTTGAGCGAGCCGGTCATCCACACCTGGGCCTGCTGGGCGGCGAGGAAGTCGCCCTTGGTCATGAACAGCTGGGTGACCGAGCGCAGCGCGACGGAGAAGCCCAGGCCGATGAGGACGAAGCGGGCCGCGTGGATGCCGCGCCGCCAGGCGAAGAGGTAGACCAGCGCGGCGGCCAGCACCCCGCCCGCGACGGAGAGGTAGGGCAGGAGCGCGTACGAGGTCACGCCGAAGGTCATCGCGCCGACGGTCACGGCGGCCGCGCCCTGTGTGACGCCGATGATCTCCGGGCTGGCCAGCGGGTTGCGGGCGACGGTCTGGATCAGCCCGCCCGCCACGGCCAGCGCGGCGCCGACCAGCACCCCGACGACCAGGCGCGGCAGCCGCAGCGTCCCCACCACCAGTTCCTCGGGCGAGGGCTGCCCCAGCAGCACCTTCACCACCTCGGCGGGTGCGGTGGCCGTCTCGCCCAGGGAGAGCGAGGCGACGGCGGCGGCGGCCAGGGCGGCGGCCAGGGCGGCGGCGGTGAGCAGGGAGCGGCGGTGGACGAGGAACGAGGCGCGCCCGCGGCGCACCAGCCCGTACCCGGCGGGCCGGACGGCCGGCCCCTTCGGCGCGGTCCCGGCGGCGGTCACGAGCCCACCCTCTTCCCGCGCACCAGCGCCACCAGGAACGGCACCCCGATCAGCGCCGTCATCACGCCCGCCGGGACCTCGCCCGGCGGCACCGCGATCCGCCCCACCACGTCCGCCGCCAGCAGCACCACCGGGCCCAGCAGCGCCGACATCGCCAGCAGCCGGCGGTGGCCGGAGCCGACCAGGGCGCGGGCGATGTGGGGCACGGCCAGGCCGACGAAGGCGATGGGCCCGGCGGCGGCGACGCCCGCACCGGTGAGGACGGTGGCGCCGATCCCGCCGGTGATCCGCACCGCCGCCACGTTCTGCCCCAGCCCCCTGGCCATGTCCTCGCCCAGGGCCAGGGAGTCCAGGCCGCGCGCCACGCCCAGCGCCAGCAGCGCGCCCACCGCCAGGAACGGCCAGACCTGCCCGATCACCTCCGCGTCGCGCCCGGCCACCGAGCCGACCTGCCAGAAGCGGAACTCGTCCAGCGTGGCGGCCCGCGTGGTCAGCACGCCCGCCACCACCGAGTACAGCAGGGCGTTGACGGCGGCGCCGGCCAGGGCCAGCTTCACCGGCGTCGCCCCGTCGCGCCCCCGGGCGGCGACCAGGTAGACGGCGGCGCCCGCGACGCCCGCGCCCGCGAAGGCGAACCAGACGTAGCCGGTGAGCGTGTGCACCCCGGCACAGGCGATGGCCAGGACGACGCCGAGCGCGGCGCCCTGGCTGACGCCGAGGACCCCCGGTTCGGCGATCGGATTGCGGGTCAGGCCCTGCATCACGCAGCCCGCCATGCCCAGCGCCGCGCCGACCAGCACCGCCAGCACGGTGCGGGGCACGCGCAGGGTGCGCACCACCTGGGCGGCGGGACCGTCGCCGCCGTGCAGCAGCGCCCCGTACACCTCCGACGGGGCGATCGCGCGGCTGCCGACGGCCAGGCTCAGCACCGCCGCGGCGGCCAGGGCGGCGGCCGCGGCGGCCGTCCACAGCAGCCGGCGGACGGCCGTGCGGCGCGCGGGGGCGCGCGGGCCGAGGTCCCCGCCGTGCTCGGCGGCGGTGGCGGCGGCTGGCATCGGCACCTCGGGGCGTCCGGGGAAGGGAGGGCCCGGTTAGGTTAACCTAACCAGGCCCTCCCGCACCGGCCGTACGCCGACCGGGCCCGGAGTGCACAATGAAGGACATGACTTCTCGCCCGGTGACGGTCGGCTTCGACCTGGACATGACGCTGATCGACTCCCGCCCCGGCATCCGGGCGACCTACCGGGCGCTCGCCGCCGAGACCGGCACCCCCATCGACGCCGACCTGGCCGTCACCCGCCTCGGGCCGCCGCTGGAGGTCGAGCTGGCCCACTGGTTCCCCGAGGAGGAGCTGGACGGGGCCGCCGAGCGCTACCGCGAGCTGTACGTGGACCACGCCATCGAGCCCACCCTCGCCATGCCCGGCGCCCGGGAGGCGGTGGAGGCGGTGCACCGCACGGGCGGCAAGGCGATCGTGGTCACCGCCAAGCACGAGCCCAACGCCAAGCTCCACCTCGACCACCTGGGCATCACCCCGGACGCGGTGGTCGGCTGGCTGTGGGCGGAGGCCAAGGCCGAGGCGCTGGTCGAGCACGGGGCGGGCGTCTACGTCGGCGACCACCTGGGCGACGTGCGCGGGGCGCGGGCGGCCGGCGCGCTGTCGGTGGCCGTGCCGACGGGGCCGTGCGCGGCGGAGGAGCTGCGGGAGGCGGGCGCCGACGTCGTCCTGGAGGACCTGACGGAGTTCCCCGCCTGGCTGGAGGCGTACGCGGGCTGAGCCCGGCGGCGCTCGCGCCGGAACCGGGCCTGGGACGGCGCGCCGGGCTAGCGGGGGGACGACTCCCGCGCCTCGCGCCGCTGCGCCGCGATCGAGCGCAGCACCCCGGCGCCGGCGACGGCGAAGCCGACCCCCATCAGCATGCTGACGAGGTAGGCGGCCGTGGGCAGCGGGTCCCAGCCGAGGAACAGCGGCGTGATGGTCACGAGCGTCGCCACCGCGCCGACGGCGAAGACGGCGGCGCCGACGCGCACGAGGAGATCTCCCGGGCGGGACGTTTCACTGGTCACCGGGACAGGGTAGTTCCGTGGCAGGCCGCGCGCGGCACACGGGGGTGCGGTCCCGGGGCGTCTTGTCACCCGGACGTGGATCATTAATCTTGTTGCGGCGGGTCGAGCGGCCCGCCGGTGTTTTATTCGGATCCGTTGCTTCTCCCCGTAGTGGCAGACCGGCCACCCGGACGATTTCGAAGACGAGGACAGACGTGCCTACCGGCAAGGTCAAGTGGTTCAACAGTGAGAAGGGTTTCGGCTTCCTCTCCCGCGACGACGGCGGAGACGTCTTCGTGCATTCGTCGGTGCTCCCGGCCGGAGTGGACACGCTGAGGCCCGGCCAGCGCGTCGAGTTCGGCGTCGTCGCTGGCCAGCGCGGTGACCAGGCGCTCTCGGTCACCCTCCTGGATCCGGCGCCGTCGGTGGCCGCCGCCCAGCGGCGCAAACCCGACGAGCTGGCGTCGATCGTGCAGGACCTCACCACCCTGCTGGACGGGGTGGCGCAGCAGCTGGAGCGCGGGCGCTACCCCGACCGCCAGCAGGGCCACAAGATCGCCAACATGCTCCGGGTGGTGGCCGACCAGCTCGACGTCTGACACCCGGCACGCGGCTCCCCGCCCGCCGGGTCCCGGCCCGTGCGGAGCCGCGCGGTCAGACGAAGTCCAGCGCACCGCGGCCGAGGGGCGGCACCAGCCCCTCGGCCGCGGCACGCGTGAGGAGCGCCCGCACCGCCGCGTAGCCGCTCTCGCCCAGGTCGGCGGTGAACTCGTTGACGTACAGGCCGATGTGCCGGTCCGCGACCGACGGGTCCATCTCCTGCGCGTGCTCCAGCACGTAGGGGCGCGACGCCTCCGGGTCGTCCCACGCCATCCGCACCGAGGTGCGGACGGCGCCGGCCAGGGCGCGCAGCCGCTCGGCCCCCAGCGAGCGCCGGGCGACGATCGCCCCCAGCGGGATCGGCAGCCCGGTGGCGGTCTCCCAGTGCTCGCCCATGTCGGCCAGCCTGTGGAGTCCGTACTCCCGGTACGTGAAGCGGGCCTCGTGGATGACCAGCCCGGCGTCCACGGCCCCGTCGCGCACCGCCGGCATGATCTCGTGGAACGGCATCACCGTGATCCGCCCGACCCCGCCGGGCACCGCCTCGGCCGCCCAGAGCCGGAACAGCAGGTACGCCGTCGAGCGCTCGCCGGGCACCGCGACCGTCGCCCCGCGCAGCCCGGCGCCCGTGCCCGGCTCCCGGGTGAGCACCAGGGGGCCGCAGCCGCGTCCCAGCGCGCCGCCGCACGGCAGCAGCGCGTACTCCTCCAGCACCCACGGCAGCACCGCGTAGGAGACCTTGAGGACGTCCAGCTCGCCGCGCTCGGCCATGCCGTTGGTGACGTCGATGTCCGCGAACGTCACGTCCGGCGGCGGGGCGCCCGGCACCAGGCCGTGCGCCCAGGCGTGGAAGACGAAGGTGTCGTTGGGGCAGGGGGAGTACGCGATCCGCAGCCGCCCGTCCCGTCCGGCGGCGCCGTCCGCGCCCGCCGCCTCCGGCGCTCCGCCGGTGCTGTTCAGGACCATGTCCGTTCCCTCCAACCGTCCAGTACGGGCACGATGGCGCCGAAGGCCGCCCCCAGGGCGGCCAGCGCCTCCGGGATCCGCCAGGCGGCCCGGTCGCGCGGGCCCACCGCGTTGGAGACCGCACGGACCTCCAGCGCGGGGACGCCGCAGGCCGCCGCGGCCTCGGCCACGCCGAACCCCTCCATCGCCTCGGCCAGCGCGCCCGGGCGGAGCCGGGCCAGCAGCGCGGCCCGCCCGGCGGTGCCGGTCGCCGTGGAGACCGTCAGCACCGGCCCCAGCGCCGCGCCCGCCGCCTCGGCGGCGGCCCGGGCCAGCGCCGTGGGCGGGCGGTGGACGGCCGTGCCGAAGCCCAGGTCGGCCACGGAGGCGAAGGGCTCGGGGCCGCCGGGCGTCTCGGCGCCCAGGTCGGCGGCGACGATCTCGGAGGCGACGACCACCGAGCCGACGGGCGCGGCCGGGGCGAAACCGCCGCCGATGCCCGCCGAGACCGCCAGCGCGTACGGACGGCCGCGCGCCGCCTCCCGCGCCAATGCCACGGCGGTGCGGGCCGCCGCGGCGGCGGGCCCGGCACCGGTGGCGAGCACGTCGGCCTCCACACCGGCGCCCGCCGCCGCGCACGCCGCCGCCACCGCGTCCCGCTCGGCGGGCACGGCGGTGGCGACCAGGACGCGCACGGCGGCGGAGGGGGCGGACGTCAGCCCTCGCTCGCCTTCTTCAGCTCGATGTTCCACACGCCGTGGTACTCGCTGCCGTCGTACCCGACGATGCCGAGCCGGACGGACTTCGCCTCGCCGTCCCGGAAGAAGGCGTCGCCGGAGAAGCTGCGGTAGGTCTTGCCGATCTTGTCGGTGACCGCCGGCTGGCCGTCGAGGAACAGCACCCAGCCCTCCTCGGCGATCTCGGGGTCGACGCCGATGCGCAGCAGGTCGCCCTCGTCGACCGAGATGGAGGTCGTCGTCTCCTGCTTGGCGCAGGAGAGGACCTTCTCCTGAGAGATCGCGCCGCCGTCCTCGTAACAGGCGGCTTCGGTGGACACGCTGTCGGAGCCGACGGTCACGGTCGCACGGGGGGTCGGCTTCTCGCAGGCGGAGAGGGCGACGAGCCCGAGGGTGGCCGCACCGATGGCTACGGCAGTGCGGATCGTGCGGCTGCCCTTGCCCCGGGAGATCGTGTGGGTCATGGCGGCAGGCTACCCGGCGGCCCGGTTCAGGCGACGCGCGGGTGGGGTGTGCCGTGACGTGCGGCGGACAACAGGGGCCGAACGGTGGCGAACGCGCCCGCCGCGACGACCAGCCCCGCCACCCCCATGCCGACCGGGCCGATCAGCGGCAGCGCGATCCCGACGGCGCCGCCCACCACCCACGACATCTGCATCAGCGTCTCGGAGCGGGCGAAGGCCGAGGTGCGCACCAGCTCCGGCACGTCACGCTGGATCAGCGCGTCCAGGGAGAGCTTGCCCAGCGCCTGCGCCAGTCCGGCGGTCGCGGCGACGACGGGCACGGTGACCGTGCCGTAGAGCACGGCCGCCACCGTGGTCGCGGCCAGCGCCAGACCCAGGACGGAGGCGATGATCAGCTCCGGGCCGCGGTCGCGCAGCCAGGCGCCCAGCGCCGTGCCCAGCGCGTTGCCGCCGCCCGCGGCGACGGCGACCACCCCGAGCGAGACCACGGCGCTCAGCCCGCTCAGCGGGTTCTCGCGCAGCATGAAGGCGAGGAAGAAGGTGAGGAAACCGGAGAGGGCGCGCAGGGAGGAGTTGGCGACCAGGGCGTTGAACACCGGCGCGCCGACGGTGCGCAGGCCCGGGCGGCGCGGTCTGCCGCTCCCCCTCGTGCCGGCGGCACCGGGCACGCCGGCGCCCGCACCGCCGCCCGCGGCCCCGCCCGCCGGGGCGGTGCCGGAGGCGCCGGACGCGGGCCGACCGGGCCGGCTCCCGCCGTCCCCGTCCCCGTCCCCGTCTTCGTCCGCGCCCTCCGCCGCCCTCTGGTGCGCGGCCTCGTAGGCGGTCAGCAGGGCCTTCCGCTCGCCCTTGGCGGAGTCCACCGTGCGGGGGAGCGAGAAGGACAGGAACGTCCCCACGACGAACACCGCGAACGCCCCGTACAGCGGCCAGGACGGGCCCAGCCGGTGCAGGGCGGCGCCGATCGGCGCCGCTGCCCCGGTGGCCAGCAGCCCGGCGAGCGTCACCCGCGAGTTCGCCTTCACCAGCGAGATCCGGTGGGGCAGCAGCCGCGGCACCACCGCCGACCGGACCACCCCGTACGCCTTGGACGCCACCAGCACGCCCAGCGCCGCCGGATACAGCTCCAGACTGCCGGTGGCCACCGCCCCGGCCATGCTCAGCGCGAGCAGCGCGCGGCCCAGCATCGACCCGGCCATCGCGGCGCGCCGGCCGTGCGGGATGCGGTCCAGCAGCGGCCCGATGACCGGCGCGAGCAGCGCGAAGGGGGCCAGGGTCACGGCCAGGTAGAGGGCGACCCGGCCGCGCGCCTCCCCGGTGGGGACGGAGAAGAAGATGGTGGAGGCCAGGGCGACGGTGATCATCATGTCGCCCGCCGAGTTCACGGCGTGCAGCTCGATCAGCTTGCCCAGCCCCGACTCGCCCGCGCCCTGCGCGTGGGTGGCCCGCCGGATCCGCCTGCCCAGCGCGCGGGGAGGCGCGTGCACGGCGCGGGCGATCGCCCGCGCCGTCCGCCGGAACCGTCCCCCTTCCTCCGGGGACGCCCTGAAGGCCGTCACGTCGCCAGTGTGCCCCACCGGGGCCCTTCTACCCGGGGCCTTTCGATTGGTGGGGACCGGTTGAAGGTGCGACGGCCGACGCGGCACGTGCGTGGGGTAGCGTGGGGGGATGGTGCGCTCCGCCCGGTGAGGCCGCTGGGGTCCGGACGTCGCAGCGGTCCGCCGGTCCGCTCCGTCCGCACCCGTCCTGCCCGGGCGCACTGCAGGCGCACCCGCGAAACGGCGTAGGAGAGAATCGATTCTTGTGAGTGCTGCGATGCGAGGCCGTACCCCTGACCGCCTGTGCGCCGAGGCGGTCGAGCTGGCGCGGGAGGCGGCACAGGAGGCCGCCCACCCCGGCAGGATCGGCGATCACCTGGGCGCCGTGGCCGAGGGGGACCGCGTCGTCACGCACTTCTTCGCGTGCCTGGAGCCGGGGTACCGCGGCTGGCGCTGGGCCGCCACGGTCGCGCGGGCCTCGCGGGCGCGCGTGGTGACGGTCGACGAGACCGTCCTGCTGCCCGGCCCCGACGCGCTGCTCGCCCCCGAGTGGGTGCCCTGGAGCGAGCGGCTGCGCCCCGGCGACCTGGGCCCCGGCGACCTGCTGCCCACCGAGGCGGACGACCTGCGCCTGGAGCCGGGCTACACCGGCGGCGGCGACCCCTCGCCGCACGCCGCGGTCGTGGAGGCGGCCTGGGAGGAGGCCGGCGCCGAGGGGGTGGCGGAGGCCGAGGACGCCGACGTCTCCACCAACGAGCCCGGCGAGTTCCCCGGCGCCCCGGCGCGCGGCAGCATCGCGGCGGTCGTCGAGGAGATCGGCATGGGCCGGCCCCGGGTCCTGTCCCGCTACGGACTGCACGCCGCCGCCGACCGCTGGGAGGAGGCGTTCGGCTCCAAGACGCCCATGGCGCAGGCCGCTCCCGCCTCCTGCGAGAGCTGCGGGTTCCTCGTGCCGATGGCGGGCTCGCTGCGCCAGGCGTTCGGGGTGTGCGCCAACGAGTTCTCCCCGGCCGACGGCCGCGTGGTCTCCCTCGCCTTCGGCTGCGGCGCCCACTCGGAGGCCGCCGTCATGCCCAGGACGCCCCGCCCGGCGCCGCCGGTGATCGACGAGACGAAGGTGGACGAGATGCCCCTGGGCGGCACCGAGGAAGGGCCGCGGGCCCCCGTCGCCGACGGGGACACGGGCGAGGACGGGGACGGCGCCGGGACGTAGGCCCGCCTGCCCTACCCGCCCTGCCCGCTCGATCCCCTGACGCGGCCGACCAGTGCGAAGACCCCGGCCACGACCCCCAGGGCGACGGCGAGGTACAGGGCGCCCTCCGCGGCGGAGAGCTCACCGCCGACCATGCCGCGGATGGGCCACACGGAGCAGAAGGCGGCGGCGATTCCCGCGTTGACCCAGAGCCAGCGCCTGTTCTTCCTCGCGGCACCCACGTGCCCACCCCTTTTCTTTCCACCGGCTGATGACGAAATGACGAGGCGCCGCGCACGGCCGATCGCGCGCGGCGGGCGGGCGGTTCCTCCGGGTCAGGATCCCCCGTGCGAATTCGATGACTTCCGGGATATCAGATGCATTTGATGCCGCTCAGGATCGGCCTGCCCGCGATAACACTCGAGTAACTGTAGCGGAGTTCCATCTCGCCCGAGCAGACGCCGTTGTTGCGCAGCCAGTTGGCGCCCTCGCCGATGACTACGGACGCGGCGGCGCAGATCGCCGCCGTCACGGCGGCCTGGCTTCCGGAGATGAGCAGTCGCTGCTCGCTGGGGGTCAGGTAGACGTAGACGTACCACCCGGCGCCGATGCGTGCCAGGGGGGGCGACCTCCCCGCTCCCCTCGCCCCGGCGGTCGAAGAGCAGGGAGCCACCGGTCCTCAGCGGTACCTCCTGGAGGGCGCCGTGATCCTCCTTGTCGCCCACGAGGACTTCGATGACATCCTCGGAGGCTGTGGTCCCCGGACCGCCGGAGAGCCCCGCCCCCTCCCCGAAGGGGAGCGCACGGGTGGTTTCCGTCGCCGCGGGCGGGGCGGCACCGGAGCGACCGGTGTCCCTCTGGAGGGCCGAGGCGCTCGGCGCGATCGCTCCCAGGGTCAGCGCGATGCCGGTGGCCCATGCGGCGGCGCGCAGGGATGCTGCGCCTAAACCGGTTTTTCTGGGCAACTCATTCTCCTTCTCCAGGTTTTCCCCTTCTGGCAGAGCGGATCGCCCGTTCTTCGACCGGAAACCGGCGATCGGCTGCGGATGCAATGCTGGCACCAGGGTGAACTACGTTTCAATGGGCGCCGTGGGGGTTGGCTGAGAACTTTTTCCGTCCCAATCATCCAGGGAATTTCCTGCGTATTCTCCGGCGGGCCCGCGCGGGATGGCAGGGCGGCGGCCAGGCGGCTTCCCGCCGATCGGGCCGATCCTTTCCGGCCCGGCCGAACAGCCGTGCGGCGAATTCTCAAGATCTGTATTCAGCCCCGCTCCGACGCGAGCCGGGTCGAGGTGGTCCCGGCCGGGGATCCCCGCCGCCCGGCGGTGGGAGGCGCGCCGCCCTCGTGGATCCGGTAGCGGGTGGTCAGCCCGCCTCGCATGGTCGGCCGCACCGCGAACGGCGACTTGAAGCGCCACTCCGTGGCCCGCACCACTCCCGGCAGGTGCCCGGTCGGCATCGCGTCGCATCCTCTACGGCGATCGCGTCGACGGGGTCGCGGGCCTCCTCCGGCACCATGCCCCCGGCCGGCTTGCTTTCCGTCACAGGCCCGGGGCGCCCCAGAGCGGGAACCAGCGGCCCAGGTCCGGCTCGATGGTCAGGTCGTCCTGGAGGGCCGCCCTGACCTGGAGCTCCAGCGGGTTGTCGCGCTTGCGGCCGGGCAGCGGGGCGAAGGGGTAGAAGGTGCCGCGCTTGTAGAGGTAGACCAGCGCGAGGGGGTGCCGGCCGGGGGTGCGGAAGGTGATCAGGGAGCACAGGAGCTGCGGGCCGAAGCCGCTGTCCCGCAGCGTGGTGTTCACCGCGTGCAGGTCGTTGACCAGGGAGGGCAGCTCGTCGGGGGAGCGGCGGGAGAGCAGCCAGGAGTACCCGTAGCCGTCCTCGCTGAACTCCACCGTCCCGCTGTCGCGTCCGGAGTCCGCGCCCAGCAGGGCCCGCACCTCCTGCCGGATCCGCGCGAAGGCGCCGCCCTCGATGCTCGCGAAGCACACCGCGCCCGCCCCGGTGGGGGACAGGCCCGCGGCGGCCTGGAGGGCGATCGCCGCCGAGGGCAGGCCGAAGAGCCGGTCGAGGTCCGGCTGGGCCGGCTTGCTCCGGCCGAACAGCACGTCCCACAGGCCCACGGGCGACTCCTTCCCGGATCCGGTTCTCAGGGCGCCTCGCCGCCCAGCCGAGCGGAGATCTCCGCGAGCGCCTCCAGGCGGCGGTCCAGGCTGGGGTGGGTGGAGAACAGTCCGGCCACCGTGCTGCCGGACCCGAGGGCGGGGGTGAAGAAGAACGCGTTGAACGCCTGGGCCGTGCGCAGGTCCCGGGTGGGGATCCGGGCGATGTCGCCGCTGACCTTGGTCAGGGCCGAGGCCAGGGCGGAGGGCTTCCCGGTGAGCATGGCCGCGGCGCGGTCGGCGGCCAGCTCGCGGTAGCGCGACAGCGCCCGGATGAGCAGGAAGCTGAGGGCGTACACGACGGCGGAGACCAGCATGACCGTCGCGAGCACGGCGGCGGTGTTCTGGTCGCGGCGGCCCCCGCCGAAGAGCTGGGAGTAGAAGGCGAAACGGACGACGAGTCCGGCGAGCACGCCCAGGAACGAGGCGATGGTGATCACCGCCACGTCGCGGTGGGCGACGTGGGAGAGCTCGTGGGCGAGGACGCCCTCCAGTTCCTCGGTCTCCAGGCGCCGTGTCAGCCCGGTGGTCACGCAGATCACGGCGTGGTCCGCGTTGCGGCCGGTGGCGAACGCGTTGGGCAGGTCCATGCCGGAGACGGCGACCCGCGGCTTCGGCATGTCCGCGGTGGCGCACAGCCGGTCGATCACCCCGTGCAGCCGCGGCTCCTCCTCCGGGGTGACCAGGCGGCCGCGCATGGCGTACAGGGCGACCCGGTCGGAGAACCAGAACTGCGCGCCCAGCAGGACGGCGGCGATGACGACGACCAGGACGAGGGAGTCGAGCAGCGCGACCAGCGCGGCGACGAACCCCACGTACAGCAGCCCGAGCAGGAACATCGTGAGCACCATGCGTCCGGTGAGCCGCCGGTCGGGCTCGAAGCGGCTGCGCATCACGCACCCGCCCCGGAAGCCGGGCTCCCGCCGAGCGGCCCGCCGGGGGCCCGCGCGGCCGTCGTGACCCTCGTGCCCATGGGATCCTCCTGTCCGCCGCGCTCCCGCCGACCGGGACCGCGGGCCGAGACGCGGATGCCTTTCCTTCTGTATACCCCAATGTTCCGGAACGTCCCGTTCCTGGCCGGGAACGGGACGCCGCCCCGCGCCACCGGCGGCCCGGCGCACACGGGGCGCCCCGGACGCAGTACCGTCGCCGCAGACAGGCAATCGGGCTCGTCCCGTGACGGACGTGACGGAGGAGACGGACACGTGAGCGGCACGGTGCTGGTGCAGGGCGCGGGCGACGGAGCGGATCCCTTCGACACCGCGCGGCTGCGCCGGGGCGTACTCGACGCCTGGGCGGCGTCCCCCGCCCGTTTCCGGGAGGACGCCAACGCCGAGGAGGACCTCGCCCTCGGCGGCTACCGCGACCGGCTGGTGGTCGAACTGGCCCAGAACGCCGCCGACGCGGCCGCCCGCGCGGGCGTGCCCGGCCGGCTGCGGCTCACCCTGCGCGACGGGGTGCTCGTCGCCGCCAACACCGGGGCGCCCCTGGACGCGGCCGGCGTGGAGTCCCTGTCCACCCTGCGCGCCTCCGCCAAGCGCGACGACGGGGCGGAAGGCGGGCACCGGCCGGGCCCCGTCGGCCGCTTCGGCGTCGGCTTCGCCGCCGTCCTGGCCGTCAGCGACGAGCCCGCCGTCGTCTGCCGCACCGGCGGCGCCCGCTGGTCGCTGGCCGAAGCGCGGGACATGGCCGCCGAGGCCGCCGCCCACAGCCCCGGGCTCGCCGACGAACTGCGCCGCCGCGAGGGCCACGTGCCGCTGCTGCGGCTGCCGATGCCCGCCCAGGGCGGCGCCCCGCAGGGGTACGACACGGCGGTGGTGCTGCCGCTGCGGGACGCGGCCGCCGAGGAGCTGGCGGTCCGGCTGCTCACCGCCGTCGACGACGCGCTGCTGCTCACCCTGCCGGGGCTCGACGAGGTCGTGGTCGAGACCGACGGCGGGGAGCGGACCCTGACCCGCCGCCAGGACGGCCCGTACACCGTGGTCGAGGACAGCGGTTCCGAGCGGGGCGCCACCCGGTGGCGCGTGGCCGCCGACTCCGGGCGCACCGATCCCGCGCTGCTGGCCGACCGTCCCGTCGAGGAGCGGCTGCGGCCGTTCTGGTCGGTCACCTGGGCCGTGCCCGTGGACGGCTCCGGCGCGCCCGAGCGCCCCGGCACGGCGCCCGTCGTCCACGCCCCCACCCCCACCGACGAGCCGATGGGCCTGCCCGCCCTGCTGATCGCCTCCTTCCCGCTGGAGCCGTCCCGCCGCCGCATCGCGCCCGGCCCGCTCACCGACTTCCTCCTGGAGCGCGCCGCCGACGCCTACGCCGCCCTGCTGCGCGACTGGCACCCGGTGAGCACCGGCACCCTCGACCTGGTGCCCGGACGGCTCGGCAGGGCCGAGCTCGACGGCGAGCTGCGCCGCCTGGTCCTGGAGCGGCTGCCGCGCACCCCGTTCCTGGCGAGCGAGGCGAGGGACGAGAACGGCGAGCCCTACGCGCTGCGCCCCGCCGACGCCGAGATCGCCGAGGGCGCCGGGGCCGGCACGGTCGCGGTGCTGGCGGAGCTCTTCCCCGCGCTGCTGCCCGCCGGGCAGGAGCGCCGCACCGAGCTGCGCACCCTGGAGGTCCCCCGGGTGCCGCTGGGCGAGCTGATCGACCGGCTCGCCGGCGTCGAGCGCGACCCCTCCTGGTGGCGGCGGCTGTACGACTCCCTCGCCGGTGTCGACCCCGACCGGCTCACCGGCCTGCCCGTCCCCCTCGCCGACGGCCGCACCACCATCGGGCCCCGCCGGGTGCTGCTGCCGCCGGCGGACGCGGCGGGCGGCGGGGGCGGCGCGGTGGACCCCGGAGCCCTGGCCCGCCTCGGGCTGAAGGTCGCCCACGCCGACGCCGCCCACCCGCTGCTGGAGAAGCTGGGCGCCACCCCCGCCACGCCCCGCGCGGTGCTCACCACCCCGCAGGTGCGGGCGGCGGTCGCCGCGTCGCTGGACGCCGGGGACGCCTGGTACGACGAGGAGGACGGCGGCCCCCTCGATCCCGAGGAACTGGCCGACACCGTCCTCGCCCTCGTCCGCGACGCCCGGCTCGCCCCCGGCGACGAGCCCTGGCTCGGCGCGCTCGCCCTGCCCGACGAGGACGGCGAACTCGTCCCCGCCGCCGAACTGGTCCTCCCCGGCAGCGCCTTCGCCGGCGTCGTCCGCGAGGGGGAACTGCCCCTGTGCGACCCCGGACTGGCCGGGAAGTGGGGCGAGGGGCCGCTGGCGGCGGTCGGCGTGCTGGCCGACTTCGCCCTCGTCCGCGCCACCGACGTCGTCCTGGACCCGGACGAGCTGGAGCCCCGCGACACCGACCACCCCGAGCCCGACGACGCGGGCCTGCTGGACGCCGTCGACGTGTGGTGCGAGGACGTCCTCGACGGCCTGCCCGAGACGCCCGTCCCTCCCGTCGCCTCCGAACTGCTCGCCGTGCGCGACCTGGACCTCGTCGACGACGACCGCTGGCCGCAGGCCCTGGCCATGCTCTCCCGCCCCCCGCTGCGCGACGCGCTCACCACCCCCGTGCGGGTGCTGCTGCCCGACGGCACGGTGGAGGCCGTCCGCCCCTACACCGCCTGGTGGCTGCGCGACCACCCCGTCCTGGACGGCCGCCGCCCCGCCGGACTGCGCGCCGCGGGAGGCGACCCGCTGCTGGCCGGACTGTACGAGGAGGCCTCCGCCACCACCGCGGACCTGGACGAGCAGGTGCTGCGCGCCCTGGGCGTCCGCACCTCCGCCGCCGCCCTGCTGGACGAGCCCGGCGGTGCCTCCGAGCTCCTCGGCCGCCTCGCCGACCCCTCCCTGCCCGTCGGCGCCGCCCAGCTCCACGGCCTCTACACCCTGCTGGCGGCCCTCGACCCGGAGGAGGTGACCCTCCCCGACGAGCTGCGGGCCGTCGTCGACGGCGAGGTACGGGTGGTGGACGCCGCCGACGCGCTGGTCGCCGACGCCCCCGACCTGCTGCCCCTGACCGCCGGCCGCCCGCTGCTGCCGGTCCGCCCGGCGCTCGCCGCCGACCTGGCCGCCGTCCTGGACGTGCGCCGCCTGAGCGAGGCGCTGGAGGCCCCGGTGACCGGGGAGGGCGAGGCCCGCGAGGTGCCCGACGCGGTGCGGGTGCTGCTGCCCGGCGCCCCGGCCTCCTACGTCGAGCACGAGGAACTGGTCGTCGGCGGCGTGGAGCTGGACTGGCGGCTCACCCCGGACGGCACCCTGCACGCCGCCACCGTGGAGGGCGTCGCGGCGGGCCTGGCCTGGGCGGCGGGGCAGTGGCCGCGCCGCTTCGAGGCCGCCGCCCTGCTGGAGGACCTCTCCCGGGTGGACGAGCTGGCCCAGGACCGCTGGTTCGACTGAGGTCCGGCCGGGGCCGTCGGCGCCGGGGCGGCGCCGACGGCCCCGGGACCCGCCCTCACGCCCCCTCGGAGGCGATCGGTTCGCTCACCAGCACGCCCGCGCGGCCGGTGCGGCGGGCCTCGTCGAGCGCGGCCAGCCGCCGGTAGCCCTCCGGGGACATCAGCCGCTCCCAGACGGCCAGGTCCTCCACGGCCCAGCGGTCGTGCTCGCCGGGGTCGAGGCGGATGGACGCGAGCTGCCCGTCGTCCAGGACGCCGCCGTCGAAACAGAACCCGATCTTGGCCATCGGGGCCTCGGCCGGGTCGTCGCGGATGTAGTGCACCAGCAGCAGCGGGCCGGGCCGCTCCACGCGCAGCCCGGTCTCCTCGTACGTCTCGCGCACGGCCGTCCGGTACGGGTCCTCGCCCGGGTCCAGGTTGCCGCCGGGGATCTGCCACGGCCGGCTGTTGTAGACCGAGCGCATCTGCAGCGGGCGCCCGCGTCCGTCGGTGAAGTACAGGCAGGCGTAGACGGTGGCCTTGGGCAGGGTGGCCAGGTAGTCCGCCCGTGCCATCGGGAAGGGCAGGCCCGCGGGCCCGTCACTCGTAGCGGTCATGGAAGGTCTCTTCCCAGGGCGCTTCGGGGCCTACGCCTTCCGGGCGGTCCCGCGTCCGGCGCCGTCAGCCGCCGCACCCGCCGCACCCGCCGCACCCGCCGCATCCTCCGCCGCAGCCGCCGCCCCCGCCGACGGAGCTCCCGGACCCCCCGCCGCCGGCCAGGGCCGTCGTCTCCCCGGTGCCCGGCGCCACGCCCCCGGCGACCACGAGGAGGAGGAGCCCCGCGGCGGCACCGCCCCAGCCGACCAGGGCCGGTGCTCCGCCGAGCACGGCCCATCCGACGGCGCCGAGGCCGACGCCGAGTCCCCCGAAGAACAGCACCACGGCCGATATCTCGCGCACGTTCCCCCGCATGGGGCCAGTGTGCGGCCGGACGCGGACGCGGGGAAGAACCGGGGAGGGGGGGAACCGGCCATATCGGCGGCGGTCGGGACGGGACGGAAGGGGACCGCGGTGGCGGAAGGGGAAGCGGGGATCGCGGCGGCGGTCGTCGTGCGCGCCGGACGGGTGCTGATGGTGCGCCGGCGGGTGGCCGAAGGAGCTCGGGGCGAACTGTCGTGGCAGTTCCCGGCCGGCGGGGTCGAGCCGGGGGAGACGGCGCGGCAGGCCGCCGTGCGGGAGGTGGCCGAGGAGACGGGCCTGGCGGTGCGGGCCGTCGCGCCGCTGGGGGAGCGCACGCATCCGGTGACGCGCCGGACGGTGGCGTACTGGGCGTGCGAGGTGGTCGCCGGGACGGCACGGGTGCGGGACGCCGAGGAGCTGGACGCGCTGGCCTGGTGCACCCGCGCGGGGCTGGCGGAGCGGGTGCCGCACGGGCTGCACGAGCCGGTGCGGCGGTACCTGGAGGGAACGCTCGACGGCTGAGGCCCGCCGCCCCCGCCGCCCCGCCCGCCGCCTCCGGACCGCCGCGTGTCAGATCGTGAACTCCTCGCCCGCGCCGTACGCCCGCACCACCACGTCCCCGGTCGCGTTGCCCGTCCGCACCGTGTGCACCCGGCCCCGGCCCGACACCCGGGCCCGGTCGCCGTCCACGGTCAGCAGGGTGTCCTCGTCGAGCGCCACCCCGCGTCCGGCGCGGCCCCGCGCGACCACCTCCACCAGCCGGGACAGCGTCCCCCGCTGCGCGGCGCGCGGCTCGACGGCGCCCGGCAGCAGGCCCAGACCGGGGCGCACGTCGATCTCCTCCAGGCCCTCGGCGGCGTCCGGGGGGCAGACCGGGACGCCGTCGGAGAGCCGCCCGCCGACGATCGCGTGCTCGGCCGCGACGGCCGCGCCCGCCGAGACGCCCGCGTACGGCATGCCCCGCAGGACGTGCAGCGCGACGGTGTCCAGCACGCCGGCCAGCGCGTCGTGGCAGACGGCGGCGGGACCGCCGCGGACCAGGAGCGCGTCGGCGCCGGCCAGCACGGCCGGGTCGAACGCCCCGTCCGGCGGCACCGGTACGGGCACCGGCCGGCACGAGGGGACGGCGGCGCGCAGGACGGCCGCGAGGCGGTCGGTGGGTTCGGTGCCGCCCCCCTCGCCGAGCACCAGGCAGGCGACGGCCGGGGCGGTCCCGGCCTCCCGGAGGAACGGCCCGTAGACCTCTGCGGACGCTTCCTCGTTCCGGCCTCCACCGATCAGATGGATGCTCATGGTGCTGTGTTCCTCCAGGGGACGGCGTGGGGCGGCTCGGACGGTAACAACGCGTCCACCGCGAGCGCGAAGCCTTTTGCCCGCCGCCTGCCCCGTCCACGCCGTTCGAGTCCTCGGCGAGCGGCCCCGCCGCGCGGTCCGCCCGGCGGGACGGCTCAGAACTTCCTCAACTCCGTGGCGTCCGAGCGCCCTCGGCGCGGACGATGTCCCCGTGTTCGGAAACGGGAAGCGCGGCACGACGGAAGCGGTCGTCGTCCTGAGGGACTCCGGGGGGATCCTCGCGGCGCTGGAACGGGCCGTGGCGGAGGCGACCGCGGAGGAGCGGCCCGGACTGGAACGGGCCCTGGAGATCGCCGTCCGGGAGGCGGGAGCGGCCGACGACGCCTCGGCGCGGGCCCGGTGGACGCTCCGGAGGCTGGAGGCGGTCGGCTTCGCCGGTCCGCTGGACTCGGTGCACGCGGTCAAGGCCCTGCGGGAGGCCGAGCCGTCCCTGAGCCTGCGGACGGCGGTGGAGTTGACGAAGGAGGCCTGGGAGGCCGCCTGACGGCCCGTCGCCCGCGGCGGTGCCGAGGGGGCGGGGCCCCCGGACGGCGCCGCCCCGGGCGCGGCCCCCGCGAGCACCGCCGCCCCGGGCGGCGGGCGGGACGCGTCAGTCGGGGAAGCGGCGGCCGATCCACCGCCAGACGCCCTCCAGCACGGCCGCCGAGACGGCCGCGGCGCCGACCGCCGTCCACGGCATCACCGTGCCCACCAGCCGCACGGCGAAGAACTCCTGGAGGAACGGGGTGACCAGGACGGCCGCGAACGCCGTCGCCATGGTGAGCACCAGGCCGATCCGCCACCAGGTGTAGGGGCGGGCGACGATCGCCAGCACCCACAGTGCCACCAGGAACAGCGTCAGCGTCGCCGCGCTGGTCTCGGCCGCCAGGGCGTCGGGGCCGGTGTAGTGGGAGCGGGCCAGCAGGTAGACGGTGAAGGTGGCCGCCGCCGCGATCAGCCCGGAGGGCACCGCGTACCGCATCACGCGCCGCACGAAGTGCGGGCGGGCGCGCTCCCTGTTGGGGGCCAGGGCCAGGAAGAAGGCGGGGATGCCGATGGTCAGGCCGCCCAGCAGGGTCAGGTGCCGGGGGAGGAACGGGTAGGGCACCTGGGAGCAGATGACCAGCAGGGCCAGCAGCACCGAGTAGACGGTCTTGGTGAGGAAGAGGTTGGCGACGCGCTCGATGTTGCCGATGACCCGCCGCCCCTCGGCCACCACCGACGGCAGCGTGGCGAAGGAGTTGTTCAGCAGCACGATCTGGGCGACGGCCTTGGTGGCCTCCGAGCCCGAGCCCATCGAGACGCCGATGTCGGCGTCCTTCAGGGCCAGGACGTCGTTGACGCCGTCGCCGGTCATGGCGACCGTGTGGCCGCGCGACTGCAGGGCGCCGACCATGTCGCGCTTCTGCTGCGGTGTGACGCGGCCGAAAACGGTCCCCTCCTCCAGGGCCTGCGCCAGTTCCTCGCGGCCGCCGGGGAGGGTGCGGGCGTCGACGGCGGACTCCGCGCCGGGCAGCTCCAGCTTGGCGGCGACGGCGCCCACGGAGACGGCGTTGTCGCCGGAGACGACCTTCGCCGCGACGTTCTGGTCGGCGAAGTAGCGCAGGGTGTCGGCGGCCTCGGGGCGCAGCCGCTGCTCCAGGACGACCAGGGCCGCGGGCGTGGTGGCGGCCGGGTCGGCGACCGGGGCCGGGCCGTCCAGGGAGCGGGAGGTGCGGGCCAGCAGCAGGACGCGCAGCCCCTGCTCGTTGAGCCGGTCGGTCTCGGCCAGGGTGGGGGAGCCGGGGGGCAGCAGCACGTCGGGCGCGCCCAGCAGCCAGGTGCTCCGCGCGCCGCCGGGTTCGGTGAAGGCCGCGCCGCTGTACTTGCGGGCGGAGGAGAAGGGGAGGGTGCCGGTGCAGCGCCAGCCCTCCGCGCCGCCGGGGGGATGGGCGCCGATGATCGCCTTCAGGCTGGCGTTGGGGTGCGGGTCGCTGCCGCCGAGGGCGGCGAGGACCTGCCGCACGTACGCCGGGTCGGCGCCGTCCAGCGGGCGGACCTCGGTCACGTCCATGCCGCCCTCGGTGAGGGTGCCGGTCTTGTCCAGGCAGACGACGTCGACGCGGGCCAGGCCCTCGATGGCGGGCAGCTCCTGCACCAGGCACTGCTGCCTGCCCAGCCGGACGACGCCGATGGCGAAGGCGATGGAGGTCAGCAGGACCAGGCCCTCGGGGACCATCGGCACGATGCCGCCGACCATGCGGCGGACCGCCTCGTCGGGGTCGTCGCCCTCCACCAGCAGCTGGCTGAGCACCAGGCCGACCGCGGCCGGAACGATCATCCAGGTGATGTACTTGAGGATCTGGCTGATGCCGCTGCGCAGTTCGGAGTGGACGAGCGTGAAGCGGGACGCCTCCTCGGCGAGCTGGGCGGCGTAGGCCTCGCGCCCGACCCGGGTGGTGGTGAAGGCGCCGCTGCCGGCGACGACGAAGCTGCCGGACATCACGGTGTCGCCGGGCCGCTTGTGGACGGGGTCGGCCTCGCCGGTGAGCAGGGACTCGTCGATCTCCAGGCCGTCGGACTCGGTGACCGTGCCGTCCACGACGACCTTGTCCCCGGGGCACAGCTCCACCAGGTCGCCCAGGACGATCTCGCCCGTGCGGACCTCGGTGCCGACGCCGTCGCGGCGGACGGTCGGCCTGGCCTCGCCGACGACGGCGAGGTTGTCCAGCGTCCGTTTGGCGCGCAGTTCCTGGACGATGCCGATGAGGGTGTTGGCGAGGATGACGAAGCCGAACAGGCCGTCCTGGAGGGGGCCGACCACCAGGATGATCGCGAACAGGACGCCGATGATGGCGTTGAAGCGGGTGAAGACGTTGGCGCGGACGATGTCGGCCGTGGAGCGGGAGGAGCGCACGGGGACGTCGTTGACCTCGCCGCGGGCGACGCGCTCGGCGACCTCGGCGGCCGTGAGGCCGGACGGGCGCACGGCGGCGGCCGGCTCGTGCGCGCCGCCCGCGGTGCCCTCCGCGGCTCCCGTCCCGGCCCTCTGCCGCGCGTCCTGGTGCGGCACGGCGGGCGGTGCCGCCGGGCCGTCGTGCGGCCCCTCGGCGTCGTGTGGGGTCTCGGCCCGTTCCGTCATGCCCCAGACAGTACGAGGCGGACGTGGTCCGGCGCGCGTCTTCCGGCACACATCGGGGTGATGCCGGGGTGACCCCGGAGGGGACCCGGGTCCCGGGGGGCCGGGTTCCGGCCGGCCGGGGCGCGGCTCTGCGTCAGCGGGTGGGAGCGGGGCCGTCCTCGGGCTCCCGGCCGTCCCGCTGCGCGGGCCCGGCGCCGGCGGCCGGGCCGGCCGCCTCCCGCTCCGGCCGGGCGCGGTGGAGCGCCGCCTCGCGGCGGCGGACGTACCAGATGCCGTACAGGCCCATGACGCCGCCGGCCAGGCAGGTCCACAGCCACCAGGTGCGGCCGCGGTCGGCGAACCAGCCGTAGAAGGGGAGCTGGACCAGGAAGAGCGTGAACCACACCACCGTGCCGCCGACCACCGTGGCCACGATGTTCCCCTCCAGGGGCGCGGGCGCCTCGCGCTCGCCGCTCGTCCACCTGCTCAGGCCCATCGCCGGCTCCTTCGGTCCCGTCACCCCGTCGCCCGTCGTCCCGTGGCGTTCCGGACCAGCGTAACCAGGGGGGAGGGGCGTGCCGACCGGGGAGTGGCATCCGGGGGTGCGGGACCGGGCGCGTCGTGTGGGGAGTCTCACGGACGAATGCGGGCGGAGGCCGCCTGGGGGAATGGCTTTCCTTTCATGGTGCGTTCATACTGAAAACATCTTGGGCTGACCGGTTCCTTTCGTAGGAACCTCCAAGAACATCCCCCTACCGCCCAGTGAAGGTCACGCATGTCCGCTCCGGTCACCGACACCACGGCCACGTCCGGCACTCCCGGCAAGGACTCGGGGGGCCCGCCGCCCGCGGGCGGCCTCGACCGCCTCTTCAGGATCTCCGAGCGAGGTTCGACCGTCGGCCGCGAGCTGCGCGGCGGACTGGCCACCTTCTTCGCGATGGCCTACATCGTCGTGCTGAACCCGATCATCCTCGGCGCCGGCCAGGACAAGTTCGGGCAGCAGCTCGACAACGCCCAGCTCGTCACCGCCACCGCGCTGATGGCGGGCCTCAGCACCCTGCTCATGGGCGTCATCGGCAACGTGCCCATCGCCCTGGCCGCCGGCCTGGGGATCAACGCCGTGGTCTCGCTCCAGCTCGCGCCGCAGATGAGCTGGCCGGACGCCATGGGCATGGTCGTCCTGGCGGGCTTCGTGCTGATGCTGCTGGTCGCCTCCGGGCTGCGCGAGCGCGTCATGGACGCCATCCCCGGCGGGCTCCGGCGGGCCATCGCGATCGGCATCGGCCTGTTCATCACCCTCATCGGCCTGGTGGACTCCGGCTTCGTCACCCGCAACCCCGACGCCGCGCACACCACCGTGCCCCTCGGCCTCGGCCAGGGCGGCCATCTGACGGGCTGGCCGGTGCTGGTCTTCGTCCTCGGCCTGGCGCTGACGTTCGTGCTGGTCGTGCGCGGGGTCAGGGGAGCGATCCTGATCAGCATCGCCGTGATGACCGTCGTGGCCGTGGTGATCAACGCGATCGCCCGGATCCCGGACGCCGCCTGGGGCCTGGCGGTGCCCAACGTGCCCGAGAAGATCGTCAGCACCCCCGACTTCGGCCTGATCGGCGAGGTCAGCCTCTTCGGCGGCTTCGAGGAGGTCGGTGTGCTGACCGGCTCGCTGTTCGTCTTCACCGTGCTGCTGTCCGGCTTCTTCGACGCGATGGGCACGATCATCGGCGTCGGCCACGAGGCGAGGCTGACCGACGACAAGGGCCGGCTGCCGGGCATGGGCCGCATCCTGATGGTGGACGGCCTCGGCGTCGCGGGCGGCGGCTTCGGCTCCTGCTCGGCCAACACCTGCTTCGTGGAGTCCACCGCCGGTGTCGGCGAGGGCGCCCGCACCGGCCTGGCCAACGTCATGACCGGCGCGCTGTTCCTGCTGACCCTGGTCTTCACACCGCTGGCCACCGTGGTGCCCTCGCACGCCGCCACCCCGGCGCTGGTCGTGGTGGGCTTCATGATCATGGCGTCGAACGTGCGGGAGATCGACTGGAGCGACCACACGGTCGCGGTGCCGGCGTTCCTGACGCTGATCTCGATGCCGTTCACCTACAGCATCACCAACGGCATCGGCATCGGCGTGCTGTCCTACATCCTGCTGCGCACCGCCACCGGCCGCTTCCGTGAGATCCCGTGGCTGCTGAACGCGGTGGGCGCCTGCTTCCTCGTCTACTTCCTGCTCGACCCGATCCAGCAGGTGCTGGGCATCGGCTGACCCCGCCGCCCGCGCGGAGCCGCCCCCCGGAGGGGGAGGGCGCTCGCGGGCACCGACTCGGACGGGCGTCCGGACCGCGCGGTCCGGACGCCCGTTCCGTGCGGGGCGGCGCGGGGTGGTGCGCGGGGGCGTGGCGGGAGTGCGGGGGAGAGGTTTTCGAGCGGCGCGCCGCCCCTCCGTAGGCTGGGCACCTTCGATGCACGGGTTCATGAGGACGCGGTCTCGGGGTAGGCGGGGGCAGTGCGCCGATTTCCGTGCGGACCCACCCGTACGGGTGATGAAGGACACCTGCCCGCGCCTGCCTCGCACTGGTCCTTAGACTAGGTAATGAGTTAGGCTAATAAACATGCCGGATCTGTCCCGGGGCGAGGACGCCGAAGCCGTCAACGCCCTCCGTTCCGCCACGATGCGCCTCTCGCGCCGGCTCAAGCACCAGCGCGTCGACGAGTCGCTGAGCCCGACCGAGATGTCGGTCCTCGGCACCCTCGCCCGCTGCGGCTCGGCCACCCCCGGCGAGCTGGCGCGCAAGGAGCATGTGCAGCCGCCCTCGATGACCCGCATCGTGGCGATGCTGGAGGCCAAGGGCCTCGTCCGGCTGGAGCCTCACCCGGAGGACCGCCGCCAGAAGGTGGTCACCCAGACCGAGACGGCCGAGGAGATGCTCGCCGCCAGCCGCACCAAGCGGAACGCCTGGCTGGCCGAGCTCGCGGGCCGGCTCGACGAGGACGAGTGGGCGCGGCTGCGCGCCGCGGCCCCCGTCCTGGAGAAGCTCGCGCAACTGTAGGAGGAGTCGCACCACGAGGAGGCGAACACCACTTGAGTTCGGGACACGGAGCACACTCCGCACCCGCACCTGACGGAAACAACACGAACACCCCGGCCGCCGCGCCGGAGGCCGGGCCCGCCAAGCCCTCGACGTTCAGCTCCCTGCGCATCCGCAACTACCGGCTGTTCGCCATGGGGCAGCTCGTCTCCAACACCGGCACCTGGATGCAGCGCATCGCCCAGGACTGGCTGGTCCTCAGCCTCACCGGCTCCGCGACGGCCGTCGGCGTCACCACCGCGCTGCAGTTCCTGCCCATGCTGTTCCTGGGGCTCTACGGCGGTGTCATCGCCGACCGCTACCCCAAGCGCAGGCTGCTGCTGATCACCCAGACCGCGATGGGAGTCACCGGCCTGGCGCTGGCCGCGCTCACCCTCGGCGGCCACGTGCAGGTCTGGCACGTCTACGCGCTCGCGTTCGTCCTGGGCCTGGCGACGGTCGTCGACAACCCCGCGCGGCAGACCTTCGTCTCGGAGATGGTCGGCCCCGAGCAGCTCGCCAACGCCGTCTCCCTCAACGGAGCCAACTTCCAGTCCGCCCGGCTGATCGGCCCGGCCGTCGCCGGCGTGCTGATCACCGCCGTGGGCAGCGGCTGGGCGTTCCTGCTCAACGGGCTGTCCTTCGTCGCGCCGATCACCGGCCTGCTGATGATGCGCACGGCCGAACTGCACACCGTCGAGCGCGCCCCGCGCGCCAAGGGGCAGCTCCGCGAGGGCCTGCGGTACGTGGCGAGCCGGCCCGACCTGATCTGGCCGATCACGCTCGTCGGCTTCGTCGGCACCTTCGCCTACAACTTCCCGATCTGGCTCACCGCCTACACCGCCACGGTCTTCGACGAGGGCGCGGGCACCTACGGCCTGCTCAACACCCTGATGGCCGTCGGCTCGGTCGCCGGCGCGCTGCTCGCCGCCCGGCGCGGCGTGAGCCGGATGCGCGTGATGGTCGCCGCGGCGCTGGCCTTCGGCGTGCTGGAGATGGTGGCGGCCGTCTCCCCGTCGTTCTGGCTCTTCGCCCTGCTGATGGCGCCCATCGGCGCGGTGGGCCTGACCTTCAACGTCACGGCCAACTCCACCGTCCAGCTCTCCTCCGACCCGGCGATGCGCGGCCGGGTGATGAGCCTGTACATGATGGTGTTCATGGGCGGCACCCCGATCGGCGGGCCGCTGATGGGCTGGATCACCGACGCCCACGGCGCCCGGATCGGCTTCCTGGCGGGCGGCGCGGTCTCCGCCCTGGCCGCCGTCGCCACCGGACTGGTGCTGGCCCGGATCGGCGGGCTGCGGCTGGGCGTCCAGCGCCGTGGCGGCCGCCGCCGCCTGGCGCTCGTCCCCGTCGCGGCGCGCGGCGGGGAGCGGGGGAGCATAGCCGCCGGCCCCCCGCCCGGACACGGCCCGGAGCAGGCCCCGGCCCCCGGCGCCGACCGCGACCGGAGCCGGTCCGCGGCGCCGGCCCGGCCCCGCACCCCGGAGCGGAACCCCGCCGTCCCGGCCGCGGCGCCCGCAGCGGCCCCGCACCCCGCGCCGGCCACCGCGCCGGGCGAGGACCGCAGCCACCGGGGGGAAGTCCTCGCATGAGGGCGCCCCGCCCGCGAGACTGCCCCCATGAGACTCTTCACCGCCGTCCTGCCGTCCCCGCCCGCCGTCGCGGAGCTGGCGGCGGCGGTGGACGGGCTGCGGGCGCTGCCCGGCTCCGACCGGCTGCGCTGGACCCCCGCCGAGGGCTGGCACTTCACCCTGGCCTTCCTCGGTGAGGTGGACGAGGCCCTCCTGCCGGAGCTGTGCGAGCGCTTCGGCCGCGCCGCCCGCCGCCACCACCCCTTCCAGGCCAGGCTGGCCGGGGGCGGGCGCTTCGGCGACCGGGTGCTGTGGGCCGGGGTGGCCGACGGCCGCCCGGCCCTGCGGGCCCTGGCCGGGTCGGTGTCGGCCGGGGCGCGGCGCGCCGGGGTGCCCGTCGAGGACCGCCCCTACCGGCCCCACCTGACCGTCGCCCGCGCCCGCGGCGGCCCCGCCCCCGGCGCGCGCCGGCCCGACCTGCGCCCCTTCGCCGAGGCCCTGGCCGCCTTCTCCGGCAGCGCGTGGCGGGCCGGCGAGGTGGCCCTGGTCCGCAGCCGGCTGCCCGTCTCGGGAACCCCCGGGGAGCACCCCCGCTACGAGACGCTGGAGACCTGGGCGCTGGGCGCCTGACGGCTCCGGCGGCCCGCCGGAGGGGCGGGGCGGGGTGCGGGCTACCGTTGGGGCGTGGACCCGAAGACCCGTACCCGCATCGTCAGCGGAGCCCTGGTGCTGATGCTCGCCGTGGTGATCGTGGCGGCCCTGCTCGGCTGAGCGGCGGCCGCGGGCCCCGGTGACGCCCGGCGGCGCGCGGCCGGACGAGACGGCCGCGGGGCCGCCCCGCCCCGTCCCGGGCGGACCGGCCCCGCACCCGTCCGGCGCGCTTCCGCGCCGCGCGTCACCGGGCGGACGTCACCAGGCGAACGCCTCCGGCGACGGACCCGGGCCGGGGAAGATCTCGTCCAGCGACGCCAGCAGCTCCTCGCTCAGCTCCAGCTCCAGCGCGCGCAGCGCCGAGTCGAGCTGCTCGCCCGTGCGCGGGCCGATGATCGGGCCCGTGACGCCCGGCCGGGTGAGGTGCCAGGCCAGGGCGACCTCGCCGGGCTCCAGGCCGTGCTTGTCCAGCAGGTCCTCGTACGCCTGCACCTTCTCGCGCAGCCCCGGGTTGTTCGCCAGGGCCTCCGACGAGCGGCGGCCGGGGTTCTCCCGCTCCTTGCGGAGCACACCGCCCAGCAGGCCGCCGCCCAGCGGCGACCAGGGGATGACGCCCAGGCCGTAGCCCTGCGCGGCCGGGATGACCTCCATCTCGGCGCGGCGCTCCACCAGGCTGTACTTGCACTGCTCGCTGACCAGGCCGAGCCGCCCCCTGCGGGCCGCGGCCTCGTTGGCCTGGGCGATGTGCCAGCCGGCGAAGTTGGACGACCCGACGTACAGGATCTTGCCCTGCTGGACCAGGACGTCCATGGCCTGCCAGATCTCGTCCCACGGCGTGTTCCGGTCGACGTGGTGGAACTGGTACAGGTCGATGTGGTCGGTCTGCAGCCGCTTGAGGCTGGCGTCCACGGCCCGGCGGATGTTCACCGCCGACAGCTTGTCGTGGTTGGGCCAGACACCGTCGTCCGTGGCCGCCATGTTGCCGTAGACCTTGGTGGCGAGCACGGTCTTGTCGCGGCGCCCGCCGCCCCGGGCGAACCAGTTGCCGATGATCTCCTCGGTGCGGCCCTTGTTCTCGCCCCAGCCGTAGACGTTGGCGGTGTCGAAGAAGTTGACGCCCGCCTCCAGCGCGGCGTCCATGATGGCGTGGCTCTCGGCCTCCTCGGTCTGCGGACCGAAGTTCATCGTGCCGAGGACCAGGCGGCTGACCGTGAGACCGGTGCGTCCGAGCTGCGTGTACTTCATGGGCACCAGCCAACGCGCTGGAGTGCGCTCAAGGCAAGAGCGACCCGCACGGCGGGAGGATCCGCCGTGCGGGTCGCGGGACTTCGGCGCGGCGGCCCCTACGGGGCCAGCTCCGCCCCCCAGCCGATGTCGTGGCCGGCGGGAACGCCGACCGCGCCACCGGTGATCATCGGTGCCTCCCAGGTGCGCAGACCGCTCTGCAGGCCCGTGAAGAACCAGACGGCGCCCTCGGTGCCGTTCTCACCCGGCGCGCCCGCCACGAGGTCGGCCCAGTACTTCCCGTCCGTGTGGGCGAGCCGGACCGTGGCGCCGAAGGAGTCGCCCGCCTCCGAACCGCCCGGCACCCCCGGGGTGCTCTGGGAGATCGCGTACGAACCGGTGCCGTCGGGGCCGGTGCGGCGGCCGGGGACGACGGTGACCGTGCCCGCGCCCGGAGCGCCGTTCACGTTCTCGCCGGGGGCGCCGACCACGATGTCGTCGATGCCGTTGCCGTCGATGTCGCCCACCGCGACCGCGGCGCCGAACCGGTTCCCGGCCGCCGCGTCCCCGGGGACGTCCGGGCTGTCCTGGTGCAGGACGATCGGGGCGGCCGAGGGGTCGATGCCCGAGGGGCCGCCCGTCCAGATCAGGATCCGCCCACCGGTGCGGCCGTCGGGGAAGGTCTCGTCCGGGTCGTTCGGGGCGCCGGCCACCAGGTCGGTGCGGCCGTCGCCGTTGACGTCGCCCAGGGCCGCGGCGGAGGCGTCCGCGGGGACCGGCTCGGGGAGGCCGGGGGCGTCGCCCGGGTTGAGGTAGACCTGGCCCTCGCCGGGGACCTTGGCGGTGAGCAGGACGTGGTCGGCCCGCCGGTCGCCGTCCAGGTCGCCCGAGACGGCCGCCTCGGCCGGCGGGGTGCCGTCCTCGCGGTGGCTGCCCGCGGGCTTCCCGTCGCGGGTGAAGGGGCCGTGCAGGCTCGCCGCGGAGCAGCCGCCCGCCACCAGCAGTTCGGGGCGGCCGTACGAGGGGCCGCCGGTGGCCGTCAGGTCGGTCCCCAGGCGGCAGTCCGCCCCGTCGCCGCCGTAGCCGAAGACGGCGGGGGAGAGCACGGGCGAGACCCCGCCGGACAGCCCGCGCGGCCCGCCCCACACCACGGTGACCATGCCCTTGTCCCCGGCGCCGTCGACGTCCTCGTGGGGTGCGCCCACGACCAGGTCGGCGAAGCCGTCCCCGTCCAGGTCGGCGGAGGCCACGGAGGCGCCGAAGCGGTCGTGCGGCTCGGGGGCGCCCGGAATGCCGGGGGAGGACTGGGTGATGGTCTGGCGGCGGCCGGCGGACGGGCCCGAGGGGCCGCCGTAGAGCACCGTGACGGCGCCCGCTGCCGCGTGGCCGCCGACCGGGGCGCCCGGCGCGCCGACCACGACGTCCCGGTACCCGTCGCCGTCGAAGTCGTCGCCCGGGGTGCGGGGCCGCTCCGCGGCGGTGGCCAGGACGGTGCCGAACCAGCCCTGGCCCGAGGTGGTGAGCCCGGCTTCCCGGGCACCGATGTCGTACACGCCGTCGGTGGCGAGGCCGGAGGAGGTGCCGCGCAGCACCCAGACGGCGCCGTAGCCGTTCTCGTCCGGGGCGCCCGCCGACAGGTCCGCCAGGCCGTCGCCGGTGACGTCGGAGAGCCGGACGGAGTGGCCGAACCGGTCCCCCGCCTCGGCGGCGCCGGGCACGCCCGGGGTGTCCTGGCCGACGAAGACCGAGCCGGCGGTGGTCAGCCCGTCCGCGGAGCCGAACAGCACGGTCACCGCCCCGGCGTCCCGGTGCGCGCCCAGGTCCTCGCCCCAGGCGCCCACGGCCACGTCCGCGTAGCCGTCCCCGTCGACGTCGCCCACCGACACGGCGCCGCCGAAGGCGTCGCCGGCCTCGGCGGCGCCGGGCACGCCGGGGGTGTCCTGGTGGACGGTGGTGGGCCGCTGCGCGGGGTCGGGGCCCTCGGGCCCGCCGTACCAGACGGTGATCCGCCCGCCGAGGTGGCCGCCGGGCAGGTCGGCGCGCGGGTCGGGCGTGTCGCCGAGGACCAGGTCGCCGTAGCCGTCGCCGTCGATGTCGCCGATCGCGCCCGCGTCGCCGTCGGCGGCGGTCAGTTCGGTCTCGTCGTACCAGGGACCCCCGGTCCAGCGGAGGTAGCTGATCTGCCCCCTGGAGTCCCCGTCGACGAAGAAGGGGTAGAGGCGCTCGGCGGAGCCGTCGCCGCTGAGGTCGCCGGCGATGGCGGTGTGGGTGGAACCCGTGCGCTCGGCGCCCTGGCGGGGCGTGCCGCCCGTCCGGTCGATCGGCCCGAAGTAGGTGCGGGTGTGGGCTCGGCCGGTGATGGTCACGTCGACGTGGCCGTCACCGTCGAAGTCGCCGGCGGCCACCCCCCGGCCCATCGTGTTCCACTCCTCCAGGTGCGAGGGCAGCGGGAGCGCCGCGCCGCCGCCGAGCCCGTCCGGGCCGCCCCACAGGACGGTGGCACCGCCCCGCATCGCCAGGTCCCCGACGGCCTCCCCGGGCGAGCCGGCGACGAGGTCGGTGTAGCCGTCGCCGTCGAGGTCGGCGGAGGCCAGCGCCGCGCCGAAGGAGTCACCGCTCTCCGCGGCCCCCTCGACCCCCGGCGAGGCCTGGTGGACGACCGAGCGGCGGCCGTCGGACGGGCCGTCCGGCGAGCCGTACAGGACGACGACGGCCCCGGCTCTCCGCTGGGTGCCGACGTCGGCGAGGGGGGCGCCGACGGCGAGGTCGTTGTGGCCGTCGCCGTTGAAGTCGGCCTGGACGTCGGTGGGGCGGGGCGCGGCGGCCGCCGCCGGGGCGGCGGCGGTGAGCAGTCCGCCGGTGAGGGCGGCGAGCAGGACGCCGGTCGCGGCGATGCGGCGGGGTGGGGGCATGCGGTACCTCCGGGAGGGGCGGTTCGGGGGAACGGCACGCCGGGCGGCGCCGGACGTCCGTTCGGACAGGTGAGATCCCTGAGGGTGCCGCAGGGTTGCGGGGCGGCGGTGATCCGTTACGCCACGGTGATCAGCGGCGGGAGCGGCCGGAGGTCACGCCGGCATCCGGTACGGGCCGCCGACCCCCCACGCCTGGTGGAGCGCGCCGGCGAAGGCCGCGGCGATGCGGTGCTCGCCGGAGGCGGTGGGGTGGGTGCCGTCGTAGGTGTCGCGGTCCGGGTCCCAGTCCTCCGGAGGCGAGGCCAGCAGCAGCGGGGAGGCCGGCGTGGACAGCTCGGCCACCGCCTTGGCCAGCAGCTCGTTGAAGCGCTCGCACTCGGCGGCGAAGAGCGCGTCGTGCCGCGCCCGCACGTTGGGGATCACCGGCAGCACCACCGCGCGCACGTGCGGCCGGGCCGAGCGGGCCTCGGCCACGAAGCGGCGCACGGTGGCCGCGGTCTCCTCGGAGCCCGTGTAGAAGCCCAGGTCGATCAGGCCGAGGAAGACCAGCAGGGTGTCGGCGCGGTGCTCGCGCACCGCGCCGGCTATCACCGGCGCCATGTGCAGCCAGCCCTCGCCCCAGCCCGCGAGGTGGCGGCGGGCGGCCGCGGGGAAGGCGGGGTCGGCGTAGGCGCGGGAGACGGGCGCGTCGGCCGCCTTGTCGTACAGCGCGTCGCGCGGGCCGACGATCTCGAACGCCTCGCCGTGCGGTCCGCAGGTGCGCTCCAGGTGCCGCCACATGCGGTGGCGCCAGGTGTGCTCACCCGCGCCGCCGATGGTCATGGAGTCGCCGACGAAGAGAACGCGCATCCGCACATCCTCGCGGACGGCGTCGCCGGCCCGCGACATGACGCCGGTCACCCGCCCCCGCCTCCCCGGCCGGGGCGGGATGGCAGGCTTGGGGCCATGCGGAGGCTGGTGTGCGCCCTGGGCGCGGCGACGGTGGTCCTGTCGGGGGCGCTCTGGGCGGCAGGCGCGTCCGGGGCGGCGGGAGCGGCCGCTCCCGCCGACGGCTTCACCATCGAGGACGAGCGGATCACCGAGTCCAGCGGTCTGGCCGCCGGCCGCGTCCACCCGGGCGTCTACTGGACGCACAACGACAGCGACGACGGGCCGTACGTCTACGCGATCGACGGCCGCACCGGCCGGACGGCCGCCACCGTCACCCTCACCGGCGTCGTCCCGCGCGACGTGGAGGCCGTCTCCGTCGGGCCCGACGGCGTCTACGTCGGCGACATCGGCGACAACCTCGGCGGGCAGTGGCCCGAGGTGTGGATCCACCGCTTCGCCGAGCCGGAGGAACTGGGCGACCGGTCGGTGGAGGCCACCCGCTACACCGTGCGCTACGCCGACGGCCCGCGCGACGCCGAGTCGCTGGCCGTCCACCCCGTCACCGGGCGGGTGTACATCGTCAGCAAGGAGAAGGAGGGGTCGGGGCTGTACGCCGGGCCCGAGGAGCTCTCCCCGTCCGGCACCAACACCTTCACGCGCGTCGCGGACATCGGCCTGTGGGCGACCGACGCCGCGTTCTCCCCGGACGGCACCCGCCTTGCGGTGCGCGGCTACTTCGGCGGCACCCTGTACGCCTGGGAGGACGGCCGGCCGCGCGCCCTGGGGCCGCTGACGGTGCCGGTGCAGCGGCAGGGGGAGTCGGTGGCCTTCTCCCCGGACGGGCGGACGCTGCTGTACGGCACCGAGGGCGAGCGCAGCGCCGTGCAGCCGGTGCCGCTCCGGGACGAGTACCTGCCCGAGAGCGCGCGGCGGGAGGAGCGGCGGGACGGGACCGGCGGCGGTGGCGGCGGAAGCGGTGACGGCGGAAGCGGTGACGGGAAGGCGGACGGGCGGGACGGCGCCGGGGAGGGGGACGGGCAGGAGGACGGCGGCACCGTCGGCCTCGGGGCCGTCCTCGTCGCCGGGATCGCCGTCTTCCTCGTCCTGCGCCGGCGCCGGGGCGGCGCGGCGCACTGAGGACCGGGCGCGGGGGGGGGGGGGGCTTCCCGGACGCTCCCGGAGGCGGAGGCGGAGGCGGAGGCCCGGCGGTACGGTGGCCACGCTTCGAACACGGCGTGGGGGCGGGCGCCCGCTCCCGTCCGCGAGGGGGACCGCATGGAAGGGCTCACGGCGCTCACGCTGCTGACCGGCACGGTGACCACGGGGCTGATGGCCGGGCTGTTCGCCGGTTTCGCCTACGCGGTCATGCCCGGACTCGGACGGGGGGACGACCGCACGTTCACCGCCGCGATGCGGCAGATCAACCGGGCGATCCTCAACGGCTGGTTCCTGTCGTGCTTCCTGGGCACGCCCGTCGTGCTGGGGCTCGCGGTCGTCCTGCTGTGGACGGGCGAGGACCGCTCGGCCCTGCCGCCCGCCGCCGCCGGACTGGCGCTGTACCTGGTGGTGTTCGCCGTCACCGCGGCCGGCAACGTCCCGCTCAACGGGCGGCTGGACGCGGACGGGGGCGGCGGTGAGGACGGGGACGCGGCCGCCCGGGAGCGCTTCGAGTCGTCCTGGAACCGCTGGAACACCGTCCGCGCCGCGGCGTGCACCGCCGCGCTCGCCTGTCTGGCCTGGGCGCTGGTGGTGTACGGGGGCGGCGCGCGCTGACCGGTGCGGGCCCGGACGCCCGTCCGAGGTGGCGGCGCGTCAGCCGCAGCCGGCGTCCCCGCCGTCCAGCCCGGAGTCCCGGGCGGGCCCGGCCCCGACGAACGCCTCCAGGCCGTCCAGCAGCCGCTCCAGCCCGAACAGGAAGAGCTTCTCGCCGGGGACGGCGAAGGTGTTCTCGGCGAGGGCGGCCACGTGCGGGTAGGCGCCGCTGAGCATCGCCTTCTCCAGCACCGGCACGTGCGCGGTCCAGAACTCCTCGTCGCTGATGCCGGTCCGCCGGGCGGCCTGGGCCGCGTAGACGTGGGTGCGGGCGCAGCCGGCCACGTAGCCGTCGAGGGCGACGATGAAACCCATCCGCTCCTGGTCGGTGATGCCGAGTCCGGTCAGCCCCGACAGGGCGTAGTCGAAGCCGGCCATGCCGCCGGGGCCGAGGACCGGGCGCGCCAGGTTGGCCTGGAGCAGCCAGGGGTGCGCCAGGTACATCCGCCAGTTGCCGCGGGCCACGTACCGCAGCACCGTCCGCCAGCCGGCGTCCCGGGGGGCGTCGGGGCCGGGCATCATCCGGTAGGCCCGGTCGATCATCAGCTCCAGCAGCTCCGCCTTGCCGGGCACGTAGCGGTAGAGCGACATCGCGCCGACGCCCAGCTCGGCGGCGACGCGCCGCATGGAGAGCGCGTCGATCCCCTCGGCGTCGGCGATGCGCACGCCCGCGTCGACGATGCGGTCCAGGGTCAGGCCCGGTTTGGGACCGCGTGAGGGGCGCTCCCCCGACCCCCACAGGAGGTCGAGGCTGCGCCTGAGGTAGCCGCCGTCGCTGTTCTCGGTCGTCATGGTGCCCTCCATCCTACGGGTGCGGAGAAAAACTGAGTACGCTGTACCCGAAACCGAGTACGTTGTACTCGATTAAGGGAGGCGACACATGACGACACCATCCGGCGCCGCCGGGCCCGCCCGGCACGCGGACCACGCCGTGCTGGCCGAGGGGCTGGTGAAGAGGTACGGCGGCAAGCGCGCCCTGGACGGCCTGGACCTCGCCGTCCGGCGCGGCACGGTGCACGGCGTCCTCGGCCCCAACGGGGCCGGCAAGACCACCGCCGTCCGCATCCTGGCCACGCTCGTCCGCCCCGACGGCGGCCGCGCCGCCGTGGCGGGGCACGACGTGGCGCGCGAGCCCGGCCGCGTGCGCCGCAGGATCGGGCTGGCGGGGCAGTACGCGGCGGTCGACGAGATCCTCACCGGCCGCCAGAACCTGGAGATGTTCGGCCGGCTGTTCCACCTGGGCACGCGGCGCGCGCGGCAGCGGGCCGGGGAGCTGCTGGAGCGCTTCGGGCTGGCCGAGGCGGCCGACAGGCCGCTGCGCACCTACAGCGGCGGCATGCGGCGCCGCCTCGACCTGGCGGCGGGCATGATCCTCGCGCCCGAGGTGCTCTTCCTGGACGAGCCCACCACCGGTCTGGACCCGCGCAGCCGCAACGAGGTCTGGGACGCGGTGCGCTCCATGGCGGCCGCCGGCACCACGGTGCTGCTCACCACGCAGTACCTGGAGGAGGCCGACCGGCTGGCCGACCGCGTCACCGTCATCGACCACGGCGTGCGCATCGCCGACGACACCCCCGCCGCGCTCAAGGGCGCCGTCGGGGGCGACCGCGTCGAGGTGGTGGTGCGCGACGCGGCCGACGTCCCCGCCGCCGCGGAGGTGCTCGCCCGGGTCGCGGACGAGGGGGCCGAGCCGTACGCCGACCCCGAGGAGCGCCGCCTCCACGCGCCGGTCACCGACCGGGTGGCCGCGCTCACCGAGGTGGCCCGCACCCTCCAGGACCGGGGCGTCGGGGTGGAGGACATCGGCCTGCGCCGCCCCACCCTGGACGAGGTCTTCCTCCGGCTCACGGGCCGGCGGGCGGAGTCCGGGGACGGGGACCGCGCGGGCCGCGCGGAGGGGGAGAGGGAGACGGCGAAGGAGGGGGCCGCCGCATGAGCACCGCACCGACCCCCGCACCCGCGGACCGCGCCCGCCCCGCGCACCCGGCCGCCCCCGCGGTCCCGGACGGCCCCGGGCGCCGCCTGTACTGGGCCCTCGCCGACTGCTGGACGATCGTCCGCCGCGATCTGCTGCACCTGGTCCGGCAGCCGTCCATCGTCGCCTGGCAGCTCGGCTTCCCGATCGTCTCGGTGCTGCTGTTCGTCTACGTCTTCGGCAGCGCCATGGACGTGGGCACCGCGGACTACAAGACCTACGCGCTGCCCGGCATGTTCACCATGACGATGGCCTTCGGCTTCATGAACACCGCGATGGCCGTCGCGGTCGACAAGGAGCGCGGCGTCACCGACCGGTTCCGCTCCATGCCGATGGCCCCCTCGGCGGTGGTCACCGGGCGGGGGGTCTCCGACGTGCTGCACGCCGCACTGGACCTGCTGGTGCTGGCCGTGATCGCCCTGGCGGTCGGCTGGCGCCCCCAGGGCGGGGCGCCGGCCGCCCTGGGGGCGTTCGCGCTGCTGCTCCTGCTGCGCTTCGCGCTGATCTGGGTGGGGGTGTTCATCGGGCTGCTCGTCCCCAACCAGGAGGCGGCGGGCAACCTGTTCGCGCTCGCCTTCCCCTTCGGGATGGTCTCCAGCGTCTTCACCCCGCCGTCGATGATGCCGGACTGGCTGGGCGCCGTCGCGATGTGGAACCCGGTCTCCTCCACCGCCGACGCCGTCCGCGGCCTCTTCGGCTCCCCGGTGTCCGCCGGCGGGAGCTGGATCGAGCAGAACGCCGCCCCGATGGCGGTCCTCTGGCCGCTGGCGATCACGGCCGTCTTCCTGCCCCTGGCGGTGCGGCGCTTCCAGCGGCTGTCGGGCTGACGCCTTGGGCGCCCGCCGCCGGCCGTCCCCGCCCGGCGGCGGGCGGGAGCGGCCGGGAACGCCGGTGGCCCGGGCACCCCGCGGGGTGCCCGGGCCACCGGTTCCGTCCGGGTGCCGCGCCGTGCGCGGCCGGGCTCAGAGCCGCTCGGCGACGTAGTCCACGCACGCCGTCAGCGCCTCGACGTCGGCCGGCTCGACGGCCGGGAACATCGCGACGCGCAGCTGGTTGCGGCCCAGCTTGCGGTACGGCTCGGTGTCCACGACGCCGTTCGCGCGCAGCACCTTGGCGATCGCCGAGGCGTCCACGCCCTCGGCGAAGTCGATCGTGCCGACGACCTGCGAGCGCTGGGCGGGATCGGTCACGAACGGGGTGGCGAACTCCGACTTCTCCGCCCAGCCGTACAGGCGCGAGGAGGAGTCGGCGGTGCGGGAGACCGCCCACTCCAGGCCGCCCCGGCCGTTGATCCACTCCAGCTGGTCGGCCAGCAGGAAGAGGGTGGCGACGGCCGGGGTGTTGTAGGTCTGGTTCTTGCGGGAGTTGTCGATGGCGGTCGGCAGGTCGAAGAAGGCCGGGATGTGCCGGCCGCCCGCCGCGATCCGCTCGGCGCGCTCCAGCGCGGCCGGGGAGAACACGCCGATCCACAGGCCGCCGTCGGCCGCGAAGGACTTCTGGGGGGCGAAGTAGTAGACGTCCGTCTCGGCGACGTCCACCGGCAGGCCGCCCGCGCCGGAGGTGGCGTCCACCAGGACCAGGGCGCCCTCGTCGGCTCCCGCCGGCCGCTCGATCGGCATGGCGACGCCGGTGGAGGTCTCGTTGTGGGTGAGGGCGTAGACGTCGACGCCCGCCTCGGCGCGCGGCAGCGGGTGGGTGCCGGGGTCGGAGGAGACCACGGACGGCTCGGCCAGCCACGGTGCCAGCTTGGCGGCCTTGGCGAACTTCGAGGAGAACTCGCCGAAGGACAGGTGCTGGGACTTCGACTCGATCAGACCGTGGGTCGCGATGTCCCAGAAAGCCGTGGAGCCGCCGTTGCCGAGGACCACCTCGTAGCCCTCGGGGAGGCGGAACAGCTCCTTCACTCCTTCGCGCACCCGGCCGACCAGGTCCTTCACCGGGGCCTGGCGGTGCGAGGTGCCCATCAGGGACGTGCCGGTGGCGGCCAGGGCGCTCAGCGCCTCGGGGCGCACCTTGGACGGGCCCGAACCGAAGCGTCCGTCGGCGGGCTTGATGTCTGCGGGAATCTGGAGATCGGCCACGGACGGAAGGGTAGTGCGTCCGGGCCGTCCCCTCCGGCCGGCGTCCACCCCGCGAGACACGCCGTTTCGGCGGGCAGGCTGGAACCATGAGCGACAGGGTGGAGCAGGGGACGGGGACGGCGGAGGCGGCGGACGGCCCCGAGCTGGTGCGGGCGCTGCGGGCCGCCGTGCGCGGCGAGGTCCTCGGGGACGCCGCGAGCCGCGCGCTGGTGACGATGGACGCCTCCAACTACCGGCGGGTGCCGCTGGCCGTGGTGGCGCCGCGCGACGCCGACGACGTGGCGGCGGCGCTGGCGGTGTGCCGGGAGCGGGGCGTGCCGGTGGTGCCCCGCGGCGGGGGCACCTCGATCGCGGGGCAGGCCACGGGGACGGGGGTGGTGCTGGACTTCACCCGCCACATGACCGCGGTCGAGTCGGTCGACCCCGCCACCCGCACGGCCGTCGTCCGGCCGGGTGCCGTCCTGGACGACCTGTGCCGGGCGGCCGGCGCCCACGGCCTGACGTTCGGCCCCGACCCGTCCACCCACAGCCGCTGCACGCTCGGCGGGATGATCGGCAACAACTCCTGCGGCTCCCACTCGGTGGCCTGGGGCACCACCGCCGACAACGTCCTCGCCCTGGAGGTGCTGACCTACGGAGGGGAGCGCGTCCGGCTCACTCCTGGCGGGGACGGCGTGCCCGAGCGGCTGCGCGCCGGAGTGCGGGCACTCGTGCGCGGCGAGTTGGCCCGGCTGCGCACCGGCTTCCCCGAGGTGCCGCGCCGCATCTCCGGGTACGCCCTGGACGCGCTGCTGCCGGAGAACGGGGAGGACTGGGCGCGGGCCTTCACCGGCAGCGAGGGCACCCTCGGGGTGGTCACGGCCGCGACGGTGCGGCTGGTCGAGCGGCCGGGCGCGCGGGTGCTGGCGGTGCTCGGGTACGGGGACGAGAGCGCGGCGGCCGAGGCGGCGGCCGCGCTCCTCCCGTACGGCCCGCTGACCGTGGAGGGCATGGCGGGCGACCTCGTCCCCGAGGCCGAGCGGACGATGCTGCCCCGGGGCGGCGCCTGGCTGTTCGTCGAGGCCGGCGGCGCGGACGCGGCCGAGGCGCGCGCCCACGCCGAGCGGCTGTGCCGGGCCGCGGCCGGCACCGCCGCCGGCCACGTCCTGGTCGCCGACCCGGCCGGGCAGCGTGCCCTGTGGCGGGTGCGCGAGGACGCCTCCGGCACCGCCACCCGCATGCCCGACGGCAGCGAGGCGTGGCCGGGCTGGGAGGACTGCGCGGTCCCGCCCGCGCGGCTGGGCGCGTACCTGCGGGACTTCCGCGCCCTGCTGGCCGAGCACGGGCTGCGCGGGGTGCCCTACGGCCACTTCGGCGACGGCTGCATCCACGTGCGCATCGACTTCGACCTGGTCAGCGAGGCGGGCATCGCCCGCTTCCGCCGCTTCTCCACCGACCTGGCCGACCTGGTGGCGGCCCACGGCGGCTCGCTCTCGGGCGAGCACGGCGACGGACAGGCGCGCGCCGAGCTGCTGCCGCGCATGTACGGGCCGGAGACGGTGGAGCTGTTCGGCCGCTTCAAGGACCTGTGGGACCCCGCCGGCGGCCTCAACCCCGGCATGCTGGTGCGCCCCCACCGCCTGGACGAGAACCTGCGCTTCGCGCCGCTGCCGCGCGAGCCCCTCCCCGTCGTCTTCGGCTACGGGGACGACGGAGGGGACTTCTCGGCGGCGGTGCGGCGGTGCGTGGGCGTGGCCAAGTGCCGCAACCCGGCGGACTCCCCGGGCGTGATGTGCCCCTCGTACCGGGTGACGGGCGAGGAGATGCACTCCACCCGCGGCCGGGCGCGGCTGCTGCACGAGATGCTGGCGGGCGAGGTGGTCACCGGCGGCTGGCGCTCGGAGGAGGTCCGCGAGGCCCTGGACCTCTGCCTGGCCTGCAAGGGCTGCCGCCGGGACTGCCCGGTCGGGGTGGACATGGCCACCTACAAGGCCGAGTTCCTCCACCACCACTACGCGGGCCGCCGCCGCCCCGCGGCGCACTACTCGATGGGGTCGCTGCCGCGGTGGCTGCGCGCGGTCTCCGCCACCCGCACCGCACCGCTGCTCAACTTCCTGGCCCGCACCCCGCTGGCGTCCCTGGGCAAGCGGCTGGGCGGCATCGCGCCGGAGCGGGAGATCCCGCCGCTGCCGCGCGCCCCGTTCCTGCGGCTGTGGCGGCGGCACCGGCGGACCTCCCCCGGAGGCGGCGGGCGGCGGGTGGTGCTGTGGCCCGACACCTTCACCAACCACCTCTCGCCCGAGGCGGGCACCGCGGCCGTGCGCGTGCTGGAGGCGGCCGGACTGGAGGTCGTCCCGCCACCGGGCGCGGGCCGGGTCTGCTGCGGCCTGACGTGGGTCTCCACCGGCCGGCTCGACGGCGCCCGCCGGGTGCTGCGCCGCACCCTGGACCGGCTGGAGCCGGTCCTGGAGGCGGGACTTCCGGTGGTCGTGCTGGAGCCGCCGTGCGCGGCGGCCCTGCGCACCGACGTCCCCGAGCTGCTGCCGGACGACCCGCGCGCGAGGCGGCTGGCGGCCGCCGTGCGCACCTTCGCCCAGGCGCTGGAGGAGTACGCACCCGACTGGACCCCGCCGCGCGTCGGCCGCCCGGTGGCCGGCCAGACCCACTGCCACCAGCACGCCGTCCTGGGCGACGCGGCGGAGCGGCGGCTGATGGAGAGGGCCGGGCTGACGGGCGCGCTCAGCGACGGGTGCTGCGGGCTGGCGGGCAACTTCGGCTTCGAGAAGGGGCACTTCGAGGTCTCCGCCGCCTGCGCCGAGGAGAAGCTGCTGCCGTCGGTGCGCGCCGCCGCCCCCGGCACGGTGCTGCTGGCCGACGGCTACTCCTGCCGCACCCAGCTCGCCCAGCTCGGCGGGTACCGCGCCCGCCACCTGGCGGAGGTGCTGGCCCAGGCACTGGAGCGGCAGGAGCGCCCGGAGCGGCAGGAGTAGGGGCGGGCCGGGGCACGCACCCGCGCGCCGGCCCCCGGCGGTTCGCCGGCCGGCGTCCCCCGCGGCCCCCGCCACCGCGGAACGGCCGTGTGCCCCCCTCGAAGGGGCGGCACCGCGGCCCCGGGAGCGCCTGCGCCCTAGGGGCCGAGGGGGCCGGACAGGGGCGGGGAACGTTGCGGATGCGTGACTCACCAGGGGGTTACCAGCGGTAAGGGTCGCACCTAGTCTCAGGTCGTCCCCCCACCCAGCCACCGGCTCCCCACGCCGGAGACCGAACCAGGAGAGGGCCCATGCGACACCCCCACAGGCGCCTGCGCACGTCCGCCGCCGTCGCCGTCGCCGCCGCCTCGGCCGCGGTGCTGGCCGGGACCGTCACCGGTCCGGCGGCGCCCGCCCACGCCGGGACCGCCGCACCGTCCGTCCGCTTCGTCGAGATACCCGGCGACGGCGGCACGCCGCTCGCCGCCAACGTCGTCATCCCCGGGGACCGGGACGGCGAGCGCCGTCACCCCCTCGCCGTCCTCCCCACCAGCTGGTCCATGCCGCAGGCGGAGTACCTCGCCCAGGCGCGGAAGCTCGCCGACTCCGGCTACGTCGTGCTCAGCTACAACTCGCGCGGCTTCTGGCAGTCCGGCGGCGAGATCGAGGTCGCCGGTCCGCCCGACGTCGCCGACGCCTCGAGGGTCATCGACTGGGCGCTGGCCAACACCCCCGCCGACCCCGAGCGCGTCGGCATGGCCGGCATCTCCTACGGCGCCGGCATCAGCCTGCTGGCCTCCGCGTTCGACGAGCGGATCAGGGCCGTGGTCGCGATGAGCGGCTGGGCGGACCTCGTCGGCTCCATCTACAGCGGCCGCACCCAGCACAGGCAGGCGGCCGCCTTCCTCACCGGCACCGGCTACCTCACCGGCCGCCCCGGCGAGGAGTTCCAGGAGGTCGTCACCGGCTTCCTCTCCTCCGACCTGGAGAAGGAGGCCGACATGATCGCCTGGGGCAGGAAGCGCTCCGCGGCCACCTACGTCGACCGCATCAACGCGGGCGGCGCCGCGATCATGCTGGGCAACGCCTGGGGCGACTCGATCTTCCCGCCCAACCAGTACGCCGACTTCTACGAGAAGCTGACCGTGCCCAGGCGCCTGGAGTTCCGCCCCGGCGACCACGCCACCCCCGAGATGCCCGGCCTGCTGGGGCTGCCCAACGACGTGTGGAACAACGCCGAGCGCTGGCTCGACCACCACCTCAGGGGCGAGGACAACGGCATCGACGCCGAGCAGCCCGTCCAGCTCACCGCCCGCGGCGGCGCCCGTGAGGGCTACCCGAGCTGGAAGGCGGTGCCCTCGGGCGCCGAGCGGATCGAACTGGACGGCACCGACCGGGTCCTGGCGAACACCGACTCGGGCGCGAGCGGCGGAACGGTCTTCCTCTCCAGCATCTTCGACCGGCTCACCGGTCTGCCGCCGACGGTGTCCGTACCGCTGCTGCCCGACTGGCACGCCGCCGTCTGGCAGTCGGAGCGGTACACGGCCGAGCGGCGGATCCGCGGCACCGTGAAGCTGCACACGACGGTGACCGGCAACAGGTCCAGCGGCACCTTCGTCGCCCACCTCTACGACGTGGGGCCGCTGGGTGTGGGCAAGCTGATCACCCATGCGCCGTTCACCTTCCACGACAGGACGCCGGGCGAGGCGTTCGGCGTGGACCTGGAGCTGTACTCGGCGGCGTACGACGTCCCGGCCGGACACCGGCTCGCCATGGTGGTCGACACCGTCGACCCGCTCTACACCGAGCACAACCCGTCCGGCGCGAGGCTCGTCTTCTCCTCGCCCGCCGACGACCCCTCGTACGCCGAGGTCCCCGTGCGCGGCTGACGCCCCACCGGGCGGTTCCGCGTCCACCGGCCGTACCCCGCCGCTCCCGGCGGGGTACGGCCGTCCGCGTTCCGCGGCGGGGCGCCCCGGTGCCACCGGCCCGGCGGGCCGCTTTCCGGAACCGCCGGCTCGCGATTCCCGATTTCCGGATCCGAGTATTCCGAAAAACCCGGCCGAGAGAGGGGTGGCGAGTTCTCCGGTTTCCTTACTTCTTTCCAAAAGGGGTGAAGCCCCTGCTTGCAGGCCTCTCGATGGCGCTGTATATCGACTCATGGCGGGTTTTCTGCGGTTTCGGCAAAGCGCCGTCGGCGTGTTCGGTGTGGCGTGAAACCGATTGTTCGGGCGCGCGCTCGAAGGTACGGTCCCGGGGACTCCTTTCTCTGTGAGGTGGAAACAGGTGCGTTCGAAGACGCTCGGGAAAATCGTCCTTTCTCTCATCTCCGTGGTCTCCCTGGGACTGGGGGCCGCCGGCCCGGCCGCCGCGGACTCCGCGCCGACCGCCGGCGCGCCCGTCGCCGGGAAGACCGAGGCGGCGGGGAAGGGCGGCCCCGAGGGCATCATCGGCGGTGAGACCGCCGACTCGTCCAGGGGCATGGCGGCTCTCCACCGCAACGGGAACTTCCTGTGCTCCGGGTCGATCGTCGACAACCGGTGGGTGCTGACCGCCAGGCACTGCCTGTACCCCGAAGGTGAGAGGATCCCCGACTCCCAGCTCACGGTCCGGGTCAAGAGCCTGAACCGCACCAGCGGCGGAGGCGTCGTGGCGGTCTCCGACTCCAGGGTCAGGACCGAGCACGACATCGCGATGCTGAAGCTCGACCGCTCCGCGAACGCCGAGCCGGTCCGCCTCGCCACCGCCAACCCCAAGGTCGGTGCCACCACCTATGTGTTCGGCTGGGGCCGGACCTGCGCGACCTGCGCTCCCAGCACCGTGCTGAAGCGCGCCACCATGCGGGTCGAGAGCATCGACGCCGACGACGTGTACGGCGGCCGGGCCATCCGCACGTCGGGGCTCAACGGGCGCACCTGCCACGGGGACTCGGGCGGGCCGCTGTTCAAGCTCGTGGACGGACAGCGCTACCAGGTGGGGGTCGTCTCCGGGGGCAACGCGGGGTGCCCCGACGACTCCGGCTTCCGGTTCGCGAGCACGCCCACCAGCCTCACCTGGATCCAGAACGTGATGGCGGACTTCTGACCCCTGCGGTCGGACCACCGGACCCGGGAAGGACGGCTCCCATGATCAGACGCATCGTCACGACGGCCCTGCTGCTCGGCGCCCTGCTGGCGCCGGCCGGCACAGCGACCGCGGCCGGAGAGGCCGCCGCCCCCGTCACCACCGGAGCGGTCTTCAACGACCCGCGGGGCACCGCGGCGGAGAAGAACGCCGTCAAGGACCACATCATCGGCGCGATCAACGCCACGCAGAGCGGACGGACCGTCCGCGCCGCCCTGTACGCGCTGAACGACCAGGACTACGCGGACGCGCTGATCGCGGCGCACAACCGGGGGGTCCGGGTCAGGGTGGTGCTGGACTCCACGTACGCGGACCGGCCCGCCGCGCGGAGCGTGCGCACCGCGCTCGGCAGCGACACCTCGGGCGGCTCGTGGGTGCGGGTGTGCACCGCCGGACGGGCCTGCATCGCCGACGCCCCCGCGGACGTGAACCCGATCAACCACAACAAGTTCTTCACCTTCTCCCGGATCGGGAGCGCGGGGGAGGCGGAGGACGTGGTGATCCAGACCTCCGCCAACCAGACCTCCCTCAACGTGGAGAAGTACTGGAACAACGCCTACACCGTCGTCGGCAACACCGACCTGTACACGGCGTACGTGTCGTACTTCAACGACCTGGCCGCCATGGTCAAGGACGGCGACTACTTCCGCCAGGGCAAGGTGGGGACGGAGAAGTACTACTTCTTCCCGCAGGCCGCCGGCGACGTGGTGGTGGACGTCCTCGACAACGTGACCTGCACGGGCAACACCGCGGTGGGCTCGGCGTCGCACAAGACGGTGGTCCGCGTCAGCGCCTTCGCCCTGCACCGGGACGCGGTGGCGCGGAAGCTCCGGGCGCTGGCGGACCAGGACTGCTGGGTGGAGGTGGTCTACGCCGAAAGCAACGACGTCGGAATCATGCAGGGGCACCCGAGGCTGAAGCTCTACCGTCTCAGCACCTCCGACGGATACCTCGTGCACTCGAAGTACCTCACGGTCGAGGGCAACTACGCCGGGCGCCCCGACACCAAGTGGACCTTCACCGGCTCGCACAACCTGGACCACTCCTCCCTGCGGGAGAACGACGAGGCCATGCTGCGCCTGGAGGGTGCCGCGGCCCACGACGCCTACCGGGCCAACTTCCTGGACATGCGCGCCGCCGCCACCCCGGCCGCCTGACCGCCGGCCCACCCCGCGGCACGGGACGGGCGCCCGCGGCCGGCGGCGGGATCCCCCGCCGCGGGCCGCGGGCACGGGGCGCTCAGCCGGCGGGCGGCGCGGTGAGGTACCGGTTGATCACGACGCCCGCGCCCGCGCCCGTGCACGGCGTGCGCCGGCCCCGGCGCGACGGGGCGGCCGTCGCGCCGGGGCCGGGACGTCCGTACGGACCCGGGTCCGGGCCGGAACTCAGCGGGCGATGTCGTCGTAGCCCTCGATCTCGCGCGGGCTGCGCGGCCCGGGGCCGACGTAGCGCGCCGAGGGGCGCACCAGACGCCCGGTGCGCTTCTGCTCCAGGATGTGCGCCGACCAGCCGGCGGTGCGGGCACAGGTGAACATCGAGGTGAACATGTGCGCCGGGACCTCGGCGAAGTCCAGCACGATCGCGGCCCAGAACTCCACGTTGGTGGCCAGGACGCGGTCCGGGCGGCGGTTGTGCAGCTCCTCCAGCGCCGCCTTCTCCAGCGCCTCGGCCACCTCGAAGCGCGGCGCACCCAGCTCCTTGGCGGTGCGGCGCAGCACGCGGGCGCGCGGGTCCTCGGCGCGGTAGACGCGGTGGCCGAAGCCCATCAGGCGCTCGCCGCGGTCCAGGGCGTTCCTCACGTACGCCCCGGCGTCGCCGGTCCGCTCGATCTCCTCGATCATGCCCAGCACCCGGGAGGGCGCGCCGCCGTGCAGCGGGCCGGACATCGCGCCGACCGCACCCGAGAGCGCCGCCGCCACGTCCGCGCCGGTGGAGGCGATGACGCGGGCGGTGAAGGTGGAGGCGTTCATGCCGTGCTCGGCGGCCGACGTCCAGTAGGCGTCCACGGCCGCGACGTGCTTGGGGTCGGGCTCGCCCCGCCAGCGGCGCATGAAGCGCTCCACGATGGTCTCGGCCTTGTCGATCTCCTTCTGCGGCACCATCGGCAGGCCCTGCCCGCGCGCCGACTGGGCGACGTAGGACAGCGCCATCACCGCGGCGCGGGACAGGTCCTCGCGGGCCTGCTTCTCGTCGATGTCCAGCAGCGGTTTCAGGCCCCACACCGGCGCGAGCATCGCCAGCGCGGACTGCACGTCCACCCGGATGTCACCGGAGTGCACCGGGATCGGGAAGGGCTCGGCGGGGGGCAGGCCCGGATTGAAGCTGCCGTCCACCAGCAGGCCCCACACGTTGCCGAAGGAGACGTGGCCCACCAGGTCCTCGATGTCCACGCCCCGGTAGCGGAGGGCGCCGCCCTCCTTGTCCGGCTCGGCGATCTCCGTCTCGAACGCGACGACTCCCTCGAGCCCGGGTACGAAGTCGGACATCAGGCGGCTCCTCGTATGTGGTTCGGCGGGCGGGCGGGCGGCGGATGCCCCCCCGGGGGCCGGTCGGCCCCGTCCGGGTGTGCACCGGCGCGGCCCCGCCGCCGGAGCCGGCGGTCCGGGCCGGTACCCGGTCGTCCTGCTGCTGGTGGGCTGCCGGCGGTGGCCGGGCAGCGACCGGCCGGACGCGATGGCCCGCGGTGTCCAGGGGCCACAGTCGTCCAGCCAGCGATTCTGTCCGGTTCGGCAGATGCGGGGAAGGGTGAGATGCGGCACACTCGCGGTTTCCCCGCGGCCAGGTGTACGCGGCGCGGCGAACGGGCAGACTCGTCCGCCACCCCGTGGGGCCGCGCGCCGGCGATGTTGCAGTATGAACGCGTGCCCCATGCCGACGACGCAGCCCGCGAAGCCCGTGCCCACCGACCGCACCTGGACCCCGCCGCGATGCGGGCCCACTACCGCGCCGAGGGACTGGTGGAGGAGGAACTCGCACCGACCCCGTACGGGCAGTTCCTGCGCTGGTTCGAGGAGGCCGTGGCCGCCGGCCTGCACGAGCCGAACGCGATGGTCCTCTCCACGGCGGACGGACGGGGGCGGCCCAGCTCCCGCACGGTGCTGCTCAAGCAGTTCGACGAGAGCGGCTTCGTCTTCTTCACCAACCACCGCTCCCGCAAGGCGCGCGAGATCGGGGCCAACCCGTACGTGTCGCTGCTCTTCCCCTGGCACGCGGTCGCCCGCCAGGTCATCGTCTCGGGACGGGCCGGGCACACCGGCCGGGACGAGACGGCCGCCTACTTCCGCACCCGCCCGCACGGCTCGCAGCTCGGGGCGTGGGCCAGCGAGCAGTCCGCGCCGGTGGGCTCCCGGGAGGAGCTGGACCGGGCCTACCGGGAGCTGGCGGCCCGCTACCCGGAGACCGAGCGGGTCCCCGTGCCGCCGCACTGGGGCGGCTACCGGGTGGTGCCGGAGACGGTGGAGTTCTGGCAGGGCCGGGAGAACCGCCTCCACGACCGGCTGCGCTACGTCCGCGCCGGGGGCGGCCCCGGGGAGGACGCGGGCTGGACGGTGGAGCGCCTGGCGCCCTGAGGAGCCGCCCCCGTCCCGTTCCCGGCGCCCGCGCCGGGAACGCAGACGACCCGCGGGCCTGGCCCCCGCCGCGCCGTGGCGCGGCAGGAGGTCGGTCGGACGTACCGACAGCCCGCGGGTCGGGTGACTGCTTGGGATTGGCCGGCGCTGCCGGCATCACGACGTGACGTCGGCCTGCTAGGCCGCAGCCACCTCACGCGTCCGGTAACAACTCATCTGCCGAACCACCTCCCTTCTCGTGTACCCACGACGCTACGTGGCACCTGGGGCACGGGCAAGCGAATTTCAGGGGTACAACGATTTTCCGCAATCGCGTGTGGGCCGGGTCACGTCCGCGTTCTAATGATCGGGGGTGCAGTTGCGCGCAGCGTCCAGGTCCAGCCGGGGGTGCCAGGTGACCGCTCAGTCCGAGACCCACTCCGAGCACGGCGCCGGAGGCGGAGACGGCCTGCGGGGAGGTCCGGCCTGCTCCGGGGGCGACCTGCTGCTCACCGCGCTGCTGGACGGGATGGACGCGGCGCTGTGCGCCTTCGACGCCGACGGCGTCGTGACCCACTGGAACCGCGAGGCCGAGCGCATCCTGGGCTGGACGAAGGAGGAGGCCGTCGGCCGCCGGGGCCTGGCGGGGTGGGCGGTCCGCACCGCCGACGCCGAGCACGTCGAGGCCCGGCTGCTCGGCGCGATGGACGCCCCCGGCCGCCGGGTCCACGAGTTCGCGCTGCTGCGCAAGGACGGCGGGCGGGTGCTGGTGCGGGTCCAGTCCTCCGGCATGCGCGGTGCCGACGGCCGGCCGACCGGTGTGTACTGCGCGTTCAGCGAGGTGCGCACCCAGATCGACCTGGAGCGGTCGATCGCCCTGAGCGAGGCGCTGTTCGACGGCGCCACCTGGGGCGTGGTGCTCGTCGACGCGGATCTGCGCCCGGCCGTCGTCAACGGGCACGCCGCCCGTGCGCTGCGCACCGGGCGCGCCGAGGTGCTCGGGCGGCCGCTGGGCGAGCTGGTGGGGGAGGGCGCCGAGGAGCTGGAGAGCGCCCTCCAGCACGTGCTGGCCGAGGGCCCGCCGCCCGACCCGGCCGAGCTGTGGGTGACGCTGCGCGCGGCGGGGGACGGCGGAGCGGGGGACGCCCGGCGCTGCTGGCGCAGCGGGTTCCTGCGGCTGGTCTCGCCGATGTCGGAGGCGACGCCCGTACCGCTGGGCGTGGCGTGGTTCTTCCTGGACGTCACCGACGCCCGGCGGGCCGAGCAGGAGGCGGCGCGCTCCCGGTTCCGCGGCAACCAGCTGCACCGCGCCACGCGGGCCGCGGCCGAGTGCGAGGACCCGATGGAGGCCGTCTCCGTCCACCTGGACTACTCCCTGGCGGGCTTCGCCGACCACGCCCTGCTGGACCTGGCGGCCGGCGGGGAGGGCGGCTCCGCGGTCCGGCTGGTCCGCACCGCCGAGGCGCCGGTGCGGGGCACGGCGCCGGCGGGCGTCCCCGTGTGCTACCCGCGCGACCACCCGGCGCTGCACGCGTACGACCGCTGCGGGCCGGTCCGCACGAGTGCGGGCGGCGCCGCGGCGGAGGGCTGGGCCAGGGCCCGCCGGTGGCCGGACGGCACGGTGCACGGCCTGTGCGTGGTGCTGCGCAGCAGGGGCCGCTCCCTGGGCGTGCTCACGTTCCTGCGGGGGCCGAGCCGCCGCGCCTTCGACCGCGCGGACGCCGTCTACGCGGAGGGGGTGGCGGACCGCGTCGCCGCCGCCGTCGACCTGGCCCGCGCCCTGGCGCCGTGACGCCGCCCCGGGCGGACCTCAGCGGCGGTAGAAGACGCGGTCCGCGTGCTCGGTCAGCACCCGCTCGTTCCACTCGTGGCCGCCGTCGACGTTCCCCGAGCGCAGCATGGGCGGGGTGATGCCGCGGGCGGCCAGCGAGCCCGCCGCGCCGGCGACGACCGCCTGCATGATCGCGCTGGTCACCACCGTGGATGCGGGGGCGAAGGGGGCGTCGACGCCCTCCGCGGTCAGCTCCGCGTCCCCGACGGCGATCTTGCTGTCGACGACGACGTCGCAGTGGTCCTTCAGGAAGGTGCCCGAGGGGTTGCGCGGCGTGGTGGAGCCGGCGTACGCCACCGACGTCACGCCGATCACCTTCAGGCCGAGCTCCCGGGCGCGGGCCGCCATCTCCACGGGCAGCGCGTTGCGGCCCGACAGGGAGACCACCACCAGGACGTCCCCGGCCCGCGCCGGCGAGGTCTCCAGGGCCGCCGAGGCCAGGCCCGTCACCCGCTCCAGCGCGCTGCCCAGGGTGGCGGGCACCACGTCGACGCCGACCGTGCCGGGCACGGGCAGGAGGTTCATCACGGCCAGGCCGCCGGCCCGGTAGACCACGTCCTGGGCGGGGAGGGAGGAGTGGCCGGCGCCGAAGGCGAAGATCCGGCCGCCCGCCGCGTAGGCGTCGGCGATCAGCTCCCCGGCCGCCGCGATGCTGCCGCACTCCTCCTTCCGCACCCGCTCCAGCAGCCCGACGGCCGCGTCGATGAACCGCTCGGCCAGTCCGTTCCCGTCCATGTCCCTGCGGCCTCCCGTCGTCGTGGTGCCGTGGGGCGCGGTGCGTCGCGCACCCCGGCCCGGCACGCGCCCCGGGCCCGCCCCGCGGCGCAGCGATCACGATGAGGTCTGGACCAGTGCCCCGTCAATACGGCACGACCGCGCGGACGGCGTCCGGCCGATCGGGAACGGTTGTCGCCCCCATGCGTCAGAATTGGTTTCCAGGGCCACCGCACGAACCGACGAGGGGCACGCATGTCCGGACTCATCGACACCACGGAGATGTATCTCCGCACGATCCTGGAGCTGGAGGAGGAGGGCGTGGTCCCCATGCGTGCCCGGATCGCCGAGCGGCTCGACCAGAGCGGTCCGACGGTGAGCCAGACGGTCGCGCGCATGGAGCGCGACGGCCTGCTCAAGGTCGCCGGGGACCGGCACCTGGAGCTGACCGAGGAGGGCCGCCGGCTGGCCACGCGCGTGATGCGCAAGCACCGTCTGGCCGAGTGCCTGCTGGTGGACGTGATCGGCCTGGAGTGGGAGCAGGTGCACGCGGAGGCGTGCCGCTGGGAGCACGTGATGAGCGAGGCGGTCGAGCGCCGCGTGCTGGAGTTGCTGCGGCACCCCACCGAGTCCCCGTACGGCAACCCGATCCCGGGTCTGGAGGAGCTGGGCGAGCCCTCGGAGGCCGGCCCGTTCCTGAGTGACGACATGGTCAGCCTGTCGGACCTGGACACCGGCTCCGACGGCAAGACGGTCGTGGTGCGCCGGATCGGCGAGCCGATCCAGACGGACGCCCAGCTCATGTACACGCTGCGGCGGGCCGGGGTGCAGCCGGGCGCGGTGGTCAGCGTGACACCGGGTGTGGGGGGCGGCGTGCAGGTCGGCAGCAGCGGCGAGGCCGCCGAGCTGACCCCCGAGGTCGCCGCGCACGTCTTCGTCGCCCGGCGCTGAGCGGGCCGCCGCGGCCGTCCGCCGGGTGACCGGCGCACGGCCGGTCCCGTCCGGGCCCGGCGGCGGAGTTGTGTACAAAGGGGGGCGCCGGGGGCCGTGTCGTGACACGCTTTCCGTGACGCACATGGGGAGACGGAAGGGGAGCCGTCCATGGGCCTGTCGGACCACCGGGGTCCCGGCGCCGTCGTCGGCGGCCGGGACCCCGCCTCCCCGTGTCCCTCCCCGCCGCCCCCCGGTGCGACCTCGAGCCCCGAACTCCCGGGGTCGCTCCCCGCGGACCCCTGTCCCCGAGCGGCCCGCCTCCCGGTAGCTGTCTCCCCTCGGCCTCCCGGGACGACACTCGCTGAGTGTCACTCAAAAGAGGGGTGTTGCACGTCAGAAGAGCTTGTTCGAATAAAAGTTCGATAGCGTGACGCCGGAAGGCGAGGGGGCGGACGGTGCCGGAGCGTGGGGGGCGGCGCGGCGGTCGCCACGCCGGACGGCACGGCAGGCGGAGGAGGGGACGGGAGGAATGGGGGTGCCAGGACGCATGGTTCGACGCATCAATGTCAGGGGAGCGGACGGTCTGCGGCTCGCGGCCTGGGAGTTCGCCGATCCGCCCAAGGGTGTGCAGCCGGGAGGGGAGGACGGCCGGGCACCGGGCGTCCTGCTGCTGCACGGTCTGATGGGCCGCGGCTCCCACTGGGCGACCACCGCCCGCTGGCTCTCCGGCCGGTACCGCGCCGTCTGCCTGGACCAGCGGGGCCACGGGCGCAGCGACAAGCCCACCGACGGCCCGTTCGGGCGGGAGGCGTTCGTCGCGGACGCCGAGGCCGTCATCGAGCAGCTCGGCCTCGCCCCGGTGGCGGTCGTGGGCCACGCCATGGGCGCGCTGACGGCCTGGCAGCTCGCGGCCAAGCGCCCCGACCTGGTCCGTGCGGTGGTGATCTGCGACATGCGCGCGTCGGCGCTGGGAAAGCGCTCCCAGCGCGAGTGGGAGCAGTGGCTCGCCACCTGGCCGGTGCCCTTCGCCACCCTCGCGGACGTCCGCCGGTGGTTCGGCGAGGAGGACCCCGCCCTGGAGCGTCCGAACCCGGCGCGCGGCGACTTCTTCGCCGAGGTGATGGCCGAGCGCATGGACGGCTGGCGCCCGGTGTTCTCCCGCCGGCAGATGCTGATGATCCGCCAGTCCTGGGTGCACGAGGCCTACTGGGACGACCTGGCGCAGGTCCGGTGCCCCGCGCTGGTCGTCCGGGGCCTCGACGGCGAGCTGGGGCGGGCCGAGGCGCAGGAGATGGTCCGCGTGCTGCCGCAGGGCGTCTACGCCGAGGTGGACGGCGCGGGCCACCTCGTCCACTACGACCGGCCCGAGCAGTGGCGGGAGGTCGTCGAACCCTTCCTCCACGGGGCGCTGCCCGCCTGAGCTGTCCGGTCCGGGGCGCGGCGCCCCGGACCGGACGGAGGCGGCCGGGCGGCCGCCCGCCTCCCGGCGGCCGGCCGCCCGCGCCCCGCGGTGCTCCCGCTTCCGGCGCTCCTCGGCCGCCCCTCAGCGCCCGCGCGCCGCGGCGGCGTCGCGCCCGCAGGCGTACGCCAGCGGCTGGATGATCTCCTCGGCGTCCGGGAGCCAGCGGTTGGCGGCCGTCGGCTCCCGCACCCACAGCACCGAGCCGCGCGTCCCCAGCCGGCTGGGCGGGGCGGCCACCCAGTCCCCGTCGCCCCGCGCCGCCAGATCGAGGGCGCTCGGCGACCAGCCCAGCTTCCGGACCAGGTCGGGCACCTTGGCGGCGCCGCCCGGCAGGACGAAGAAGAACATCCGTCCGTCCGGCGTGCCGGTCACCGGCCCGAGCTGCACCCCCAGGCGCTCCATCCGGGCCAGCGCCAGGCACCCCGTGGTCTCCGCCACCTCGACGGCGTCGAAGGTCCGGCCGGTGGGCAGCAGTACCGACGCGTGCGGGGTCTCGGCCCACATGCGGCGCACGGCCGTGGCGCTGCCGGTCGCCTGCGCCGTCCAGTCCGGGCGCACGGGGTGTGCGCCGGGCGCCGGGCAGTCGGACGCACCGCAGGAGCAGCGCGGCACCCCCCCTTCCGTCTCCAGCCAGCTTCCGGGGAAGACCTCCCAGTGCCGCTCCCCCGCGTAGCGCACCGCGTGCTCGACCATCAGGCTCGTCGGTCCCGCCGCGGGCATCGTTCCGACCCCGTTCTGACCGGGGATGTCTGCATCAGTCGTGACAGATGCTGTCGATGTTGTGATGTTCATGGCCTCCTCCACGACGATCACAACTTATCCCGTGACGAAGGGTTACGGCCTGGGGATCGGTTCACGTGGGGGCGCCGCCCCGGCACGCAGGGCGCACGGGTGCACTGGCGGGGGCGCGTGCAGGGGGAGACCGGTCCGGGTGGGTAGTTCCCTGTGCGGCGCGGTGCCGGAGTTCTTGGCGTATGCGTCCGGTACCGCAGCCGGCAGGACGGACGACGTGCACGGGGACGTGCACCAGGGAGGGGGACCGCATGGCCGCACGGCCGTTGGTCGCACGGCAGCCCAACGAGCGGCTGCAGGCGCTCATCCAGGAGGCGGGCTGCTCCAACGCCGGCCTGGCCCGCCGCGTCAACATGTGCGGCGCCGAGCACGGGCTCGACCTCAGGTACGACAAGACCTCCGTCGCCCGCTGGCTGCGCGGGCAGCAGCCGCGCGGCAGGGCGCCGGCCGTGATCGCCGAGGCCCTGGGCCGCAAGCTGGGCCGCACGGTCACGGTGGAGGAGATAGGCATGGCCGGCGGCCGGAACATGGCCGCCGGTGTCGGCCTGCGGTTCGCCCCCTCCGCGGCGGGAGCCGTGGAGCAGGCCTGCGAGCTGTGGCGCAGCGACGTGGGCCGCCGCGACCTGCTCACCGCCCAGTCGGCCGCCTTCTCGGCGCTGGTGGAGCCCAGCCGCGACTGGCTCATCACCGCCCCCGACCCCCAGGTGGCGCGCACCTCCGGACCGCGCGTGGGGGCCTCGGACGTCGAGGCCGTGCGGGAGACCACCGCCGCCTTGGCCGACCTGGACCACCGCTACGGCAGCGGCCACGTCCGGCCGGTCGTCGTCCACTACCTCAACAGCGTGGTCTCCGGGCTGCTGACGGGCTCCTACACGGAGGCCGTCGGACGCGAGCTGTTCGGCGCGGTCGCCCGGCTCAACGAGCTCGCCGGCTACATGGCCGTGGACACCGGGCAACCGGGCCTGGCGCAGCGGTACTACATCCAGGCGCTGCGGCTGGCCCACGCCGCCGACGACCGGGCGTACGGCGGTTACGTGCTGGCCGCGGGCATGAGCCACCTGGCCGCCTCGCTCGGCACGCCGCGCGAGATAGCCCAGCTCGCCCGCGCCGCCCAGGAGGGGACGCGGGGGAGGGTGACCCCGCGGGTGCAGGCGCTGTTCCACGCGGCCGAGGCGCGCGGCCACGCCCTGCTGGGCGACGCCCGCACCTGCCAGCTCGCCGCCGGGCGGGCCCTGGCGGCGTTCGACCGGGCCGAGTCGGCGGCGGACGCGGGCGACGACCCGGAGTGGATCGCCCACTTCGACACCGCCTACCTGGCCGACGAGCTCGCCCACTGCCACCGGGACCTGAACCAGCCCACCCCGGCCCAGCGCCGTGCCGAGGAGGCCCTGGCGGGCCTTCCCGAGCGGCGGGCGCGGCGGCGCGCGATCGGCCTGCTGCTGCTCGCCACGGCCCGGCTGCAGCAGCGGGAGCTGGAGCACGCCTGCCACACCGGTGCCCAGGCGGCCGAACTGCTGGCCGGGCTGCGCTCGGAGCGCGGCGCGGAGTACCTGGACGACTTCCGCGGCCGCCTGGAGCCCTACCGGGAGGAGCCGGTGGTGCGGGATTTCTCGGAGCGGCTGGAGGCGGCGGCCTGAGGGCGGCGGCCGGGGCCGGGAGGGGGAGCGGAGGGGGGAGGGCGGGCCTCCGGGAGGTCTCGCCCCGGCTGCGGGCGGGAAGGGCGCGGAGCCTTCCGGGGGGCGTGGTCGACCGTGTGCGCGAACCGGTAGCGTGAGCCGACGTTTCCGTAAGCCAGGCGAACGAGGAGTCCCGGTGACGACGCACGGCCGAGAGGACGACGAGGCGCGCGAGGGTGTGGTCCTGCCGTCGAACGGCGAGTCGTGGGTTCCCGGACGCGGCGACGCCCCGCCGGCGGGGCAGCCCTGGGGACAGCCGTGGGGCCCGCAGGGGCAGCCGGGGCAGCCCGCCCCCGCGGCTCCGCCCGCCCCGCAGGCGCATCCCCGGCCGCCGGCCCCGCAGGGGTACCTGCAGCAGCCCCAGCCGCCGTCGTACCCGCAGCAGTCGCAGCCGCCGTCGTACCCGCAGCCGCCGCACACCCCGGCGCCGGCCCCGGGCGCGGTGCCCGGCGCCGCCGACGAGACGCAGGTCCTGCCGCCGGTGCCGCCGGCCGGCCCGGCGGCACCGGCGCCCTCCGCCGCCCGGCCGGGAGCCGCCCCCGCGCCGGGCGGCGGTGACGACGCGACCCGGCTCGTGAGGCCGGTGTCCCGCTCCGCCGGCCCGCCGCCGGAGCGGGACACCGAGAGCACCACGGTGCTGCGCAGGCCGCTGCCGCCCGAGGGCGCGGCCGCGAAGCCCGCCGGGCCCGCCCCCGCCGCTCCGGGCGCGGCCCCCCCGCCGCCGTACGGCGTCCGGCACGGCGCGCCGGACGGCCGCGCCCCGCACGCGGAGTTCGAGGGACTGTTCCGGACCGGCGGCGCACAGCCGGGCCCCCGGCCCGCCGACGCCACCCAGCAGCTCCCCCCCGTCGGGGTGCCGGGCCCGCCGCCCCCGGCGTACGGCGGTGGACGCGGCCCCGGCGGCCCCGGCGGTCCCGAGCCGTACGGCCACCCGTCCTCCGGCCGCGACCCCGGCGGGCGGCGCGGCATACCGCGCCTCGCGGTCGCCGGGATCGTCATCGTGGGCTGCACCGTCGTCGGGCTGGCCGCCGGCGCGGCGATGAGCGGGGGCGGCGACCCCGCCCCGAAGCCGCAGGCGAAGGCGTCGGCGCCCGCCGGGGAGGGCGCGCAGGCGCCGCCCCCGTCGCCGTCGCCCACCGCGGACCCGGCCGAGGCCCAGGCGAAGGCGCTGGACGAGCTCCTCGCGGACAGCAACGACAGCCGCAGCGCGGTCATCCGGTCGGTCGAGGACATCAAGCGGTGCAGGAACCTGGGCAAGGCCGCCGCGGACCTGCGCGACGCCGCCCGCCAGCGCACCGGTCTGGTCACCAGGCTGAGCGGGCTGGAGATCGACCGGCTGCCCGACCACCGGAAGCTGGCCGACGCCCTCACCAGGGCGTGGAAGGCGTCGGCCTCGGCGGACAACCACTACGCCGCGTGGGCCGACCAGGCCGCGGGCGAGAAGGGCTGCCGCAAGGGCCGGGCGAAGGCCACCGGCAGCACGGCGGCGGGCAACAGGGCCAGCGGCACGGCCACGGCGGCCAAGAAGGAGGCGGCCGGACTGTGGAATCCGACCGCCCGCCGGTACGGTCTGCCCGAGCGGCAGTACAGCCAGCTCTAGTCGTCCTCCCGGACGGGCCCCGGCCCCTTCTCGGGCCGGGGCGGGGCCTGTCCGGCCGCGGGCAGGAGTGCGGCCCGGCAGGCTCAGCGGCCGTCCGGTGAGGCCTCCAGCGTGTCGCGCACGTCCACGAACCCCTCGCGGACCTGGGTCAGCCGGCCCTTCCTGACCTGCTGGAAGGTGACCATCGAGTTGACCAGCCGCGGATGGTCGCGCACCGCGAGCAGGTCCTCGTAGCGCCAGCTCAGCTTCGGGGTCAGCCCGCCGGTGTCCACCGGCGGCATGGTCTCCAGGGCGCGCTGCACGGACCGGGCGGTGACGGCCCCCCCGGTGTTCTCCAGCGCGGCCCGCAGCACGGTGTAGGCGACCCAGGTGGTCTGGACGCCGGGGTCGTCCGGGTCGATCCGGTTGTCGCCGAAGGCGTGCTCGCGGATGACCTCCCTCATCGGGCCCCAGCGCGTGTCCGAGGAGGCGGGGTACCAGCCGGTGGCGTACGCGCCCTCCCAGCGGCTGTCCGGTCCGCCCGTGGCGTCCACGAGGGACTGCCGGACGCTGCCGAGCACCGAGGCGATCCGCGCCTCGGTGCCGCCCTCCAGCCGCCGGAAGGAGTCGAAGAAGGTGTCCGTGCGGCCGCCGAGCACGGCGGTGACGCAGACCTTGTCGGCGTCTGCTCCGCCGGAGCCGTCCTCCGCCCCGCCGGAACCGCCGGAGGGGACTCCGGCCAGTGCCCGGCGGGCCTGGTCGGTGTAGGAGGAGGCGTCCTCCGGAGCGCGGACGTCGGTGGCCGGCCCGTGGCCGTTCCCGGCCAGGCCGGCGTTGAGCAGGTCGGGCAGCCGGTCGCCCGCGACGGTGTCGGGGCGGACCAGGGAGACCCGCTCGCAGCGGTCGGCGAGCTGGCGGCCGTTCCCGGCGAGCAGAGCCGTCTGGCCCCCGTTGACCGGGTAGGAGAAGGGGCTGGTGAACTCCTCGTCGGTGACGCCGTAACCGCCGATGTAGGGGATGCCGGCCGACTCCAGGGCCGGCATGAAGGTGCGGCCGTGCTGGCTGTAGGAGCCGACGACCGCCACCGCCCCCTCCTCGCGGGCCCGGTTGGCGCACCGGGCGGCGCCCACCGAGTCGTTGTGGTCGTTGCAGGTGAGAACGCGGAGCGTGTGGCCGTTGATGCCGCCGGTGGCGTTCACCCAGCGTGCGTATGCCTCTGCCATGGCGGGCATGCCCGGCATGTTGGTGGCCCGGGTCCCCTGGGGGGCCCATGTCATCACGGTGACGGACCCGTCGTCGGCCCTCGCGTCGCCGGGCAGCATGCCGCAGCCGCTGAGCAGCGACGCGCAGACCCCCGTGGTGGCGGCGAAGGCGGTCAGGGTCCAGGCGGAACGTTTGCGACGCCGTGCGGTCATGCTCGGGAACGATTCCGTGCCGGTTGTAACTGTCGAGTGATGAAAGACCAATGACGGGCGACGACCGGGTGAACACCGGGGTGCCTGAAGATCGCTCCGGGGCGGGCCGTACGATCGACGACCGTGCAGGCACCGGAGAGGACTTCCCGCCGCGGCGGTCGTTCGAGCACCATGGACGGCATGCCGCGCACCGACATGCCCTGGTGGCGCTGGCGCACCAACGTGCGCTCCGCGCTGCACATGCTCTCCGACCCCGTCTTCCAGCAGGAGTGCTGGCTGTCGGGGCGCCCGGGCTACGGCGACGTCACGGACGCCGTCTACCGGCTGGTCGAGGACACCTGGCTGGACAACTGGTCCGCCGACAAGTACATAGGCACGATCTTCCGCGACGCCCAGGAGGCCGCGCTCGTCGACGTGGCGGTGCTGCGCGTGCTGCGCATCATGCACCAGGTCGGTGCCGACGCCCCGGTCGCGGCCTACCTGGAGCACCAGGGCTGGCCGGAGGCCGTCCGCGCGGCACGCGACGCCCACGTCCTGCTGGCCTCCAACGACGGCGACGACCCCGACCTGCCGCCCGGTTCGCTCGACGTGCTGGCGGCGGCGCTGAGGACGGCCTAGCCGTGCCGCCCCGACGGGTCGGCGGCGCGGCCGGCGGTCCGGGTGCGGGCGGGACACCGCGTCCGGGCACCGTGCGGGGTGTGCCACGCTTGTGCGCATGAGCCAGCCGCACTCCACCGCCGCGCCGGAAGCACCGGAGCAGACCCAGCAGTACGTCCTGACGCTGTCGTGTCCGGACAAACAGGGCATCGTGCATGCCGTCTCCAGTTACCTCTTCATGACCGGCTGCAACATCGAGGACAGCCGGCAGTTCGGCGACCACGACACCGGCCTGTTCTTCATGCGGGTGCACTTCAGCGCCGAGGCGCCGGTGACGGTGGAGAAGCTGCGGGCCAGCTTCGCCGCGGTGGGCGACTCCTTCGGCATGGACTGGCAGATCCACCGCGCCGACGAGAAGATGCGCGTGGTGCTGATGGTCAGCAAGTTCGGGCACTGCCTGAACGACCTGCTGTTCCGCACCCGCATCGGCGCGCTGCCGATCGAGGTCGCGGCCGTGGTCTCCAACCACACCGACTTCGAGGAGCTGGTCTCCTCCTACGGCGTCCCCTTCCACCACATCCCGGTCACCAGGGAGAACAAGCCCGAGGCCGAGGCGCGGCTGCTGGAGCTGGTGCGCGCCGAGGGGGTGGAACTGGTGGTCCTGGCCCGCTACATGCAGGTGATCTCGGACGACCTGTGCAAGGAGCTGTCGGGCCGGATCATCAACATCCACCACTCGTTCCTGCCGAGCTTCAAGGGCGCCAAGCCGTACCACCAGGCCCACGCGCGCGGCGTGAAGCTGATCGGCGCCACGGCCCACTACGTCACGGCGGAGCTGGACGAGGGCCCGATCATCGAGCAGGAGGTGGAGCGGGTCGGGCACGAGGTCACGCCCGAGCAGCTCGTGGCCGTCGGCCGCGACGTGGAGTGCATGGTGCTGGCCCGCGCGGTGAAGTGGCACAGCGAGCACCGCGTCCTGCTCAACGGGCACCGCACGGTGGTCTTCGCCTGACCGTCCGCCGGCCCGGCCCCCCGGCCGCGCCCCGGACCGCGGGACGCCGGGGCCCCCGGCTCCGAGGCCCGGGGCCTCAGAGCCGGGAGAGGGAGAACAGGGCCCACAGGACGTCGCGCACCGCCTCCTCGTCCCCCTCCCGGCCCGCGGCCGCCTCCTCCGGGGAGACGTGGCCGGCCGCCAGCCGGCAGAACTCCGTGTCCTCCAGCGCCAGACGGGCCACCGCGTGCTCGGGCCCGGCGAGGGCGGCGGGGGAGTCCAGCGGCACGTACCAGTCGCCGCCGCCCCGCCCCTCGACCTCCAGGTGGAGGGTGCGGCCCGGCGATCCCGCCGCCGTCAGACGGCGCGGCGGGGCGGCCGTCCCGGCGCGCCTGCGGTTCGCCAGGGCGGTGGGCAGCCGCCGGGCGACGAGGCCGACCATGGGGGCGAGGTGCTCGGGCGCGGGCGGGGCGTAGGGGTAGTCGACCGCGGCCGCGATGTCCTCGGCGTGGATCCAGCAGGCGAACGCCCGTCCGGTCAGCGCGTCGGGCACCGCGCGCCGGAAGTCGGTGAAGTCCACCGTCAGTTCCGCCGTGCCCGGTGCGCCGAGGGCCGCGGCGCGCACGATGTTCCGGCTCTGGGTGCGCCACTTGTTCCGCACGAACGGCGGCCCGTGCAGCCGGCAGCGCTCGATGGCCGTCTCGGTGCGGTCGCCGACGGTGCGCGGGGCGCCGGGGCCCAGCGGGTCCGGCAGCCCGAGCACGGTGGCCACCAGGCCGTCCACCGAGCCGAGGTGGGCGAGCACCCCGCACAGCGTCAGCGTGCGCTCGCCGGTCGCCCAGCGCAGCGGCACCGGGGTGTTCCACTCGGACTCGCCCATGTCGCGCAGGAGGGCGTCGAGCCGGGCGGTCTCGGCGTCGTACGGGGCCGCCCACGGCGGCAGCGGCACGTCGGCCGGCCGGCGGCGCAGGCACGCGTCCACCACCCGCGAGCGCAGCCCCGGTCCGGGGTCCAGGGTCTCCTCGCGCCGCATCAGGCCCACCGCCGCGCGCAGCCGTTCCGCCTCCTCGGCGCACTCCGGGCACCCGGGCAGGTGGGCCTCGACGGCGGCGGTCTCCTCGGCCGAGCAGACGGCCATGGCCCACACGCCCAGCAGGGACCTCAGGGCGGCGTGGTCGTATCCGGCGGCCCGGCCGCCCGCGTCCCCGCCGGCCGTCCCCGGTTCCCGCGGCAGGCCGTCGGCCGCGGCGCGCGGCGACGGCAGGGGCGGCGCGCCGCCTCCGGCGTCCCCCGCCGGCCCGCCCGGCGAGCCCGGTCCGCCCCCGGAGCCGCTCACGACGCCCTGCCCGAGCCGGCCTCCGCGCCGCCGCCGGGCTCCTCCGCGCCGCCGCCCGGTCCGGCCGCCCCCGGCCCCGGACGCCCCGCGGCCGCGGCGGTGGACAGGAGCTGGAGCCCCAGGCGCAGCCGGCGCCGCGTCTCGTCCTCGCTCACCCCCAGCTCGGCCGCGGCCTCCCGGTAGTCCCGGTGCCGCTCGTAGGCCAGCTCCAGCGCGGTGCGCAGCGGGCCGGGCATGGCGGTGACCACGCGGTCGGCGCGGGCGGCCGCCGAGGCGGCGCGGGCGCGCTCCTCCGCGCGGTCGCCGGGCCCTCCGCCCGGCTCGCGGACGCCGCGCTCCGGGCGCCCCAGGCTGCGCATGGCCCGCCGGTGGGTGAGGTCGGCCAGGAGGGAGCGGAGCGGCCCGCGCTCCGGTGCGTACGCCCGGGGATCGTCCCAGACGTCGGCGAAGACACCGGTCAGGACGTCCCCGGCGGCCTCCTCGTCGCCGTCCAGGAGGCGCAGGGCCAGCCCGTAGACCATCGGGGCGTGGACGTCGTAGAGCTCCGCCAGGGCGGCCTCCTCGCCGCGTGCCAGCCGCCGCAGCGTCTCGTGCTCGCGGTCGGGCCCGGTACCGGCGGCGGGCTCCGGTCCGGGCTGCGTCGTGCCGGGCGTCGCGCCGGATGTTCCGTTCGTCATTCCCACCCCCCAGCCTCCTGCCTCCCCTCGAATGTAATGGCAGTGACTGACAGGATTCCCGCCTTTACACCGATGCGTTCCGGCGGAGGGCGCCCGCGGTGCCGGTCATGTGACGTTCCGCAGTGCGGTGTTGGTCGATCCGGTCCGTTCCTGTCCGGATCCGGGACTGTGTTATGCGGGTGTGACCGGAAGTGGGCAGAGGTGGAGACCTGATTCGACATAGGGTCGTGGTTCGCAGGTGTTGTGACAGGGGTCGGCAGGGGCGGCCGACGGAGGAAAGGATGGGGAACGAACCGTTCCGGTCGGTGTCGGCGGATGAAGGGACTACGGACACGTGTCGTTGAAGGTGATCGGGGAGGACCGCGGGGAGTGGGCCGTCCTGCGGGTGTCGGGCGAGCTGGATCTCGTCACCGCGCCCGTCGTCCGCCAGCACGTGCACGACGCCGTCGCCGACGGCCGCCGGAGCCTCGTGCTCGACCTGTCGCAGGTCCTCTTCTGCGACTCCAGCGGTGTCGGGGTCCTCATCGCCTCGCGCCGGCTGATGCGCTCGTGCGCCGGCCGGCTGCGCCTGATCCTCCCCGCCCGGGGCGCGGTGGAGGGCTCCCACGTCAACCGCGTCCTCGCCGCACTCGGCGTCCGGCGGCTCTTCGACTGCTATCCGGACGTCGCCGCCGCCACGGACGACGCCGCGAGCCCCCTCAGCGCCTGAGACGCGGCCATCTCCGCGACCGGGCCGGGGTGTTCGACTTCCCGCCCGGGGCGTCGCACAGTATGCGGAGGACATCATCCTTTGCGCCGGAATATGCCTCAAGCGCTTGTTGTGGCGACGGCCGGTCCACCAGTCTGTCCTGACCGGGGGAAAGGACGGTGGTCTCGCGTCGGCGCGCGGCCATGTGCCCCGGCCATGGATGGTGTGAAAGGTGCAGATGCTTCAGGTTCAGCTGGAGGTCGGAACCGATCCCAAGGAGGTGGGCAGAGCCCGCAGGTGGGCCCTCTCCCGGCTCGCCGGCCTCGGCGTGGAGCCGGACGACTCCCTCGCGGAGACCCTGGTCCTGCTCGTCTCCGAACTCGTCACCAACGCCGTCGTCCACACCGGGCGCCCCGCCGTGCTGCACATGGCCCTGTCCGGGTGCCTGGTGGCGGGCGGCGGTACGGTGCGGATCGAGGTGGCCGACGCCGGCAGCAGTCCGCCGCGCAGGTGCAGGACCGGCCGTGACGACACCCACGGCCGCGGCCTGGAACTGGTCGGCGGGCTCGCCGACCGCTGGGGCTGGCGGTACGAAGGGTCCGGCAAGCGCGTCTGGTGCGAGCTGGACCGGGGGCGCGGCACCGCGGCGGGTGCCGGAACGGGCGCCGTCGGGGCCGGGAACGGCGGGCGCGCGTCCGCCGAAACGCTTCTGGCGGGCCCGCAGGAGGCCCTCCGGGAGCGGCCGTACGACCGCCCGGCCGTCCAGCCGGCCCGTACCTGAGGGGTGCCGCCCGGTCCCCGCCCGCCGCCTGCGACCCCCGCGCCGCCCACGTCCCGTCCACCGGGCGGGTGTTGACGGGCCGTTCCGGCCCGACCAGGCTTGGGCGGCGGTCCCGTCGCGAGGGGACGGCGAGGCGCTCCGGTGCCTCGTCGAGTACGGGCCGCGGTCCGGCGCCCCCCGCCCCGGCGGGGACGGGAGGGTCCGAGCGCCGGAGCCGGGCGGCGGTCCGCCGTGCCGCGCCCGGGGTGCGCACGGACGCACCGCCGCCCGTCCCGCCCGCGGGCGGTCCCGTCCGCCGCCCTTCGACGGCCCGTCCCCGGCGGTGCGCCCTCAGCGGTCCGCCGTCGTGCGGAAGGTGCGGCGGTACGTGCCCGGCGAGACGCCCAGGGCCGAGTGGAAGTGCTGCCGCAGCGAGGCCGCCGTCCCGAAGCCGGCCTCCCGCGCCACCCGGTCCACCGGCAGGTCGCTGCTCTCCAGCAGGTGCCGGGCGCGCTCGACCCGCTGCCGCACCAGCCACCGCTGCGGGCTGGTGCCGACCTCCTCGCGGAAGCGCCGGGTGAAGGTCCGCACGCTCATCGACTCGCGCTCGGCCATCTCCCGCAGCGAGACGGGGTGCTCCAGGTTCCGCAGCGCCCACTCGCGGGCGGCGGAGGTGGTGTGGAGCTGCGGTTCCGGCACGGGCCGCCGCACGAACTGCGCCTGGCCGCCGTCGCGGTGGGGCGGCACCACCGTGCGGCGTGCCACGTCGTTGGCCACCGCCGCGCCGTGGTCGGTGCGCACCATGTGCAGGCACAGGTCGATGCCGGAGGCGACCCCGGCCGAGGTCAGCACGTCGCCCTCGTCCACGTACAGCACGTCCGGATCGACCGCGACGGCCGGGTACAGGCGCTTCAGGCGCTCGCACGCCGACCAGTGCGTCGTCGCCCGGCGGCCGTCCAGCAGCCCGGCCGCCGCCAGCACGAAGGCTCCGGTGCAGATCGACGCGGTGCGGGTGCCGGGCCGGATGCGGGCGAACGCGTCGGCCAGGGCGGGGGGCAGCCGGCCCCCCGTGTACGACTCGTCCCGCTCGTGGGCGGCCGGGACGATCACGGTGTCGGCCTCGGCCAGCGCCTCGGGCCCGTGCTCGACGCGGACGGTGAAGTCGGCGTCGGTGCGCACCTCGCCGGGCTCGGCGGCGCAGGTGAGGACCTCGTACAGGGGCTCGCCGGCGGCCGAGCGCGCCTTGCCCATGATGCGGTGCGGTATGCCCAGTTCGAGCGGGAGCAGGCCGTCGCGGACCAGGACGGCGACCCGGTGGCGTTCCGGATGCCGGAATACGGCGGGACCCATGGCCCGATCCTTGCACATCATGTCCGTCCGGCCACTCGTTCCACCGGGAGCGGACGGCGAGGGTGGGGGCGTGACCCAGACGCCCCGCACCCTGTCCCCCGGCGGCGCGGAGGCCGCCGGCACCGCCCCGCAGGCGCCGCACCGCCGTGTCCCGCGCGTCCATCCCGCCTGGTACGCCGCCGCCGTCGCGTTCCTGACGATCGTCGGCGCGGCCGCCTTCGCCTCCCTGCCCGGCCTGCTGATCGAGCCGCTGCAGGCCGAGTTCGGCTGGTCGCGCGGCACGATCGGCTTCGCCATCTCCGTCAACCTCGCCCTCTACGGTCTGACCGCGCCCTTCGCCGCCGCCCTGATGGACCGCTTCGGCATCCGCCGCGTCGTGGCCTGCGCGCTCACCCTCATCGCCGCCGGGGCCGGCTCGGCGGTGCTGATGACCGAGCCCTGGCAGTTCGTCCTCTCCTGGGGCGTGGCCGTCGGGCTGGGCAGCGGCTCGATGGCCCTGGCGTTCTCCGCCACCGTGGCCAACCGCTGGTTCGCCGCCCGGCGCGGTCTGGTCACCGGGCTGCTCACCGCCGCCGGCGCCTCCGGGCAACTGGTCTTCCTGCCGCTGCTGTCGTGGACCATCGACCGCCACGACGACTGGCGCCCCGCCGCCGTGACCGTCGCCCTGGCGGCGCTGGCCGTGGTGCCGCTGGTGTGGCTGCTGCTGCGCGACCACCCCGCCGACGCCGGGCTCCCGCCCTACGGGGCGACGGAGTTCGTGCCCAAGCCCGCCCCCGTGCCCGGTGCCGCCGCCCGCGCCGTGCGCGTCCTGCTCGACGCCGCGCGCACCGGCCCCTTCTGGCTGCTCGCCGGCACCTTCGCCATCTGCGGAGCCTCCACCAACGGCCTGATCAAGACGCACTTCGTGCCCGCCGCCCACGACCACGAGATGCCGGTCACCGTGGCCGCCTCGCTGCTCGCCGTCATCGGCGTCTTCGACATCGTGGGCACGGTCTTCTCCGGCTGGCTCACCGACCGCTTCGACTCCCGCCGCCTGCTGGCCGTCTACTACGCGCTGCGCGGTGCCTCGCTGCTGTGCCTGCCGGTGCTGCTCGCCCCGGAGGTCCGCCCGCCGATGCTCCTGTTCATCGTCTTCTACGGACTGGACTGGGTGGCCACCGTCCCGCCCACCATCGCCCTGTGCCGCGAGCACTACGGCGAGGACGGCGCGATCGTCTTCGGCTGGGTGCTCGCCTCCCACCAGGTGGGCGCCGGCCTCGTCGCCTTCCTCGGCGGGGTGGCGCGCGACGCCTTCGGCTCCTACGACCTGGTGTGGGTCGCCTCGGGCGCCCTGTGCGCGGCGGCCGCCCTGATGGCGCTGGTGATCCGCGGGCGCCGGGAGCCGGCCGCGGCCGGGTGACCCGGCGGGGGACGGCGGCCGGCTCCGGGGGCGGGGCCGGCCCTCAGTCCGTCGTCGTGCGGGCGACGGCGCGGGCTATCCTCCGCGCGTCGATGGCCAGTTCGCGCAGCATGCCGCTGATGGGGTTGGTGTAGCCGGTGAAGTACAGGCCCGCGGCGGTCGGCAGGGTGCGGCGGCCCCGGGCGCGCGGCAGCCCCCGCTCGTCCAGCACGCCGAGGTGGCCCACCATCTCCTCCAGCCCGCGCCGGTAGCCGGTGGCGGCTATGACGGCGTCCGGGGTGATCGCGGTGCCGTCCGCCAGCCGGACCTCGTCGCCGTCGAAGGAGTCCACGACGGCGACCGGCTCGATCAGCCCCCTGCGCACCGCCTTCACGAAACCGGTGTCCTGCACGGGGATCGCGCCCTGCCGCACGCGCGTGTACAGGCCGGTCCGCGGACGGGGCAGGCCGTGGCGCGACAGGTCCGGCACGGACACCTTCGCCAGGCCGCGCGCCATGCCGTCCACCAGGCGCACCGGCAGCCGCCGCACCGCGACGGCGGTGGCCTGGGCGGGCCAGCCCAGCGTGGAGCGCCGCACGATGTGCGGCGGGGTGCGCACGGCCAGGCGCACCCGCGCGGCACCGCCCTCGGCCAGGTCGAGGGCGATCTCGGTGCCGGTGTTGCCGGTGCCGACGACGAGCACGTCCCGGCCCGCGTACGGTTCGGGGTTGCGGTAGGAGCGGGCGTGCAGCAGCTCGCCCGCGAAGGAGTCCCGGCCCGGCCAGTCGGGGACGCGCGGGGTGTGGTTGTGGCCGGTGGCCACCACGACCACCGGCGAGCTCAGCTCCCGGCCGCCGTTGGCGCGCAGCAGCCAGCTCCCGTCGTCGTTGCGGTCGATCCGGCCGACCTCCACGCCCGTGGCCACCTCCAGCCGGTGGTGGCGGACGTACTCCTCCAGGTAGCGCACCAGGTCGTCCCGGCGCACCCAGCGCCCGCAGGAGCGGGGTATCGCCAGGCCGGGCAGGGCGGACCGGCGGCGCGTGGTGTGCAGCCTCAGCCGGTCGTAGTGGCCGCGCCAGGAGGCTCCGACCGCGTCGGACCTCTCCAGGACGACGGACCGGATCCCGCGGGCCCGGAGCGCCGCCGCGGTGGCCAGTCCGCCCGGTCCCGCACCGATGATGTGCACGGGTCTGCTGTCGTCGGACATGTGCATGGCGATGAGTCTATGCCCGGCTTTCTCCCGCCCGGGCCCGCCCGCCGCGTTCCCGCCGGCGCCCCGCCCCGGTGCCGGTACGACCGGTGACACCGCCGGGACGGCGGCACTAGGGTGCCGCACCATGAGGCGGGACGGCGGGGGGACGGCGGCACGGGAACCGTGCCCCGGCACCCCGGCGGCGCACCCGGGCGCACCGGGAGGCGCCCGGCCGGGCCCCGCCGAGCGCCGCGTCCGGCCGGTCCGCCGGGCGCGGCGGAGGGGCCGGCTGTGAGGTGCCGGCCGGCACGGCGGGGGGCGCCCCCTGCCCGCAGACGCCCTCCGCGCGCCGCCGCGCCGCGGCACCCCGGCGTCCCGCGCCCGGTACCTCCCCGGCCGCGACCGCGGACACCCGTCCGAACCAACCCCCCAGCCGAGAGAGACTCACACGGTGCACAGAGACAGAAGAAGATCCCGCATAGCCGTCGGCGCCGCCCTGGCCGCGCTCGTCCTCGCCGGGACCGCCGCCGCCACGGCCGGGGCCGCGTCCCCGGGCCCCGAGGCCCCCCTGGGCGCCGTCCGCGGGGCGGACGCGCCGGACGCGGTGGACGGCGAGTACATCGTGGTGCTGAAGGAGTCCGGGAGCGCGGCCCGGACGCTCCGGGCCCCCGCCGGCGTACGGGAGAAGGCCGAGGAGCTGACCGGCTCCCTCGGCGGCGAGACGCGGCGCACCTACTCCGCCGCCCTGAAGGGCTTCTCGGTCGAGGCCACCGAGAAGCAGGCGCGGCGCCTGGCGGCGCACCCCGACGTCGCCTACGTGGAGGCCAACCGCACCGAGCGCGGCGACGACCTCCCGGCCGGCCTGGGCGCCCGGGACGTGCAGGTCGCCCCGGCCTGGGGCCTGGACCGCATCGACCAGCGCGACCTGCCGCTGGACGCGGCCTACGCCTACGGCACCGAGGCGTCGAACGTCACCGCGTACATCGTCGACTCCGGCATCAACATCGCGCACGAGGACTTCGAGGGCCGCGCCTCCTACGGGTACAACTTCGTGGACGGCACCAGGACGGCCTCCGACTGCCACGGCCACGGCACGCACGTGGCGGGCACCGTGGGCAGCGCGACGCACGGCGTGGCCAAGGGCGTGGAGCTGGTCGCGGTGAAGGTGCTCGACTGCGAGAACTCCGGCACCACCGAGGGCGTGCTGGCCGGCTACGACTGGGTCGCGAGGAACGCCGTCAGGCCCGCCGTCGCCAACGTCAGCATCGGCGGCTCCGCCGGCGACGCCAAGGACGCGGCGGTGCGGAAGATGGTGCAGGCCGGGATCACCGTCTCGGTCTCGGCGGGCAACAAGGCAGCCCCGGCGTGCGACCAGTCTCCGGCCCGCGAGCCGTCGGTGATCACCGTCGCCGCGACGACGCGGGAGGACGCGAGGGCGAGCTGGTCCAACCACGGCAGCTGCGTGGACCTGTTCGCGCCGGGCGCGTCCGTCCTCTCTCTGGGCATCGGCTCCACGACGGCGACGAAGACGATGAGCGGTACGTCGATGGCGGCGCCGCACGTGACGGGGGCTGCGGCGCTGTACCTGTCGGAGCACCCGGCCGCCACTCCCGCGGCGGTGACGAAGGCGCTGCTGGACGCCGCCAGCGCGGGCCGGGTGGCCGGACCGGGCACGGGCTCGCCCAACAGGCTGCTGTACAGCCGCTTCTGAACCCCCTCCCGCCGCGCCCTTCGGCCGTGACGCGGCGGCCCCGGACGGCCGGTGACAGGAGCCGGTCGTCCGGGGCCGGGCGGCGGGGGACAGCAGGACGTCGGGACGGGGGCGCGGGGGGACAGGACAGGGGCGCGGGGCGGCGGCCGGGGAGCGCGGGCCGCGGCCCGTGTGCGGGGGCCGGGGTCCGCGGCGCGGTGCCGACGGACCGCTAGCGGGTGGGCTTGCGGCCCGTGACGCCCAGGTAGAGGAGGAAGGCGAGGCTCGGCTTGAGCTCGGACCGCTTGGCGCCCCAGCTCTGGAGGCTCTTCTGCTGCCCGGCCACCGCGGCGAGCATCGACACCAGCGCTCCGGCGACGGCCGGCGGACTGACGCCCGGATCGGCCTTGCCCTTGGACTGGAGCTCCTTGACGGAGTCGGCGAGCGGCCCGGTGAGGTTGCTGAGGACCTTCGTTCGGATCTTGGAGAAACGTTTATCCCCCTCGGCGGCACCCAGATCCACCACGCGCAGGATCGCGTCGTTGCGCTGCCAGAAGGAGAGGAAGCCGTCGACCAGCTCCTCCGCCGTCTGCCAGCCGGCCTTGCCGGCCCAGGGGCGGCCGGCGGCGAGCCCGGAGAGGGAGGAGCTCTCCTTGGCCATGGTGTCGGCCAGCTCCAGGACGGCGCCCTCCACGTCGGGGAAGTACTGGTAGAAGGTGGCGGGAGAGGTCCCCGCGCGCCGCGCGACGTCGATCACCCTGACGTCGCGGTAGGGCGAGGAGCCGAGCATCTCGCCCAGGCAGTCGAGCAGCTTCTGCCGCGTCGCCTGGCCGCGTCGTCCGGCCACCCGACCGTCAACAGTTCGTACTTGTCCTGTCATGTCGTCAGCTTACCGAGGGCTGATCGGCCCGCGATTCGACCGACCCCAAATGGGGTGTCCCCCTGCACGAGGGGACATCAGTGGATAGCGTTCCCGTATCTGAACACAACCGTACGAAAGGAACCGGAGATGGCCGCTGCCGGAGGCGCCTTCGCCGAGGGCTCGCCCTGCTGGACGGACGCGATGCTCCCCGACCTGGAGGCGGGCAGGCGCTTCTACGGTGGGCTGTTCGGCTGGACCTTCGGTGCTCCGGCACCGCCCGAACGGGGGTTCTACACCATCGCCCTCCTGGACGGCGCCCGGGCCGCCGCGCTCTCGCGGAAACCGGACGGCAGGCTGCCGACGGCCTGGACCGTCCACTTCGCCACCCCCGACGCCGGTGCCGCCGCCGCGCGCGTCCGCGCGGCGGGCGGACAGCTCGTCACCGAACCCGTACCGGTCGGCAGGGCGGGGACGACGGCGACGGCCGTCGACCCCGGCGGCGCCGCCTTCGGGCTGTGGCAGCCGGACCTGCTGACCGGTTTCGAGGTGACGGGCCGGCCCGGCGCGTACGTGTGGACCGAGGTGTGCACCCGGGAGAAGGCCCCGGTGGACGCCTTCTACGCGCGGGTCTTCGGGTACGGCATGCATCCGGCCGCCCCCGGGCGGGAGGCCGACGACATCATGGTCTGGACCCTGCCCGGCGCTCCGGGGGACGACGAGCACGCCGTCGGGGCCCGTACGATGATCGACGACACGTATCCGGTGGAGATGCCCGCCCACTTCCTCGTCTACTTCGCGGTCGCCGACTGCGACGCCGCCGTCCGCGCCGCGGCGCGCCGGGGCGGACGCGCGGTCGAGGGCCCCGACGACGCGTCCTACGGCCGCCACGCCGTCCTCGTCGACGACCAGGGCGCGCGCTTCGGGGTGCTGGAGGCCCCCGCGGCCGCCTGAGGGCGGGCGGTGCGCGCCGGGCGCACGGGGCGGTGCACGGGCCGCCCCCGGAGGGGAATGGGGCGACTCACCGCCCCCGGGTTCGCAACCGCGGGCTCCGCCAGGAAGAATCGCAGTCGGACCGCGGGACCGGTACGGCGGTGGGAAGCTGCACGGGGCGACGTGATCGTCGACCCCTACGGGGAGGTGGCAGGCAAGTGGTGGAGCAGCTGACGCAGCACGATCCGCGGCGGATCGGCCCGTTCGAGGTGCTCGGCCGACTCGGCGCCGGGGGCATGGGGCTGGTCTACCTCGCCCGCTCGGCCTCGGGGCGGCGCGTGGCGATCAAGACGGTGCGCTCCGAGCTCGCCGAGGACCAGCTGTTCCGCGTCCGCTTCACCCGCGAGGTAGAAGCCGCCCGCGCGGTCAGCGGCTTCTACACGGCCGCCGTGGTGGACGCCGACCCGCGCGCCGCCGTGCCGTGGCTGGCCACCGCGTACGTCCCCGCGCCGTCCCTGGAGGAGATAGTCAACGAGTGCGGTCCGCTCCCGGCGCAGGCGGTGCGCTGGCTGGCCGCCGGGGTCGCCGAGGCGCTCCAGTCCATCCACGGCGCGGGCCTGGTCCACCGCGACCTGAAGCCCTCCAACGTGCTGGTGGTCGAGGACGGCCCGCGGGTGATCGACTTCGGCATCGCCTCCGGGGTGTCCAACACCCGGCTGACGATGACCAACGTCGCCGTCGGCACCCCCTCCTACATGTCGCCCGAACAGGCGCGGGACTCGCGCAGCGTGACGGGCGCCAGCGACGTCTTCTCCCTCGGCTCCACCCTGGTCTTCGCCGCCACCGGGCACCCGCCCTTCCACGGCGCCAACCCGGTCGAGACCGTCTTCATGCTGCTGCGCGACAGCCCGGACCTGGAGGGGCTGCCCGACGAGCTGAGACCCCTGATCGAGTCCTGCATGCGGACCGAGCCCGACCAGCGGCCCACCCCGGCCGACCTCCAGGCGCAGCTCGCCCCGCACCTGTTCTCCTCCGGCGGGGACGACAGCGGCACCGCCTCGGCGTGGCTCCCGGCCGGCGCGGTGGCGCTGATCGAGCGGCACCGGGGCGGCCGGTCGCGTCCGGTGGGGCCGGCGGGCGCGGGGGCCGGGCACGGATCGCGGCCCGACCCGTCCCCCGGGCCCCGGCACCGGATGCCGCAGCACGCCTCCGCACCGGTCCCGCCGGCTCCCGCCCCCGCCGCGGCGGCACACGGTGCCGACTGGCGCGCCCCGGCCGCCGACCCGCGCGGCGGGGGAGCGTCCGCCGCGTCCGTGGCCGCCCCGCCCCGCAGCGCGCCGATCCCGCCGCCGCCCCCGTCGCCCCCGGCCCCTCCGCCGCACGCGCCGAACGACGGGCCCGTGCGGCTGCCCGGCGCCCAGGTGCCCATCGGCCCCGGTCCGCGCCGCGCCCTGGGGCGCGAGCCGGAGGTCGGCGCCCCGACGTCGTGGGTGCTGCGCGCCCCGAGCGACCGGAGCGACGGCTCGGGCGGCACCGGCGGGAGCGGCGGGAGCACCGCCGCCCTCGGCGCGGCGGTGCCCCACGCCCCGTCCCCCGGCGAGACCGCCGCGCCGCCGCGCTGGCGTCCGTGGCGCTTCCGGATGTCGAACGACGTGTGGGGCACGCCGGTGGTCGCCGACGGTCTGCTGTACGTCACCTCCTTCGAGGTCCACGCGCTGGACGTGGCCACCGGCCGCCGCCAGTTCAAGACCCGCGAGGTGGCCTGGTCGATGGCCGTCGCGGGCGGGCGCGTCCACGCCTCCGACGGCCCGAGCCTGTACGCGCTGAGCGCCCGTGACGGCTCCGAGCACTGGCGGACGGCGGCGGACGGCTGGGTGTACGCGCTGCGCGCCGACCGCGGCACGGTCGTCACGGCCACCCGAGGCGGCGGCGTCCAGGCGTGGGAGGCGGCCACCGGCGAGCGGCTGTGGGAGCTGTCCGGCGCGCAGACCGACTTCGAGACCGCCGAGGCGGGCCCGGTGGTCCGGGGCGGCTCGGTCTACGTGTGGGGCGACGGGCGCCTGTACGCGCTGGAGGCGCGCACGGGCACCGAGCAGTGGTCGTACCCGGTCGGCGACTCCTCGGTCACCGGCGGGGTCGCGGTGCGGCTGCTCCCGGCCGACGACGGCGCGGTGTACGTGAGCGCGGGATCGCGCGTCTTCGCCCTGGACGCGGCCACCGGTGCGGAGCGGTGGCGCTTCGACGCGCCCGCCGCGTTCCTGTGCCCGCCGGCGTTCGTGCCGGGCGCGGCGATCGCGGGCGGCGGCGTCTACCTGGCGGACTACCTCGGCACGGTGTACGCGCTGGACGCGGCCAACGGCCACGACCGCTGGCGGATCGCCACCGAGGCGCGCCAGAGCGCCGAGCCGGTGGTGGTGGCCGACGGGCTGGTGCACCTGGGCAGCGGCAGCGCCCTCTACACCCTGGACGCCGTCAGCGGCACCCCGCGCTGGCGCTTCGCCACCGGCGGCGAGATCACAGGCTCCCCGGTGGCGGCCGACGGCCGGGTCCACTTCGGCTCGGCGGACCACTGCCTGTACACGCTGGACGCCGTCGGCGGCCGGCTGCGGTGGAAGCTCGCCACGGAGGGGGAGATCACCGGTTCCCCGGTGGCGGCCGACGGCGTGGTCTTCGCGTGCAGCCGGGACCGCTGCGTCTACGCCCTGGACGCGGCCAAGGGGACGGGGCAGGCGCGCTCCTGAGGCTCCGCGCCCCGGTGTCCGCGGGACCGCGCGGTCCGGGTTCCGGCGGTCCCTCCGCTCCGGGTTCCCGCCGGAGGGAACCCGGGGGGCGGAACAGCGCGTGAACCCCGGTGGAAGCCGCGGAGGCGTGCGCCGGACGCGCCGCCACGCACCACGTGCCCCGGGGGAGAGCCGATCGTTCAGTACCGCGTGAAGCGCCGTCTGAAGCTGGTCGCGACCGTCGTCGTCGTGACGCTGGCTCTGTCCGGTTTCGCCCAGGCCCGCGGCGGGAGCGGCAAGGGAGGGGGCGGCAAGAGCCGCGGCGGCAGCGGTGGAGGCTGCGGCAGGGACACGTCGTCCAGCGGCTCGAACCTCCACAGGAGCCACACCGGCACCGCCGGCGGGTCGTCGGGCAGCAGTTCCGGCCCCTCCCGCGACCGCGAGCCGGACGCCGAGGTCGTCTCGTGCGCCACCACGCGGAAGGGGACCGTGGTCGAGCTCTCCGGCGGGAGCTCCGGCACCTACACCGTCCGCGTGGACCTGGTGGACGACTTCGGGGACGTCGTCGACACCGTCTCCCGGCGCGTCGGCATCCGGGCGGGCCAGACCGAGCGCGTCGAGGTGAAGCCGCGGGACCCGAGCATGGCGGACGCCGCGGACGACTGCCGCGTCACCGTCGGCTGAACCGCGGAGCCGAGCGACCGGGGGCGGGACCGCCGCGGCGGTCCCGCCCCCGGCGGGTGTCCCGGCGCTCTCCCGCCGGGCCGGTGTCAGAGACCGGCGGGCTGGGACGGGCCGGGGCTCGCGACGTGGTTGTCCGCCGACGCCGGCACCGCGCTGAAGCCCGCCACCGCTATCGCGACCGTCAGCACGGTCAGGAACTTCTTCACGCGGGTCATGGCAACTCCTCGATGAGTCAGGGGGATTGGTGGTTCGCGAGGGCGAAGATACCTCCGGGGCCTACAGCTGTGTTCTTCCGCATGAGGTTCTCCGGTAACCGCCCGCCGTACATGCCGGGGACCGGCCGCGGCGGCTCCCCCTCTTTGCCGCCGGGACCGGTCCCGACCTCCCCCGTGCGAATGGCCTTACTTCACCTCGTCACCGGAGACGTGGTTGTCCTCGGTGCCGACGGCACCACCCGAGACGTGGTTGTCCTGCGTGGTCGCACCGCCGCTGCCGGGGCTGGACACGTGGTTGTCGCGCTGGGGACCCCCGGTGATGGGCTTGTCGGTGGTCTCGCTCATGGGGCCAACTCCTTGGTCTGGTGACGAACTGACTCCCGGGGGCCGTCCGGCGGCTCCCCCGTGGGCCGCCGGACGGACTTCGGGCCGCTCATCCCGTTCGGTGCAGGGTGTGGGCCCTCGACCCGCCTGCCCCCCGACGCGACGGGTCGATGGCACAAGCATCGCCCAGGGCGATAAACAATCGATGAACGCCCGCTTCCGCCGTTTCGGCCCGTCTGCTCCCGCCGTTTCGGCCCGCCCGGGCCCGGCGTCACGCGGCGACGGAGGGGGAGAGCACCTCGCGGGCCTCTTCGGCCTCGGGGGAGCCCAGGGAGTCGAAGATGCCCAGGGCGTCCTGCCAGCAGGCCCGGGCGCGGTCCGTCTGACCCAGCGCGTCCAGGGCGCGGCCCAGGACCATCAGCACGGTCCCGCGCCGCCACTCGCCGCCGATGCCGCGCAGGGCGAGGGCCTGCTCGGCGTGGGTGGCGGCCTGCGCGGGGCGGTGCGCCGCCAGATGGGCCTCGGCCATCCGCAGGTGGGTCACACCCTCCCACAGCGGCTGGCGGCTGGCGCGGAAGAGACCGAGGGCCCCGTCGAACTGCTCCAGCGCGTCGCGCGTCCGTCCGGCGCTCGTCAGGGCGACACCGAGGGCGTAGCGGCCGTTGGCCAGCCGCATGGTGAGCCGCATGTCGGTGTAGATGGCCACACCCTGCTCGGCGAGCCGGATCGCGCTGTCGGTCCGCCCCAGGGCCAGGTGGATGCGGGAGAGGTTGCACAGCGCGCTGGCCTCGCCGGTGCGGTTGCCGTCCGCTCTGAACGCCTCGATCGCCTGGTTGAGGTACACCTCGCCGTCCCTGTGGCGGTTCTGGTAGATGGCGATGATGCCGCGGTCGTTGGGGGCGTAGCAGCCGGCGACCGGGTCCCCGGTGGCCTGGGCGAGCTCCATGGCGCGGCGCGCGTTGTCGTCGGCCGGCCCGAAACGGCCGGCCACCGTGTGCGCGTGGGTGAGCATGATCCGGGCCCGGCCCTCGGCCCAGGCGTCCCCGGCCCCCTGCGCCGCCCGGCAGACGGAGGCGGCGGCCCGCTCGTAGCGCAGCGAGTGGGTGCCGGAGTCGGCCAGGTCCTTGGCGGCGACCAGCAGGTCCGCTGCCCTGCGGAGGGTGTCGCCGTCCGCCGACTGCTCCACGCAGGCCAGCAGGCAGTCGGCCTCGGCGAAGAGCCAGTCCAGCGCGGCGGTGTGGCCGTCGAAGACGAGACCGGGGCGGTCGGTGGGCGCCAGGTGGACGGCGGTCCGGTCGCCGGGGCGCTCCAGGGCGAACACGCCGGCCGCGGTGGCCAGGTAGAAGTCCAGCAGCCGCGACACGGCCGCGTCCCTCTCGGACGGCGGGTGCTCGTCGCGTTCGGCGCAGGTGCGCGCGTAGAGCCGCACCAGGTCGTGGTAGCGGTAGCGGCCCGGGGCCGCCGATTCCAGCAGGGAGGCGTCGACCAGGGACTCCAGCAGGTCCTCGGTCTCCTCCGGGGCGCGGTCCAGCAGGGCGGCGGCGGCGTGGGCGGAGATGTCGGGGCCGTCGGCCAGGCCCAGCAGGCGGAAGGCGCGGGCCTGCTCGGGCTCCAGTTGGCTGTAGCCCAGCTCGAAGGTGGCCTTGACCGCCTGGTCCCCGGCCTGGAGCTCGTCCAGGCGGCGGCGCTCGTCGGCGAGCTTGCGGGCCAGGACCGAGACCGTCCAGGTGCGGCGGGCGGCCAGCCGGGAGGCGGCGATGCGGATGGCCAGCGGCAGGAACCCGCAGGCGGCGACCACGTCCATGGCGGCCTCCCGCTCCGCGCCCACCCGCTCCGCGCCGACGATCTTCGTGAACAGCGTCATGGCCTCCTCCGGGCTCATGACGTCCAGGTCCACCAGGTGGGCTCCGGCCAGGTCCACCATCCGCATCCGGCTGGTGATCAGCGCGGCGCAGCCCTCGGTGCCCGGCAGCAGCGGACGCACCTGGGCGGCGTCGCGGGCGTTGTCCAGCAGGGTCAGGATGCGGCGGCCGGCCAGCAGCGAGCGGTAGAGCGCCGCCCGCTCCTCCACCCCGTCGGGGACGGACTGGTCCGGGGTGCCCAGCGCCCGCAGGAACGCGCCGAGCACGGCCTCGGGTTCGGCCGGGGAGGGGCCCGCCCCCTGGAGGTCGACGTAGAGCTGGCCGTCGGGGAAGTGGTCGCGGGCGGCGTGGGCGACGTGGACGGCCAGGGTGGTCTTGCCCACCCCGCCGATGCCCGCGACCGCCGAGACGGCCATGATCCTGCTCTCGGCCGTGGCCAGCTGGTCGCCCAGCTCGGCCACGAAGGAGGACCGGCCGGTGAAGTCGGGCACGGTGGCCGGGAGCTGGGCGGGACGCACGAAGGTGGCGGTGGCCCGCCGCGCCGACTCCTCGGCGGGAGCGGCCAGTTCCTCGTCGGCCTGGAGGATGCGCTGCTGGAGTTCGGCCAGCTCCGGGCGGGGGTCCACGCCCAGCTCCTCGGCGAGCAGCCGCCGGGTGTCGGCGTAGACGGCCAGCGCCTCGGCCTGCCGGCCGCTGCGGTACAGCGCCAGCATCAGCAGCTCGCGCAGTCTCTCGCGCAGCGGGTGCGCCGCGGTCAGGGCCGTCAGCTCGCTGACCGCCTCGGCGTGGGAGCCCAGTTGCAGGTCGAGGTCGAGGCGGTGCTCCAGCAGGGACAGCCGCCACTCCTCCAGCCGGGTCCGCTGGGTGCCGGCGTAGGGGCCGGGCACATGGGCGAGCGTCTCGCCGTCCCACCGGGCCAGCGCCTCGGCGTACAGCTCCCGCGCCCGGTGGCGGTCGCCGGCGGCGGCGGCCTTCTCCGCCTCGGCGGCGCGGGCGGCGGCGGCGTCCACGTCCAGCCCGGTGTCGGGGCCCAGCCGGACCGCGTAGCCGCCGGACTCGCTGATCAGGGCCTCCGCGCCGAGGATCTTGCGCAGCCGGGAGGCGTAGGTGCGCAGCGCGGCCAGGGCCCGCTGCGGGGGCTCCTCGCCCCACAGCGCGTCCACCAGCTCCTGGGCGGTGGCGGTCCGGCCGCCGCGCAGCAGCAGGGCGGCCAGCAGGGCCCGCTGCTGGGGCGAGCCGACGTTGACCGCCTCGCCGTCGCGCCAGGCACGCACCGGACCGAGCACGGCGAACCACAGCCGGTGGCGGTTGTCCGGCTGCCGCAGTCGTTCGCGCTCGGTGTGCCCCTCGCCGTCCATGGTGCCCCCTGCGAAGTGTGACGACCCGCAGCGCACAGTTTGCCTTGCCGAGGGTCGCCGCGTCAGCCGTGCCCCGTCCTCTCCCCACACTCATCGCAAACCCGCGACAGAACCGGTGGCCGGCACGCCGTCGGATGCGTCGATGCCCGACGTGTCGTCAGAAAGCGGCACTTCTGCGCCTGTCGGGGAGTGCGCCCCTCAGCGGGCCTCCAGCCACAGCGGGTTCGTCATCGCCGCCATGGCACCCGGCAGCTCCGCCGGCGCGCCCTCCGGCCGGGGGTGGCGGACCTCGGCGCGGACGTACGCCGCCAGCGACGCGGTGGTGCGCCAGACGGCCGTGCCCGCACCGGAGGAGGGCAGCCGCGCGGCGTGCATCTCGCCCTGATCGGTCATCAGCCGCACCGTACCGCCCGGCACCCCCGACACCTCCAGCCGCACCGCCACCTCCGCGTCCGGCGCGACGCGCAGCCGCTCACCGATGCCGGCGTGCTCGCCGCGCGGCCCGGTGGCCGACAGGGCCAGCCCGACGGCCGAGGACTCCGCCAGCCAGCTCCGGCCGGCGCGTATCGCCTCCAGCACGGCCGGACGCGACAGGTCCGCGGCGTGGACGACCGTCTGGGGCGCGCCCACCGCCTGCGGCTCGCGGTGGGCGTCGCTGTTGCCCATCGCCGGGATCCAGCCGCGGCCGCCGTCCCCGCCCCGGCCCGCGCGCCCGCCGGCGCAGGACGCGACCAGCAGGTTGTCCCAGGCGGCCAGCGCCAGTTCGTCGTCGGCCGTCCACGGGCCGTTCCACACCTCCACCGCGTCCGCGCCGGCGTAGCCGAACTTCCACTGGCATCCGACGAAGGGGCAGCTGGGGTGGGCCGGCACCACCAGGCCGCCCGCCCGGTGGACCGTCCGCACGTACCGCTCGTAGGCGTCGTCGCGCGCCCGGTAGCGCCAGTCGACGAAGGTGCCCGGATCGGTGCCGAGCGCCAGGAAGTGGCCGTTGCGCGTGGTGACCTCCTCGCCGCACAGGATCAGCAGGTCGTCCCCCCACAACCCCTCCCAGGCGGCGTGCCCGGAGGTGGTGTTGTGCTCGGTGGTGGCGATGAAGTCCAGCCCGGCCTCCCGCGCCGCCGCGGCGACCTCGGCCGGGGTGCGCCGCCCGTCCGAGTGCACGGTGTGCAGGTGGCAGTCGCCCCGGTACCAGGCGCGCCCCCGCCCCGCGGCCCGCTCCGGCGGATAGGCGGGCCGGGGCGTGCGGCCGGGCTCGCCGTACCGCAGGGTGACGGTGACCTCGTACTCCATCCCCTGCGGGGCGACGGTGTACGGGCCCAGGACCACGTGCCAGGTGCCGGGCCGCACCGGACCGGGGAGGTACCCGGGGGTGGCCTCCCACGCGCTGATGGCGAACTCGCTGCGGAAGCCGCCCGACCAGCCCCGGAAGCCGCGCCCGCCCGGTGCCGTGCCGCGCTCGTCGAAGATCCCGATGTCCAGGGCGTTGCCCGGGGTGCCGGCGGGCACGGCGGGCCTGTCGTAGGTGTAGGAGACGGCGATCTCCCGGACCCCGCGCGGCACTTCGACCGGCAGGTACACGAAGTCCGGCGCTCCCGTGGGCAGGTGGCCGCGGACGGTCCTGCTCTGCTCGCCCCGCGGCTCCTCCCCGCCCCGCCCGCCGTCCTCCGCCCGTGCGAAGACCACGGGCCGGAGCGTGAGCACGCCCGCCGCCCCCGCGGCGGCGGACAGCCTCAGTACGTCGCGCCGGTCCATGCCGATCTCCCGCCTCCCGACCTGCCGTGCCCCGATGGCGCTCCGGCACCCCCTGCTGTGGTGCGCGCCACTCTTCCACGCCGACGTGACCGATGGGGAAAGGGCTGTGGATAACCCGGCCGACACCGCGTGACGGGACGCCGCGCACCACCGCTGCCGGACCGCGGGGAGGGTCTCGGCGGCGCACGGTCCGTCCCGGTGCGCCCGCAGCGCCGCGCCGGAGAGTCCAGCGGTGCCCCTTCCGGGGCAGCGGTCCGCGCAACCGTCCGGCCGGGGCGACCGTCCTTCGGACATGACGCACCCGAGCCCTGCGCCGTCCCCGAGTCCGCCCGCCTGGCCGCACTGCGGCCACGGCGCCACCGGGGCCGATCCGATCGGCTGCCGCGGCGTCCACGTCGGTGAGTACCCCGCCTGCCTGGCCCACCTGGACGAGGCCGATCGCGCCGCCCACCTCGCCGCCCTGGCCCCCGGCGCCGACATCGACCACCGGGGCACCTCCTTCCCCCCGGAGCTGCTGGACCGGCTGCTCGCCGCCCTGCACGACTCCACCACCGGCCGGCCCCGCATCGGCGCCGCCCGGTTCGACGGGGCGTCGTTCTCCGGCGGCGCCTGGTTCGAGGGGGTGGCCTTCTCCGACCACACCTGGTTCGTCGGGGCGTCCTTCTTCGGTGACGCCCGGTTCGGCGGGGTGTCCTTCTCCGGTGGCGCCTGGTTCGAGGGGGCGGCCTTCTCCGACCACGCCCGGTTCGACGGGGCGCGGTTCGAGGGAACGCCGCGCCTGGGGCCGCTGGTGTGCGGCGACCGGGTGGTACTGGACGGTGCGGTGTTCCAGCAGCCGGTGGTGGCGGAGATCGCCGCCCGTCGGGTGAGCTGTGCGCGCACCCGGTGGGCGTCGACCGCCACGCTGCACCTGCGCCACGCCGAGCTGGACCTGCGCGACGCGGTCTTCGAGTACCCGGTGCTGGTCGCCGCCCGCCCCACCCCCTTCCCCGCCCCCGGCCCGGACGACCTGCTGCCGGAGACGGAGTTGTCCGGCCAGGACCCCGGCGTGCGCCTGACCTCGCTGGGCGGGGTGGACGCCGCGCACCTGGCCCTGCACGACATCGACCTGAGCAGGTGCCGGTTCGCCGGCGCCGTCCACCTCGACCGGCTGAAGGTCGACGGCTGGTGCACCTTCGCCCCCGCACCCCCCGGCTGGAGCCGGCGCTTTCCCTGGCGGTGGAGCCCGCGCAACACCCTGACCGAGGAGCACCACTGGCGGACCCACACCGCCCGCCGCCCCGACCGGGCCACCGCCCGGGGCTGGACGCCCCCACCGCCCGACGCCCCCGAGCTGCGGCCGGCCGCGGTGGCGGCGCTGTACCGGCAGCTGCGCAAGTCGCTGGAGGACGGCAAGAACGAGCCGGACGCCGCCGACTTCTACTACGGCGAGTGCGAGATGCGCCGCCACGACGCCACCCGGCCCCGGGCCGAGCGGGCGCTGCTGACCGCCTACTGGGCCGTCTCCGGCTACGGACTGCGTGCCTTCCGGGCCCTGGTCTGGCTGGGGGCGGCGATGGCCGTCACCTTCACGGTGCTGCTGCTGTGGGGCCTGCCCGCCGACGACCCCGAACCGACCATCACCGGCCGCCAGGTCACCGCCGGGAAGAACATCACCCTGACCGCCGGCACCCCCGATCCGCGTCCCCCCGACGGTCCGCTGGGGGAGCGTGTCACCGCCGAGCGGACCGACAAGGCCCTGCGCGTGGTCGTCACCTCGGTGGTCTTCCGCTCCTCCGGCCAGAACCTCACCCCCGTCGGCACCTACACCGAGATGGCCTCCCGGCTGGCCGAGCCCGTCCTCCTCGGCCTGGCCGTCCTCGCCGTCCGCAGCCGCGTCAAACGCTGACCGCGCCCCGCACGGCGGGGAAGACGGAGACGCCACGGCCACCCGAGCGATCGGTGCGCCCGCACCGCCCCGAGGTACCGCACGGAGGATCCCCGGGCCCGGCCACAGCACCGCCCGTTGAGATCCCCGGGCGGTCCGGCCACCGCCCGGCCCCCTCCCGAACCCTCCCCGCAGGGGCCCTGGGACCTGCGGAGTGTGAGAATGCCCGCACGGGCGCTCCGGAGTGCCGCCGGGCGGCGCTCGTATGCTCGGGACATGACTTCGAGCGCGCCGGCAGCCCCCACCGCCAACGCCATGCGACGTGCCCTCAAACGGGCCCGGGACGGGGTCGCGCTGGACACCGCCGAGGCGGCCGTGCTGCTCCAGGCGCGCGGGGAGGACCTCGCCGACCTGACGGCGTCGGCCGCCCGGGTGCGCGACGCCGGACTGGAGGCCGCGGGCCGCCCCGGAGTGATCACCTACTCGCGCAAGGTCTTCATCCCGCTGACCCGGCTGTGCCGGGACCGCTGCCACTACTGCACCTTCGTCACCGTGCCCGGCAAGCTGCGCCGGGAGGGCCACGGGATGTACCTCTCCCCGGACGAGGTGCTCGACATCGCCCGCCGGGGCGCCGCGGCGGGCTGCAAGGAGGCGCTGTTCACCCTCGGCGACCGGCCCGAGGACCGCTGGCCCGAGGCCCGCGCGTGGCTGGACGCGCACGGCTACGACGACACCCTCGCCTACGTCCGGGCCATGGCGGTCCGGGTGCTGGAGGAGACGGGCCTGCTGCCCCACCTCAATCCCGGCGTGCTGACGTGGTCGGACTTCCAGCGGCTCAAGCCCGTCGCCCCGTCGATGGGCATGATGCTGGAGACCACCGCCACCCGCCTGTGGTCCGAGCCCGGCGGCCCCCACCACGGCTCGCCCGACAAGGAGCCGGCCGTCCGGCTGCGGGTGCTGGAGGACGCGGGGCGCTCCTCCGTCCCCTTCACCACCGGCATCCTCATCGGCATCGGCGAGACCCCCGAGGAGCGGGCGGAGTCGCTGTTCGCGATCCGCCGCGTCCAGCGGGCGTACCACGGCGTCCAGGAAGTCATCGTGCAGAACTTCCGCGCCAAGCCCGGCACGGCCATGCGCGGCATGCCCGACGCCGAGCTGGAGGAGCTGGCCGCCGCCGTCGCCGTCGCCCGCCACGTGCTCGGCCCCTCCGCCCGCATCCAGGCCCCGCCCAACCTGGTGGACTCCGAGTACGCGCTGATGATCGGCGCCGGCATCGACGACTGGGGCGGGGTCTCCCCGCTCACCCCCGACCACGTCAACCCCGAGCGCCCCTGGCCGCACATCGACGAGCTCGCCGAGCGCACCCGGGCCGCGGGCTTCTCCCTGCGCGAACGCCTCACCGTCTACCCGGAGTTCGTCCGCCGCGGCGAGCCCTGGCTCGACCCCCGGCTGCTGCCCCACGTGACCGCCCTGGCCGACCCGGCCACGGGCCTGGCCCGCGAGGACGCGGTCGTCACCGGGCGGCCCTGGCAGGAGCCCGACGAGGGGTTCACCGCCGGCGGCCGTACCGACCTGCACCGCACCATCGACACCACCGGCCGCACCGCCGACCGCCGCACCGACTTCGACGAGGTGTACGGCGACTGGGGGGCGCTCCGCGAGCAGGCCGCGCCCGGCATGGCACCCGAGCGCATCGACGCCGACGTGCGCGCGGCGCTGGCCACCGCCGCCGACGACCCCACCCGCCTCACCGACGAGCAGGCCCTGGCGCTCCTCCACGCCGACGGCCCGGCCCTGGACGCGCTCTGCCGGGTCGCGGACGACGTGCGCCGCGACACCGTCGGCGACGACGTGACCTACATCGTCACGCGCAACATCAACTTCACCAACGTCTGCTACACCGGCTGCCGCTTCTGCGCCTTCGCCCAGCGCCGCACCGACGCCGACGCCTACACCCTCTCCCTCGACCAGGTCGCCGACCGCGCGGCGCAGGCGTGGGAGGTCGGCGCGGTCGAGGTGTGCATGCAGGGCGGCATCCACCCGGACCTGCCCGGCACCGCGTACTTCGACATCGTGCGGGCGGTCAAGGAGCGCGTGCCGGGGATCCACGTCCACGCCTTCTCGCCGATGGAGGTCGCCAACGGCGCGGCCCGCACCGGCATGTCGGTCCGCGACTGGCTGACCGCGGCCAAGGAGGCCGGGCTGGACTCCATCCCGGGCACGGCGGCCGAGATCCTGGACGACGAGGTGCGCTGGATCCTCACCAAGGGCAAGCTGCCGGCGGCCGCCTGGGTCGAGGTGGTCACCACCGCGCACGAACTGGGCCTGCCGTCGTCGTCGACGATGATGTACGGGCACGTGGACCAGCCGCGCCACTGGCTGGGCCACCTGCGGCTGCTGGCCCGCATCCAGCAGGAGACCGGCGGCTTCACGGAGTTCGTCACGCTGCCGTTCGTCCACACCAACGCCCCGGTCTACCTCGCGGGCATCGCCCGCCCCGGGCCGACGGCGCGCGACAACCGGGCCGTGACGGCCATGGCCCGCCTCCTGCTCCACCCGCACATCACCAACATCCAGACGAGCTGGGTGAAGCTGGGCACCGAGGGCGCGGCGGAGATGCTGCGCTCGGGCGCGAACGACCTGGGCGGCACGCTGATGGAGGAGACGATCTCCCGGATGGCGGGCTCCTCCTACGGCTCCTACCGCTCCGTGCGGGACCTGGTCGCCATCGCCGAGGCCGCCGGGCGCCCGTCCCGGCCCCGTACGACGGTCTACGGCGAGGTCCCCGAGGAGCGCGTGCGCGCCGCCCTGGCCTCCGACGGGCACCTTCCGGAACTGCTGCCGGTGCTGGGGGACTGAGGGGCCGTACCGCGCGGGCCCGCCCCGCCGGCGCCCCGGGCGGTCTCCCCGGGATCTCCCGGTCCCGGCCTGCTTCCGTTCCCTCCCGACCGCCGGGGGGTCGATTACAGTGCGGACCGGCGCGGGCCGCCCCGGCGGACGGGGCGGCCGGCGGCACCGGAAGAGCACGGAGCGCACGGGCAGGACGGGCAGACGGCCGGACGACGGGAGGGACGGCGCAGTGACCGTGACGGCTGGCGGCGGCATCTGGGGCCGCGCAGAGCAGCAGGACTTCCGCAGCCGCGTGCGCGGCTGCCTCCTGGGCGGAGCCATCGGCGACGCGCTCGGCGCGGGCGTCGAGTTCGACTCGCTCGACGCCATCCGCGAGGCCCACGGCCCGCAGGGGGTGGCCGACTACGTCCCCGCCTACGGACGGCGCGGTGCCGTCACCGACGACACCCAGATGACCCTGTTCACCGTCGACGGGCTCATCCGCGCCCACGTGCGGCGCGACACCGGCGCCTGGCACCCCCCGACCGACGTGCACGCCGCCTACCGCCGCTGGGCCGCCACCCAGCGGGACTGGGGGCCGGACGAGCGCAGGACGGAGGACGGCTGGCTGGCCCGCCAGGAGTGGCTGTACTCCCAGCGCGCCCCCGGCCGCGCCTGCCTGACCGGCCTCGCCGACGACCGGATGGGCACGCTGGAGGCGCCGAAGAACCCCGATTCCAAGGGCTGCGGCACCGTCATGCGCTCGGCGCCCTTCGGGCTGCTCGTCGGCTGGGAGCCGCAACTGGTCTTCCAGCTCGCCGTCGAGTGCGCCGTCCAGACGCACGGCCACCCCACCGGCTACCTGGCGGCCGGCGCCTTCGCCGTCATCGTCCACGCCGTCGCGCGCGGCGAGAGCCTGGACGGCGCCGTGCAGCGCGCCCTGGTCCACCTGGCCGCCCACCCCGGGCACGAGGAGACCACCGACGCGCTCAAGCAGGCCCTCGGCGCCGTGCGCCAGGGCCTGCCGACCGCGGAGCGCGTGGAGTCGCTGGGGGAGGGCTGGACGGCGGAGGAGGCGCTGGCGATGGGCGTGTACTGCGCGCTGGTCGCCGAGGACGTGCGGCACGGGCTGCTGCTGGCCGTGAACCACGGCGGGGACTCGGACTCGACCGGTTCGGTCTGCGGCAACCTGCTGGGCGTCCTGCACGGGGAGACGGCCCTGCCGCCGAACTGGGTCGCCGAGCTGGAGGGGCGGGCCACGATCCTGGAGCTGGCGGACGACTTCGCCATGGAGATGACCCAGGGGCCGGCCCTCCACACCCCCGCCACCCCGGCCGGCTCGCCGGGCTGGCTCACCCGCTACCCGCGGACCTGACGGGCCCTCCGGGGAGCACGGCCCGCCCTTCCGGGAGCGCCGTGCCCCCGGACGGTGCGCTCCCGGAACGCGCCGAGCCCCCTCGGCCGGGACGGCGAACCAGACGAGAGGGCTTCGGTCGGTCGTGCCGGGCTTCCCGCGCACCCCGTGACCCGGTGCGGCGGCACGGCGGGCGCGCGCCGCGCCTGAGCGGTCGGCAGCGGCGCGGGCGTTCGGTACGGGACCGGCTGCGGGAAGGATCAGCCGCGGTCGAGCGCCTTCCGGCCGAGGGCTCCCACGAACGCGGTCCACGACCCCGGCTCGAAGGCCAGCGACGGCCCCTGCGGAACCTTGGAGTCGCGTACGGCGACCTCGCGCGGCTCGGGGGAGCGCACCTCGACGCACGCCCCGTTCCCGGCGGAGTGGCTGGACTTGGTCCAACGATCGGTCATGCCCTGTCGAATGGCCATGTCTGCTCCGTTTTCTCCCGAGTGGTGAAGAGTGCCGGGTGGGCCCGGCGTGCGGCAGACGGTACCCGCCGATCGAGGATTTGGAAGCCGTCGTTCACTCGACCGGATGGCATATTCCAAGCGGGTCTTCCCACCGAACCGTCGCGGGGTGTACTTTGCGGCGCCATCGGCACCGCCGGCGCCGCGCGGACGCCCGCACCCCCGGCCGCACTCCGGCCGCGCGGGCCCGGAGCCGGCTGCGTCAGCCGCGTGTGTACTCCTTGGCGATGCCCTCGATGAACTCCCGCGACTGGTCGACGTTGAGGGCCTGCGCCCGCAGATGCTCGTACATCACGCTGTAGCTGTGGACGTCGCCGGCCTTCTCCAGGTAGAGGTCGCTGGTGACGCCCTCCAGGTAGACCACGGTCGAGTCCGCCGCGTCGGGGAACTCCAGGATCGCGTACTGGCCGTTGAGCCCGGGGTGCGCGCCCATGGCGAAGGGCATCACCTGCACCGTCACGTGCGGCAGGCGGGACAGCTCCAGCAGCCGCTCCAGCTGCTCCCGCATGATCTGCCGTCCGCCGACCGTGCGGCGCAGCGCCGCCTCGTCGATCACCGCCCACAGGCGCAGCGGGTTCCTGGTGTCGTGGATGCGGTCCTGGCGCCGCAGCCGCACCTGCACGCGCTTCTCCACGTCCGCCGCGGACGCCTCGGGCAGCGCACCGGCGACGACGGCCTCCGCGTACGCCGGGGTCTGCAGCAGCCCGGGCATGACCTGCGGCTCGTACACCCGCAGGGACGCCGCGTCCGTCTCCAGCCCGATGTAGACGCTGTAGGGGATGTCGCCGAAGGCGTGCCACCAGCCCTGCTGTCTGGACTCCTTGGCCATCTGCATCAGGGACTCGACTATCCGCCGGTCCTCGACCTCGTACACCCCGCACAGGTCGCGGACGTCGCGCTGGCTGATGCTGCGTCGGCCGTTCTCCAGTCGGCTGATCTTGGACTGGGAGACCAGCAGCCGCTCGGCCACCTCTTCGGCCGTCATCCCCTTCTGCTCGCGGAGCCGGCGCAGTTCCTGCCCCAGCCGGCGCCGCCTGACGGTGGGATTGACGTTGGATGCCACGGTGCGCACACCTCCGCTTGTGCCGGACAGGACCGTTCCCCCAGCAGGTTGCCACCAACGGCGGCCGCTCCGCCGGGAAACGGCCACAGAGGGTGTGCGCGCGCAAGCGCGGGGTGGCGGCCCGCACGCCGGCCTCGGCGTGCGGGCCGCCACCCCGCGGCCCGGCCCGGTGGACCGGCCCGCGGCCGGGCGACCGGTCCCTGTGTCCGGCTGTGGCTCGCCGACCACCGGGATGCCGGTGGCGGGTGTGTGGGGTCAGCGGGCGCCCGCGCGGGCCATGCCGCCCCGCCGCGCCTGCCCGGCGAGCGACGGTGGCGCGGCCGTCCGGCCGCCGCCGCCCCGGCTCGGTGCGGCGCGCCGCGGCTGCTGGGCCGCGACGCCGTTCTGCACGTCCATCACGGCGTGCGCGACGAGGCCGCCCATCGGGTCGTGCCTGATCAGATCCCGCAGCCGGGACCGGGATGACCGTCCCTCGTTGCCGGGATAGAGGTGCTTGCCGAGACCGACCGCGTGGGCCAGCGCGGCAAGCGCCGCGGTCCGCGGGTCCGGCGGGACGCCGGTGCGGATCGCACTGTCCAGCCGGGCCCTGATCTCCCGGCTCACCGCCGTGTCCGTCGCCTGGTAGCGAGTCGTCGGCAGCACCCCGCACATCTGGCTGGATACGGCGTGGACCATGCCGCAGCGCTCCAGGTGTGTGAGATAGGTTTGACGCAGGCCCAGTCTGGGCCCGCCGATCCAGTGGACCGCTCGCACCGGGCTGCCGCGCCTGCGCAGCAGTTCCAGCGCGGAGTCCAGTGTCGGATCTCCGGTCGGCCGCGGCAGCACCACGGCTATTCGGTCCCCGTCAGGGGCTATCCGTCCTGCGAGAGCCAGCTCGACGAGCTGGGCCCCGGCCAGGCCGAGGTCGAGCGACTGCGGCTGCGCCGTGGTACCCGTGGCCGGGTCCAGGGCCAGCAGCAGAAGCTCCTCCGGAATTGTTCTGCGGCTCCTGCCCATCCATGCCTCCCCGCGTGGATGCATGACAGGGTGACCCCTCTCACAGAGGTCTGTCGAGAGCACCTGTGCGCTTTGTCATGGAACCAGTAGGTATGTCGTTACCGTCTGGCAATTTAGCGGCCCCTTAGCGGCCCCGCGGGGAGCCGGAGAGCCGAGGGAGGGCCGGCTTCCGGAGCACTGTTTACTGATATGACGAACGGCAAGAGCAAGCAGGAGGCATAGGTGGCGGGCAAGTCCCCCGACAGGTCGGTCCGGCAGATTCCGTTGGGGGAGACGACGGAGGGGGCCGGGACGGTTCCCGAGCGCTCCCGTGACCCTCGCGCGGCGCTGTGCGAAGCGCCCCGGGAGGCGGAGGAGCCCGGGACGGACCCGGACGCCGGGGAGCGCGGGACGGACGGCGAGGGAACCGGCGGGCCGACGGCGGCCGGGGAGCCCGACGACGACGCGGACGCGGACGCCGCCGCGAGTGCGGACCCGGATGCCGGTGGCGACGCGGACCCGGACGCCGGTGCGGACCCGGACGCGGAGGGAGCGGCCGCGGAGGGAGCCGCGGACGGCGACCGCGCGGCGGGCACCGGGACGGACGGGGAGCCCGGTTCCGGCGACGGGCCGGCGGACCGGTCGACGACGGTCCTCCGGGCGCCCGCGGCCGGCGGCTCCGGTGGGGTCGGCGGCCCGGAGGCGGAGGCCGACGGTCCGGAGTCCCGGAAGGACGGGCCCGCGGAGGCCGGCGAGGGCACCGGGCCCGCGGTCGGCGGCTCCGGTGGGGACGGCGGCGGGAAGGCGGAGGGGACCGGCGGTACCGCGTCCGGGAAGGCCCGCGACGAGGACCGCGAGGAGGCCCCGGAGGGCAGCCGCGACGAGGACCGCGAGGAGGCCCCGGAGGACAGCCGGGACGAGGACCGCGACGAGGCCCCGGAGGAGAGCCGGGACGAGGCGGGGACCGCCGCCGGCCCGGTGGCGGCCAAGCCGGTCGACCAGACCACCGCCATGCTCCGGGTGCGCCCCGGCGGGGCGGGGACCGGTCGCGAGGAGGGCGACGCCGAGCGCACGAGCCGCTTCGTGCCGCTGCGGTCCCCCGACGACCCCCGGCCGCCCGCGCCCACCTCCTCCGCACCGCCGCCCGCCGCGGCGGCCGCGCCCGCCGCGACCACCGCGCCGGCCGAGGCGCCGGCGGTGCCCGACCTGCCCGAGGCCGAGCGGACGAAGCAGCAGCCGCTGCCGCCGCACCGGCCCCTGGAGCTGCTGGCCGAGCTGACGAACAAGCCCGCGCCGCCCCCGACCCCGCTGCGGACCGCGCTGCGCCGCATCAAGATCTGGTCGCCGCTGGTCGTCCTGCTGGCGATCGTCCTCGCGGTGGTCCAGCTCCTGCGCCCGCTGCCCGAGCCCGAACTGAAGCTCACCGCTCCGGCCGCGTACTCCTTCGGCGGCGAGAAGCCCGAGCCGGCCTGGCCGAGCGAGGGCCAGGCGGCCGTGGAGGTCGAGGGGCTCGGCTCCCTGGGCACCTACGGGGAGCAGAAGCCGGTGCCGATCGCGAGCGTGGCGAAGGTGATGACCGCCTACGTCATCCTGCGCGAGCACCCGCTGAAGGCGGGCGAGGAGGGGCCGCGGATACCCGTCGACCAGCGGGCCGAGAAGGAGGCGTCCCTGCCGAACGAGTCGACCGTGCCGGTCGAGGCGGGTGAGGAGATCACCCTCAGCGAGGCGCTCCACGCCGTGATGATCGCGTCCGCGAACAACGTGGCGCGGCTGCTCGCCCGTTGGGACACCGGCGGCTCGGAGGAGGAGTTCGTCAAGAAGATGAACGCCGCCGCCAAGGAGCTCGGGATGACCGACACCACCTACACCGACGCCAGCGGACTGCGGCAGGACACCGTCAGCACCGCCGTCGACCAGGTGAAGCTGGGCAAGAAGGTGATGGACTTCGAGGCCTTCCGGGAGATCGTCAAGAAGCCCTCCTACGACGACCGCAACGGCCGCAACCACCGCAACTGGAACGGTCTGGTCCCCTACGACAACGCCATCGGCATCAAGCCCGGCACCACCACCGCGGCCGGCGGCAACCTGCTGTTCGCGGGGGAGAAGGAGATCGGCGGCACCAGGCAGCTGATCATCGGGGCCGTCCTCGGCCAGCACCGGCCCTCGATCATCGACACGGTCGTCGGCGAGAGCCGGGAGCTGCTGGTCTCCGTGCAGAAGCTCCTGCGGGCGGAGCAGATCGTCCGGAAGGGCGACGTGGTCGGGTACGTGGACGACGGGCTCGGCGGCCGGACGGCGCTGGTCGCCACCGAGGACGTCACGGCCGTCGGCTGGTCCGGGCTGGAGGTGGAGCTGGCGCTCACCGACGGCGGCAAGGGCGTGCCGGGCACCGCGGAGGCGGGTGAGACCGTCGGCACCCTGACCGTCGGCAGCGGGCCGGGCCAGGTGAAGGTCCCGGTGGCCGTCCGGGAGGAGCTGGCCGAGCCGGGAGTGGGGACGCGGCTCACCCGCGTCCTGTGACCCGTGTGCCGGACGCGCCGCACGGCGGGGCGCGTCCGGCGCGTCCGCCGACGGGGGCGGGGGACCGGCCACCGGACGTACGCACATGACCGGGCCCGCCCGGGCAATCAGTACGGGCATGGTGAAGACGTGGTGGGCCGTACTGCGCGGCACGGTCAAGGAGTTCCTCGACGACGAGATCGCGGACCGGGCGGCGGCCCTCACGTACTACGGCGTGCTGTCGATCTTCCCGGCGCTGCTGCTGCTCGTGTCGCTGCTCGGCGTGGTCGGCGAGAAGGCGACCAAGAGCATCCTGGACAACCTGGAGCAGCTGGCCCCCGGACCGGCCCGCGAGATCCTGCGCGACGCCGTGGACGAGATCCAGCGCGGCGGCGGCGGCTTCCTGGCGGTCGTCAGCCTGCTGGCCGCGGTGTGGGCCGCCTCCGGCTACGTCGCGGCGTTCATCCGCACCGCCAACCACGTCTACGACGTCCCCGAGGGGCGCCCGGTGTGGAAGCTCACGCCGCTGCGCATCGGCGTCACGCTGGTGCTGATGGTGCTCCTCGCGCTGAGCGCGGTGATCGTGGTGTTCACCGGCGGGCTGGCCGAGCAGATGGGGACGGCCGTCGGGCTGGGCGACCAGGCGCTGCTGGTGTGGTCGATCGCCAAGTGGCCGGTGCTGGTGCTGCTGGTGACGTCGATGATCAGCATCCTGTACTGGTCGGCGCCCAACGCCCGGCTGCGGGGGCTGCGCATGGCGCCCGGCAGCGTGCTGGCGGTCCTGCTGTGGGTGATCGCCTCCGCCGGCTTCGCGCTCTACACCGCCAACTTCGGCTCCTACAACAAGACCTACGGCACCCTCGCCGGCGTCGTCGTCTTCCTCGTCTGGCTGTGGCTGTCGAACCTGGCCATCCTCCTGGGCCTGGAGCTGGACGCGGAGCTGGCCCGGCGGCGCGCCTACGCCCAGGGCCTGCCCAAGGGGGAGGAGCCGTACGTGGAGCCGCGCGACACCACCAAGTGGCCGCGCTCCCTGCGGCGGAAGGTCAGGCGGCGGGAGGCGGAGCGCCGCAGGGCGGCGGGCGCGTCCGGCGGCACGGACGCCTCCCGCGCCGGCGGTTCAGCGGAGCCGGCGCGCGACGAGACGCCGGAGTGAGGCCGGGGGCCGCGGGTCGCGCACCGCGAGCCGCTGCCACGGCCGCGCCTGCACCCTCCCGCCCCCGTGCCGCCGCTGCCGGATCACCAGCACCGCGACGGCCACGGCGACGACGGCACCGCCGACGGCGGCCAGCGGCCGCGCGTTGCGCCGGCCCGCCCGCGCCGCCTCCGAGGCCCTCCGGTGCGCCAGGGCCCTGACGTCCGTCCTGGCGGCCAGCTCCTCCAGGGTGTCGCCCAGCTCCCGGCGGGTGTGCTCGATCCGCTCGCGCAGCTCCGCGGGGGTCTCCGGGTCGGGGGGGATGCCCGGTGTCTCGGGCAGTCCCGTGTCGGGCGGTGCGGCGCGGTGCGCGTTCACCGGCGTACCCTCCCCCTGATCTCGTGGAGGTCCTCCTGCATGCCGCGCAGGGCCCTCTCGGGCTTGGCCGGGGCCGCCCTGCGGACCTCCTGCCGGCCCAGGAGGGCCATCAGGCCGGCGACGAGGAGCAGCACCACCATGACGACCAGGGCGGACAGCCACACCGGCCACACCACGGCCAGACCGGCGATCGCGGCCGCCACACCGGCCCCCGCCGCGAACAGCGCGACCACCGCGGCGCCGCCCAGCAGCCCGCCGCCCAGCCCGGCCCGCCTGCCCTTCTCCGCCATCTCCATCCTGGCGAGCTGCAGCTCCTCCCGGAGGAGCTGCGACATCTGCGTGGTGGCCCGTGCCACCAGCTCGCCGACGGAGTGCTCGTCCGCCCGTTTGTGCCCGTCCAACCGCCGTGTCGTGGTCATCGTCGTTGCGCTCCCCTCATGGGTCGCCCTGCGGGTACCTCCGTTCACCGTCCGCTAACCACGGCTCACCCGTTCGTCGCGGCAGGATGGCGCGGAAAGGGGGAGGGCGGCGCCGCGGCCGGTCACCCGGAGGCGGTGCCGCCGCCACCGCCGCCGTCGCTCCCGTCCCTGCCGCCCGCCGCGCCGCCCCGGCGGGCGGAGCGTTCGGCGGCGAAGACGTCCTCCAGGCGGTAGAGCAGGGCCCGTCCCTGCCGTCCGGCCGGGGTGAGGCGGCCGAGCTGGACCCACTTGCGGATGGTGGCCGGGGAGACCGCCGCCTCCCGCGCGGCCATGGCGCCGGTGACGAGCATCAGGCGTCACCGTCCGGGGAGCCGTGCCGCTCGTGCAGCGGCCAGGCGTGCCGGTGGGCGGGGTCGGTGCGGCAGTCGCACTCGGGGTCGTCGCAGCGGCAGCCGGGGTTGATGCACAGCACGGTCCGGCGTTCGGGGAAGGCCCGCAGGGAGACGGAGTCGCACCAGGGGCAGCGCCCCTCGACGACCGTCATCGGCTCGCTCTCCCCCAGCACCCGCGCGCAGCGGCGGGCCATCCTGCGGGCCTCGTCCCGGACGTGCTCGGCGAGGACGGGGTGCTCGCCGATGCGGTCGAGCAGGTCCAGCAGGCGGCCGATCCGCTGCGGGACCCGGGCGTGCCGCGGACGGGGCAGGCCGAGCCGGGCGTGGACGGCCTCCTCCAGCTCCACCACGCCGTCGGTGATGTCGCGGATCGCGTCGGAGACGTGCAGGCGTAACGGGGCGGTGGTGCGGCTGCGGTTGACGGGGCCGGGGGTGGCGGCGGGCACGGCGGGGCTGCGGCCGCCGGGGGCCAGCTCGTCGAGGAGCTCGGGGAACCGGCTGCGCAGCGCGCCCAGCCAGCGGGCCGTCTCGGCGCGGAGGCTCATGCCGCCACCCCCGGCCCGGCCGGACCGGGCCGCAGGAGGCGGTCGGCGTTCGCTGACGCACGGATGACAGACGCCATGGACAACTCCCTCGGATCTGCTCGGGTGTTCGAGGCGAGCCCCATGATCGTATGTTGCGTGCCAGCGCGCAACAAGTTTTCGCGAGAGCGTCTCGAAGCCGTCCATTTCGCGCTCGATAGCACGTAATGCCGCGCGCGAAAGCACGTTATGCTGAGGGGCCACGAAGGGGGCGAGTCATGGCGGCTGCGCAGGATCTTGAGGGCTTCGCGACCTGGATCGAAGGGCTGATCCGGGAGCGGGGCTACGACATCGACAGCCCGCGGGGCGGCGGCAAGTCGCGGCTCGCCGACGCCGCGGGCGTGCACCGTGCGGCGATCACCCGGCTGCTGCAGCGGCACAGCATGCCCGATTTGGAGACCATGCGCCGGCTCGCCCGGGTCCTGCGGGTCCCGGTGCGGGAGATGCTCGTCCGCTCCGGCCAGCTCACCGCGGACGAACTGCCGCTGTCGCCCGCCCCCGCGGGGGCTGCCGGCGGCGGGGCGGACGAGCCGCTCACGCTGGAGCGCGCCGCCGAGCTGCTGGGCATCCCGGCCGAGCAGCGGGAGATGTTCGTCAGGGTGGCGGGCCAGTTCCTGCCGGAGAACGGCCCCGCGGAGGCGCCCGCGCGCCGCCGGGCCTGACCGCGCCGCCGCACGCTCCCGAGCCCGCCCCCTCGCCGCTCCCGCGGCCGCGGTCCGTGGGCGGGGCGGAGCCCAACCCCCCCGTCCCGCAACGGTGTTCGAGCAGGTGGCATAGGATTGGGCGGCTGACCGGCGCGTTCGGGGACGCCCCCGAGCACCCCCTCACCCGGTCACTCCCGGGGTTTGCCGACCCCGGAAGTGCAGGTGCCGTCGACGCGGGGAGTGCTGTGCCCGATCGGGACCGGATGGAACCGGAGGAGTACGAGCGGACCCTGGCCGAACTGCTGGCCTCCCTGGACGCGCTCGCCGACCGGTACTCCCCCGCGGATCTGGTGGTCCTGCCGCGCGCCGAGGTGGAGCGCCGGGAGTTCCGGGCCTACGCGAGCGGCTGGCAGGACGCCGAGGAGGCGCTGCGCCGGGCCGCCGAGGAGGCCGGCCGCTCCCCTGCCGAGAGGTTCCGGCCCCCGCCAGACACGGGGCCGGCCGACATCCTCACCTTCCCCCTGCACCGCGCCGGACGCGCAGGTCCCCCCGGCGTCCCCGCCCCCCGGACACCGGATGCCGCGGAGCCGGCCGACGGATCCGGAGGGGAGGGCCCCGGAGGCGGGCGGCGGCCGGAGGCTCGGGACGCCGCCGGGGCGGAGCGGCGCGAGCCGGTGTTCGACCTCAAGCCCCGCCGCTCGCGGGCCCCCACCATCCCGCGCCTGCCCCGGCGCACTCCGGGGCGGCCGCCCCGCAGGAGGAAGCCGGACGACGCCGGCTGAGGGAGCGGGTGGGGGAGCCGGACGGAGAGGGGAAGCCGACCACCGCGCCGGCCCCTCCCGGCTCTCCCGGAGGCCTCTCCCACCTCGCTAGTTGCGCGCGCGCACGATTTGGTTCACACTTGGACGCAGCGGCGGAGCTGTGCCCACTCCCGGGTGCGGCCCGCCGTTCTCCATGGGCGGGCCCCGCGGCCCGCCCGCCCTCTCAAGGAAGGAGGAGGCGTGTGGTCGATCCACTGCTCACGTTCCCGGACGTCGAGCGCCTGATCGTCGACTTCCTCAGCGACCGGCCGGAGCTCGTCGGGGTGACGGTGGACAACGTCCCGCCGGCCGGCTTCGACGGGACCCAGCGCGTGGTGCTGGTCTCCCGGGTCGGCGGGGCGTGGGTCGACGATCTCCACCTCGACAACCCGCTGGTGGAGCTGGAGGTCTACGGACCGGACAAGACCACGGCCCACACCGACTCGCTGGGCATGCGCGCCGCCCTGCTGCAACTGCGCGGCACGACCCACGGAACGGCCACGGTCACCGACGTGGTCGAGGCGGACGGCGTCCGCTGGCTGCCCGACTACAACCGGCTCGACGCCAACCGCTACCTGACCACGGTGCGGCTGTCGCTCACCCCGGCCACGGCCTGACGGCCGCCGCGCCGCCCGGTCCCGCGGCCCCGCCCGGGGCCGTACCGAGGCCCCGCCCCGGCGGGGCCTTTCGCATGCGCGCGGGACGGCCCGCGCGCCCCGAACCAAGGAGTTGCCACCCATGGCAGGCATGAACCCCAACCAGATCCGCGTGGCCGGCAACGGCCGCATCCTCGTCGCCCCGGTCGGCACCGACGCCCCGGCCGACACCGCCTCCGCGTGGGGCGCCGGCTGGGTCGACGTCGGCTACACCAGCTCCGACGGGGTGAAGTTCGGCCGGAGCGAGAAGACCACCCAGATCGACACCTGGCAGTCCGTCGGCCCGGCCCGCTTCATCTACGAGGACCGGGACATGACGGTGAAGTTCAGCATGCTCCAGTTCAACCCGGACACCCTGCCGCTGTACTTCGGCGGCGGCGAGGTCCGCGAGACCTCGACCGGCTCGGGGGTCTACCAGTACGACGTGCTCTCCGACCCGATCCCGGACGAGCGGGCGCTGGGCCTGGAGTTCACCGACGGCGAGGACGTCGTGTACCGCTTCATCCTGCCGCGCGGCCAGGTCACCGACACCGACGAGGTGGAGATGAACCGCAAGGGCTCGCTGAAGCTCGGCGTCACCTTCACCGCGATGGCGGTCGACTCCACCAGGCCGCTGGCCACCTGGCTGGTGAAGGACTCCGACTTCGCCGGCACCGCCCCCGCCTGATCCGGCCCGTCCGCGGGGGCGCGGACGCCGTCCGCGCCCCCGCAGCGCGCACCGCATTGCACCGGCGCCGGGCCCGCGGGCCCGGCGCCCCTCCCCGTCTCCGTCCACCCCGACAAAGGAGCTCGACCACCATGACCGCGTTCGACGTCAACGCCGCGCGCGCCCAGCGCCTGGAGGCCCTGGGCCGCGCCTGGACCTTCACCATCGACGGCGACACCTTCGAGATGCCCGGCGAGCTGAGCCGCCGCACCGCCGGCGCCCTGCGCGAGCTGGACGACAACGACATCGACGGCCTGCTGCGGCTGCTGCTGGGCGAGGAGCAGTTCGAGCGCTTCGACCGGCACGACGTCTCCATGCAGGACGTCGCCGCGATCCTGGAGGAGTACGGGAAGGCCACCGGGCTCGGCCTGGGGGAAGGCTGAGCCTCGACGCGTTCGTCGACGAACACGCCGAGGCACTGGAAGCCGACCTGCTCCGGCACTACGGGGTCGACCTCCTGGACTGGTACCGCGGCGGGCTCTCCTCCCGCCGGCTGGCCGTCCTGATCCGCCACCTGCCGCGCGACAGCGCGGTCAACCGCGCGGGGGAGGGCGAGGCGGCGGAGTGGGGCGTGGCCGAGTACCTGCTGGCCGCCGCCGTGGACCACCTGGCGGCGGCGAACTGGATGACGGCCGTGCTCCACCGCGACGAGGACGACGAGCCGCCGGAGTACCCCGAGCCGGTCCCCCGGCCCGGGCAGCGCACGGACGGATCGCGCACGGACGGACCGGATCCGGCCGAACGGGGGCCGGAGGCAGGGGAGTCGGGCGACACGCCCGGCGGTCCGCCGGACCGGGCTTCCGTCTCCGGGCCCTCCGCGCGGGAGCTGGCCCGTTTCTTCGGCTGACGGAAGCGGCCGCCGGGGCCGTCCCCGTCCGCCGCCACGCGGACGGGGACGGTTGCGGTCCGTACCAAGCCGAATCTGTGTTCGATTTTTTGCTCCGTGCGGCCGTATGATGACGCTGGGTACGCGACTCCCCCACTCCTGTCGCGCGCCCGTACCCCCGCGCACACTTCCAAGCAGGTCACATGGCTCCCGGAGCCGGAGAGGGTGAGACGGGTGGCGACAGAGAGCTACGAGGCCGACCAGAACACGACCCGGACGGAGGCCGCCGGGGAACTCCAGCGCCTGCTGGGCGGGATATTCCGGCGCCTCGACGGACCCACCGCCGAGCGGCTGCTCCTGGCGGTCCGCGCGGAGCTGGACGCCCGCGACGCCCGCGCCTACGCCAGCGGCTGGCAGGACGCGATGGAGGCGGCGGCCGGAGGCGAGCGGGCGGTGTGAGGGAGCGGCCCCGGCCGCTAGGCCCCGGAGACGGAGGTCCAGAGGAAGATGTACGAGAGCCCGGCCGCGGCCCCGGCGCCCACGAAGAACCTGGAGACGTCCAACACGTCCACGACGACCGGCCGGAACTCGCCGTTCACGACTCCCGCGTGCGCGGGGTCCCGGCTGTACGCCACGGAGGCGGTCTCCCCCACCCTCAGCGGAGGGCGGGTGCCCGGCCCGGTCAGCGCCTCGCGGACGCGCCCCTCGGAATCGGTGTACCGGACCACACCCACCACGGCGCGTTGACGGTCCACTGGTAACCGGTGCAGACGCCGTCGGTCTTCTCGCCCGCCTTCACCGCGTGTCGCTCTCCGGCCAGAAACGCGGCACGCCTGACCCCGCGCTGCAGGAAGTACACGGCGAGCAGGGCGGTGACTCCCCCCAGTAACAGCAGCATTCCACAAGCCTATCAGCGGCCGACAGTGCCTCGGAAAAGCCGTTTGCGGCTGCTCCGCAGTCGTTTCGGAAAACCCTTGGTCGGCTGGCCGCGGTACCGGAAGAAGAAATGGGATTGCTCAGGGGGGCCGTCATGGGCCCCGGCTCCGGAATGACGGCCTTTTGGTGAGGAGCATTCCGCGTCCGCCGACCGGGCGGCCCGCCGGAGCACCCGGGCCTCCGAAACGGCCCCCGGTCCCCTCCCGGCCCACCCGGACCGGTGAGGTGGCCGCCCGTCACGCGAACAGGGCGAACCCCCCTGCCGCGCGGATGACGTAGAGGACTCCCAACGACACTCCGAGGACCGTCCCGGCGACGGCCCCCGTGAGGAAGACGGCGCAGTGGAAGCGCTCGCGCGACGAGGAGGGCACGACGAACCGCTCCTCCCTGTCCCCCTCCGTCCAGTCCTGTTCAAGGCTCCAGAAGTGGACGTGGAAGAAGGTGCGGGGCTTGGCGAACGCCCCTCCGGCCGTCAGGCAGGCCATCGCCAGGCAGGCGACGGCCAGCACTCCCGTGGCGACGCGCCACGGCCAGCCGTGGCCGGCGTTCATCATGTGGTCGGCGAAGACCGGGACGGCCCCTGCGGGGAACAGGCAGAAGACGATCAGTGTGTGGAGGTCCGGGCCGCTCCAGGCGTGGACCTTCGCGATCCTGCCGTGCAGCAGAAAGGCGAGGAGAAAGGCCGCGATCCCCCAGGCCAATTCGCCGCGCCCCTGTTCGCAGGGCACGTTCCATCGCGGGCCGCAGTTCCCGTACAGCGTCCGGTCGATCAGTTCGACCGTGACCACGGTCCCCCAGGCCAGACCTAAGGCGCACAGAGCGGACAGCGCCTGCCGCACCGCCAGGCCGGGGAATTCGTTCGCCCGCCTCCTCGCGTCGGCGTCTCCTGCGTCATCGCTGCCCAGTATGCGCTTGATGAGCATTTTACCTCGAATGTCGTGGTGTGAGAAGGATGCTATCCGGAGGTCTTTGTGACTGTATCAGAGGAAGAGTTCGGACAGCTGAAGAGCAAGGTCGACAAGAAGGCGGACAAGGCTGAAGTATCGGGTCTGACAAAGACGAAGGAATTCAAGGACGCGGTCGAGAAGATCGCGGGAGAGAAGGCGAAGAAAGAAGCCGAGAGGAGCTTTCTCCCCAAAATCGAGAACCTGAAGGCGAAGGTCGACAGTCTGGAGCCGCAGTACGGCTCCATAAAAACGCCCGAGATCATGGGGCTGGCCCTGGCGCTCACGCTCATCAAGTACGACTTGGCCATCGACATCACGGACCGGGTGAACAGGCTGTTCTTCGGGGGCTTCAACAGGGTTGCGGCGCGCTTCGGCTTCAGCCCGAACCTGAAGACGCAGCAGCAGAAAGCGGAGGAGCAGCAGCGGGAGCAGGAGAGAAAAGTCACCGAGTTGGGGAACCGGGTCACCGGTTTGGAGGGGAAGGCCCGGGAGCTGGAGAGGAAGGCGGTCGACCTCTCCACGGAGGGCGTCAGGACGCGTGCGCGTCTGAGGGCCCTGGAGGGCGCGCGGGCCCGGGTCGCCGATGTGCCCGGTGGCCGGACGGCGACCTTCGGTTCGACCATCACCGGCACTTCGGAGCATGTGAACCAGCTCAACGCGCGGATAGACGCACTCGTGGCGGCGCTCGCGTAGGAGCGGAGGCGGAACCGGGCGGCCCGTGGGCCGGCGTGGGGATCCGGAAGGCCCGCCCCCTGGAAGCGGGCGGTGCCGGACGCGGCCGCACCGAGGCCGGAAAGGACCTCCAGCAGTTCGATCGATGAAGGAGACCCATGTCACTGAGCAGTGCGCTGCAACGGGCCTCGGGCACGTTGCGGCAGTTCAAGGCGGCCTCGGACACGGCCGGACGGGCCGCGACGGGCCTGGGCCGGCAGGCGGCCGCCGCGGACCGGAGCGTCACGCGGATCACCGCCGGCGCGAGAAGCACCAACAAGGAGCTGACGACCATGAAGAGGGCGGCCGACCAGGCCGCCCTCTCCGTTTCCAAGCTGGGCCGCGAGGCGGTCAAGAGCGGCCCGCAGATGACGCAGATGCAGCAGGGGGTGAAGAAGGCCTCCGGTGGCTTCAAGCAGCTCAACCAGGAGATGAAGGGCAACATCTTCGGAATGCTGCTGTCGCTGCTGGCGCCGGTCATCGAGAAGATCGTTGCGATGGCCACCCAGTCGAAGGCCATGCAGCAGGTGGTCAAGAGGGTCTTCACCGTGGTCGGCGAGGTCCTGAAGAAGGCCATGAAGATCATCGGCCCGCTGCTGAGCAGCCTGGGGAAGGTCTTCAAATCCGTCTTCAACGGCATCAGGACGGCCGTGACGACGGTCGTCACGGCCATCGTGAAGGTCGTCAGGACCTACTTCGCGATCTGGCGGTCCGTCATCACCACGGCCGTCCGGGCCGTCCGCAACACCATCAGCGCCGTGATGAACGGCATCAAGAGGGTCGTCCAGCCCGTCGTCAACTGGATCAGGAACACGATCCCCGCCGCGTTCCGCGCCGTCCGGGACAGGATGAGCCAGATCTGGGGAGGGCTCTCCGGCATCGCCTCGCGGGCCTTCAACAGGGTCAGGAACGGCGTCAGGGGACCGATCAACGGCGTCATCGACATCATCAACGGCGCGATCCGGCGGATCAACGGCATCAAGGTGTCGATCCCCGGCTGGGTGCCGATGGTCGGCGGCAAGACCTTCGGCGTCAGCCTGCCGGCCATCCCCCGGCTCGCCGAGGGCGGCGTGGTCACCCCCCGGTCCGGCGGCGTGCCCGCGATCCTCGCCGAGGCGGGCGAGGCGGAGGCCGTCCTGCCGCTGTCCAAGCTGGAGTCGCTGCTGGGGCGGACGGCCGCCTGGGCGCAGCGGAGCGCGGCCGGCCCGTACGGCGGTGGCGCCGCCCTGGCCGGCGCGGGCGGGCTGCACATCGAGCACTACTACGCCGCCGAGACCGGCGACCCGCAGCGGACCGCCGACGCCCTGATGCTGCTCGCCAAGGCCCGCGGATGAGGGCCGGACGCACCCCGCCCCCGAGGACGGAAGGAGGTGGACGGGCATGCCGGTGAACCGACTCGTGCTCGCCCGGCCCGCGTTCGCCGGCTTCGGCGGAGCGCTGGGCCAGGCGCGCGCCGGCCTGGCGGCCAACGCCCGGGCGGTCGGGGCCGCGGCGCGGGCGGCGGCGGCCGTCCGCGGCTCCGCCCAGCGCACCGCCGACGAGCTGCGCCGCACGGTCCCCGCGGCCGGCACCGCCGGGCAGGGCCTGGTGGGGTTCGCGCGCCGGGCCGGCGCCGCCCACCCGCAACTGGCCGCCGCCCGGCCGAGACTGGCCGCCGCCAACCGGGAGCTGAAACAGCTCCGCAGCGGCGCGGACCAGGCGGCGACGCTGTCCGCCGGCATCTCCAAGAGCGCCGTCGTCACCGGCCGCCTCGGCGGCGTGTTCGGTATCGGGCTGCGGCTCGGCGCCGGGGTGATGAAGCTGGTCAACACCGTGATGAAGGCCAACCCCTGGGGACTGGCGCTCACCCTGGTCGCCCCCCTGGTGCTCTCCCTGGTGGACGCCGCCGCGCAGTCCGACGCCGGGCAGCGGATCGTCCAGCAGGTCACCACGGGCCTGATGCAGGGCGTGCGGACCGTCGCCAAGGTGGTCGAGCCCGTCGTCCGGACGGTGGTGAAGGCCGCCGTCGGCTACGTCCGGGGCTACCTCACGGTCGTCACCGCGGCGGTGAAGTGGCTCGCGAGCATGGCGCGTGACCCGATGGGCACCCTCCGGCGGACCGTCTCCTCGGTGGGCAGCGCGCTGCGCTCGCTCGCCGGCCGGACCACGGGCCGGATCAGGGGAGCCGTCCGCACGGCGCTGAACTGGATCACCACGAGACCGCGCCTGATGTTCGACCGCGTCACCGGCGCCGTGCGCCGGGTGCTCGGCGGGATCGCCGGGTTCCTGGAATCGGGCATGCAACTGGTGCTGCACGTCTTCAAGGCGCCGATCAACGGCCTGATCGCCTTCGCCAACTGGGTCGTCGACGGCCTCAACAGCCTCAGCGTGAACATCCTCGGCAGGAAGTTCGGCGTGAACATCCCCAAGATCCCGCAGCTGGCCGCGGGCGGCGTCGTCCTGCCCCGGCGCGGGGGAGTGCCCGCCGTCGTCGCCGAGGCGGGCGAGGCGGAGGCCGTGCTGCCGCTGCCCGTGCTGCGCCGGCTGATGGACCGCACCGCCCGCCACGCCGCCTCCGTACGGGCGGGGAGCGGACGGATCGAGCACTACACCGAACCCGCCGGACGCGGGCCGCTGGGCGTCGCCGAGGACCTGCTCTTCCTGGCCCGCACCGCACGCCCCGGCGCCGCGGCGGAGGCGGCGGCGCGGACGGCGGTGGCGGCGGCGGCGACGGGAGCGGCACCGTGAACAGGAAGCGAGGACACCGACCGTGATCGACACAGGACAACTCCACAGCGGCCAGGAGACACCCCCCGGCTCACTGATCACCCGCGACGGGCAGATCCAGTGGGCCGGTTTCGTCTTCGGCCCCGGCACGCCCTACCAGATCGACGCCAAGGGCATCACCGGCTGGGACGACCTGCCGGACCTGGAGACCGGGGACGTCTCCCTCCCCGACCGGCACGGTGCCTGGCCCGGCGCCCGCTGGGCCAAGCCGCGCACCGTCTCGGCGACCGTCTGGCTGCTGCCGGAGACCGTCGACCGGGCCCGCGGCACGATGCGCGGCTTCCGCGCCGCCACCGCCCCCGACGGCGGCGAGCGGTGGCTGGCGGTGCGGCTGCACGGCGAGACGCTGGCCTGCCGCGCCCGCGTCAGCCGCCGCGTCGTCCCCCAGGACCGCGGCTACGTCACCCAGGGCGCGGCCAAGGCCGAGCTGCAGTGGGTGGCCACCGACCCGCGCCGCTTCGGCACCGAGGAGCGGCAGGCCGTGATCCGGCTGCCGCAGCCGGAGAGCGGCCTGGAGTGGGCGGCTCCCGACTCCCCGGACGCCGGCCTGGCCTGGCCGCTGGACTGGGGCGCGGCCGGCTCCACCGGCGCCGCGACCGCCCTCAACTCCGGCGAGACGGCCGCGCACCCGGTCGTCGAGTTCCGGGGGCCGGTGCACCGCCCGGCGCTGACCCGCCTGACGGACGGGCTGCGGCTGAGCTACGGCATCACGCTCGCCGCCGGCGAGGTGCTGACCGTGGACACCCAGGCCGGAACGGTCGTCCTCAACGGGACCGCCTCCCGCCTGTACACCGCCACCGCCCGCTCGGCGCCCGAGCAGCTGTTCCTGCTGGAGCCCGGCGAGACTCCGCTGGCCTTCCGCTCCGAGGACACCACGCCCGACCCCGGCGCCTCGGTCACCGTGCGCTGGCGCGACGCCCACTGGTGACCGGACCCGGCGCCCCGCGCGGGTGACCGGACCCGGCACCCCGCACCCGTCCCATCCACCGCGGCCACCCGCCGCGGCCACCCGTCACGACCACAGGAGGACCCCATGCCCGTGCGCACCGCATGGCTGCTCAACCGCACCGAGGACGGCGCCGGCCAGTCCCGCGCCGACACCCGCCTGGCCCCGACCGGCACCATGGCCCCCGCCGGACAGCTCACCACGCGCGACGGGGTGATCCCCGGCTCCCCGGACGGCGCGTGGGTGCTGTCCGGGCTCTACGTCTACGGCCAGAGCGCCGGGATGACCGCCACGGTCGCCTCCGGCCGCGCCGTGATCCAGGGCGACGAGCCCGCCGGCGCCTACCCCGTCGCCCTCACCGAGTACACCCCCGTCACCTTCGCCGACGGCGACCCCGGCAACCCGCGGATCGACCTGGTCGTGCTGCGGGTGTACGACGAGGCCCAGGACACCGGCTCCGGCCGCACCGAGGCGGCCCTGGAGGTCGTCCAGGGCGTCCCGGCCGCCACCCCGGAGGTCCCGGCCACTCCCCGCGCCGCGCTCGCCCTCGCCTCGGTCCTGGTGCCCGCGGGCGCCTCGGAGGGCAACGGCGGGATCGACTGGAACTCGGCCGTCAGCGACCTGCGCCGCCCCACCGTCGCGGTCGGCGGCATCGTGCCGGAGGACTGGCCCCGGGACATCCCCGGCAGCTACCCCGGCCAGTACCGGGACGTCGGGGCCGGCGGCCTGCAGCGCTGGGACGGCACCGCCTGGCAGCCCTACCCGCCCACCCCCAGGTGGCGGGAGTGGACCCCGCAGTGGACCACCAGCACCGGCCAGACGAAGCCCTCGTTCGGCAACGCCACGGTCGAGTGCCGCTACGTCCACACCGGCACCCTGGTGCACGCCTCCTTCGCCTTCTCCTTCGGCTCCACCACCGCGTTCGGGGCCGGGGGGACGGACGACAACTGGCGGTTCTCCCTGCCCGTCCGGGCGGCCGGATCCAGCCAGGCGGTCGGCTTCGCCGGGCTCCAGCACGGCACCCGCTCGCGGCGCATCGCCCGGGTGCGCCTCACCACGGCCGGCCACCTGGAGCTGGAGGTGTCCTCCGGCGACCTCGACGGCACCGTCCCCGCGCACAGCGGCCTGGTGGACGCGGTCACCCCGTGGACCTGGCAGGCCGGCTCGCACATCGCCGGGACGATCACCTACGAGTCCGCGGAGCCGGCCGAGTGAACGGGCGGACCCCCGTCTACCGCGCCGTCTTCTGCGACCTGCGCACCGACCGGGTGGTGGACGTCCTGCCGCTGACCGAGGCCAAGTTCGACGACTACATCGGCAAGCCCGGCTCGCTCAGCGCCGCCGTCCCGCTGCCGGACGAGGCGCTCGCCCGCCGGGCCCGCGAGGCGCTCCGGCCCGGCCGCACCGCGGTCTGGCTGGAGCGCGACGGGGACATCTGGTGGGGCGGAGTGCTGTGGACCTGCACCCCGCAGTCGGACGAGCAGGGCCGGATGAAGGCCGAGTTCCAGGCCGCCACCTTCGACTCCTACCTCGACCACCGGATCCTCTCCGGCGACGTGGTGGGCACGGCCACCGACCAGTTCGACGTCGTCCGCGCGCTGGTCGACCACGTCCAGGCGCAGCCGGGCGGCGACATCGGCCTGACCTACGGCACGGAGGCGTCCGGGGTGCGGCGCGACTTCGCCTACGCCTACACCGACCTGGCGCGCGTCCGGGAGCTGATCGACAAACTGGCCCGGCTCGACGGCGGCTTCGAGTGGCGCGTGCACTGCCACCGCGACGCTCGGGGCCGCCGCGTCAAGCGGCTCCAGCTCGGCCACCCCCGGATCTCCGCCGGGCACAGCGACATCGTGCTGGACCACCCCGGCGCGGTGCTGGCCTACAGCCTGCCCTCGGACGCCACCGTGCAGGCGAACGTGTGGGTGGCCCGGGGCGAGTCGGCCAACTCCGACCAGGCGCAGGAGTCGGTGCCGCTGACGGCGCGGCGGGTGGACGCCGCCGACATCGCGGGCGGCTGGCCGCGGCTGGAGAGCAGCTCCGACCACACCTCCGTGCGCGACGAGGCCGTGCTGGACTCGCTCGCCCGGGCCGAACTGGCCCGGCACCGCCGCCCCGAGACCATCCCGGAGGTCACCGTGCTGATGGACGGGCGGATCTCCCCGGCCCTGCTGGGCGCCCGGCTGCGGCTGCGCATCCGGGACCTGTGGCACCCGGAGGGGGCCGACGGCAGGTACCGGATCGTCGGGCTGGCCGTCACGCCGCCGCAGCGCACCAAGCCCGAGACGGCGACCCTCTACCTGGAAGGAGCCTGACCCCGTGGCGATCATCCCGACCGATCTGCTGGACCGGCTGCGCGCCCTGGAACGGCAGGTGCGCGATCTGATGGGCAGCGCCAACACCAACCCGCCGATGAACCGGATCAGCGGCGGCGACGTGGTCATCGGCGACGGCGGCCGGCTGCGGGTGCGCACCCCCGGCGGCGAGGACCTGCTGTACCTGGGCCGCGTCCAGCCGGACCGCCCCGGCGGCGAGCCCCAGCAGGGCCTCGTGGTGCGCCGCGACGACGGCTCGCTGGCGCTGACGGTGCGGACCGACAGCCCGGACACGCTGCCCGACCAGCCGGTGCAGATCCTCGACCGCAGGGGCAACGTGGTCGTCGCCGACGACGCCAGACGCCGCGGCCTGGCCCGCCCCTACGTGCCCTACCCGCTGCCCGCACCGGTGGCGGTGAGCCGCTGGGAGGCCACCGGCTCCACCCTGTGGGAGACGCTCTTCCGCGGCCCCGGCATCGTCCAGCACCCCAGGCTGCACTGCCGTGTCGCGGTGGAGGGGGACGCGGGCGCCGAGGTGCGGCTGCTGTGCGACGGCGTGCCGGTGGGCCCGGTGGGCGGGCCGGAGGGCCTGGAGTTCACCGAGGTGCTGGACGCCGAGTACGGCGCGACGGTCACCTTCGAGGTGCAGGCCAAGGCGGCGGAGGGCGGCACCGTGCGCTGCCGCCCGCTGGCCCTGTACGGCGTCCAGTCCTGACGCGCCGCCACCCTTCCACGCGCTCCCGCGCACCACGCGCCCCGTCCGCGCGCCCCGCGCATCTCCGCACCACAGGCAAGGAGGCATCCGCATGCTGCCCGATTCCATACCCACCGTCACCGTCACCGCGCGGTACCTGACCCCCGACGGGCGGCCGATGACCGGCACCGTCGAGTTCCGGCCGCCCGCCCTGCTCACCCACGCCGCCACCGACGTCATCCTGGGCGGCCCGACCGTGGCCGCCCTCGACGCCGAGGGCCGGATCGGCGTCGTCCTGCCGGCCACCGACGGGGCGGGCTGGAACCCCGCCGAGTGGACCTACACCGTCACCGAACAGCTCTCCGGGCTGTCCCGGAAGCGCACCTACCAGATCGTGCTGCCCGCGGACCGGCCGCAGGTGGACCTGGCCGACATCGCCCCGGTCAACCCCGCGACCCCCGACTACGTCGCCGTCCCCGGCCCGCAGGGCCCGCCCGGCGAACCCGGTCCGCAGGGCCCGCCCGGCGAGCCGGGCGCCGTGCGGTCGGTCAACGGCCGCACCGACGCCGACATCGTCCTGGACGCCGCCGACGTGGCCGCCGTGCCGGCCGCCTCGGTGGGCGCACCGGGCGGCGTCGCCTCCCTGGACGCCCAGGGCCTGGTGCCCGCCGCGCAGCTCCCGGCCGGCACCGGGGGCGCGGTCGCCTCCGTCAACGGGCGCACCGGCGAGGTGGTGCTGACGGCCGCCGACGTCGGCGCCCTGGACCAGGCGACGGCCGACGACCGCTACCTGGCCGCCGACGGCGCACCCGTGCTCTCCGTCAACGGCCGCACCGGCGCGGTGGAGCTGGGCGCGGGCGACGTCTCGGCCGTACCGGCGGGCCAGGCCGTGCTGCTGTCCGGCGGCCAGACGGTCACGGGCGCCAAGACGTTCACCGTCCCGCCCTCGACCTCCGCCGACCCGGCCACCGGCGACCAGCTCGCCCGCCGCTCCTACGTCGACGCGGTGTCGGCGGCCGGCACCTGGTCGCCGGCCGCCATGGGCTTCGCCGGCTGGTCCTTCGACCCGGCCACCAGCGCCGCCACCACGGCCCAGTACTGCATCAACGGCTGGCTGTACCTCATCGGCATCCCGCTGCACGCGCCGCACACCGTCTCCAACGTGGTGTTCTACACCGCCGGATACGTCGGCGGCACGCTCAGCGCCAGCTCCTACGCGGGCCTGTACACCAGCGCGGGACAGCGGGTGGGCGTCACCGCGCCGCTCAACCAGGTGATCCCGGCCAACGAGGGCCGCACGATCGTCATCCCGCTCAACGCCTCCTACGCCGCGAAACCCGGCAGCTACTGGATCGCCCTGCTGGTCAACGGTCCGACCGACAGGACCAGCGGACCCGGCTTCGCCCGCGGCGCCAGCATCGGCAACGCCCCGGCCGGCAGCGCCCGGATGCCCGGCGCCTTCGTCCGGCACGGCCGGCTGTCGGCCACCGGGCAGACCTCGCTGCCCGCCTCGTTCAGCCCCTCCAACGTGGTGGCCGACTCCAACGCGATCTGGGCGGCCCTGTCCTGACCCGCTCCGGCCCCCGCGGAACCCGGCCCGGCACACGGAGCCGGGCCGGGAACCGAACCGGACCCCGCGCCGCCCGGCGCGGGGTCCCCGCACACGAGGAGGACCTCCCATGGCCGTGCCCCTGACCCCCGGACGGCTGCTCGACGCCCTGCGCGCCGAGGGCCTGCACGTCGTCGAGCACCGCGACTGGCGGCGGCACCACCGCAACCACAAGGGCGCCTGGGGCCCGGTGAACGGGGTGATGGTCCACCACACCGTCACCCGCGGCACCGAAGCCTCCGTGGACCTGTGCTACGACGGCCACCCCGGCCTGCCCGGACCGCTGTGCCACGGCGTCGTCGACAAGGCCGGCACCGTCCACCTGGTGGGCGGCGGACGCGCCAACCACGCCGGTCTGGGCGACGGCCGCGTCCTGCGCTCGGTCGTCGCCGAGACCGCCGCCCCGCGCCCGCTGAGGGACGACACCGACGGCAACGCCCGCTTCTACGGTTTCGAGGCGGTCAACCTCGGCGACGGGCGGGACCCGTGGCCCGAGGAGCAGCTGGACGCCATCGCCCGGGCCGCGGCCGCGGTCTGCCGCGCCCACGGCTGGAGCGAGCGCTCCGTCATCGCCCACAAGGAGTGGACCCGCACCAAGATCGACCCGCGCGGCTTCTCCATGGACCGGATGCGCTCGCGCGTCGCCGGCCTGCTCGGCTCGCCCGCCGCCGGCTCCGGGGCGGGCGGTTCCTCCGGGGACCGGTCCGCCCTCCAGCCGTTCCCGGGGACCGCGTGGTTCCGCGCGGAGCCCTGCTCGCCGATCGTCACCGCGATGGGGCGCCGCCTGGTGGCCGAGGGCTGCTCGCAGTACGCGGTCGGCCCGGGGCCGCAGTGGACGGACGCGGACCGCCGCTCGTACGCCGGGTGGCAGCGCAGGCTCGGCTTCACCGGCGCCGACGCCGACGGCTGGCCGGGAGAGGTGTCGTGGCGGGCGCTGCGGGTCCCCCGCACCTCCTGAGCCCGCCCCGCGCCGGCGGAAACCGGAACCCGGAGTCCGCAGACCGGAAACCGGGGTCCGGGCCGCGCGGCCCGGACCCCGACTCGCACGGAAGGAAGAACCACCATGTCGGAAGAGGCCAAGCGCGCCCTGCGCACCGTCGTGCAGACCGCCGCGGCACTGGCCGTCGTCCTCCCCGCCGCCGTCGACGCGGCCGGGATCCCGCGGACGCTGCCCTGGGTCGCGGCGGCGCTGGCCGCCGCCGGCGGGCTCGCACGGCTGATGGCCGTGCCCGGGGTCCAGGCGCTGCTGCCGGGCTGGCTGAGCACCGCACCCGGCGGCGCCCCGGCGGCCGGCGGGCGGGACCGCGCATGACGGACGGCGACCCGAACAGCCCCACCGTCGTCGCCGTGGAGCTGGAGCGGCTGCGCGGCACGGTCGAGGCCGGCTTCGCCCGGGTGGACGGGGCACTGGCACTGCTGGTCCAGCGCAGCGACCAGACCGACAAGCAGCTCGCCGACCACGAGGCGCGACTGGACGCGCTGGAGCGGTCGCGGTGGCCGCTGGCGAGCATCACGGCCCTGGCGGCGGTGGGCGGGCTCGCCCTCGGCGCCTGGCAGCTCGCCGGCGGCTGACCCGGCCGCGCGCCACCCGTGTGCCGCCCGTGCGCCCCCGGAACGCACCGGATCCCTCCGGGCCCGGCGCGTTCCGGGGCCCCCGTGTGGTTACGCTCGCCGCAGACGCGGCACCGTCCGGGCCGGGTGGCGCCGCGCCGGACCGCGCGGAACGGAGCTCCCATGCCCCCGACGGACAGGGCCACCGCGGCCGCCCCGCCCGCGGCCTCCTCCCACGCCGTGGTGATCGGCGCCGGGATGGCGGGCCTGACGGCGGCCCGCGCGCTCGGTGACGCCTACGAGCGGGTGACCGTGATCGAGCGCGACGCGCTCCCGGCCGTCCCGGCCCCCCGGCGCGGCGTACCGCAGGGCCGCCAGCTCCACGTGCTGCTGGTGCGCGGCGCGCGGGCCCTGGAGGAGCTGTTCCCCGGCTTCCTCGACGAGTTGACCGCGGCCGGGGCCGTGCCCGCCGACACCCAGGGCGAGGCCCTGTGGTACCTCGACGGCCACCTCGTCCGCCGGGCGCCGTCGGGGCTGGTCTCGTACGGCGCCGGCCGCCCCTTGGTCGAGCACCTGGTGCGCGCCCGCGTCGCGGCCCTGCCCGGCGTGCGGTTCGCGGAGGGGACCGAGGTGCTCGGCCCGGTCGTCCCGCCGGACGGCCGGCGGGTCACGGGCGTCCGGGTGCGGCCGCTCCGCGCTGCCGGCGCGGCGGCCGAAGAGGTGCTCCCCGCCGACCTGGTGGTCGACGCCTCGGGCCGGGGCTCACGGGCTCCGCACTGGCTGGCGGAGGCCGGCTGCCCCCGGCCGGAGACGACGCGGGTGCGCGCCGACGTCGTCTACGTGACCCGCCACTTCCGGCGGGAGCCCCACCACCTCGGCGGCCTCCGGGGCGTCGCCTACCAGGCCCACCCCGGGGCGCCGCGCGGAGGAGCCGTGCTGAGCGTCGACGGCGACCGGTTCGCGGTCGTCCTCCACGGCCAGTTCGGGGAGGAGCCGCCCACCGACCCCGCGGGCATGCTGGCCTACGCGGAGAGGCTGCCCGGCCCCGAGGCGGCCGAGGTGCTGCGGACGGCCGAACCGCTGGACGAGCCGGTGAGGATGCGCTACCCCGCCGGCACGCGCCACCACTACGAGAGGCTCGACCGCCACCTCGGCGGCTTCCTCGTCACCGGCGACGCCCTGTGCTCCTTCAACCCGGCCTACGGGCAGGGCATGACGGCCGCCGCCCAGCAGGCGCTCGTCCTGCGGCGGTTCCTGGCCGAGGGCGCCGGCGACCTCCCGCGGCGCTTCTTCCGCGCGGCGGCGAGGGCGGTCGACACCCCCTGGCTGCTGGCCACCGGCGGCGACCTGCGCTTCCCCGAGGCGGCGGAGAGGCGCGGGCCGGCCGACAGGCTGCTCGACGCCTACCTCACCCGGTACCGGGCGGCGGCGTCCGTCGACGCGGCCCTGGGCAGGACGTTCCTGGCAGTGGCCCACATGGTCGAACCGCCCGCCCGGCTGATGGCGCCCGGCCGCGTGCTCCGCGTCCTGCGGGGCCTGCGCGCGCTCCGCGCGGCGGACGGCGGGGCGGCGGACGGCCAGGGGGACGGCTCCCGGTAGGCGTTACGGCTCGGTGGACTCCGGCCGCACCGGGCCGACCCGCGCCGGCGGGCCACCGCGGGCGCCCCCGCCCCGCCCGTCCTCCCGCCCCGGGCGGGACTTCCGCCGTAGTCTGGCCCCGATGGCCGGAACCCCGCAGACCACCGCAGCCGCCGCGACCGTCACCGCCGTGGCGCTCGACATCGGCGAGACCCTCGTTCGCGACGACCGCTACTGGGGCGGCTGGGCGGACTGGCTGGGGGTGCCCCGCCACACCCTGGCCGCCCTGGTCGGAGCCGTCGTCGGGCAGGGCCGCGACAGCGCGGACGCCCTGCGGCTGCTGCGGCCCGGCATCGACGTCGGGGCCGAGTACGCCGCCCGGGAGGCCGCCGGGCGCGGCGAGCACCTGGACGAGACCGACCTCTACCCCGACGTCCGCCCGGCCCTGACCGCCCTGCGCGAGGCCGGGGTCCGCGTCGTCGTCGCCGGGAACCAGACGGCCCGCGCCGGGGAGCTGCTGCGCGCCCTCGACCTGCCGGTGGACGCCCTGGCCACCTCCGACGAGTGGGGCGTGGCCAAGCCGTCGCCGCACTTCTTCGCCCGCGTCCTCGAACTGGCGCAGGCGCCCCCGCACCGCACCGTCTACGTCGGCGACCACCCCGTCAACGACGTGGCCCCGGCCAAGGCGTGCGGCCTGCGGGTGGCACACCTGCGGCGCGGGCCCTGGGGCCACCTGTGGGCCGGCACCTCCGAGGCCGCGCCCGCCGACTGGCACCTCGACTCGCTCCACGACCTGCGGGCGCTCGTCGCGGGCTGACGCGCGGTTCCCCGCGCACCCCTCGGGTGCGGGGACCGCGCCGGCCCGCCGCTCCCGCCGCTCCCGGCCTCCGACGGCGAGGCCCCCGGACACGGTGGGGTGTCCGGGGGCCGGAGGGGGTCCTGCCGCTGGGGTGCCTCAGAAGACGAAGACCCGGTCGGTGGCGCCCGCCAGCACGCAGGAGTTGGGGAAGGTGTGGGAGTAGGAGATCCTGCGGCCGTCCCAGACCCCGTCGGCGGTGACGGTGACCGGGTCCCAGACCATCGGGCAGAACCGGTCGCCGCCGTCCTCGATCAGGGAGGCGAACTCGCCGTCCACGGAACGCAGTTCCGCGCACGCCTGCTCGGGCGCCGGGTGGTCGCCGCCGGGGGCGGGGGAGCAGTTCAGCACGACGGCCCGCTCCACGGTGGCCGTCGCCGGGTCCTCGCCCTTGCCGACGGTGAGCACCAGCGCCGAGGGCGCGTACAGCCCACCGGCCCCCTCGGGCGCCGCGGGGGCGGCGGACGCGGTGGCCGCCGCCCCCGCCGCTCCCGCCAGGAGGACGGCGGACAGCGCTGCGCTCAGTCCCAGACCCTTGATGGCGTACCGCATTCCGAACACTCCTTGGCTTGAGGTGGCAGATACCGGACGGCAGTCTTGCCAAGGCAAACGAGGAACGCACATCCGAAGGAACGCTTCAGGTCACCCTTTGCGGTGAAAGGTTGGCGTGTAGTGACATCCGTGCAGTTGGCGGTGGGTTCGAGCGCCCCGCGGGAACGTGTCCACCATACGGACACCCGGCCGTCCGCCGATCCCCACACCGCACATGAACTGGTGTTCCTCTGCCCCGGGCGATGGTCCGGCCGCCGCAGCTCGACCGGAAAACACCCCTCCGCCCCGCGGTGGGCGCGCTCCCGGCCCCCGGTTCCCCCTTCCATCGGCCGTTGCTGTCGCGCACACCGGGCGTTTGCCTTCCGCAATGGCCCGGGCCACCCCGGAGGCCGTCCGCCCGACCGTGTGCCGGACGGGCCCGCGCGGGGGCCGGGGCCCGTGGGGGAGCCCGGGGGAGGGCCGTCGAGCACGCGACCGAAGCCGTCCGGGGCAGGACGGCGGGCCGGACGCCGGGGTGCTCCCGGGGACGAGGGCGCGGCCGGACGTCAGGGACATCACCGACCTGGCGCGGCAGCCCGTCCCCGCCGTGCGGGACCGCGCGCGGCGGAGGGTGCGCCGGGCCGCCGGGGGCCGGCGTCGCTCACCGGTGCCGGCAGGATCCGACCCCGCGACACCCGCTTCAGGGACCCGGCCGACGCGGCTCCACGAGCTTCGGACGCCTGGGAGGCGACGCCGTCGCGGACCGCTCGTGGCCGCTGCCGTCTGCCGTCGCCGGTGCCGGGTGTGGACGTCAGACCGGCCGGGGCACGATGCTCACCGCCCGGTAGTCGTACCCGTCCTGCTGGAAGCCGGGGGCCTCCCACCGGAGGTCCACCCGCTGCCCCGGCGACAGCGTGCGGAAGCCTTCCATCTGGATGTGGGAGTAGTGGCCCCAGCAGCCGCCGGGTGTCTCCGGCGAGTCGAGCACGCCCCACCCCTCCTCTTCGTGCCACTCGCGAACCGTCGCAATCACCATGCGGGAATCCTACGGACTCCGTCGGCGTACCGGCCGACATCCGCGACGGCGTCGCCGCGGCGGCAGTCCCGGCGTTCGACCCGCCCTGCTCCGGACTCCGCACCGGTGCCGGCCGCCGCCCCGCGGCCGTGTCGGCTCCCCCGGCACCGGCCGCTCACCGGTCCCCCGGAAGACCGCCGAACACGCCAAGTGAGACGGCCTGCTGTACGTGCTGTCAGCAGGGGGCGCTGCGGCGGTGCCGCGGAACTCCCCTGCCTGCGGACTGCCGGGGCAGGTTGCGGCGGACCAGCGCCTGAGCGAATGGTTCTCCGGCGGCCCGGGCGTAGGCCAGCCGCTCGCGTACCTCGCCGAGGGTGCGTGGGCGGTAGCCGGGACCGCCGCAGCAGCTCTTGTGGAAGCGCACGCCGGCGTGCAGCAGCACGGAAAGGGTGCGCCAGGCGGCGGTGTCCCGCCTCTTGGGTGCCGCGAAGGCGGAACCGACGTGGATCAGTGGTTCGGCGCAGCGTGGACAGACCCGGTCGTGGTCGTGGTAGCCGGGGTAGGGCTGCTTGTACGAGGCCCGGCAGGGCAGGCAGACGTACGAGGTCTTTCCATGGGCCATGGGGGAAGGGTAGAGCGACCACAGGGCCGGGCTCGACGGATTTCCGGCCTGCTGCGCAGGCTCTTCGGCGAAGACGTCAGCGGCATCCCCGGAGGCCGGCTCGCCGGCCCCGGCTCGTGCACTCCACCGAATCCTTGGGCGGCGCCGCGTACTCCCAACCGGTGAAGCCCCTACGGCAGTGAGGACCCGTCGAAGAACCCGATGATCCGGGGCAGGGCCTGCCGCATCGATCCGCTGCGGCCGTGGTCGCTGACGCCGGTCGGCCGGCGTGCGGCGCCGTTCCTCGCCAACCGGTCGGCACGGTACGCCGCGTGGTCGATGTCGACGTCCGTGCCGACCCGGCCGTGGAAGACCTCCACCGGTACGTCCGGGCGCCCGCGCTGTCAGTGGTGCGGTGGGCGACCCGACGGGCGGTCACGCCGTAGCGGGCCCGGGACGAGCCGATCTTTCCCAGGAGCTCCCCGGCCACTTCCCCCGTTGTGAGGTCGGCCGCCGGCTCGACGGGGAGGACGGCCCCGCCTCGTGCCCGCTCGCTGCGGGAGCCGGCCGCCGAGACCGGAGCCGCCAGGGCGGACACGCCGCCGGGGTCCGCCGCGCCAGCCAGAATCCGGACGCTTGTTCGCCGTGAAGCCATGACGGACCTGCTCGTCGGCCGCTCCGCCGGGACATGGAGCGACCCCGCGGACCGCAGAGGGGAACCCCCGGGGTCCGTGGGAGCACGCCCAAGGCCCCCTTCCGGGATGCCCGGCTGCTAGCGTCCGGCACCATGTGGGCTCAGGAGATCGTGGCCGGACGACCGGCTTGGCGGCACACCCCCTCCGGAGTGGTCTTCCGGGCCGTTCCCGGTGGGACGTTTCGGATGGGCCTGTCCGACGCGGAACTGGACGCGGTTCGTGCCATCGAGCGGGCCGACGGCGCCGATGACGGTCTCCAGGCGTTCTTCGCCGGCGCCGTCCGGGCCCGGCCGGTACGGGAAGTGCGGGTCGAGCCGTTCCTGATCGCCCGGCATCCGCTCACGGTGGCGCAAGTACGGCACTGGCTGCCCGAGTACGAGGACGGCTTCGCCGACTCGGCTTCGAGTACGGCCCGGCTCGAGGGCGACTTGGACGACCTGCTGGGGACGTTGCCGTTCCGGCTGCCCAGCGAGGCGGAGTGGGAGTACGCGGCCCGGGCGGGCACGACCACCCTGACCTTCCGCGGGGACGGCAGGCCGGACGAGGACCAGGTGCTCGACGACTTCGCCGACGAGGAGCGCACCGCCGCGGCGGAGAACGCCTTCGGGCTGGCGGCGATGGGGTCGGCGAACGAGATCTGCGCCGACGTGTGGATCCCGCATTTCACGGACGCGCCGGTGGACGCACGTCCCCGCACCGGGGACGGACCGCGGGTGGTGCGCGGAGGCGGCGGCGACCTGTACCCGTGGCAGGGCTGCGACGAGTGGCTGCTGTTGCTCTCCGCCACCCGCGACGCGTTCCAGGACTTCACCGCGATCCGCCCGGTCGCATCCGTGCCCACCAGCCAGGGGCATGCCGAGCGCGGAGGCAACACGTGACGGGACGGCGCGCCCTGGGAGCCCTGGCACAGCGGCAGGTCCCCTGCCGGCGGAAGAACTGCGGACAGGGGGCCTGCGGGTGCGGGCTTGCTCCTCGCCCGGGGCCCGCCGGGAATCCAGGTGGCTTGCGTTTCGCCGGTCGGAGCGGCACTCACGGGTGATTGAACGGTCGTCGCCGGCCGTTGTCGAGCGGCCTCGGACGCACCGGAGAACGGCCCGCGGTTCACTCATCGGCCTGCGAGCCGACGGGCGACTCCCGAGCTCGCCGGCGTGCTTGGGCCCGCAGCTCCCTCAGGCGGCACGGGGCGATTGCTCGAAGTGCCACCCGTAGACCCCTGCCGCCGCCGGGACGGGACTCGGACGCGCCAGGACTTCCTGCGCCGACCACAACCGGTCGGGACTGACGAGAGCGGTAGCTTCCACGAGGCCTCCAGGCGTGCCACGGCTGATCCCCGCAGGCTACTGCTGGCCGCCGACATGTGACCTCAGCGTGGGAAGTGCGGACACGGGTGGCCGGTTTGGACGCTGACCCGGGTGAACGGCCATGCGGCGGCGCGGGCGGCGCCTGCGTTCCCGCGAGTCCCGCTGGTTCCCACTCGATCCGGTGCGTTCGTGGTGCGGTCGGGCGACAGGCCGTCGTGGGTGAGGGAAAAGGGTGTGCGGCCGGATCGAGGCGATCGGCATTCTGGGCCCGTGAGCCGTTGGAAGCCCTACGACAACTGGTACACCGATCTGGCCGGCCTCTCCGTCGAGCAACTGCGGGAGCGCCGGGCCTTCGCCGCTCGACGGGTTGAGGATGCCGTGGCGCGTGGCATGGGCCGCAACCCCAAGGCCGGTCGGGAGTGGCGGGCGAGGCTCCGCGCTGTCGATGACGAGCTCCAGAGGCGGGGTGGCCACGGAGCGTAGCCATCGTGTGAGCCGTCCGAGCTTCAACCGACATCAGTCGGTCACGATGGCGGGCGCATCCCGATTGCCGCTCCGACCCGCTGCAAACCAGGCCATTGACCACGGCCGGCCCACCGGTCCCGCCACGACGACGGCAACCGCGACGGACACGAAAGCCTCTCCCGGCGCGACCACCGCGACCTGCCGATCGCAGCACACCAAACCGGGTGGCCCAACCATAGAGCGGGGGCGTAGCAGCCACCTTCGGGTTCGGAGGTCTTCGCGGTGCGAAGCGCCTGCAACAGCTCTGCCCTGACAGCCCCCTGCCCGCCTGTCACGGCATGACGGTGGCACGGGGGCCGACGGAGACCTCGCTCGCCGAGTCACTCCGCACCGAAAGGGGTGAGACGAAGCCACGGCCGGCCTCCGGGCGATCCGGCTGCACGCGCCCGGCACGGCACGGGAGACGCTCCTGACGGCGGCCGGGGCCGCACCCTGCGTCATGACGGAGATCTTGGGCCACTTCCGGATCAGCATCACCATGGACATGTACACGCATGTCGTGCGGGACACGCGGCGCGAGGCCATGAGCCACACGGACCGGCTGCCCAGGAGGCGTTCCGGTCGTCAGTGACCGTCCTCGCCGAGGCCGGAGGCCCCGGACCGTGATCGGCTAGGGGCTCCGCGCTGGGTCTCGGCGGAGTCCAGCGGTGAAGGCCGTGAGGTCCTCCCGACTTCTGCTGGTGATCGGAATCGAACCCGGGCCGGGTGCCCACGGCCTTCTGCGACTCGCTTCAGCGGCGGAGTAGGGCTGGCCCCCGGAGGAATCCACAGGGCAGCGGGCGGGCCACGGCCGTGCCGTGCGTGAAGTATCAGGGGTGCTGCTGATCGCACCGGACCGCCACTCACGAATCGAGGCCATGATGTCGCGCTCTGCGCAACGAGAAGAGCCCTCCACCAGCCGCGCTCGCGCTTCGGCCGGGACGGACGTGGTGCCTGACGCCCGGATACCGCCCGCGCCGGTGCGTGCCGCGTTCGCGTTATGGGTGGCGGCTGTTGCCGCCGGAGCTTTCGAGACGGTGCTGGCGGTGGGCAGGCCGGCGGCCGAGGGCCCGGATTCCGCGGCCGAGATCGCCACAGGTCTCGCGGTGAGGCTGCCCGTCTTCACCGCTGCACTCCTGGTGGCGCTCCGGATGCGCCGCGGCTACGGCTGGGCCCGTATCGGGCTGACACTCGGTCTGGGTGTGGTGGGTACGGCGTCGATGGTGATTGCTCCGATCCATGCCTTGGCCGAGGGGCGCACTCCTGGCGCGGTGTTGAGAGAGGCCGGAGCGGTGGATCTCGTCTTCGGAGCCAGTCGGGTGGTGCATGTGGCTGCCGTACTCTCCGCCGTGGTGCTGATGTTCCTCCCCACGGCCAACAGGTACTTCCGGTTCGTTCGTGCCGACCGCACGTCCGGTGGCAACAGGCGGACCGTCTCGCCCCGCACACCCATCCGGCGATCTCGCACATGACACATGCCGGGATATCCGACCGCTGGGCGGGAGGGGGCCCGGTCGTCAGTGAACGCACCCGTTGATGTCAGCCGTGGACGCCGAAGGCCACCCAGGAACGTTCCCAGGCGGCCTTCGCGCCGGTGCCCCCGGCAGGATTCGAACCTGCGACACCCGCTCCAGAAGTTCGATCACTGGACTGTGCGGCCTGCCGGAGGTTCGTGCCCCTGACAGCTCTTGATCCATCCCTCTTGATTCCGTGAGCTACGGCGATCTACGTGTACGAGTTCCAGGGAAGAAAATATTTCAGTTTTTCCGGTGGTTCGAATCTCGACAAGGTCGCGAGGATTCCCCGTGGAGAGAGTTCCAAGAAGAGTTGCTTGCCACTGGCATTCTGCCGCTAGATAAATTTCCGCATATTATGCATAATTATCTCAAGCGAGAGGTGGATCGGATTCGCTACAGTCCGTGGGCTGGATCGCTGGAAATTCTGGTGGCGGACGTCTATGAGCTTGTACCGAATCAAGAACAAGAGGACGCATTGCGTCAGCTGGCTGCCACTGGCCATCCGGACATCGTGTGGGTTTCCTCGCAACAGATCAAACGTCGCGGTGCCGTCGCGGGACAGCCTCAGACCATTGAGATCTCGGCACACAGTCAACGGATCCTGTGACGAGGTCGGCGGAGTGAATTTGGGGTGGCACTGCTTTGGTGCGAGTGATCATGACTCCGTAAGCTTCCGGCGCGTCGGGCAGTCTGTAGATTTGCTCGTTAAAGTACGACGTTGGGACCATGATCTTCGAGGCTCGCGCCAAAGTGGCTCCGTAAAGCCGTGGAGCCGACCGCCCCAGCCGCGACGTACCTCTTCTCTGACATCAGGCGGCTGGCTTGCTCTGAGCGCGGCACGGGCGCCGGCCGGGCTGGAGCGGGGTGGAGACTGGAGCGCACCCGGCCGGGGGCCGGGCCGTGCGCGGGGAGCGGAGCGAGCCGCCTTGATTAGTAAGGCACTAGATCAACCCGTTCTCCTCGGCCTTCGCCACCAGATCCGCACGGTCGCGGGCGCCGAGGAGTGTCATGAGCCTCAGGACTTGTCGGCTGACGAGGCTCTGTGAGACGCAGGCCAATTGCCCGATCTCACAGAAAGACAACCCCTGCGCCACCAGGCGAAGAATGTCGACGTCCAGCCGGGACAGCGGGGGATGCGACGAGTCCCCCACGGTTTCGGATTGCTCAGTCACGACGTTGCTTCCTTCTGTCAGGGCCGAGACCATCGTCCGCCAGCACGGCCGACGCCGCGTTGAGAAACGACACGATGTGATGGTGCACGGCCAACAACGCATCTTCTGCCGCACGTTCGTGTTCCTCCGTGGCGGTTCCTTGCCGCAGAACTCGAACCCAGCGGTACACCTCGGCCCGCGAAACCAGCAGTGCGCCTTCCGCCTCGAACGCGGCCGCCGTAAGGGCAGGTGGCCCTTCCACCGTCACTGCCGACTGCCGTAGCTGAAGTTCTCCGTGCAGCCGTTCACCGGCCCGCGCGTAAGCTTCATCGGCGGCATCCAGCAGCCTGCTTCGGTCCGGTTCCTCGGCCTCCATCACCTCGGACGCGGACTTCACTGCCTCCGAGTGGAGGGCGTGCACCTCCTGGAAGCATTGGGCGAACGCGACATATGCAGACCGCCGCGGCTCCCGCAGCAACCGCACGTGCTCGGCGCGGAGCTGTGTCCGAGCTTGTCCACGGCCCAATAACCCGGTCGCCAGAGCGGCACCACCGGTGCCCAGCGCCCCCACGGCCGCGCCGAGCAGCGCAGCAAGTCCCGCATCCATGACCCGGCAGCTTAGGGCCTGCTGCGACGACGGCGCGGCGCGATCGTCCTCCCCGCAGTACCAGGGCCACACCGGACAGGACAGACAGAACGAACGAAATCAAGAGGCGGACCCGATGTGTCGGCCGTGGACTCCACGTAGTGGCACGCGTGTGGCACGACTCCGGACACGACGAAGGGCCAGCCTGGGAGGAAACCCTCCTGAGCTGGCCCTTCTTGCTGTGCCCCCGGCAGGATTCGAACCTGCGACACCCGCTTTAGGAGAGCGGTGCTCTATCCCCTGAGCTACGAAGGCGTGCCGCAGGACAGGTTAGCGGATGAGCGCGGGACGTGCCGAGCGCGTGTCGGGACGGGGGCGGATCGGCGGTCCGCGGCGGGTCTCAGTAGGCCAGGCCGTGGCCGAAGGGGTGGAGGGTCGTGGAGGAGTCCAGGGCGGGGATGGCGACCGGGAGCTTCCCGGCGGGGGCCAGGTCGCCGTAGAGGGTCCGGACGGCGGCCTGGAGCGAGGGGGTGCCGTAGGAGTAGGTGGCCAGGTAGGCCGGGACGTCGGGGAAGCGGCGGATGTCGTACGGGTTGCGGACGGCGACCGCGACGACGGGGGTGCCGGAGTCCATCAGGGCGCGCACCAGGCGGGCCTGGGCCGCGCCCTTGTCGGAGCCCGCCGCGGCGGCGTTGACGGCGATGACGACCAGATCGTGTCCGGCCGCCGCGCCGGCCGCCTCGGTGATGCGGGCGGCGGAGGGGACCGCGCCCGTCTCCAGGGCGGTGGCGCGCTGGCCGGGCCGCTCGGCGACGGCTGCGGCGAGGGTCCGGACGGTGTTCACGCCCCAGCCGGTGACCAGGACCGAGCGGGCGGCAGGGGAGAGGGGCAGCAGCCCGCCCTCGTTCCGCACCAGGGTGACGGTGCGGTCGGTGACGGCCTGGGCCGCGTCCCGGTGCTCCCGGCTGCCGACGACGCGGACGGCGCGCTCCTCGCTCACGTACGGGTCCCGCACCAGGCCGCGGCGGATCTTGTGCGCCAGGATCCGCTCGACCGAGGCGTCCAGGCGGGAGACGGTGATCTCGCCGCCGCGCACCGCCTCCAGGACGGCGTTGAAGGCGATGTCCGGCTTCGGGGCCAGGACGAGCTGGTCGCAGCCGGCCTTGAGCGCCCGGACGGGGGCGACGTCGTCGGGGAACTGCCCCGAGGCGCCCTGCATGTCGAGGGCGTCGGTGACGATCAGCCCGTCGAAGCCCAGCTCCTCGCGGAGCAGGCCGGTGATGATCGGGTGCGACATGGTGGCCGGCACGCCCGACGGGTCCAGGGCCGGGACGACGATGTGGGCGGTCATGATCGTGTCCACCCCGCGCGCGATGGCGGCCCGGAAGGGGGGCAGGTCGACGCGCTCCAGCTCCTCGCGGGTGTGGTTGATCTGCGGGAGGCCGGTGTGGCTGTCGGTGTCGGTGTCGCCGTGGCCGGGGAAGTGCTTGGCCGCGGAGGCGACCCCGCCGCGGTGGTGGCCGTCCACGGAGGCGGCGACGAGCGAGGAGACCAGGGCGGGGTCGGACCCGAAGGAGCGGACGCCGATGACCGGGTTCTCGGGATTGACGTTGACGTCGGCGACGGGGGCGTAGTTCTGGGTGATGCCCAGCGCCGCCAGCTCCCGGCCGATGATCTCGGCCGAGCGCCGGGCGCCGGCCTCGGACCGGCCCGCCGCCAGCGCCATGCTCCCGGGCAGTGCGGTGGCGGGCTCGGTGATCCGGTAGACGACGCTGCCGCCCTCCTGGTCGATGGAGATCAGCAGCGGGACGCGGGCGCCGGCGGAGCGTGCGGCGTGCTGGAGGCCGTTGGAGAGGCGGGCGATCTGGCGGGGGTCGCGGACGTTGTCGGGGCCGCGCCGGGCGTCGAAGTAGATCACCCCGCCCGGCCGGTACTTGGCGATGACCTCGGCCGGGGTGTCGACGCCGTACAGGGCGCGGTTGCCCGCGGCGGCGGTGTCGGCGGACTGGCCGTAGACCTCGATGACGAAGAGCTGCCCGACCTTCTCCTCCAGGGACATGCGGCGCGCCATGGCCCGGGCCCGGGCCACGGCGCCGCCGTGCGCGTGTGCCGGGGCGGCGAGGGACGCGGAGGCGGTCAGCGCCGCGGTGGCGCCGAGCAGGCCGGTGGCGATGGCGCGTCTGCGGCTGGGGCCGGTGGGCTGCTGCATCGGGACTCTCCTCACAGGTTCGGCGGGGTCCGCGGCCCTGGTGGGGCAGGGCGGGCGGGGAACGGCGCGGGGGTGCCGGAGCCGTGGCGGCCACATCGTTCCAGCGAGCCGGTTCCGCGGCCAGGGGTGGGGACGACTGCCAGTGGTCCGGCCATTGGCGGTGGATGGGGAGGGGCGGTGGCCGGTCTTCCGCCGACAGGGGCATTCTGGCCGCCCGCGGTGATCGCCGCACGGTGGGACGGGAGGGAGTGCCGCAGGAGTGTGATGTGGGACACATCGGCCGGTGGAATCTTCGGGTGGGGCCCGCTGTTCGGGAGGATGTCGGAAGAAGCGGGGAGTGATTCCCCGGATGTGCGGGAGGGGGCGGCGTGGCCGGCGCGAAGGGCGGTGGGCGGAGTACGGGGGTCTCCGCCGCACCGCATCTGCGCGCCGACGCCGCTCGCAACCGGGAGCGGATCGTCGAGGCGGCCCGCGAGGCGCTCGCCCTGCACGGCACCGAGGTGCCGCTGGACGAGATCGCCCGCCGCGCGGGCGTCGGCAACGCCACCCTCTACCGCCACTTCCCCGACCGCTCCGTGCTCGCGCGCGATGTCGTGCTCGCCGTCGCGGAGCGGATCGCGGACCGCGCCCGGGACGCCCTCGACGAGGCGGCGCAGGGGTGTGATCCGTTCGAGGCGCTGAGCCGTTTCACCGCCGCCGCGGTGGAGGAGCGGGTGGGTGCCCTGTGCCCGTTCCTCTCGGAGGACTTCGACGACCGGGAGCCCCGGCTCCTGGCGGCCAGGCAGCGGCTCGAGCACCTGGTCGGCGAGTTGTTCGACCGGGCCCGGCGGGCCGGGCGGCTGCGCGCCGACGCCGACATCGGCGACCTGCTGCTGGCGCTCGGCCAGCTCACGCGGCCGCTGCCGGGCACGGAGTGCGCGCAGTTCGACCGCTTCCTCGGACGCCACCTGCAGATTTTCCTCGACGGGCTCCGTGCGCCGGCGAGGTCCGAGCTGCCCGGCCGGGCGGCGACGGTGGAGGCCTTCCGGCAGGGTTGACCGGCGGCCCGGCGGCGGCCCGGTGCGGGGAGCGGCTCCGGTGCCCGCACCGGGCGTCAGGGGCCCAGCGGCCTCTCGTACCAGGCGACGTCCCAGTAGCGGCCGAACTTCCGGCCGACCTCCCCGTAGGTGCCGACGTGGCGGAAGCCGAGGCGGGTGTGGAGGCGGACGGAGGCGGGGTTGGGCTGGGCGATGCCCGCGTAGGCGCGGTGGACGTCCTCGGTGGCGAGGACCGCGAAGAGCCGCTCGTACAGCAGGGTGCCGATGCCCCGGCCGCAGGCGTCGGGGGCGAGGTAGACGCTGACCTCCACGGAGGTGGAGTAGGCGGGCTTGGGGCGGAACGGGCTGCTGGTCGCGTAGCCCAGGGCGCGGGACCGCCCGGCGCCCCGGTCCTCCCGGGCGACCAGGAGGCGGTGCGGGCCGTGCCCGGGGTGGGAGAGCAGCCAGGGGCGCCGGGTCTCGACGGTGTGGGGCTCGGTGTCGAATGTGATCGGCGTCTCACGGACGTAGTGGTTGTAGAGGGCCGTGAGATCCGGGAGGTCTTCCTCTCCACCCGCGCTGACCTGCACTTCTCCGCGTTCCGTCATGGAGGACCCCCTCTGTGTGGCGGCGCAGAATACCGCAAGATCGCAAAAGATGACGCGCGGCTTGGGAATTCTGTCCCGATTGGAGTCGTTGTTTCCATCGGAACGGGCACCCGAGCGGGGAGAGACGCCGGGTGGCTGGACCGCCACCGACCAGATGTAGACCACTCGTAAGGGAGTACGCATGGCAACCCGTGCCGTCGCCCGTCGTCAGGCCACTTCCAACGGCGCTGACGAGGCACGCCCTGTACGTACCTCGTCGGCCGGGGACGTAGCGGACCGGGACCTGGTCGGCATGTACCTCGACGAGATCGCCCGGACCCCGCTGCTGGACGCGGCGAAGGAGGTCGAGCTCTCGCTCGCCATCGAGGCGGGCGTGTACGCCCGGCAGATCCTGGACGGCGAGGCCGAGAGCCCTTCGGAGGACTCCCCCAGCGCCACCGCGACACGCGAGGAGCTGGAGGCGGTCGTCGCCGAGGGCGAGCGGGCCAAGGACGTCTTCATCCGCTCCAACCTGCGCCTGGTCGTCGCCGTCGCGCGACGCTACCCCCGCAGCGGCCTGCCCCTGCTGGACCTGATCCAGGAGGGCAACGCCGGCCTGGTGCGCGCGGTGGAGAAGTTCGACTACCGCAAGGGCTTCAAGTTCTCCACGTACGCGACGTGGTGGATCCGCCAGGCCATCACGCGGTCGATCGCCGACCAGTCGCGCACCATCCGCCTCCCCGTCCACCTGGTGGAGGAGCTGGGCCGGATCCGCCGTGTGCAGCGGGAGTTCAACCGCGAGCACGGCCGCGACCCGGAGCCCGCCGAGATCGCCCGGGAGCTGGGCTCGACCGCCGAGCGCGTCGCGGACGTGCTGGACTGGGCGCGTGACCCGGTCAGCCTCAACATGTCCGTCGACGACGAGGGCGAGACGCAGTTCGGCGACCTGCTGGAGGACACCTCCGCCACCTCCCCCGAGGACTCGGTCCTCGTGATGCTCCGCCGTGAGGAGCTGGAGGACATGATCGGACGGCTCGACGACCGCACCGCCTCCATCATCCGGGCGCGCTACGGCATCGAGGACGGCCGCGAGCGCACGCTGACGGAGGTCGGGAAGCAGCACGGCCTGACGCGGGAACGCATCCGGCAGATCGAGAAGCACGCCCTGCTGGAACTGAAGAAGATGGCCCATGACACGGGCTTCGACGCGGCGGCGTGAGCGGACGCGGCACGGCGGCGCGCGCCGTCCCCGTGCCGCAGGGCCCCGCCCCCGCAGACCGTCCCGGGACCAGGGCCCCGGCGCGATCCCCCTCGCGCCGGGGCCCTGACGCGTCCCGTGACGGGCCGCGTCCGAGGCGGGCGTCCGTCATGGGTTGTAGAGGTCCCGGTAGGCGGGGAAGACCCCGCCGGGGCCGTCCACCGACTCCGCGGCCCGCACCGCTTTCACCACCGCCCGCATCAGGGTGTCGGCCCCGGCGGCGAGCACGTCGTTGACCTCCTCCGCCCCCGGCCGGCGGGCCCCGGTGGACAGGGCGAAGACGGTGTCGCCGTCGTTGAGCAGGTGCACCGGGCGGATGGCGCGGGCCAGTCCGTCGTGGGAGGTGCCCGCCAGCTTCTGCGCCTGGGCGCGGCTCAGCGCCGCATCGGTGGCGACCACGGCCAGGGTGGTGTTGAGCGGTGCGCGCACGGCGGCGGCCGAGCGGCGCTCCGTCTCCCGCCGGGCCTCGGCCAGCCGCCGGCGGGCCTCGGCGTGCACGGCTTCCGGGGGGAGGGCCGGACGTCCGCCGGACAGCTCGCCGTAGAGCGCGCCCGTCGCCGGGTCGAGCACCGAGCCCACCGCGTTGACCACGGCCAGCGCACCCACGACCGTCCCCGACGGCAGTCTCGTGCCGGCCGTGCCCACCCCGCCCTTGAGGCCGCCCGCCACAGCCCCCGTGCCGGCGCCGACACAGCCCGGCGGGACCGGCGCCCCCGCAGGAGTGCGCACCGCGGCCTCGACGGCCTCCCGGCCCAGCGCCGCGTCCGGACGGGCGGACCAGGAGCCGCCGCGGCCGAGGTCGAAGAGGCAGGCGGCCGGGACCACCGGCACCACCTGGTGCGGTTCGGGGCCCACGGGGAAGCCCCGGCCGTGCTCCTCCAGCCAGGCCGCCACCCCGCAGGCGGCGTCCAGGCCGAAGGCGCTGCCCCCGGTCAGCACCACCGCGTCCACCCGCTGGACGAGGTTGCGCGGATCCAGGGCGTCGGTCTCCCGGGTGCCGGGGCCGCCGCCCCGCACGTCGACGGCCGCGGTGGCACCGCCCTCGGGGGCGAGCACCACGGTCGTTCCCGTCAGCCACCCGCCGCCGGTGCGCTGGGCGTGGCCGACCCGCAGGCCCGGCACGTCCGTCAGCGCGTCGAGGGGGGCCGTGGCGTTCGTCGCTTCCGAGGCGTCCATGGGTGCCATGATCCCGCGGCGGCGCAGTGGCGCGGCCGTACCCTGGGGGGATGAGCAACTCTGCCGTCCCCGGACCGGACCACCGCGATCCGGCCTCCGCGCTGGACTTCACCGATCCGCTGAGCCGCCCCTCCGCCGACGACACCGACCGGGGCTGGGGCGAGGGTTCGGGAGCGTGGCCGGGCGGCGATCCGGCCGCCTCCGACCTGGCCCGCTTCCTGGACGAGAAGCCCCCGCACCACATCTGAGGGACCCGGGGCCCGGGACGCCGGGAGCGGCACGGGACGCGCGGGGACCACGCCTCCCCGCCCACCCGCTCCGGGCCGCCGCGGTGCGGGAAGCGGGCGGCGGCCGGGGCCCGGGCGGGGCTAGGGCTGCGAGGGGCCCTCGGCCGGCCGGGCTCCGCCCTCGGCGGCGTTGCGCTGGGAGGCCAGGACGGCCGCGTGCGCGGCTCCGCCGTCGCGCTGGGCCAGCAGCGCGTCGCGGATCTCGGTGAGCAGCTGCACCTCGGTCCTCTCGACCGGGTTGGCGGCGGCGTCCGCGGCCTCGGCCGCTTCCCGGGCGTCCATCCGCTGCTTGAGCCTGTTCATCGGGACGATCATGAGGAAGTACACGACCGCCGCGGTGATCAGGAAGGTCAGCGAGGCGCTCAGCACCGAGCCCCACTTGATCGTGATGCCGCTGACGACCTGGCCCGCGGCGTCGACCTCGCAGGGGCTCTGGAGGCAGGACTGGTAGCGCTCCAGGTCCTTGGGGCCGATGGAGCCGACCACCGGGTTGATGACGCCCTCCACCACCGAGTTCACGATCTTGGTGAAGGCCGCCCCGACGACGACGGCAACGGCCAGTTCGACCACGTTGCCCCGCATCAGGAATGCCTTGAACCCGGCCAGGACGCCCTGCTTCTCGCTCAACGGACTGCCTCTCTGCGCAACACTCGCCCCGACTGCCGTCGGTGGAACGGAGCACACGCTGCACGAACGGCATGCGGGCTGTCCAGCCGGGGAGGCGCCGGCGGGGCCGGCGGCCCGGACGCGGCGGGTGCGGGGAGCGGGTGTCCGCGCCGCCCGCCGCGGTCAGCACAGCGTCACCACCAGCCGGGAGTGCGCCGCGGCGCCCGCGATGCGGGCGGCCGTCGACCTGGAGACCGAGAGCACCACCAGCGCCCCCGCCTCGCCGTACGCGCCGTCCGGCCGGTTCGGTCCCTCGTACGCGGCGCCGGGGCCGGGCGGGGCACCGGGCACGGCCGCCACCCGCACGCCGCGGGCGACGATCCGCGCGGACGCCGGCGGGACGCCGGAGGAGCGGCGGAGGGAGGGCAGATCGGGGGGAGCGGCCAGGACGTCCACCCGGTCGCCGGGGCGCAGCAGCCGCACCACGGCGGCGTCCGGAAGCCGTACCGGAGCCCCGACCGTCGCGCCGTCCCCGTGCCGTCCGCCGCCCTTTGGCGACGGGCCGGGCGGACGGGGGGCGGCGGGCGGCGGCGGGCCGGCCCTCCCGCCGGAGACCGGATGGGCCGCCGGGGCCGCCTCGCCCCCGCCCGGCTCCCAGAACAGGGCTCCCGCCAGGGCGACCGCCGACAGCGCGACGGCCGCCGCCCGCGCCGGGCGGCCCGCCCTCCCGGGCAGGCGCAGGGGACCGCGCCCGGCACGCACCGGCTCGAACTCCGGCACCGGGCAGGAGGCCGGTGGAGGGGAGGGCGGCGGGTGGGCCGCCGGAGCGCCGGGCGGACCGTGGGCACCGGAGGGGCCGGGAAGTCCGTGGGTTTCGGGGAGCCGGGGGAGACCGGGGGGATCGGGGTGGGGGGCCGACGGGCCCAGGGCAGAGGACATCGCGGTCACCGCCTCGCGGAGGACTCGTGCTCGTGGAGGGAACGCCCCCACGATGTCCGCTCCCGGGTCGGCCCGCAGGAGCCTGTGGACCGTCCACGGACTGTGGACAACTCGGCCACCCGCACGGGTCACACACGCCCCGCCGCCGTCTTCGGCCCCGGCTCCACCGGCCGCGGAGACCGCGACCGCGCCGGCTGCGGCGCCGGCCCGACTCCGGCGGCGACTCCGGCGGCGACTCCGGCGGCGGGCGCGGGGCTACGGAAGGCCGATCCCCGGATCCAGCCCGTCCAGAGCCCGCGCACAGGCGCAGTCCCGCTCCTTCGGCAGCCCGGCCACCGCGTCGAAGAGCACCTGGCGCAGCCGCCCGACGTTCTGGGAGAAGACCTCCAGCACCTCCTCGTGCGAGACCCCCTCACCCGTCTCGGCACCGGCGTCCAAGTCGGTGACCAGGGCCATCGAGGTGTAGCAGAGGCCGAGTTCCCGGGCGAGCACGGCCTCGGGGTGGCCGGTCATGCCGACCACCGACCAGCCCTGCGCCGCGTGCCAGCGCGACTCCGCGCGGGTCGAGAAGCGCGGTCCCTCCACGACCACCAGGGTGCCGCCGTCGACCGGCTCCCAGCCGTGGCCGCGCGCCGCCGCGACGGTGGCCGCGCGCCCCGCCTCGCAGTAGGGGTCGGCGAAGGACACGTGGACCACGTTCGGCACCGAGCCGTCGGGCAGCGCCTCGCCGTCGTAGTAGGTCTGGACACGCCCCTTGGTGCGGTCCACCAGCTGGTCCGGCACCACCAGCGTGCCCGGCCCGTACTCGGGCCGCAGGCCGCCCACCGCGCACGGCCCGAGCACCTGGCGCACGCCGAGCGAGCGCAGGGCCCACAGGTTGGCGCGGTAGTTGATCCGGTGCGGGGGCAGGTGGTGGCCGCGCCCGTGCCGGGGCAGGAAGGCGACCCGCCGCCCGGCGACCTCGCCGAGGAAGAGGGAGTCGCTGGGGTCGCCGTAGGGCGTCTCCACCGCGATCTCGGCCACGTCGTCCAGGAACGAGTAGAACCCGGACCCGCCGATGACGCCCACCTCGGCCCGGGGGGCCCTGGGGGAGGGGCTTTCCGCCTGTGCGCTCATGGGCGTCACCCTAGCCCCCGCCGGGGCCCGCGCCCGAGGGGCCGGGTGCCCGGGCGGCGGACCCGCCGGGGCGCGGGGCGCCGGGGCGGGTCCGGACCGCGTGGCTACGGGGTGCCGGCCGGAGGCCGGTCCGGGGCGGCGCCGGTCAGGCGGCCGAGGGGCTCGCCGTGGACGACGAGTCGCCGCTCTTCTTCTCGGACGACGAGGACGACGACGCCGAGGAAGAGGAGGACGAGGACGACGAGCTCGACCCGGGGCTGCCGGACGAGGAGCTGCGGCTGTCGTTCCGGTAGAAACCGGATCCCTTGAAGACGATGCCGACCGCCGAGAACACCTTCTTCAGGCGGCCCTTGCAGCTGGGGCACTCGGTGAGCGCGTCGTCCGTGAACTTCTGAACCGCTTCCAGGCCCTCGCCGCACTCGGTGCACTGGTACTGATAGGTCGGCACTTGCTCCTCCTGGCACTCTTCCCTGTGGAGTGCTAACGACGCACCATGGTGCAGTATTCCGGCGGCTTAGTCCACCGGGGCCGCCCCACGGTGACCCTCGCCACGCCCTCCGGCCCCCTCGCCGTCCCCCTTCCGGGGGCCTTCTACGCCCGGCTCCAGCCATCCGCGCAGCACCGTGACGGTGACGAGCGCCAGGGCCGTGACGGCCAGCGGCACGGTGAAGCCGGCGCTCGTCCCGAAGGCGTCCGTCAGCCGCCCGGCCGCCGTCGCCGCGCCCGCCTGCCCCAGCGCCACCGCACCGGTCAGCCAGGTGAACGCCTCGGTGCGGACGGCCTTCGGGGCCAGCCGCTCCACCAGCGTGAACCCGGTGATCAGGCTCGGCGCGATGCCGAGGCCGGCCAGCAGGCCCAGGACCGCCAGCAGCGGCACGGAGTCGACCGCCCACAGCGGCGCGGTGGTCAGCGTCAGCAGCGCGTACGCCGCCAGCAGCCGGCGGTGCGGCGCCGAGCGCCAGGTGAGGACGCCGTAGACGATGCCGGAGAGCATGTTGCCGCCGGCGAAGATCCCGTACAGCAGGCCGTTGATGCCGGGCTGACCGATGTGCTCGGTGAAGGCGGCCAGGGACACCTGCATCCCGCCGAAGACCGCGCCGATGCCCAGGAAGGCCACGACCAGCACCCGCACCCCCGGCACCGACAGCGCCGAGGCCCGCCGGCCGCCGTGCCTTCGGCCGCGGCGGTGTGCGGGCGGCGCGGTGCGGCGCTGGGCGGCGAAGACCAGTCCGCCGGTGACGGTCAGGGCGGCCTCGGCCGCCAGGCCGGCGGCCGGGTGCACGGTGGTGCACAGCGCGGTGGCCAGCACCGGGCCGATGACGAAGGTGAACTCGTCGGTGACGGACTCGAACGCGGCCGCCGTGGGAAGCAGCCGCGCTCCGCCGGGGGAGCCGGACGGTCCGGCCGCGTCGTCCCGCAGCAGGTGCGCCCAGCGGGCCCGCACCATCGGGCCGATCTGCGGCACCGACGCGCCGGCCGGCACCGCCGCCAGCAGCAGGGCCCACAGGGGTGCCTCCGCCAGGGCCAGGGCGGCCAGCCCGCCGACGGCCGCGGCGTGCAGCAGCACACCGGGCAGCAGGACGGCACGCTGGCCGAAGCGGTCGGCGAGCCTGCCGCTGCGCGGCGCGAACAGGGCCATCGAGACGCCGGTGGCGGCGGAGACGGTGCCCGCCATGCCGAACGAACCGGTGGTGTGCTCCACCAGCAGCACGATGCTCAGCGTGAGCATCGCGAAGGGCTGGCGGGCCAGGAAGCCGGGGAGCAGGAACGTCCAGGCACCGGGGGTGCGCAGCAGTTCCCGGTAGCCGGGCTTCCGGACCGGGGCGGTCGGGTCGGGAGTGACCGTGGTGGCCACGGCCGTACCTTTCTGCCGCCTGGTAGCGCGCCGTGGTCCCGTACACCGGGAGGTCCGCCGGGGGGCGGCGGGCGCGCCGAGGGCCGTCCTCTCGCGCGAAACCGCGGCGTGTGGTCAGCCAGGCGGCCGCGCCGGCCCTGCATCAGGCGGAGTCGAGACTCCGGGGATCCAGAAAGTCGGACAAACGTACGGCCTCAGGGTAGCCGATCGCGCCGGCGGCGCCCGGGCGCCCCGGTGCGCCTCCGGCGTGTCCCGAGCGCCTCCCGGCCCATCCCAAGGACGCCGCCCGCCGGACCTGGAGCCGTTCCGGAGCCGTTCCGGAGCCGTTCCGGAGCCGGCGGACGGCCCGTGGTGCGCGGTGCGCGGCGCTCCTCAGCGCCTGCGCAGCGCCGAGCTGCCGGCCGTGCCCAGCCAGCCCGCCAGCTTGCCGCCGCGCCCCACGGCCATCAGCCGCCGCTCCACCGCGTCCCGCACCGCGTCGGTGGCCACCACCAGCAGTTCGTCGCCGTGCCGCAGGGCGGTCGTGGGCGTCGGCACGAAGCTGCTGCCGTCCCGCACCACGAGGGTGACCGCGGCTCCCCTGGGCAGCCGGAGCTCGGCCACCTCCACGCCGTGCATCCGCGAGCCCCCGGGGATGGCAACGGAGATCAGGTGGCCGCGCAGCCGCTCCAGCGGGGCCGACTCGATCTCCAGCTCCGTCGTGTCCGAGCCCGCGCCCAGCCCCAGTTTCCGGGCCACCCAGGGCAGCGTCGGCGCCTGGACCAGGGTGAGGACGACGACCAGGACGAAGACGATGTTGAAGATCCGCTCGCTGTCCCGGCCGGGATTGGCCAGCGGGATGGTGGCCAGGATGATCGGCACCGCCCCCCGCAGGCCCGCCCACGACATCAGCGCCTGCTCCCGCCAGGGCAGCCGGAAGGGCAGCGTGGACAGCACCACCGACGCCGGCCGGGCCACCAGGGTCAGCACCAGCCCGATGACCAGCGCGGTCCCGAAGTCGTCCAGCAGCTTCGAGGGGGTGGCCAGCAGGCCGAGCAGCACGAACAGCCCGATCTGCGCGATCCACGCCATGCCGTCCGCGAAGCCCCGGGTGGCCGGCCGGTGCGGCAGCTTGGCGTTGCCCAGCACGATCCCGCAGATGTAGGTCGCCAGGAAGCCGCTGCCCTGCGCCAGCGCGCCGCCCGAGTAGGCCAGGACGCACAGCGCCATCACCGCGATCGGGTACAGGCCGGAGGCGGGCAGCGCCACGCGCCGCAGCCCCCACGCGCCGAGCTTCCCGACGGCGACCCCGGCCGCGACGCCGATCGCCAGCTGCATCAGGATGTCGCCGAGCATCAGGTGCCAGGGGTCCAGCTGCCCGGTCGCCGAGAACGCGACGACGAGGATGACCACCGGGGGGTCGTTGAAGCCCGACTCCGCCTCCACGCGCCCGGCCAGCCGCCTCGGCAGCGGCATCTTGCGCAGGACGGAGAAGACCGCCGCGGCGTCCGTCGACGAGACCACCGAGCCCATGATCAGGGCGAGCTGCCACTCCATCCCCACCAGGTAGTGCGCCGCGGCCGCGGTGACGCCCACGCTGATGCCGACGCCCACGGTCGCGAGCACGGCCGCGGAGGGCATGACCGGCCGGATCTCGCGCCACTTGGTGCTCAGACCGCCCTCGGCCAGGATCACCACCAGCGCCGCGTAGCCCAGCACCTGGGTCAGCTCGGCGTTGTCGAACTCGACCCCCAGGCCGTCCTGTCCGATGGCCAGGCCGATGCCCAGGTAGATCAGGAGGCTGGGGAGACCGGTGCGGGACGACAGCCGGACGGCCGCGACGGCCACGAGCAGCACGAGCGCGGAGACCAGCATCAGTTCGTTGAGGCGGTCGACAGTCAGGGGGCGGATCCTTCCGTGCGGGCGGCGGGCCGGCGCGGGCCGTACGGGCGGCAGGCCGGGACGGGCCGTACGGGCCGTACGGGCCGGTGCGGGGACGGGCGGGGGTGAAACGGTGCGAGCGGCACTGGCGGGGCAAGGAACGTCAAACAGTAAGGACTGGTGCAAATGGTGCGGTCGGAGCGGACGCGGAGGCGGCGGCCGGGCCCCGGCCGCGCAAAAGTCATTTCAATGTCTAACAATTTACCAGTGCTTGAAGGTCGCACTCCCGTTGGCAGGACTCCCTGTCGGCCCGGGCCGCCGCTCGGCCTAAGGTTGCTCCAGCACCTCTGGTCCCACCCTGCCCTCGAAGGACAGCGATGCCCGCCAAGAAGAAAACGCGACGCGCCCGCCTTCTCGTGATCGCAGTCGTGCTGCTGCTCGTGGCGGGTGTCGGTTACGGCACCTACTGGAGCGTGGACACCGTCCGTGCCTCCTTCCCGCAGACCACCGGCTCACTCCAGCTGGACGGCCTGTCGGCGCCGGTGACGGTCAAGCGCGACGGACACGGCATACCCCAGCTCTACGCCGACAGCGCCGAGGACCTCTTCCGCGCCCAGGGCTACGTCCACGCCCAGGACCGCTTCTGGGAGATGGACGTCCGCCGGCACCTGACCGCCGGGCGCCTGTCGGAGATGTTCGGCGAGAGCCAGGTGGAGACCGACGCCTTCCTGCGCACCATGGGCTGGCGGAAGGTGGCGCAGGAGGAGTACGACAGCAAGCTGTCGGACACGACGAAGAAGTACCTCCTGGCGTACTCGGAGGGCGTCAACGCCTACCTGGCCGACCGCAGCGGCGCGGAACTCTCCCTGGAGTACGCCGCCCTGGGCCTCACCAACGACTACACGCCGCAGAAGTGGTCGCCGGTGGACTCCGTGGCCTGGCTCAAGGCCATGGCCTGGGACCTGCGCGGCAACATGCAGGACGAGATCGACCGCGCGCTGCTCTCCAGCCGTCTGACGGAGAAGCAGATCGAGGAGCTCTACCCCGGTTACCCGTACGACCGGAACAAGCCGATCGTCCAGGAGGGCGCGGTGAGCGCCGCGGACGGCGCCTACGACCCGGAGGCCACCCCGGCCGCCGGCCAGGGCCCCGGAACGGGCCCGGCCACCACGCCCGGCACCACCACGCCCGGCGGTGCCCAGCAGGGCGCGGGCACCGGCCAGGGGGTCGCCGGCCAGGGCGCCCAGCAGAGCGTCCAGGGCGTCGACGGGGTGCGGACCCAGCTCGCCGCGCTCTCCGAGACCCTCTCCTCCGTTCCCGCCCTGCTCGGCCCCAACGGCGACGGCATCGGCTCCAACTCCTGGGTCGTCTCCGGCCGGTACACGACCACCGGCAAGCCGCTGCTCGCCAACGACCCGCACCTGGCGCCGCAACTGCCCTCGATCTGGTACCAGATGGGCCTGCACTGCACCTCGGTCAGCGAGGCGTGCCCCTTCGACGTCGCGGGCTTCACCTTCTCCGGGATGCCCGGTGTGGTGATCGGCCACAACCAGGACATCTCCTGGGGCTTCACCAACCTCGGCGCCGACGTCACGGACCTGTACCTGGAGAAGATCGAGGACGGCACGTACGTCTACGACGGCGAGCGCGTCCCGTACGAGACGCGCGAGGAGGTCATCAAGGTCGCCGGCGGCGAAGACCGGAAGATCACCGTCCGCTCCACCCGCCACGGTCCGATCGTCTCCGACCGCAGCACCGAGCTGGGCACCGTCGGCGACCACGCCCCCGTGGGCGACGGCGCCCCCGACCGCGGCAAGGGCTACGCCGTCTCGCTGCGCTGGACGGCGCTGGAGCCCTCCAACACCATGGACGCGGTCTTCGCCCTCAACGCCGCGAAGAACTTCACCGAGTTCCGCGCCGCCGCCGCGGACTTCGCCGTCCCCTCCCAGAACCTGATCTACGCCGACACCCAGGGCAACATCGGCTACCAGGCGCCCGGCCGCATCCCCGTCCGCGCCGAGGGCCACGACGGCCGCTACCCGGCGCCCGGCTGGAACCCCGCCTACGAGTGGACCGGCTGGATCCCGCAGGAGGCGCTGCCCTGGGAGTACAACCCCGAGCGCGGCTACATCGTCACCGCCAACCAGGCCGTCGTGGACGCCGGGAAGTACCCCTACCTGCTCACCGAGGACTGGGGCTACGGCGCGCGCAGCCAGCGGATCGACGACCTGATCCGGGCCAAGATCAAGGACGGCGGCAAGATCTCCACGGAGGACATGGCCTCCATGCAGCTGGACAACAGCAGCGAGATCGCCAAGCTCCTGGTGCCCCGCCTGCTGAAGATCGACGTCGAGGACCCCTACGTCCGCGAGGCGCAGAAGCTGCTGGAGGGCTGGGACTACAGCCAGGACGCCGACTCCGCGCCCGCCGCCTACTTCAACGGCGTGTGGCGCAACCTCCTCAAGCTCGCCTTCGGCCACAAGCTCCCCAGGGAGGTCCGCCTGGAGGGCGAGTGCCTGCGGGTCCGCCCGGCCGACGACTCCGGCCCGCTGGAGGACCTGGACGGCCGCCCCCGCACCGTGCGCGAGTGCGGCCAGCGCGCCGCGGAGTCCGCGCAGCCCGACGGCGGCGACCGCTGGTTCGAGGTCGTGCGCGCGCTGCTGGAGAAGCCCGAGAGCGGCTGGTGGGTGCTCGGCAGCCGCTTCGAGGAGGGCGAGGGGAACCGCGACGCGCTGCTGGCGCGCGCCATGCAGGACGCCCGGTGGGAGCTGACCACCAAGCTCGGCAAGGACATCGAGACCTGGAGCTGGGGCCGCCTGCACCGGCTGATGCTGAGGAACCAGACGCTGGGCACCGCGGGCCCCGGCTTCGTCCAGCACCTGCTCAACCGCGGGCCGTGGGACCTGGGCGGCGGCGAGGCGACCGTCAACGCCACCGGCTGGAACGCCGCGGGCGGCTACGACGTGATCTGGGTGCCGTCGATGCGGATGGTGGTCAACCTGGCCGACCTGGACAAGTCGCGCTGGATCAACCTCACCGGCGCCTCCGGCCACGCCTACCACTCCCACTACACCGACCAGACGGACCTGTGGGCCGAGGGGAGGATGCTGGACTGGCCGTTCGGCGAGAAGGCCGTCCAGGACTCCACCGAGGACACCATGGCCCTCACCCCGTAGCGGGGGCGGCGGCACACACGGACGGCCGGGGGCCGGGGCGGACGGCGCCCCGGCCCCCGGCCGTCCGTCCGCCGGGCCTCAGCCCCGGGGAGCGGGGAAGCGGTGCACCCCCTCGGGGGTCACCGCGGCGTGCACCGGACGGTCGTGGGGCTCGGCCGGCACCTCGTCGAGCAGTTCGCCGGCGTGCAGCAGCACCACCAGCGCCGGGCGGGAGCCGGAGTCCTCGACCCGGGCCAGCACCCGGTCGTAGCTGCCGCCGCCGCGCCCCAGGCGCATCCCGCGCCGGTCCACGGCCAGCCCCGGCAGCAGCACGGCGTCGGCGCCGGCCACCGCGTCCGGCCCGAGCCGCCGCCCGGCGGGCTCCAGCAGCCCCCGGCGGGCGGGCGACAGCGACTCGGCGCCCTCGTACGCGGCCCAGTCCAGGTCGTCGTCGGGCAGCAGCACCGGCAGCAGCACCCGTGCGCCACGCTCGCGCAGTTCCTCCAGGAGCGCACGGGTGTCCGGCTCGCGCCCCACCGAGACGTACGCGGCGACGGTGCGGGCCCCGGCCAGTTCGGGCAGGTCCAGGGCGTGCCGGACGAGCGCGCCGGCGGTCCGCCGCACGTCGTCCTCCACCAGCCGGGCGCGCGCGGCCAGGAGGGCGCGCCGCAGGGCGCGCTTCCGCGCGACGGCGGCCGGGTGCGCGCCGCTCCCGTGCGCGCCGCCCTCGTGCGCCGCGTCCGCCTCGGCATCCGCCCCCGAGCCGGTGTCCGCCTCCGTCATGCCGTGTCCGTCCTCTCCGGGCCCGATGGCCGCGCGCTCCCGCCGCGGCGGGCGGATTATCATTCCGTCGCCCCGGCATTATGCTTCCGCAGGCGGGGACAATCGCCCGCAAACCGCAGCAGACCCACCGGATCTGCGCGTGACGTATCAGACCTACGGCTATGGTGCTGACATGACTACTTCACATACCCGGATCACCAAGGCCGTCATCCCGGCCGCAGGGCTCGGAACCCGCTTCCTCCCGGCGACGAAGGCCACTCCCAAGGAGATGCTGCCCGTCGTCGACAAGCCCGCGATCCAGTATGTGGTCGAGGAGGCCGTCGCCGCCGGACTCCCCGACGTCCTCATGGTGACGGGCCGCAACAAGCGGCCGCTGGAGGACCACTTCGACCGCAACTACGAGCTGGAGGAGGTGCTGCGGAGCAAGGGCGACGAGGACAAGCTCACCCGCGTCCAGGAGTCCACCGACCTCGCCACCATCCACTACGTGCGCCAGGGCGACCCCAAGGGCCTGGGCCACGCGGTCCTGTGCGCCGCCCCGCACGTGGGCGACCAGCCCTTCGCCGTCCTGCTGGGCGACGACCTGATCGACCCGCGCGACCCGCTGCTGGCCCGCATGATCGAGGTGCAGGCCACCTACGGCGGCAGCGTCGTGGCGCTGCTGGAGGTGGATCCGGCCACCATCCACCTCTACGGCTGCGCGGTCGCCGAGCCCACCGGCGACGACGGCATCGTGCGCGTCTCCGGCCTGGTGGAGAAGCCCTCCCGCGAGGACGCCCCCAGCAACCTGGCCGTCATCGGCCGCTACGTCCTGGACCCGGCCGTCTTCGAGGTGCTGCGCAAGACCGACCCCGGGCGCGGCGGCGAGATCCAGCTCACCGACGCCCTCCAGACGCTCGCCGCGGACCCCTCCATCGGCGGCCCGGTGCACGGCGTGGTCTTCAAGGGCCGCCGCTACGACACCGGCGACCGGGCCGACTACCTGCGCGCCATCGTGCGCCTGGCCTGCGAGCGCGAGGACCTGGGCCCCGACTTCCGCGACTGGCTGCGCGACTTCGCCGCGAAGGAGCTGTAGGCGACGTGGGCGGAACCTGGTCCGTCGACGACCACCTGGCCGACGTCCTGCGGTCGGTGCGCCCTCTGGAGCCCATCGAGCTGCACCTGCTCGACGCCCAGGGGTGCGTGCTGGTCGAGGACGTGCTGGCGCCCGTCTCCCTGCCGCCCTTCGACAACAGCTCCATGGACGGGTACGCCGTCCGCGTGGACGACGTGGCCGGGGCGAGCGAGGACGGGCCGGCGGTGCTGGAGGTCGTCGGGGACGTCGCCGCGGGCAGCGGCAGCCTCCCCGGGATCGGGCCCGGCCAGGCCGCCCGGGTGATGACCGGGGCCCCGCTGCCGCCCGGCGCCGAGGCCGTCGTGCCCGTGGAGTGGACCGACGGCGGCACCGGCGGCGGTCCCGCCGAGACCATGGCCGCCCACAGCGCCGACCCGTCCGGTGCGGGCGGCCAGGTCCGCGTCCACCGGCCCGTCGAGGCCGGGCGGTACGTCCGCGGCAAGGGCGGCGACCTGCGCGCCGGCGCCGTCGCCCTGGAGGCCGGGACGGTCCTGGGACCGGCGCAGATCGGCCTGCTGGCCGCGGTGGGCTGCGCCACCGTCAGGGTGCGGCCGCGCCCGCGCGTGGTGGTGCTCTCCACCGGCAGCGAACTCGTCCGCCCCGGCGCCCCGCTGGGCCCCGGGCAGATCCACGACTCCAACAGCTACACCCTCACCGCCGCCGCACGGGCCGCGGGGGCCATCGCCTACCGCGTCGACGCGGTAGGCGACGACGCCGCCGCCCTGCGCACGGTGATCGAGGACCAGCTCGTGCGCGCCGACGCGATCGTCACCAGCGGCGGCGTCAGCGTCGGGGCGTACGACGTGGTCAAGGAGGCGCTGACCGACCTGGAGGGCACCGTCCTGGGCGGCGTCCTCCCCGAGGAGCAGGAGCCCGGCGACCACGGCGCGGACGAGGCACCGGACGGGCCGGAGCCGCAGGGGTCCCGGGCGCGCAGGCCGGCACCGCCCGCCCGGGGCGTGGACTTCCGCCGCCTGGCCATGCAGCCCGGCAAGCCGCAGGGCTTCGGCCTGGTCGGGCCCGACGGCGTCCCGCTCTTCGCCCTGCCGGGCAACCCGGTCAGCTCCTACGTCTCCTTCGAGTTGTTCGTCCGCCCGGCCCTGCGCGCCCTGATGGGACTGGACCCCGTCGGCCGGCGCACCGTCCGCGCCCGCGTGGAGCCGGACGGCTCCGGGCCGCTCACCTCCCCCGAGGGCAAGCGGCAGTTCCTGCGCGGCCGGTACGAGCCCCCGGCCGACGGCGAGGAGACCGGCACGGTGCGGCCGGTGGGCGGCCCCGGGTCCCACCTGCTGGGCTCCCTGGCGCAGGCCGACGCGCTGATCGTCGTACCCGAGCGGACCACCGAGGTCGCCCGGGGCGACGAACTGGAGACCGTGCTGCTGGACTGAGACGGCCGGGCCCGCGGGCCTGCGGGTACCGTTGACGTCCACACGGACCGACGCGGGAGAGCGATGAGCAGCGCGCGACAGGCAGGCACCGGCGGCCCGGCCGGGGGCCTCACCCACATCGACGAGGCGGGGGCCGCCCGGATGGTCGACGTCTCGGCCAAGGAGACCACCACCCGCACCGCGCGCGCCACCGGCCGCGTGCTCGTCGCGCCGCGCGTGGTGGAGCTGCTGCGGGGCGAGGGCGTGCCCAAGGGCGACGCGCTCGCCACCGCCCGCATCGCCGGGATCATGGGCGCCAAGCGCACCCCCGACCTCGTCCCCCTGTGCCACCCGCTGGCCCTGTCCGGGGTGAAGGTCGACCTGTCCGTCGCCGACGACGCGGTGGAGATCACCGCGACGGTGCGCACCACGGACCGCACCGGGGTGGAGATGGAGGCGCTGACGGCGGTGTCGGTGGCGGCGCTGACGGTCGTCGACATGGTCAAGGCCGTCGACAAGGCCGCCGTCATCACCGACGTGCGGGTGGAGGAGAAGACCGGGGGAGCCTCCGGGGACTGGAGCCGCACCCGATGACCGCCCGGCAGTCACCCGGCGCCGGCGGACGGGGCCGGGCCCTGGCCGTCACCGTCTCCAACCGCGCCTCCGCGGGCGTCTACACCGACACCACCGGCCCGCTGCTGGTCCGGGGGCTGGAGCGGATGGGCTTCGCCGCCGACGGCCCCCGCGTCGTCCCCGACGGCGAACCGGTGCGGCAGGCCCTGCGCGAGGCCGTCGCTGCCGGCTACGACGTGGTGCTCACCACCGGCGGCACCGGCATCTCGCCCACCGACCGCACTCCCGAGATGACCCGGGACGTCCTGGACTACGAGATCCCCGGCATCCCCGAGGCGATCCGCGCCGCCGGACTCGCCAAGGTCCCCACCGCCGCCCTCTCGCGCGGCACCGCGGGCGTGGCCGGCACCACGCTGATCGTCAACCTCCCCGGCTCCACCGGAGGGGTGCGCGACGGGCTCGCCGTGCTGGACGGGCTGCTGGCGCACGCCGTGGACCAGATCCGCGGCGGCGACCACCCCCGCCAGGACGCTCCGGACGGCGCGGCCCCCGCCGCCGCGGCCGGGAAGGACGCGGAACGTTGACCGCTCCCTGGCCGGTCGAGCTGACGGACGGCGACGTGACCCTCCGTCCCATAAGGCTGCGCGACCACCGGGCCTGGCGCGAGGTCAACCAGCGCAACCGCGACTGGCTGCGCCCGTGGGAGGCCACCGTTCCGCCCGCCCCGCCCGGTCACCTGCCGCCGCGGCGCCCGACGTACCGGCAGATGGTCCGCCATCTGCGGTCCGAGGCGCAGGCGGGGCGGATGCTGCCGTTCGTGGTCGAGTACGAGGGGCGGCTGGTCGGTCAGCTCACCGTCGCGGGGATCACCTGGGGCTCGATGTGCTCGGGGCACATCGGCTACTGGGTCGACCGCGAGGTGGCCGGGCGCGGTGTGATGCCGACGGCCGTCGCGCTCGCCGTCGACCACTGCTTCCGCGCCGTCGGGCTGCACCGGATCGAGGTCTGCATCCGGCCCGAGAACGGGCCCAGCCGCCGGGTGGTGGAGAAACTCGGATTCCGCGAGGAGGGGCTGCGGCCGCGCTACCTCCACATCGACGGCGCCTGGCGCGACCACCTGGTCTACGCGCTGACGGCGGAGGAGGTGCCCGAGGGAATGCTGAACCGCTGGCACGGCCGGGCCGACCACGGAACTCCGGGAACATCGCGGAAATAAAATAAATGTTCGATAATAGCCAGTGATCGGACACCTTCCGCCGGGCGCTCGGGCATATTCGCGGCCACAAGCCGACGGCATCGCAAAAAACGGTTGAGATAACAGCCGGATCGTGCGACACACCGCGCCAATTGGCGTATGGCCCTCGCCGAACCCCTCTACGGTGAGAGGCGTGAGCAGCAGCGGCCTCATCTACGCAGTCATCGTCGGGGCCTGGGCCGCCTACCTGGTGCCGATGTGGCTCCGCCGGCAGGACGAACTCAACGAGGCTCGTCCGACGGAGCGATTCGGTACGGCCATCCGGCTGCTGTCCGGCCGGGCGGCGATGGAACGCCGGTACGCCAGGAGCCTGAGGGAGTCGGGCGGACTCGACGGGTCCGGGGAGGACGCCCGGGGGGACGGGAGCACCGCGGCCCCGGACGGCGTCGACGTCCGGGCCCTCGCCGCCCCCGTGACCGAGCGGCACACCGTGCCCGGCCCGGCGACGATGGCCCGCGCCGAGGCCCTCACCGAGATCCGCCGCCCGGTGCCGCCCACCCGCACCGACCATGCGACGGGCGCCCGGACGGGGCGCGGCGACCGCGCGGAGCGCACCGGCAGCAAACGCCGGGCCAAGCTGCTCGCCCGGCGCCGCCGCACCACCATGGTCCTCTTCCTGGCCTTCACGCTCGGCGCGATCGTCGCGGCGGTCGGCGGCGTGGCCTTCCTGTGGGCTCCGGCGATCCCGGCCGGGCTGCTGAGCGCCTACATCGCCCACATGCGGGCCCAGGAGCGGCGCCGCTTCGAGTTCGTCATGGACCAGCGCCGCGCCGAAGCCGCCGCCCGCAGGCTGCGCGAGAGCCGGGGCAACCCGCCCGCCCCCGCCTCCCCGAAGCCCGCACCCGCCGCCTCCGCGGCTTCCGTCCCCCCCGCCGCACAGGGGGCCCCGGCCGCCTCCCCCGCGGCCCCGCCCGCCGAGCCGGAGCCCGACCCCGGACCCGGCTCGGACCCCGGACCGGAGGCCGCCGAACGGCGGGCCCTGGTGGAGCAGACCGACCACGCCGAGTGGGTCGACGCCCAGCGGCGCGAGCGCTCCCCGGCCTCCGCCGAGAGCGGCTGGGAGCCCACCCCCGTACCGCTGCCCACCTACGTCAACGCCCCGGTCGCCCCGCGCTCCGCGGGCGGCGTGGACCTGGGCGCCCCGGACGCCTGGAGCTCGGCCCGCTCCACCACGGCCTCCACGCCGTCGTCCCCGGGCGTCCCCCTGCCCGCGGCGTCCCCCGTCTCCGCGCCGTCCGACCGGCAGGCTCCGGCGGTGTCCGCCCCGCGCCGGCAGACCCCGCTGTTCGACCAGTACGCCGACGAGGACCGCCCCCGCGCCGCCAACGAGTGACGGGCCCGTCCGCCGTCACCTGCGCGGGAACGGATTTCTGCGCACGGCGGTGGGGATGCTAAGGTTTCACCCGTTGCAGGGGCCTGTAGCGCAGTCCGGTAGCGCACCTCGTTCGCATCGAGGGGGTCAGGGGTTCAAATCCCCTCAGGTCCACACAGCTCGAAGCCCCTCCCGGGATCACCCAGGAGGGGCTTTTCCGTGCCGTACAGCAGCGGAGTGCAGCAGCCACCTTCCGTCAAGGCGGCTCGCTGCCGCTCGCCGCGCGCGGCCCGGCTCCCCGCCGGGCCGACGCTCCTGTCTTCGCCCCGCTCCGGCCCGGCGTCCGCCCACCGCGCGGCTGAGCGACCAGGCCGACGAGGAGAAACCCGCGGTGGCCGGGCCCGGTCGGCTTCACGGCTTCGGGCAGCCGCCTTGGGGCGAGCCTCGGCGATCGGGGCCCGCATCGGGCTACTGCGGGCAGGCCAGGAGCCGGCCCGACGCGCAGGTCAGCGTACGGGCCCCGATCTCTCGCCCCGAGGCAGCTCCCGCCCGAAGCCTCCCCGCACCGGCCACGCGATACGGTGCGGCTCTCCGGCCGAAAGGAGAGGAGGTGAGCGACCGCGTGTGGCGACTGCGCCGTGGTGAGGAAGAGGTCGGCAGGCTCTCCCTCGAAGGAGTCGACATGTTCTGGCATGACTGTCGATTCGAGGCTTCGAGCGGTTGGCCCGCCCTCAGGCCTCTTTTCGAGGCTTCACACGCTGCTTGGGAGCGACAGGACACCGATGCTGCCGTGGAGGCCGATGAGGCCATCCACGCGTTGGGACTTGAGCTGGTTCCAGAGGACGGAAGCGAGCCCATCACGGATTTCCTGTTGCGCATCGACGGGGATTCCGCGCGCTTCCGGTACTGACTGCTGGGCCGTCCGAGGGCAACCGAAGGCGGCCGACGCTGGCAACCGTCGGCAGGCAAGCCGCAGATCACAGCGTTGGTCGCCGGAAGGCCTCCAGGTCGGCGAGGGCACGCGTCACTTCTTCGGCTTCTGACTCCGAGCCAGATGAGACCCGTGCCCCTTCCGTGCCCCATCGAGCGGGAGCGGCGGTCACCGGCAGGCAGCGAGCACGACGACGGCCCCCGATCATCTGTACTGGTCAGGGGCCGTTCAGGTGCGGACGCCGACTGGTGTCCGGCGTCCCCCAGGCGGCCTGATGCGCTTCCCGCGCCCGCAGTCCGCGTGCGAGCAGGCCGAGCAGCACAGCGTTGACCAGACCGGACAGGACCGCCCCGGCGGAGAAGATCAACGGGCTCAGCCAGGCGAGCGAGGAGTGCTCCGCGGGTGCCGCCACCAGGGAGGCGAGGAAGCCGAGCGGCGCCGTGGCCATGAGCGGCCAGATCCCGGCGAACCCCGGGCCCGGTGATAGGTACACGGCGTACAGGAAGAACCCCAGCGCCGCCGCGACCACAGCGAGGTACCCGCGCGCGAGCCAGTTGTCCACCGCGGGCGCCAGGAGGGCTCGAACTCCTTGCAGGCGGTGACGCGCAGAACGTGCCCTGTCCGTTCTCCCCCGCTCGGAGGGAGCCGCGATACGCGGGAGGGGCTCACGCGCGCCGGCCGGTGCGGTGGTCGCAAATCTCGCGACGAGGGCGCCCAGCACGGCGGCGTTCACGAGGGCGCACAGCAGGAGCCATACGGTCCGGAAGCCGACGGTGAACACCTCGACCGCCCCGCTGCCCTCGGTGCCAGGGCCGAAGGGGAGGATCACGCTCAGGAAGGAGAGGGGTGCCGTGAGCATCAGGGGCCCCGGGGCGAAGCCGCTGTCCGGGAAGAGGAGCACAACCAGGACGGAGGCGGCGAACGAGGCCAGGTAGCCCCGGGCGAGCCAGTTGTCCACGGCAAGCGCAGGAAGTCGGCGCAGGCGCGGGATACGGCGCGGGCGGGAGGCACTCGGCATCGGGGGTTCCTTCGGGTCCGTCCGGGTTGGTGGTCCCCACGATGGACCGGAGGGCGCCCTCAGGCATGAGTACGGATGCTCATCGGCAGTGCGGCAGCACCCGCCACGCTGCTCGGTCACGCCGACCACCGGTCCTGCAGGCGGCAGTGGCTGCCGTGCAGCGGCGGAGTACGGCAACCACCGCACCCCAGCCGACCGTCAGTGGTCCTCGGTACCCGCATGAGCGGCACCCCGGACCGCAGTGGCCTCACAGCCGGCGGTTCGCATCGAGGGGGTCAGGGTTCAAACCCCCTCAGGTCCACACCGCAACGAAGCCCTTCCCGGGAGATCCGGGAAGGGCTTTCGCCGTCCGGCGGCGCCGCCCCCGCGGGGAGGGCACGGATCCGGGAAGCCCGCGACGGGCGGCGGACGGTCAGCCGGCGGGGACCAGCGTGAGGTAGGCCATCCCCAGCACCCCCCGGTAGGCCATCCACGCGGCGCGGTGCCGGTCGAGGCGCTCGCGGGTCCCGGCGGCGAGGGGATGGCCGGGGTGGGCGGCCAGCCACTCCTCGGCGTCCGCCTGGTAGCCGGACTCGAACTCCTCCCACTCGTCCCGGTTCGCCGTCTCGGTCCACTCCGGCCGGAACCCGGCGTCCACCGCGGCGTCCAGCAGTTCCGCCAGGCACGGGTGGTCGGCGGCGGAGGCCCCGGACCACATGCGGGCCAGTTCCTCCGCGGTGGGCGCGCGCTCCCAGAAGCCCTCCCCGAACAGCACGCGCCCGCCGGGGCGGACCAGCCGGCGCAGCTCCCGCAGAGCGGCGGGGACGTGGCCGGGCGGTTCGGCGGTGGTGAGGGCGTGCCCGGCCCCGAGGCACAGGACGAGGTCGGCGGGGCCGCGAGTGGTCCCCGTGGCGGACTCCCGGACGAACTCCACCCTCCCGGCCAGGCCTCGCTCCCCGGCCGCACGGCGGCCGCGCGCCAGGTCGCCGGCGTCCAGGTCCAGGCCGACGGCGGCGGCCCCCGGCACGGCCGCCAGGATCCGGAGCGTCAACTCCCCCCAGCCGCACCCGATGTCGAGGACGGTGGCGGGAGCGGTGCGGGCCAGGCGCCGCACCATGCGGTCGGCCCGGGCGTCGGAGAGCGGCCCGTGGAAGGGGAGCCGGCCGAGACGGGGCGGCGGGCCGGCGGCGGCCCCGGCGTCGTTGTCGGTCATCCCCGGGACGCTAGCCGCCACGGCGCCGGCGGGGACACCGGATTACCGGCGGCGAACCCGTGACCGCCCGGGGCGTCCGGGTCTGATGGCCGGGCCGGCCCCGGTGAAGCGGCCGTCGATGAGGCCGCTGCGGTACCGGATGCGGCGTCCCCGCCGGACGCGCCGGACGAGGTGCTCGGGGGCCCGGCGAAGGCGCTGCCGGCTCACCGCCGTGCAGCTGCCCGCGCGCGCCCGGCCTCGATCCGGCCGAGGGCGTCCGGTCCCCGGTCGAGCACGACATCGGCAACCTCGCCGCCACGGAACCTCGGCCGGGTCGCTCACGCGGCCGAACGCAGGCTCGGACGACTCCGGTGCGGAATCCGAGGCCGTCGGCGGTCGTCCGGCCGCAACGGGCCTGGCACCGCCTCCGCCCGACTCCCGCCCCGACTACTGCCGCATGGCCTCCGCCCTGGCGATGACCTGCTGGAGCTGATGTGCGGTGAGACACCGCACGTCCCAGATGAGCTCGGCCACGCCGGCAGCGGACGGTCCGGGGTCCGGGGGCGCGCCGGGCAGCGCGACGCCGGTCAACACCGCCAGGTCACCGGCGGGCACGCCGAGCACGGCGGAGAAGTCGACCAACAGCCCGGGGGTCGGCCGCGTGCGACCGCGGCCTATTCCGCCGTAGGTGGCAGCCGACCAGTACCGGCCGGTGAGCACCAGGAACGTCCTGGCAGTGGCGGACCAGTCGAGGTTCCGGTTCCGGGCCATGCGCATCAGCAGGGCACCGGGTCCCGCAGGGTACCGCTCGTGCACCGGCGGTACGGGAACAGGTCGCGTGCGCTCCTCCCGCGGCAGGGACGCCGCGAACCGGCGCAAGGCGGCACGCTTCTGCGGCGGCAGGGCAACGGTGTGGCGGACGAGGTCGGGCACGTGCCGTCCGGCCCTCGTGTCCACAGGGGCCAGGTCGTCGGGCACGGCCACACCCGCGATCGCGAAGAGGTCCGCCGCGTGCAACCCGAGGGCGGGTGCAAGCCGTCGGAGCAGGGAAGGGCTCGGTGCCCCGCCGCGGAGCAGGCTCGGCAGTTCGGCCCCGGAGACGCCGGCGAGCCGGGCCAGGGCACCGATCCCCGACCGCCGGTGATCCGCGAACCGCTCCAACAGCGCGCCGAAACCCTCGTTCCCCGCCATCCGGCCAGCCTAGTCACGTGATCACGCGTACAGCCGCTGTTGCGCGCCGGCGCAGGCGCCGGCGGGGACACCGGACTACCGGCGGCACCCGGCGGGAGGGCGGTGCGGCCCGCGGACCGCGCACGGGGGAAACCAAGTCGTGACCGCGGCGCGTACAACCGCGCGGGAGAGGCGGCGGTCATGGAGACGGGGCCACGCGCGTGGCGCCCGCACCACATCGACCACCGAGGGGGAACCAGGAGTGCGCAACCACTCGTACCGCGGACTGCGGCTGTGGACCGCCGGCGGCCTGACGGCCGCCCTGCTGGCGGTCGGCACCGCCGGCCCGGCCGGAGCGGCGGACGGGGAACCGGCGGACGCCGCGCCGATCCCGGTCGCCATCACCGGACCGGACACCTACGACCTGCCGCTCGACGCGGACCCCGCCGAGGGCGAGCCGCAGCTCCGCATCGGGCTCAGGGGCCCCGGCGAGGACCCCGAACCCGACGGGGACGGCATCATCTGGCCCCTGCACCACGGCGAGTACACGGTCACCATCGACGCCACCGGCCTCGAGGGCGTCGCCGACGTGGAACTGCCCTGCGACGCCGAGGGGCTGGTGGCCGTCTGCACCGAGTGGGAGCTCTACGCGGGGGAGAGCTACAACCGGGACTGGGGCATCGGGCTCACCCCCGCCGCCGGGAGCGAGGCCGGGGCCACCGGCACCATCACCGTCACCGGCCGGGGCGAGGGACTGGAGTTCACCGGCCACAGCGTCGACGTGCGCGTCGGCGGTCCGGAGTTCCGGATGCGCCGGCTCACCGAGCCCGAGGGCTTCGCCGCCGGCGACACCTTCCGCGCCCCGCTGGGCTTCTACAACGTCGGGGGCCTGCCCGCGGACGGCGCCGTCCTGCGGTTCAGCGGCACACGCGGGCTCTCCTTCCCCCAGGAGTTCCGCAACTGCGAGTACGCGGTGGAGAACGAGGGCAGCCCCTGGGAGCGCCACACCGCCCTGTGCACCTTCGAGGGGACGTTCGAGGCGGGCACGGCGTACCGGGTGGCCACACCGGTCAAGGTGAGGACCGCGGACTTCGCCCTCCAGGACGCCTTCTCCTACGGATTCACCACCCTGGGGGCCGGCGAGGCCGACCGGTTGCGCGCGAGCGGCGAGTACCGCCGCGGCAAGGGCGGGAAGCTGGCGCTGCGCGCGGTGCGGGACGCCGACCCGGCCGACTACGTCCGGTACGCCGAACTCGACCTCCCGACCGCCAACACCTACGACCTGGACCTGACCGGTGACAGCGCGCACGGCGGCGCGGGCGAGACGGTGGCGGTGGACGTCACCCTGGAGAACCACGGCCCGGCCTGGCTCGCGCTGCTGCGCTCGGGCGGCGAACCCGTCACCTTCACCGTGGAGGCCCCCGAGGGCGCGACGTTCACCGAGGTGCCCGAGGACTGCCACCCGCAGTACTCGGACGAGGGCACCCGGACCGGCGACTACCTGTGCATGGCCTTCACCCCGCTGCTGGAGTCGGACCGGCGCGACTTCGCCTTCGAGCTGCGGATCGACGAGGCCGTCGAGGGCGCCCGGGGCCGCGTCCACCTGCCGGAGTGGTGGGACCGCCAGGACGGCGACCCGTCCGACAACGAGGACTGGATCGTGCTGAACGGCGCGCGGGGGTAGGGCCCCGCGAGTGGGGGTGTGCCGCCGGGGACGGCGGCACACCCCCGCCTCACCCGGCCGGCACCTCGGCCGGCCCGTCGTCCGCCGGCAGGCGCTCCAGCACCGCGGCGAGCGCCGCGGCGTCCTCCGCGTCCAGGGCGATGCCGAAGACGTCCTCCAGCACCTTGGGCACCTCGTGCGGCTCCAGCTTCCGCTCCCGGCGGGAACCGTCCGTGCGGACGGTGGTCGTCCAGGTGGTCCCGTGCAGCGCCTGGCGGACGTCGGGGCCGGTGCGCTGGACGACCGGGCGCCGGACGAAGGGCGAGCGGGGGTGGGTGGAGACGTAGTGGCTGCCCACCACCCAGTCCACGGCGTACTGCGGGTTCGCGGTGAAGGTGTGCAGGTCGAGCCAGCCGCCGCCGTCCGCGCGCCGCTCGCGCAGCGTCCACTCCCCGGCGCCGGGGGGCGCCCCGGGGGCGGCGCGCCGCTCCAGCCGGAAGGACCAGCCGCTGTCGGCGGTGGCGGCGCCGTCGGCGAACCCGATCGGCTCCAGGGGTCCGGCACCGAACCCGACGTCGCAGATCCACACCCGCCCGGTCTCCGGCGTCTCGGCGGTCTCCACCCGCAGCACGGCGTGCGTGGCGGGCCGGACCCGGTCCGAGCCCATGCCGACCCGGGAGGACAGCCCGGTGACGCCGAAGCCCAGCCGCTCCAGGGCGGCGGCGAAGAGCCGGGCGTGCTCGAAGCAGTAGCCGCCGCGCGCCCCGCGCACGATCTTGTCCTGGAGGGCGGGGAGGTCGAGGAGGACCGGCCGGCCCAGGAGGACCTCCAGGTTCTCGAAGGGGACGGCCAGGACGTGCGCGCGGTGCAGGGCGCGCAGGGTCTCCGGGGTGGGCGAGAGGTCCCCGGTGTGGCCGATCCGGGCCAGGTAGGCGTCCAGGTCCAGCAGGCCGCCGTCCCACCGGCGGCCCGTCCCGTCGTCGTGCTCCGTCATGGCGCTCCTCCCGTCGCGGTGGCCGGGCAGGGGTCCCGGGCCCGGCGGAACCGACGCTAGGACTTCAAGCGGACCTGAGGTCAAGCGGGCCTGAGGTCAAGCGGGCCGAGGCCGCGGGGAGCCGGACGGGCCGGACGGGAGGGGGAGCCGGACGGGGCTCAGCGCAGCGGCTTGGCGTAGCAGCGGCTGTTCGGCTCGTGGCGGTAGACCCCGAACTTCTCGGCCGGGGCGTAGCCGCTCGACTCGTACAGCGCTATCGCCTCCGGCTGCATGGTGCCGGTCTCCAGCACCATCCGGACGCGGCCGGCCCGGCGCGCGTCCTCCTCCAGCAGGGCCAGGACGCGGCGTGCGAGGCCCTGCCCGCGGGCCTCGCGGACCACGAACATCCGCTTCAACTCGGCGTCGCCGTCGCGGTAGTTCTCCTCGTTCTCGTCCATCGCGCGCCAGCCGCCGGTGGCGACGGGCCGCTCCAGTTCGTCGTACACCACCAGGAACAGGCCGTTCGGCGGCCGGAACATCGACGGCTCCAGCGGGGTGACATCGCCCTCGCTCCCGTACCGCTCGGCGTACTCCTGCTGCACCAGGTCGTTGAGCTTCACGGCGTCGGGGTGGTCGAAGGGGGTGGGCACGATGCGCATGCCTGCATCGTAAGGTGCCCGGGTGCTGACGATTTCGACGGTCAATGTGAACGGACTGCGCGCCGCGGCCAGGAAGGGCTACGCACAGTGGCTGGCCGGGACGGGTGCGGACGTGGTGTGCCTGCAGGAGGTGCGCGCCGAGCCGGACCAGATCCCCGGCGAGGTGCGCGAACCCGCGGGCTGGCACGCCCTGTACGCCCCCGCGGCCGCCAGGGGGCGGGCGGGAGTGGCGGTGCTCACCCGGCGCGAGCCGGAGCGCGTCCAGGTGGGGTTCGGCGTGACGGAGTTCACCGACTCCGGCCGCTACCTGGAGGTGGACCTCCCCGGCCTGACCGTCGCCAGCCTCTACCTCCCCTCGGGCGAGGTCGGCACCGAGCGGCAGGAGGAGAAGGAGCGCTTCATGGCGGCGTTCCTGCCCTACCTGGTCTCCCTGCGCGAGCGGGCGGCGGCCGCCGGCCGGGAGGTGCTGGTCTGCGGCGACTGGAACATCGCCCACCGGGAGGCGGACCTGAAGAACTGGAAGGCCAACCGGAAGAGCTCCGGCTTCCTGCCCGAGGAGCGCGCCTGGCTCGACCGCGTCTTCGGCGAGGCCGGTTACGCCGACGTCGTCCGCCGCCTCCACCCCGGCCAGGAGGGCCCGTACTCGTGGTGGTCCTACCGGGGGCGGGCCTTCGACAACGACGCGGGGTGGCGCATCGACTACCACGTGGCCACCGGGCCGCTGGCCGAGCGGGCGGTGAAGGCGTACGTGGAGCGCCCGGCCTCGCACGCCGAGCGCTGGTCCGACCACGCTCCCGTGACGGCCGTGTTCGACGTGTAGGACGGAGGCCGCCGGCCGGTGGCGCGGGCGGCGGGGCGCCGGCGTCCTCCGGCGGTCACCGCCGGAGACGCCGGTTCGCGGCGCGGACGGACGCCCGCGGGCGGACGGGCGCGGCCCTTCCCCTGAGGCTCAGGCGCCCCCGGCCTCCGTCCGGGCCGTCCCGCCCCCGCCGTTCCCGCCGTCGTCCTCGCCGTCGTCCTCGCCCCCGTCCTCGCTCTCGTCCTCGGGCAGCAGGGAGAGCGTGATGCGGCGGGCCGCGGCCAGCAGCGCGCCGAGCACCGCCACCCCCTCGGGGACGGAGGCGGCGTGCCGGGGCAGCTCGGCGCGGAGCCGGTCGCGGGTGGCGCGGACCTCCTCCACCGCCGCGTGCAGCTCGGCGCGCGCCGCCTCGGGATCGTCGCCGGTGACGGAGCGCCCGTAGGCGTCCAGGGCGGCGGAGACCTTCTCCAGGAAGCCGGCGTAGGGGTTGGTGACGGAGTGGTCGGGGCGCGGGGTCTCGTCGGTGTCGTCGGCGGCCTCCGCCAGGGTGCGGGTCAGGCCGATGAGGTGGTCGGCGATCCGCTCCAGGGTGACCAGCGTCTCGTCGTACGCCGCCGCCTGCCGGGCCGTCTCGGGGCGCCGCCGGCGCTCGGGGTTGAGCCGCAGGCTCTCGTGGCCCCAGCCGATCGCCGACCGCACGCCGCGGACCAGCCGCGGCAGCCGGCCGGCCCGGTCGTACCAGCCGCGCACGCTCTCGTACTCCCACGGCTCGTCCAGGCCGTCGGCGATCTCCGCCACGATCTCGCGGGCCTCGCGGACCACGCCGTCCACCGCCTCGCGGGCGCTGCGCAGGTAGACCGGCGGCAGGACGAGCGCGTTGACACCGACGCCGATCGCGGTGCCCAGCAGCGCCGCCAGGATGCGGGAGACGGCCGAGTCCAGCGTCGCCTCGCCCGGCACCAGGGTGAACAGGGCGGCGGTGGAGGCGTAGATGCCCTGGTCGCCCAGGCGCGGCCAGTTGCTCAGCAGGGTGGTCAGGGGCAGGACGACGATCATCGTCAGCAGGGGGTGCCCGAAGGGGATGACCAGGGACGCCGCCAGCACGGTGCCCGCGGTGATCGCCAGCGTCTGGTGGAGGCCCTGGCGCACCGAGCGGTAGACCGTGGCCTGCACCAGCACCACGGCCACCCAGGGGGCCATCAGGGCGAAGGCGTCGGGCAGCAGCCAGGACGCGGCGAGCCAGGCGATCACGGCGGCCAGCGCCGCCTTGCCGGACTGGACGACCATGTCGCGTTCCCGGCCGGGGCCCGCCCAGGCGCGGCGTGCGGCGCGGGCGCTCCAGGACGCCTCGGCGCGCACGGCGCGCACGGCGGAGGCGGCCAGCTCGCGCGGCCTCGCGGAGAGTGTGTGTGCCATCCATGAACCGGTTGCCCGGACGCGGCCGGTCATGCGTGCCCGGCCGGTGGTGCGGGCCGCGGGCGGGGCGCGCCGAGCCGGCCGCGGAACTCAGGAGGCGCTGCCCCCGGGACCGTCCGCGTCCTGCGGGCCGCCGGCGGCCTCCGCGTCCTCCGGCCGCGACCAGTCCTCCACCTCCGCGCGGAGGCGGCGGTCCATGGCCAGCGCCAGCTCGGCGTCGACGACCTGCTTGGCCAGCGGACGCAGCCGGTCCATGACCTCGTCGAGCCGCCGGAGGTCGGCGGGGGAGAGCGTGGGGACGTCCGCGAACAGCCGGGTGCGGACGAGGGAGGTGAACAGGTCGGCGACGGCGTCGGCGTGCTCGCGCACCACGCGCCCGGCGTCCAGCACCGCGGCCAGGGGGATGCCCTCGCGGACCAGGGCGGTGGAGGCGTCCAGCAGGCGGCGGCTGACGTGGACGACCTCGTCGCCGTCGACCGCCAGGTAGCCCAGGTCCAGGGCGGCGGCGAGGTTCTCGGAGGTGACCTCGCCGGGGAAGTGGGCGGCCAGGTCCTCGGGGGTGAGCCGGACGGGGGTCTCCTCCGACCAGGGCGAGGCCAGGGTGCTCCCCAGGCCGAGGAGTTCGGCGGCGTCGCCGGCGTCCCGGCCCTTCTCGAAGGCGTCGATCAGGTCGGCGATGCCGCCGAGGGTGTGGCCGCGGGCCAGCAGTTCGGAGATCGTCCGCAGCCGGGCGAGGTGGTGCTCGTTGTACCAGGCGACGCGGCCCTCGCGGCGCGGCGGCGGGAGGAGCTTGCGCTCGCGGTAGAACCGCAGGGTGCGCACGGTGATGCCCGCGGCCCGGGCGAGTTCGGCGGTGCGGTACTCGGCGGGTGCCCGTCCGCCCGCGTCCGGCGCGCCCGGCGCGGAGCCACCTCCGTCGGTGCCGCTCTGCGTCGTGCTGTCCCCTGGTGCTTGGTCGGCCACGGCGGAAGCCTATGCGGCGTGCGCGGGCCGTGATCCGGCTCTCGGGGTGCAACCGGCGGTAACTTTCCTCCACCGGACCCCTACCCACCGGTACGGTCCTGCTCTACCCTCCAATCATGCCAGTGATCACTGGCATGATTCGTCCACGGGATCGCAGGAGTCGGGAGGCGGCATGGCCGGACACGAACACGTGCGGGTGGCGGTGATCGGATCGGGATTCGGCGGCCTGGGCGCCGCCGTGCGGCTGCGCCGCGCGGGCGTCACGGACTTCGTGGTCCTGGAGCGCCGCGACTCCGTGGGCGGCACCTGGCGGGACAACAGCTACCCCGGCTGCGCCTGCGACGTCCCCTCCCACCTGTACTCCTTCTCCTTCGCCCCCAACCCCGACTGGCCGCGGACCTTCTCCGGCCAGGAGCACATCCGCGCCTACCTGGAGCGGGTGGCCGACACCTTCGGCCTGCGCCCCCACATCCGCTGCAACGCGGAGGTGACGGAGGCCCGCTGGGACGGGGAGGAGCTGCGCTGGGAGATCGACACCACCGGCGGCACCCTGACCGCCGACGTGCTCGTCTCCGCCACCGGCCCGCTCTCCGACCCGAAGATCCCCGGCGTCCCCGGCCTGGACGGCTTCCCGGGGAAGGTCTTCCACTCCGCGCAGTGGGACCACGACTACGACCTGCGCGGCAAGCGCGTCGCCGTGATCGGCACCGGCGCCTCCGCCATCCAGATCGTCCCGGCGATCCAGCCCGTCGCCGGGAGGCTCACCGTCTTCCAGCGCACCCCGCCGTGGGTGATGCCGCGCATGGACCGGGAGATCGGCGCCCTCGAACGCCGGCTGCACGCCGCGGTGCCCGCCACCGGCGCCCTGCGCCGCCGGCTGCTCTGGCTGGTCAGGGAGCTCCAGGTCGGCGCCTTCACCAGGCACCCCGCCCGGATGGGCCTGGTGGAGAAGCTCGCCAAGCACCACCTGCACAGGGCCGTCAAGGACCCGGAGCTGCGCGCCAAGCTCACCCCGGACTACCGCATCGGCTGCAAGCGCATCCTGCTGTCCAACACCTACTACCCGGCGCTGGTCCGGCCCAACGTGGACGTCGTCGCCTCCGGTCTGGCGGAGGTCCGCGGCAGCACCCTGGTGGCCTCCGACGGCACCGAGGCCGAGGCGGACGCGATCGTCTTCGGGACGGGCTTCCGCGTCACCGACATGCCCATCGCCCGGCGGATCAGGGGCGTCGGCGGGATCACGCTGGCCGAGTCGTGGAAGGACGGGATGGAGGCCCTGCGCGGCTCCACTGCCGCGGGCTTCCCCAACTTCATGACGATCATCGGGCCCAACACCGGCCTCGGCAACAGCTCGATGATCCTCGTCATCGAGGCCCAGCTCACCTACCTGGTCGACTACCTGCGGCAGCTCGGCGCCCTCACCGCCGCCGGCGCCGGACGGGCCGCCCTCGACGCCCGCCCCGAGGCCGTCCGCTCCTGGAACGACCGCATCCAGCGGCGCATGGAGCGCACGGTGTGGACCACCGGCGGCTGCGACAGCTGGTACCTGGACGCCCGCGGCCGCAACACCACCGTGTGGCCCGGCACCACCGGCGAGTTCCGCAGGGTGACCCGGCGGGTGGACCTGGCCGAGTACGAGGTGCTGCGGGCCCCCGCCCGCACCGCGGGCGCGGCGGGCGGCGCGGGCCGGACCGCGGCGGAGGCGGCGTGATGACCCACGTGACCTCCGGCCCCTACGCCCCGCCCCGGCCCCGTCGCACCACGACCGTGACCTCCGCCGACGGCTCCCGGCTGCACGTCGAGGAGCACGGCCGCGAGGAGGGGCCCACCGTCGTCCTGGCGCACGGCTGGACCTGCTCGACCGCCTTCTGGGGCCCGGTGATCCGGCGCCTGGCGGACGAGCACCGCGTCATCGCCTACGACCAGCGCGGCCACGGCCGCTCCCCGGCCGCCGGACCCGGCGGCCACACCACCACCGCGCTCGCCGACGACCTGTGCGCCGTCCTGGAGGCCGCCGGGTCCCGGGCGGTCGTCGCCGGGCACTCCATGGGCGGCATGACGGTCATGGCCGCCGCCGGGCGCCCCCAGGTGCGCGAGCACGTCGCCGCCGCGCTGCTGTGCAACACCGGCAGCTCCCGGCTGCTGCACGAGTCCACGGTGGTGCCGCTGCGGGCCGGCGGGCTGCGCCACCGCGTCCAGAAGGCCGTCCTGGGCTCCAGCCTGCCGCTGGGCCCGGTGACGCCCCTGGGCATGAGGATCCTGCGGTACGCCACGATGGGGCCCGCCGCCACCCGCGAGCAGATCGAGGCGTGCGCCCGCATCGTCCACGCCTGCCCCCGCCGGGTGCGCGCCTCCTGGGCCAGGGAGGTCCTGGCGGTGCTGGACCTGGAGGCCGGCCTCGCCGGCCTGGACGTGCCCACCGCCGTCATCGCGGGCGAGAAGGACCGGCTCACCCCGCCGGTGCACGCCCGGCGGCTGGCGGAGGCCCTGCCGAACTGCACCGGGCTCACCGAGCTGCCCGGTCTGGGCCACATGGCCCCGGTGGAGGCGCCGGACGCCGTCGCCGGCGCGGTGGCCGCGCTGGTGCGCGACCACCTGGCGCGGGACACGCGCCCGCCCGCCCCCTCAGCCGAGAAGGAGATGTCGTAGATGGCACGCAGGAGCCTCACGGGCCGGGTCGCGGTGGTGACGGGCGCCGCCCGGGGCGTGGGCGAGTTGCTCGCCCGCAGGCTGGCGGCGCGCGGCGCGCGGATCGCGCTGGTCGGCCTGGAGCCGGACGAGCTGGAGAAGGTCGCCTCGGGGCTGCCGACGGACTCCGCGCACTGGCACGCCGACGTCACCGACCGCGAGGCCATGTCCCGTACCGCCCGCGAGGTGCGGGACCGCTTCGGCGCGGTGGACATCGTCGTGGCCAACGCCGGGGTGGCCACGGGCGGCCCCTTCACGGACTCCGACGAGGCCGCCTGGCGCCGGGTCGTCGAGGTCAACCTCCTCGGCAGCGCCACCACGGCCCGTGCCTTCCTGCCCGCCCTGATCGAGTCGCGCGGCTACCTCCTCCAGATCGCCTCGCTCGCCTCGATCACCCCGGCGCCGATGATGACGGCCTACTGCGCCTCCAAGGCGGGCGTGGAGGCCTTCGCGCACAGCCTGCGGGCGGAAGTCGGCCACCAGGGCGTGCGTGTCGGCGTGGGCTACCTGAGCTGGACCGACACCGACATGGTGCGCGGCGCCGACCAGGACGCGGTGATGCGCGAGCTGCGCGGCCGGCTGCCCTGGCCGGCCAACCGGACCTACCCGCTGGGCCCGGCCGTGGACCGGATCGTCGCCGGCATCGAGCGCCGCTCCTTCCACGTCTACGGGCAGGGGTGGCTGCGCGGGATGCAGTCGATCCGCGGCTGCCTGCCGTCGCTCATCGGCGTGGCCGGGCAGCGCGAGATGCGGCACTTCGCGCCCCGGCTCGCCGGCGTGCGCACCGGGCTGGTGGGCGCGGGCGGCGCGGCGGACGAGAGGGCCCGCGCGGAGGGCTGAGGGGCCCGGCGTCCCGGTCCGGTCCGGGCCCCGCGCACGGCGGTCCTCCGGCCGGTGCGGGGAGGGCGGGCAGCGCGGCGGGGGGGGTCGCCGTGCGGCGACCGCGCCCGCCGGCCGGCTCAGGCCGGGGCCTCAGCAGTAGTTGCCCCACCGGTGCGAGGCGACGTTGTCGTTCAGGGACTGACCGCCCCCGGTGCCGTTGTGCGGGAAGTGGTCCCTGGTCATGTACACGAGGTAGCCGCCGTTGGGCAGGCAGTAGGAGGCCCCGGTGTAGCTCTTGCCCCAGTACATCCGCACGTCCTCGTAGGCGCCCGCGTAGCCGCGGTTCTCCACGGAGGACGCCAGGTTGAGCATGCTGCGGTCGCTCCAGTCGGTGCTGCTGCCGGACCAGGAGACCTGCCGTCCCTGCATCCCCTCGTGCTCCCACGCGTAGAAGTTGCCGTCGGCCGCGGCCGCGGGCGCGGCCTCGGGGGCGGCGGGAGCGGCGTGCGCGATGGCGGGTGCCAGCCCGAGCGCGGCGGTGGCCGCCGCGACGGCGAGCAGGGACCTGCTTCGGTTGAAGGCCACGCTTCTTCACCTCGGTGATCGTCGTTGACGTGCTGTCGGTCGTTCTCGTTCACGCCCCGCGCCCCTCGCACGGGCATGCGGAGCCCGCCCTCGTGGGCGCATGGGTGTCCGGGCCCGTCAGCGGGCCAGGACGTCACGGGCCCGCGGCAGCGCCGCGGCCCGCAGGCGCTCCAGCCGGTCCACCGCCGTGCGGTGCTCCCGGCGCAGCGCCCGATCGTGGTGGCGGTCCAGGCGCGCGGCCACGGACGACAGTCCGCTGCTCAGCGCGCACCGGGCCTCCCGGACGGCGGCCCGCTTCTCCCGCGCCGCGTCGCGCGGCCGGTCCTCCCCGAGGAACTCGGCCCTGCTGTCGGCCGGGTCCTCGTAGGGGAACCCCGCCGCCTCCATGCAGGCCGACCACGCCGCGACCGACCTGGCGTACTCGGGCTCGGCGGTGACCCGCCGGTGCCGCGGGGCGCCGAGGTTGGCGACGACGTTCCTCGCCTCGAACCAGCCGGAGAGGTCCTTGTACAGCTCCCGCCAGGACTCCGCCCGGCAGCCGGTGGCGCTGTGCCCCACGACCGCGCCACCGGGGAGGACGGCCCTCAGCTGCCCGGGGTCGGAGCGCGAGCCGTTCAGGGCCGTGATCGCGGCCTGTCTGCGCTCCTCCGGCAGACCGCGCAGATAGACCCGGTTGGGGTCCTCGGCGCGCAGGTGTCCGGCGCGTTCCTCCAGGGAGCTGCCGTAGCCGTACCGCTGTGCCCACGCCGGGTCGTCGACCACGTACGGGAAGTCGCGCGCCTCGGGGAGCGGCTCCTCCGGCACGGGCCAGAGGCGGAAGCCCTTGGCCGCCATGCACCTGCGCTGGAGTTCCTGCTCGGCCTCGTGCAGGAGGCCGAGGTCGTCCGCCGGGATCCGCCCGGCGGCCCGTGGGGCGGACGTGTCCTGCCGCGCGGCGCCGTCCCGGGGCTCGGGAGCGGAGTCCGCCGCGGGCGGTGCGGTGCATCCGGCACCCGCCAGGAGGAGGGCCGCCAGAAGGCTCCGCACGGGGGTGCGCGAGGCGCGCGCCCGGCTCGGGGCCGTCACCGGTCCCCTCCGGTGTGCGCGGCCGCCCTCCGGTCCCGGCGGCGGGCCGGCACGCAGCCGGCGCGTCAGCACGTGCCGGCGCCCGGGAACCGGCCGCCGGGCGGCCGTGCGGAGGCGGCGGCGGTGCGGCCGCCGTACCGGGGCGCCCCGGTGCGGTGGCGCGGTGCGGACCCCACAAGGACCGGAAAGCCCCTTGACGCCCCGAGGTGCCCGTCCGGACTGTGGAGACGCAGTCGAACCATGTCGTGTCCTCCCCGTTTCCCCCGCCCCGGACACATGCCGGGCTCTTCCCCGCCCGATGCCGGTCAGGCCGGACCGGCGGGTGGTTGAGACGATCGCACAGCCGCGTGCCCGGCGGCAGGTGCGTGATGGTGAGACAACCCAGCGCACCCATAAGGAGTCGTCATGGTCGCAGGTGAGCGCGGGGACGGGACCCGCCGCGCGGGCGCGGGGACGTCCGCGGAACCGACGATCCGCCAGTTGCGGGTGTTCCTGGCGCTCAGCGAGGAGCTGCACTTCGGCCGTACGGCCGGCCTGCTGTTCGTCACCCAGTCGGCGCTGAGCCAGCAGGTCCGGGACCTGGAGCGGAGGCTGGGGCTGCGGCTGTTCGAGCGGACGAGCCGCACGGTGGAGCTGACCGCGGCCGGACGGGCGCTGCTGCCGGAGGTCCGGGCCGCCGTCGAGGCCGCGGACCGGTTGCGGCGCGTCGCCGCGGCGCAGACGCGCCGGCTGTCCGGGGAACTGGTGGCGGGCGCCATCGGGGCCGAGGCGTCCATGCCGCACACGCAGGCCGTGCTCGGCGAACTGCGGCGGCGGCACCCCGGCATGACGGTGCGCGTCGTGAGCCTCAACTTCGCCGACCACGTGGCCGCGCTGACGCGGGAGGAGGCCGACGTGGTCTTCCTGCGGCCGCCGGTGCCCGAGGGGATCGAGTTCCACCGGCTCGCCGTCGAGCCCAGGGTGGCCTGTCTGCCGGCCGGCGACCCCCTCGCCGCCGGGTCCCGGCTCACGATGGCGCAGCTCTCCGGGTACCCCGTCGTGGACGTCCCGCCGGAGGCGCCGCGCGTGTGGTGGGACTTCTGGGCCGTCGATCCGCGCCCCGACGGCTCCCCCGTCCGCTACGGCCCCGTCGTGCCGGACATGGAGGCGCTGCTCCACGCCGTCGCCCAGGGAGGGGTCATGAGCTTCCTGCCCGCGGCCGCACGGGACCTCTTCCCCCGCCCGGGGGTGCGCTACGTCGACGTCGCCGACCTGCCCCCGTCCACCTCGGCGGTGGCCTGGGCGGCGAAGAACCGCGACAGGCCCGCCGTCGCCGGCGTCCGCGAGGCCGCCCGGGCGCTCGACCGGGCCCGCCGCGAGGGGGGTCCGCCCGGTGAGCCGGCCTGAGGCGCCCCGGAGCCACCGGCCGGGCCCCGGGAGGGAGTGCCTCCCGGGGCCCGGCCGCGGCTGCCGGACGGCCGGCTAGGCGTCCGGCCTGTCCTCCTCGTCCCACTCCGCCGGGCTGTCCCCGTGGGGGTGGAGCTTCCAGTCCTCCGTCCCGCGGTCGCGGTCGTCCCCCCGCCGGGAGCGGTCGTCCCCCTGCCGGGAGCGGTCGCCGCCCTCGCCGGGGCCGCCCTGCGCCGTCTGGCGCCTGTTCCTGGCCTCGCTGAAGTCGTCCGGTTGCTTGTCCGACGTGCCCATGCGTACTCCCGGATGTCGTCGGTACGGTCGGGGCACCGGGTACCCATCAATCCGGCATGCCATGACAAGTGGTGCAGAACGGACGGTCACGGGCGCGGCGGCAGCGGCGGGCGGCTGCGGTCGGGGACGTCGTCGTAACCGGGCGGCTCGGCGGCCGGGTGCCGCTCCAGCAGGTCCAGGGCGGTGCGCACGGCCGTCTCCAGCATCGGGTAGCGGTCCTCGGCCCAGTCCGTCGGCGTCCGCAGGATCTCGATGTCGGGTTCCACGCCGTGGTTCTCCACCGACCACTTGTACTCGTCGAACCACGCCGCGTTCATCGGCACGGTGATCACCGTGCCGTCGCCGAGCCGGTGCCGCCCGGTCATGCCGACCACCCCGCCCCAGGTGCGGGTGCCGACGACCGGGCCGATCCCCAGCAGCCGGAACGCCGCGGTGATCATGTCGCCGTCGGAGGCGGTGGCCTCGTCCGCCAGCGCCACGACCGGACCGCGCGGGGCGTTGGAGGCGTAGCTGACGGGCTGGGCGTCGCGCACCAGGTCCCAGCCGAGGATCGTCCGGGTCAGCGCCTCCACCACCAGGTCGCTGATGTGGCCGCCCGCGTTGCCGCGCACGTCCACGATCAGCGCGGGCCGGGAGACCTCCATGCGCAGGTCGCGGTTGAACTGCGCCCAGCCCGAACCGCCCATGTCGGGGATGTGCAGGTAGCCGCACGCGCCCCCGCTCAGCTCCCGCACCACCGCGCGCCGCCGGCTCACCCAGTCCTGGTAGCGCAGCGGCCGCTCGTCGATCAGGGGGACGACGGCCACCCGCCGGGGGCGCAGCGGCTCGGCGTCCGGCGGCTCACCGGGCCCGGTGGTGAGGAAGGCCAGTTCCACGGTGGTGCCGCCGGCGGCGGCCAGCAGCGGGAACGGCCCGGTCACCGGGTCCACCGGGCGCCCGTCGACGTGGGTGAGCACCGCCCCCTCGCGGATGCCGGAGCCCGCCAGCGGGGAACGGGCCCGGGAGTCGGAGGACTCGCCGGGCAGGATGCGCTCCACCCGCCAGCGGCCCCGCCCGTCGCGGGCGAGGTCGGCGCCCAGCAGCCCGATGGGCCGCTGGTAGTGGGCCGGCCCCTCGTTGCGGCGGGCGGCCGAGACGTAGGCGTGGGAGGTGCCCAGCTCGCCCATCGTCTCGCGGAGGAGGTCGGCGAACTCGTCCGGCGAGGCGACGCGCTCGACCAGCGGACGGTACTGGCCGAGGACCGCGTCCCAGTCGACGCCGGACATCCCCGGGTCCCAGAAGTACGACCGCATGATCCGGCCCGCCTCGCCGAACGCCTGCCGCCACTCGGCGCAGGGGTCGACGTCGTGCAGGATGCGGCGCAGGTCCAGGTAGGTGGTGGAGTCGCCGTCGGCGGCCTCGGCGGCCGGGACGGCGCGCAGGTCGCCGTCGTCGTTGACCACCAGGCGGGTGCCGTCGCCGCTGACGGCGAACCAGTCGATGTCCCTGGTCAGTTCGGTCCGCTTGGCCTTGACCAGGTCGAAGTGCTCCAGGGTGGGACGGCCGGAGGTGTCGGCGGGGTTGGCGAAGGTCTCGCCCAGCGCCCCGGAGATCGGCCAGCGCAGCCACACCAGCCCGCCGCCGGCGACCGGCTGGAGCGAGGAGTACTTCGAGGCCGCCACGGGGAAGGGGGTGACCCGGCTGGCCAGCCCCTCGGCCTCGACCAGAACCGTCCCCTCCTCCCCGGCCGGTCCGCCGAGCGCGTCCGGATCCAGTCCGCCGGCCGCCGGCCGGCCCTCGGGGGAGAGCGCGAACGGCGAGGGCGTGGCCGAGGAGAGCGGCACCAGGTAGGGGCGGCAGCCCAGCGGGAAGGACAGGTCGCCGGTGTGCACGTCGTACACCGGATCGAAACCGCGCCAGGAGAGGAAGGCCAGGTAGCGGCCGTCCCGGGTGAAGACCGGCTGCTCGTCCTCGAAGCGGCCCTCGGTGACGTCCAGGATCGTGCGGTCGGAGAGGCGGGCGATCCGGATGTGGCCCAGCATGCCGCCGGTGCCGGGCTGGGCCCAGGCCAGCCACTGGGAGTCGGGGGAGAAGGCCAGGTGGCGCACGGGGCCGGCCTCGGAGCGGACCAGCTCGACGACCTCGCCGTCCCCGCCGCCGTCACCGCCGTCCTCCTCCTCGCCGGTCCCCGCGGGCACCAGCAGCAGCCGCCCGTCGTGCGCGGCGACGGCGAGGGTGGCGCCGTCCGGGGAGGCGACCAGCTCGTGCACCCGGCCCAGCCGCCCGGACGCCGACCGCCGCGGCTCGCGTGCGCCGCTGGCCCGCGGCAGGTGGGCGATCTCCACCGCGTCCTCGCCCCCGGCGTCGGTGACGTAGGCGATCTGCCCGGTGGAACCCAGCATCTCCGGCAGCCGGACCCGCACCCCCGGGGTGTCGGCGATCACCCGGGCCGGGCCGTCGCGGTGGGTGAGCCAGTACAGGCTGCCGCGCACGCCCACCGCGCTGGCCCGCCCGGTGGTGTCCACGGCCAGGGAGTTCACGTGGCCCGCGGCCGACACCTGGTAGGGACGGCGCCCGGCCCGCGGTCCGCCCAGCTTCACCGGCAGCCGGCGCGGCCGGGCGTACGGGGAGAAGTCGTCCACCAGCCACAGGTCGCCGGCGCACTGGTAGACCACGCGCTCGCCGTCGGTGGAGGCGTGGCGGGCGTAGAAGTCGGCGTGGTCGGTGTGGCGGCGCAGGCCGGTGCCGTCGGGCAGGCAGGAGTAGAGGTTGCCGACGCCCTCGTGGTCGGAGAGGAAGGCGATCCGGCCGGCGACGATCATGGGGCAGTCCAGGTGCCCGTACAGGTCCGGCACCAGCCGCCGGCCCTCCAGCCACAGCCGTCCCATCGCCCCGCCGCGGTAGCGCTTCCAGGCGGCGGGCTCGTGCGGCGGCTTGCCGGTCAGCAGCAGGGTGCGGCGCTCGCCCGCCAGGTCGGCGACGGCGATGTGGGACACCGGCCCCCAGGGCAGCCGCTCGCCGGGGTCGCCGTCGGTGGGCAGCCGGTAGGCCCAGGCGAAGTGGGAGAACGGCTGGCCGTGCGAGGCCACGGCCAGCACGTCCCCGTCGGGCGTCCAGCCGCACACCTCGGTGTCGACGGCGCCCCAGTACGTCAGCTGCCGCGACGGGCCGCCGTCGACGGAGGTGAGGTGCACCTCCGGGTCGAGGCTGCGCCAGCTCGTGTACGCGATGCTGCGGCCGTCGGGGGAGAAGCGGGGGTGCCCGATCCGGGTGCGGTCCACCGTCAGCCGCCAGGCGCGCGGCGGGTCGTCCGCGCCGGGGGCGAGCGGGGCGATCCACAGGTCGTCCTCGGCGGTGAAGCAGATCAGCTCGCCGTGCAGGTGCGGGAACCTCAGGTAGGCGCCCGGGGAGCCGGCCGGGCCGGGGGCGCCGGCGGGCTCCGCGCCGGGCGGAGCCGCCGGGGTGGAAGGGCCTGGGGATCCGGATGTCGCGGTCACCCCTCCCATGGTCGGCAGCGCACCCGTCCGGGGCAACTCCTGCGGGATGCCGGACCGCGGAGTGATCTGGGTCTCACCGGCCGGGACCGCTCACCCCGGCTCGTGCGAGTCGGCGTCTTCTGACACGGACTCCCAGAAAAATCCGCGTCCGTCTCCCGCCCGCGGTGTCCGCGCGCACGCCGACCGTGCGCGGCGCCGTCCCGAGACCGAAAGGGCCCCGCCCGTGGCCACACTCCTGTACAGACTCGGCCGGTTCTCCTTCCGGCGCCGCCGCCTCGTCGCCCTGGTCTGGGCGGCGCTGCTGGTGCTCGCCGGAGCGGCCGCGTCCCAGGCGTCCGATCCGCCCGACGACGACTTCTCCCTCCCCGGCACCGAGGCCCAGCGGGCCTTCGACCTGATGGAGGAGCACTTCCCCGCCGCCAACGCCGACGGCGCCACGGCGCGCATCGTCTTCCGCGCGCCGGACGGCCGGAAGATCACCGCGGCCGACCACCGGGCCGCCGTGGAGGAGGTCGTCGGAGCCCTCGACGGTCCGCAGACCGCCGCCGTCACCGACCCCTTCACGACGGGGACCGTCAGCGCCGAGGGCACCATCGCCTACGCGAGCGTCCAGTACGAGGTGCCCGCGCCGGACCTCACCGACGCCTCCCGCCAGGACCTGGAGGAGGCCCTCGAACGGGGCCGGGACGCCGGCCTGACCGTCGAGGCCGGCGGTGACGCCCTCTTCGTGGAGCCCGACATGGGCCACGGCGAGATCATCGGCATAGCCGTCGCCGCCGTGGTGCTCGTGCTCACCTTCGGCTCCCTCGTCGCGGCCGGGTCCCCCCTGATCACCGCGCTGGTCGGCGTCATGATCGGCATCATGGGGATCGCGGCCCTGGGCGCCACGCTCGGTCTGTCGGCCACCACCTCCACCCTGGCGATGATGATCGGCCTCGCGGTCGGCATCGACTACGCGCTGTTCATCGCCTCCCGCTACCGCGCCGAACTGGTCGAGGGCCGCGACCGCGAGGAGGCCGCCGGACGCGCCGTGGGCACCGCCGGCTCGGCGGTGGTCTTCGCGGGTCTGACCGTCGTCATCGCCCTGGCCGGCCTGGCCGTGGTGAACATCCCGATCCTCACCAAGATGGGCCTGGCCGCGGCCGCCACCGTCGTCATCGCCGTCCTGGTCGCCCTCACCCTGGTCCCGGCGGCGCTCGGCTTCGTCGGCAAGAGGATCTTCGGCCGCCGCGTCCGCAGGGCCAACCCCGCCACCGGCGTGCCCCACCCCGACCGGGGCGGGAACGGCCTGGGGGTGCGCTGGGCCCGGCTGGTGCTGCGCCGTCCGCTGGCGGTGCTGCTGACGGCCGTGCTGGGCCTGGGCGCGGCCGCCCTGCCGGTGGCGAGCATGAACCTCGGCCTCCCCGACGAGGGCAACCAGCCCACCAGCACCACCCAGCGCCGCGCCTACGACCTGATGGCCGAGGGCTTCGGCCCCGGCTTCAACGGCCCGCTCCTGCTCGTCCTGGACACCCGCGACAGCCGGGACCCGGAGGCGGCCGCCCAGGCCGTCGGCAAGGCCGTCGCCGGGCTCGACGGCGTGGTGACGGTCGCCCCGGCGGCCTTCAACGAGGCCCGCTCCACCGCCACCATCACGGTCGTACCGGACTCCCGGCCCAGCAGCGCCAGGACCGAGGCGCTGGTGGAGGAGATCCGCGACCGGGCGGACGGACTGCGCGAGAGCACCGGCGCGGCCGTCCACGTCTCCGGCGCCACCGCCATCAACATCGACTTCTCGCGGGTGATGGACGAGGCGCTGGTGCCCTACCTGGCGCTGGTCGTCGGACTGGCCTTCGTCCTGCTGCTGACGGTCTTCCGCTCGGTGCTCGTCCCGCTCAAGGCGGCGCTCGGCTTCCTGCTGTCGGTGCTGGCGGCGCTGGGCGCGGTCGTCGCGGTCTTCCAGTGGGGCTGGCTGGCCGGGCTGATCGGCGTGGAGCAGACCGGGCCGATCATGAGCATGATGCCGATCTTCATGATCGGCGTCGTCTTCGGCCTGGCCATGGACTACGAGGTCTTCCTCGTCACCCGGATGCGCGAGGCGCACGTCCAGGGGGAGCGGCCCGGGCAGGCGATCGTCACCGGCTTCGAGCTGGGCGCCCGCGTGGTCACCGCGGCGGCGGTCATCATGATCAGCGTCTTCGCCGGGTTCATCGGGGCGTCCGACCCGATGATCAAGATGATGGGCTTCGGCCTGGCCGTCGCGATCCTCTTCGACGCCTTCGTGGTGCGCATGGCCGTCGTCCCGGCGGTCCTGGCGCTGCTGGGCGAGCGGGCCTGGTGGCTGCCCCGCCGACTGGACCGGATCCTGCCGAACGTGGACGTGGAGGGCGAGGGGCTCCGCGGGCACCTCGCCGCGGCGGGCTCCTCCGTGCCGCACGGGCCCGGGAAGGAGCGGGGGACGGAGGCGGAGCGGGAGCCGAGCCGCACCTGAGCGGGGGCCGGCGCGGAGCGCCGGGGCAGCGGCCCGTCCACCGGGCCGGTGCCGCCCGCCCTCGCGGGGCGGCGGTTTCCGGCCCGCCTGCCGTCCGGTGCCCGGCCGGTCGCCGCGGCACCGGACGGCAGGCGGGCGCGGGAGGGCGGGCGGAGAAGAGCGGGCGGAAAGGAGGCCGGTCGGGGCGGAGCGGGAGCGTGCGCAGACGGGGCGGGCGGGAGGCCCGGGCGCCCGTCCCTGCGGGCCGGAGGGCTCAGCCGAGCAGGGACGTCAGCCCGCGGTCGAGGTCCAGCTCCAGGGGCTCGGTGCCGGGCGGCACCAGCTGGTAGGTGCCGTGCAGGAAGCGCAGCAGGCTGCCGGTGTCGAACTCGACCACCGCCACTCCCTCCGGGGCGCGCAGCTCGATGACGGTCCGCTCCGCTCCCGACGGCCTGACGCTCACGTCCCCCGGTCCCACCCTGGCGCGCATCCCGTCCTCCAGCAGCTCGCGGGAGAACACCCAGGCGACCTCCTGGCCGTCGAGCGAGACCTCGGAGGGGAAGACGAGCTGCACGGCGAACGGATCGTGCCGGTCGTAGCGCAGCCCGACGGTGACCTCGCGGGTGACCGACGGGACGGTGATCAGACGTGCCTGGACGCTGTGGTCGACGACTGCGGGCATCGGGTGCTCCTTCCGGGGGGCCTGCTTTCCTTCGACCCCGTCAGGGCGTTTTCATGACGCCCTGGCGCAGGTAATCCGGGCGGGTCCTGTGAGAGTTCCGTGAAGGTCGGGTATTTCTCCACCTTCCCCGGTCGCAGCGTGTGAATCCGGTGGCGTACGAAACCGCCTCCCGCGCCCGCGCCCCCGGCCGCCCGTTCCGGCCCGCCGCGCGAGCCGACCCCCGGTCCGGGGCGCCTTCCGCCGCATAGCACCATGGACGGTGCACACACCACCTTCTCGACCGGCGGGAGCACAACCACAGTGGCGGACGTCCAGGGCACGGTCGCGGACGGCTACGAGCCGGTCCGCGAGGCCTTCCGCGCCAACCTGACCGAACGCGGCGACCGCGGCGCGGCCGTGGCCGTCTACCGGGACGGGCACAAGGTCGTCGACCTGTGGGGCGGTCTGGCCGACCCCCACGGCCGAACCCCCTGGACGGAGGGGACCGCCCAGGTCGTCCGGTCCGTCACCAAGGGCCCGGCCGCGGCCGTCCTCCACCTGCTCCACCAGCGCGGACGGCTGGACCTGGACGCCCCGGTGGGCACCTACTGGCCCGAGTTCAAGGCGGCGGGCAAGGAGCGCGTGCCGGTCCGCCACCTGCTCACCCACCGCGCGGGGCTGCCCGCCCTGGACACCCCCCTCACCCCGGAGCAGGCCCTGGACGGGACCTCCGGGCCGGCCGCCGTCGCCGCCCAGGCACCCGCCTGGGAACCGGGCGCCGCGCACGGTTACCACGCCCAGACCTACAGCTGGCTGCTGGGCGAGCTGGTCAGACGGGTCACCGGCCGCACGCTGGGCCGCTGGTTCGCCGACGAGATAGCCGCGCCGCTCGGCCTGGACCTGTGGATCGGGCTCCCCGGGGACCAGGCCCACCGGGTCGGCCGGATCGCCGAGGTGGAGGCGCCTCCCGCCCCCGCCTCCGCCGGCCTGAGGGTCCGCCCCAAGCGCGAGGTGGCCGCGGCGTGGGAGGACCCGGGCTCCCTCACCCGCCGCGCCTTCGGCGCCATCGACCCCCTCCCCGACGAGAACGCCCCCGCCTACCGGGCCGCCGAGCTCGCCGCCTCCTCGGGCGTGGCCACCGCCCGCTCCCTGGCCCGCTTCTACGCCGCGCTCATCGGCGACCTGGCGGACGGCACCCGGCGGCTGTACGCCCCGGCCACCCTCACCCAGGCCCGCACCGAGGAGTCGGCGGGCCCCGACCGCGTCCTGCTGGTCGCCACCCGCTTCGGGCTGGGGTACATGCTCCACGGCCCGTCCTCCCCGATGCTCGGCCCCGGCTCCTTCGGCCACCCCGGCCGGGGCGGCTCGCTGGCCTTCGCCGACCCCGAGAGCGGGCTGGCCTTCGCCTACGTGACCAACTCCCTGCAGCGCTCGGTCACGTCGGACCCGCGGGCCCAGGCCCTCGTCAGGGCCCTGCGCAAGGTGGCGACAGATCGCTGACCGGGTCCTACGCTGGCCCGGTGCGGCGAGTCGAGGGACGTCTGACGGGATACGCGGCGCTGGTCACCGGCGCCGGACAGGGCATCGGTGCGGCGGTCTGCCGGCGGCTGGCCGCCGAAGGCGCCCGGGTGCTGGCCACCGACGTGGACGGCGAGCGGGCCGAGCGCACGGCCCGCGAGGTGGTCGAGGCGGGCGGCCGGGCCCGGCACGCCGTCTGCGACGTGGGCGACGGCGACTCGGTGCGGGCGGCCGTCGGCCGGGCGGTGGAGTGCTTCGGCGGTCTGGACGTCCTGGTCAACAACGCCTACGGGATCCATCCCGACCCCCCGCTCTTCGAGGACCTCGCGGAGGAGGAGTGGCGGCGGGACCTGGACCTCACCCTCACCGGCGCGTTCCGCTGCGCCCGCGCCGCCCTGCCCCACCTGGCCGCCGCCCCGGACCGGCGCGGGGCGATCGTCAGCATCGGATCGGTCAACGGCGAGCAGGACTTCGGGGGACACGCCTACAGTGCCGCCAAGGCGGGCCTGGCCTCCCTCACCCGCACCCTGGCCGGGCACGCGGCGCCCCGGGGCGTACGGGTCAACCTGGTCGCGCCGGGCACCATCGCCACGCCGGCGTGGGAGGGCAGGGACGGGGTGCTGGAGCGCGCGGCCCGCGAGTACCCGCTGGGCCGGGTGGGCCGCCCCGAGGACGTCGCCGCGGCCGTCGCCTTCCTCGCCTCCTCCGACGCCTCCTGGATCACCGGGGCCACCCTTCCCGTGGACGGCGGACTGCTGGTCTCCAACCTGGGGCTGCGCCGCGTCCTGGACGGCGGGGCCGGGGACTGAGCGCGGGGCCGGCGGCCGGGACGGCGGCCGGGACGGGGCGGCAGGGCGCGTGCGGTGCGGGCCCGGTCCGCGCCCGGCCCCCGCTCACTGTGCCGGGGACAGCACCGTCGCGCCCGGGGCCGGGCCCGTGGCGGTGCGGGCGGCCCGGCAGACGCCCTCGGCGCGCAGCACCCGGGCGACCTCCGTCGCCGAGGCGGCGTCCTCGGCCAGGAACGCGCAGGTCGGCCCGGAGCCGGAGACCAGCGCGGCCAGCGCGCCCGCCCGCGTCCCCACCGCCAGGGTGTCGTCCAGCGCGGGCAGCAGCGAGACCGCCGCGGGCTGGAGGTCGTTGGAGAGGTTGGCGGCCAGCAGTTTGGCGTCCCCGCAGCGCAGCGCGGCCAGCAGGACGGGCGAGGCCTCGGGCGCGGGGACGGCGTCGGCGCCCGCGCCGGGGCCGCGCTCCTCGCGCAGCCGGTCGCACTCGCGGTAGACGGCCGGGGTGGACAGCCCGCCCTCGGCGACGGCGAACACCCAGTGGAAGGAGCCGCCGACGTCGAGCGGCGTCAGCAGCTCGCCCCGGCCCCGCCCCAGGGCCGCCCCGCCGACCAGGGAGAACGGCACGTCCGAGCCCAGCTCGGCGCAGATGGCCAGCAACTCCTCGCGCGGGGTGCGGGTGCCCCACAGCCGGTCGCACGCCAGCAGCGCGCCCGCCGCGTCCGCGCTGCCGCCCGCCATGCCCCCCGCGACGGGGATCTCCTTGCGGATGCGGAGCCGGACGTCCGGCGAGCGGCCGTGCCGCAGGGCGAGCGCGTCGGCGGCGCGCACGGCCAGATTGGTGCGGTCCAGCGGCACCCGGTCGGCGTCCGGGCCCAGACAGGTCACGGACGGCCCCTCGCCCGGCTCCGCGGGGAAGGCCGTGACCTCGTCGTACAGGTCGACGGCGAGGAAGACGTTGGCCAGGTCGTGGAAGCCGTCCGGCCGCAGCCCGCCCACCGCGAGCTGCACGTTGACCTTGGCGGGGACGCGTACGGTGACCGGCGCCGGCGCGGCGGCGCTCCGGCCGGGAGTGGTGCTCATGCGGTGGTGCCCTTCCGCTCCGCGACGGCCGCGAAGTCCTCGATCGTCAACGACTCGCCCCGGGCCCGGGGATCGATCCCCGCCGCCCGCAGCGCCTCCTCGGCCGCCGCGGCCGAACCGGCCCAGCCCGCCAGCGCCGCCCGCAGCGTCTTGCGGCGCTGGGCGAAGGCGGCGTCCACCACGGCGAAGACCTCCTGCCGGGAGGCGCTCGTGCGCGGCGGCTCCCGCCGCACCAGCGAGACCAGCCCGGAGTCCACGTTGGGCGCGGGCCAGAACACGTTCCGCCCGATCGCCCCGGCCCGCCTCACCTCCGCGTACCAGGCGGCCTTCACCGACGGCACCCCGTACACCTTCGAGCCGGGCTCGGCCGCGAGCCGGTCGGCGACCTCCGACTGGACCATCACCAGGCCGTGCTCGATGCTCGGGAACGTCGCCAGCATGTGCAGCAGGACGGGCACGGCGACGTTGTAGGGCAGGTTGGCGACCAGCGCGGTGGGCTCCGGCCCCGGCAGGTCGGTGACGCGCATCGCGTCGTGGTGGACGAGCGCGAAGCGGTCGGCGCGGCCGGGCAGGCGGGCGGCGACCGTCGCGGGCAGCGCCGCCGCGAGGACGTCGTCGATCTCCACCGCCGTCACCCACGCCGCCTCCTGGAGCAGCGCCAGCGTCAGCGACCCCAGGCCCGGCCCGACCTCGACCACCGCGTCCTCGGGCGACACCCGCGCGGTCCGCACGATCCGGCGGACGGTGTTGGCGTCGATGACGAAGTTCTGGCCGCGCTGCTTGGTGGGGCGCACCCCCAGGGCGGCGGCCAGCTCGCGGACGTCGGCGGGGCCGAGGAGGGGATCGGCGTCGGGGGAGGGGGAGAGGGCTGAGCTCACCGGTGCAGTTTACGGCCGCACACCGGCCACGGACTCGCGCCCTTCTGCACGTACAGCTTCTTGGCCCGGTGGGTCTGCTCGGCCGGCGGCGCGTCCTGGGGGCGGCCCTTCCCGCCCAGGCTCCGCCAGGTGGGGGTGTCGAACTGGTACAGCCCGCCGTGGGTGCCGGAGGGGTCCACCGCGTCCGGGCGCCCGCCGGACTCGCAGCGGGCCAGGGCGTCCCAGTCCAGGTGGTCGGCGCCGGCCACGGAGGAGGGCGGCGCCTTGGTGCCCACGCGCACGATCCGCGGCGTGGGCGCGCGCACCACCTCGGTGCCGGTGTGCCGCGGCTCCTGCCGCACCCCGTTGACGGTGCGCACCCGGTACGTCGTCCGCCGCAGCCCCGGCGATCCCTCCTGGGCCACCACCTCCGTGCCCCGCGTCAGGGTCGGGTCCGCGCGCCGCTCGGTGGGGAACGGGATGGGTTCGTCGTGCACCTGCTCGGTGTCGGTGACGCGCAGGACGGAGACGGTCTGGCCCTCGCGGGGGAAGGAGTCCAGGGGGACGGAGACGGTGTCCTCGCCACGCAGCTCGACGCCCGCCTCCTCCAGCGCCTCGCGGACGGTCGCGGCGTTGGTGCGGACGGTGCGCTCGCGCCCGTCGGCCAGGACGGTCACGGCCCGTTCGGTGCGCACCGCCAGCGTCAGCCCGCCGCGCCCGATGGCCCGGCCGCCGGGCACCGACAGGTACGCCCCCTCCGGACGCACCCCGATGCCGCGCAGGGCCTCGGCCACGGTGCGGGCGGTGGTCCACACCCGCCGCGGCCGGCCGTCCAGGGTGAGGACCAGGGGGCGGGCGTGGCGGACGGTGACGCGGTCGCCGTGCGAGAGCGGCTCGCCGGGGGCGGGGGAGACGGCGTCGTGCTCGCCGAGCCGCACGCCCTCGTCGGCCAGCAGCTCGGAGACGTCGTCGGCGAAGGTGTGCAGGGTGCGGGGCTCCCCCTCGACCGTCAGCTCGACGGCCTTGTCGTCGGCGACGAAGGCCGAGGTGCCGCCGGCCAGGAAGGCGACGACCACCGCCTGCGGCACCAGCCGGCGCAGGTCCCCGGGGCGCCGGGCGGCCTTCCGCTCCCGCGCGGCGCGGCGGGCGGCGGCCCGCCCGCCGGTCGCCTGGCGGGGGATCAGGACGGTCGGCTCGGGGGTGTCCGGCTCGGAGGGGGCGGCCGGTCCGGGCACCGGCTCCGGGGCGTCCTCCCGCACCCCGGTGCGGACGCCGCGGGGGTCGCCGGACCCGCCGCCCGGGGGCGGGGGGCCGTAGCCGCCGTACGGCTCGTGGAACCCGTACGCCTCGCGGGCCCCCCGGGCGTGGTCCGGCTCGCGGACCTCCCAGGCCCCGTACGGCTCGCGGGCCTCCCAGAGCCCGTACGGCTCCCCGTACGGCTCCCCGTACGGAGGGCCGGGCTCGTACGAGGGCCGGTAGGTGTCGTACGGGTCCCGCTCGTACCCGTCCCCCTGCCCCGGACCGTCCTCGGGGGACGGCCAGGGCCGGTGCGGATGCGGAGGCGCGGCGGGGTACGCGTACGCGTACTGCTGGATCCCCTGCGGATGGCTCACGACGTACTCCCAAGTCCGGGTGGCGGGCCGGGACCCTAGCGGAGGACGCGCGCCTCCCCCAAGTCGTATGACTACTCACAGTTGTGAAAAGCGGTCATTCGCCGCCCCCGCCGTCACTCCGGGTGCATGCCGGGGTGCCCGCGCCGTCCCGCCTCACCAGCCGAAGGCGCGGGCTCCGTTGGCCGCCACGTGCTCCGCGAGCGCGTCCTCGGACATGCCCTTGACCTCCGCCATCGCGCGCAGCGTGTACGGGATCAGGTAGGGGGCGTTCGGCCTCCCCCGGTACGGCGCCGGGGTCAGGAAGGGCGCGTCCGTCTCGACCAGCAGCAGCTCGGGCGGGGCGGCGGCCAGGGCGTCGCGCAGCGGCCGGGCGCTTTTGAAGGTGACGTTCCCGGCGAAGGACATGAACCAGCCCTTCGCCGCGCACACTCCGGCCATCTCCGCGTCGCCGGAGAAGCAGTGGAAGACGGTCCGCTCGGGCGCGCCCTCCTCCTCCAGGACGCGCAGCACGTCCCCGTGGGCGTCCCGGTCGTGGATCACCAGCGTCTTGTCCAGCCGCTTGGCCAGCTCGATGTGGCGGCGGAAGGAGTACTCCTGGGCGGCCCGGCCCTCCTCGCCGGTGCGGTAGTGGTCCAGGCCGGTCTCGCCCACGCCCAGCACCTCCGGGCGGGCGGCCAGGGCGGCGATGCCGTCCAGCGCCTCGTCCAGCGCCCCGCGGCCCCCCTCGGCCTCCAGGCGCGGCGCCTCGTTGGGGTGCAGGGCGACGGCGGCCCACACGGCGTCGTGCGCGGCGGCGGCCTCGGCCGACCAGCGCGAGCGCTCCAGGTCGCAGCCGACCTGGAGCAGGGTCGTGACGCCCACGGCGGCGGCGGCCTCCACCGCCTCCTCGACGGTGGAGTCCTGCATGTCGAGGTGGGTGTGCGAGTCGGCGACCGGCACGCCCAGCGGTGCGGGCGGCGGCGGTGCGGGCTGCGCGGGCTTCGCGGACTTCTCCATGCCCGCGATCCTAGGACGCGCTCCCGCGCGCTCCGACGGGCGCCGGGCGCGCACCGCCGTCCGCCGCGCGCCTGCGCCTCACTCGCGGGGCAGGGCGTGCTCGGCCGCGTACACCCACCCGGGCCGCATGATCCGCACCACGTGCGACTCGCAGTTCGGGCAGACCGGCCGCGTCAGCGGCGAGGGCACGCGCCGGCCGCCGGCGGGGTCGTGCCAGGTGACGAACGGACGCCCGTCCAGGTCGGTGTGGTGCCGGATCTCGTACGCCTGCTCCCACCCGTACCCGCAGTGCATGCAGGCGAAGGAGTACTCCTCGCGGCCGTGCCGCGGGGTGGGGGGCGGCTCGGCCGCGGGGTCCAGGGGACCGGACATGGGGACCTCCTCCCGCTCTCCTACCAGGAGACCCCATTCCTGTCCGAAATGCACGGGTGTGCTCCGGATTTTTCCGTTCCCCGGTCCGGGCGGTCCGGCCGGACCGCTCAGCCCTCCTGCGGATCCCGCGTGTTCTTGGCGGCCACCACGGCGTCGAACACCTCCCGCTTGGGCAGCCCGGCCTCGCGCGCCACCGCGGCGATCGCCTCCTTGCGGCGCTCCCCGGCCGCCTCGCGCACCGCGACGCGGCGGACCAGCTCGGCGGCGTCCACGTCCCCCGGTCCGGCCGCCGGGGCGCCCTCGACGACGACCGTGATCTCGCCCCGCGCACCCTCCCCGGCCCAGGCGGCCAGCTCCTCCAGCGTGCCGCGGCGGACCTCCTCGTAGGTCTTGGTCAGCTCCCGGCACACCGCCGCCCGCCGTCCGGCGCCGAAGACCTCCGCCATGGCGGCCAGGGCGGCGGCCAGCCGGTGCGGCGCCTCGAAGTACACCAGGGTGCGCCGTTCCCCGGCGCACTCGCGCAGCCGCGACAGCCGCTCGCCCGCCTTGCGGGGCAGGAACCCCTCGAAGCAGAAGCGGTCCACCGGCAGCCCCGAGACGGCCAGCGCCGTCAGCACGGCGGAGGGCCCCGGCACGGCGGTCACCCTGATCCCGCGCTCCACGGCGGCGGCCACCAGCCGGTAGCCGGGGTCGGAGACCGACGGCATCCCCGCGTCCGTCACCAGCAGCACCCGGGCGCCGCCGGCCAGCGCGTCGGCCAGCTCCGGGGTGCGCGCGGCCTCGTTGCCCTCGAAGTACGACACCACCCGGCCGGCGACCTCCACCCCCAGCGCCTGGGTGAGCCGCCGCAGCCGCCGCGTGTCCTCGGCGGCGACGACGTCGGCCCGCGCCAGCTCCGCCGCGAGCCGCGGCGGTGCGTCGGAGACGTCGCCGATGGGAGTGCCTGCCAGTACGAGTGTTCCGCTCACCCCGCCATCCTCCCAGTTCCGCCGCCCCCCGGCGGCCGCCTCCCGTCCGCCTGCCCGCCGCACCGCGCCGCCGGGCAGGGGCGTTCCCTACGATGGCCCGCGTGACCAGTGACACCGCGACTCAGGCCCGGCACGGGGAGCCCGTCGGGGAGCGCCCCCCGCAGTGGCGGGTACGGCTGCGGCGCTACGGATACGCGGCGCCCGCCCGCTCCGGCGCCCGGGAGCGGCTCGTGCCGCCCCACCCGGAGCCCGGCGGCGGCCGGCTGTGGGGCTCGCTCGGGCTGGACGGGGCCGACGCGCGGCGGCTGGGGCGCTGGGCGGAGTGGGCCGGGCCGGTGCTGGTCGCCCTGTTCGCCGGGATCCTGCGTTTCTGGAACCTCGGCTCGCCGCACGCGGTGATCTTCGACGAGACGTACTACGCCAAGGACGCCTGGTCCCTGTACCGGCTCGGCTACGAGGGGACCTGGCCGGACAAGGCCAACGAGGCCATCCTGGAGAACCCCGCCGCGGCGCCGCTGAGCGAGGCGGCCTCGTACGTGGTGCACCCGCCCGCGGGGAAGTGGGTCATCGCCCTGGGCGAGGCGATGTTCGGCCTGACGCCCTTCGGCTGGCGCTTCATGGTGGCGGTGCTGGGCACCCTGTCGGTCCTGATGGTCTGCCGCATCGGCCGGCGCCTGTTCCGCTCCACGGCCCTGGGCTGCCTGGCGGGCCTCCTGCTCGCCGTGGACGGGCTGCACCTGGTCATGAGCCGCACGGCGCTGCTGGACCTGGTGCTGATGTTCTTCGTGCTGGCGGCCTTCGGCTGCCTGCTGGTGGACCGGGACCGGGCGCGCGCCCGGCTGGCCGCGGCCCTCCCCCCGGACGGGCGGCCCGACCCGGGCGTCGGCGACCGGCTGACCCTGGGCCTGCGCCCCTGGCGGCTGGCGGCCGGGGTCTGCCTGGGCCTGGCGTGCGCCACCAAGTGGAGCGGCCTGTACGTCCTGGCCGCCTTCGGGATCCTCACCGTGCTGTGGGACGCCGCGTCCCGCCGCACCGCCGGGGCGCGGTACCCCTACCCGTCGATGCTGCGCCGCGACGCCGGGCCGGCGTTCGCGTCGCTGGTGCCGGTGGCGGCCGTCACCTACCTGGTCAGCTGGACCGGCTGGTTCGCCGGGAGGGAGGGCTACTTCCGCACCTGGGCGGAGGGCCGGCGCGGGCTGTCGCCGGAGTCGCTGCCCGTGCCCTTCACCGGTCTGAAGCTGCCCCTGCCGCAGATCGACATGACCTGGGTCCCCGCGCCGCTGCGCAGCCTGTGGCACTACGAGGCCGAGGTCTACCGCTTCCACGTCGGGCTGACGTCCGAGCACACCTACCAGTCCCACCCCTGGAGCTGGCCGGTGGCCGCCCGCCCGGTGTCGTACTTCTACGAGTCCTCCGAACGCGGCGAGGGCGGCTGCACCGCCGACTCCGGCTGCGCCCGCGAGGTGCTGGCGCTGGGCACCCCGCTGCTGTGGTGGGCCGCCTGCTTCGCGCTGCTGTACTGCCTCTACCGCTGGGGGCTGCGGCGCGACTGGCGGGCGGGCGCGGTCCTGTGCGGGGTGGCGGCGGGCTGGCTGCCGTGGTTCCTCTACGAGGAGCGCACGATCTTCTACTTCTACGCCGTCGTCTTCGTGCCGTTCCTGTGCCTGGCGCTGGCGCTGGCGATCGGCGCGCTCCTCGGGCCGCCCGGGAGCTCGGAGCGGCGGCGGGCGGTGGGTGCCGTCGGCGCGGGCGTGCTGGTCCTGCTGATCGTGTGGAACTTCGTGTACTTCCACCCGATCTACACCGGTCTGGAGATCCCCAAGGACGCCTGGCAGAACCGCATGTGGCTGGACACCTGGATCTAGGGTCCGTCTTCGAAGGCCATCGGGTGGCCGATCACGGCGGGGTGGCGCGCCATCGTGAACTCACCGGCCACGAGGGGGGCTGTCCGCTCCGGTGATCCCGCGGGCCGCCACGGGCCGGCCACGCGTGGAGGGCCGGCAGGTCCGCGGCACGACGGTCCACAAGGTCCACACCGGTGTCTCCCGGCGTGACCCGCCGCCCCGGCCACGTCACCGCCGACAAGGCCGGCCGGCGAAAGCACCGCCGCAGCCGGGGCGGCCGGCCACCGGGCTTCGGCCGTGGGATCCACCACCGCCGCGGTACCGTCGAACGCCGCTCCAACCGGCTCAAGGGCTTCCGCGGCATCGCCACCCGTACGACGGGACCGCCACCCCCTGCGGAGCGGCGGTCACACCCACATCGTTCCCGCCGTGGGCAGGATCCGTTCGAGGGCAGGCCCCGGAGCGGTCCGATCGATGCGGGGGGCTCTCCTCCCCGGCACCGGCGCACCCTTCTCGCGCGCTGTTCCGAACCGTTCCGAACGCCCTCCGGTCGTTGCCACCGGCCGAGGCTCGGCGAAGACTCTGCAACGCCCCGGCCGACCGGACAGGGACACCCGACCGATCGACCGGCGGGGCGCATCCCGTACCACGGGGAGGACCGCCGCGTGCGGCCCGGCGCCCCGACGCAATCGCCAGACCACAGAAGAACCGACGGAAGGGACATCGCATGAAGACCGTACGCGGGTTGGCCGACCGCATGCTGGAGCGCCTGGTGCCGCAGGAGACGGCGAGCGCGTGCACCGGCTACTGGATCTACCGGTGCATCAACAGCCCCTGCGGCAGCTTCGGCAACTACACGCAGCGCGTCTGGTCCTGTGACTTCAACAGGCGCGAGTTCATGAGCTGCGGCTGCTGAACCGGCCCGGCCCGTCCGGCTCCGCGACCCTCCGCGGGGCGTAGGGCAGTAGTCCTCCCTTCGGCGCCGTGACCCGTCACCGCCGTGGGGCCGCCCCCCTTCGGGCACCGTGCAACCCGTCTCGTGGCCCGGCCTGCACCTGGGCCGGGCCACTGACCTCTCCCCGGGAGACCCAGTGGAATTCGTCTCGGCCGTGAGCCGGATCGCGCTCGTCCTGGTCTTCGCGGCGGCCGTCCTCGGAAAGACCAGGAACGCGGAGTCGTTCCACGCCTTCACGTACTCCGTGGAGACGCTGGGGCGGGTGTCCGCCGCCCGGGCGCCTGTCCTCGCGGCGGGCGTCGTCCTCGCGGAAGCGGCAGGCGCCCTGCTCCTGGCCTGGCCCGCGGCGTACGGTGGCCGACTTCCGGCGACGATCGGTCTTCTGACGATGATCGGTCTGCTGGTCTCGTTCACCTGCGCCGTCGTCCGCGCCCTGCGTGCCGGGAAGCAGGTGGCCTGCCGATGTTTCGGCACCTCGGCCGACCCTGTCGGCCCACCCCAACTCGTACGCAATGCCGTACTCCTCGCGGTCGCGGTGACGGCCGCCCCCGGCGTGTGGGAGAGCGGGCATCTCTCCTGGCAGGCCCGGTTCGCCGCCTGGCTGTGCGGGGCGACGGCCGCTCTCGTCCTGGTGGTCGGAGACGAACTGGTGACGCTGCTGCGGGCCGCACCCGCCGCCCCGGCCCGTACGAGCACCTGATCCCTCTACCGAGAAGAGGCCGACCATGGTCTACCTGGCCATAGCCCTGGTGGTCGTCGGCGCGCTCTGCGCGCTGGACCTCATGCTGACGCTCGCGGTTCTCCGCCGGCTCCGGAAGCAGTCCTCCGCCGCCCCGGTCCTCACCGAGGAGGGCGGCATCCCCGTGGGCGCGACCGTGGCACCCTTCAGCACCCGGTGCATCGAGGGCATGCCACTGACGGAACGTGATCTCACCGACGGTGCCGTGGTGTCGTTCTTCGCCCCGGGCTGCAAGCCGTGCCGGGACAAGCTGCCCCGCTTCGTCGAGCAGGCCGGCGCACTCCAGGGGCGGCGCCAGGTGATCGCCGTCGTGGTGGCGGGGAGCGGCGAGCGGCGATACGAGGACGAGGCTCAGGCGATGGCCGAGCAGCTCTCCCCCGTGGCGCGGGTCGTACGGGAGACACCGGAGGGGCCCTGCGCGAGCGCGTTCGCAGTCAATGCCTTCCCTTCCCAGTTCGCCGTCTCGGCACCGGACGGGGAGCCACCCGCCGTGGCCGCGGTCGGGGACTCGGTCCTCACCGCCGTTCCGGCCGGGCGGGTATGAGCCCCGCCCCGGGTACCACCGCGCCACCCCGCGCGGTGCCGCTCCACCGCGCCGTGATGTCGGCTCTCGGGCTCGGCCTGCGTGCCACTCCCGTCGTGATGGCCGGATTCCTGGCGGTGACCGTTGTGTCCGCCGCGGCGCCCGTGGTGGTCACGTGGCTGGTCAAGGACATCCTGGACGGACTCGCGGCAGGCAGTGGCGTCCACGAGACCTTCGGCCCCGCCGTCGCGCTGGCCACCGCCGGCGCGGTGATGGCCGGCGCCCCTCAGCTCACCGGCTACCTCCAGGCCAGGATGACCCGTGCGACCAGTCTTCTCGTCCAAGAACGGCTGCACACCGCCGTCGACGGCTTCGTGGGGCTGGGCCGCTTCGAGGACCCGGAGTTCCTGGACCGGCTCAGGATGGCGCAGCACGCCGGCGGGCTCGCCCCCTTCCAGGTGACGCAGGCGGTGGCGGGCATCGTCCGCAGCTGCGTCCTCCTCGTGGGTTTCGTCGGTTCCCTCGCGGTCCTGCATCCTCTGCTCGCCGTCGTCGTGTCGCTGTCCGGTGTCCCCGTGCTCTGGGCGGAGATCATGCTCAGTCGTCGGCGCGCCGCCACCTTCTGGGAGATCAGCCCCACCGAGCGCCGGGAGCTCTTCTACGCGACGCTGCTGTCGAGTGTGGAGGCCGCCAAGGAGATCCGGCTCTACGCCGCCGGAGGCTTCTTCCGGGAACGTCTGCTGGCCGAGCGACGCAAGGCGGACGGCCTTCGGGAGCTGATGGACCGCAGGGAACTGCGCGTGCAGGCCTCCTTGCAGGTGGCCGCCTCCGTCCTGGCGGGGGCCGCACTGCTGTGGGCGGTCGGGTCCGCCGCACGGGGAACCATGACGGTCGGCGGCGTCTCCCTGGTGCTGGCCGCCATTCCCGCCGTGCAGAGCGGTATCGCGGGACTGGCCGGCGAGACCGGGCAGGTGCACCACTCCCTGATGATGTTCGACCACTACGTCACCGTGGTGAGGCTCGGCCCCGACCTTCCCACCCCCCGGTGCGCCACTGCGGTCCCGCCCCTGCGGGACGCCGTCGAACTGCGGGACGTGTGGTTCCGCTACGACGAGGGCACGCCCTGGGTGCTGCGCGGCGTCGACCTGCGCATCGAGGCCGGGAAGGCACTGGCACTCGTGGGGGTCAACGGCTCGGGGAAGTCGACGCTGGTCAAGCTGATGTGCCGGTTCTACGACCCCACCCGCGGCCGCATCCTCTGGGACGGCGTCGACCTGCACGACATGGACCCGGTGGAACTGCGGCGACGCATCGCCGCCACCTTCCAGGATCCGATGCGCTACGAGCTCACGGTCCGGGAGAACATCGCCGTCGGCGACCTGAGCGCCCTCGATGTGCCTGGCCGGTGCGAGGAGGCGGCCCGGTCGGCGGGTGTGCACGAGGACGTCGCGCGGCTGCCCCACGGGTACTCCACCCTTCTGAGCCGCACTTTCCGGGGCGAGGACGACCACGCGGCCGGCGTGCAGTTGTCCGGAGGGCAGTGGCAGCGGATGGGCCTTGCCCGCTCGTTCCTGCGTGCCGACGCGGACCTGCTGATCCTGGACGAGCCCAGCTCCGGTCTGGACCCGGCAGCCGAGTACGAGATCCACACCCGGCTGCGGGCCCGCCGCTCCGACCGCACCAGCGTTCTGATCTCGCACCGGCTCGGCGCGGTCAAGGACGCCGACACCATCGCGGTCCTTCAGGACGGGCGGATCACCGAACTGGGCGACCACGCCGCCCTCATGAGCCGCGAAGGGACCTACCACCGGCTGTTCACGCTGCAGTCCCGTGGCTACCGCGAACGGGCGGACGACCCCGTGGACGAGGAGGCGTACGCGACCCACCCCCTTTCGCTGCCCGGCCCGAGTTCGTGAGGCGGCCGGTGAGGAGGCGTTCCGTGTACGTGGCGGTGGGGAGCGTCGCCGGGCCGGCGGCCTTGGGGTGTGCGGTGGCGTTCCTGCTCCGGCGTCGCTGCGCCCTGCTCGCTGTCAGCGGCTCCAGCATGGCCCCCACCTACCGTGACGGGGACCGGCTGCTGGCGCTCAAGGTACCGGCACGCCTCGTGCGCAGAGGGGCGGTCGTCGCGATCCGGATGCGACCGGCGGGTGGTGCGGACAGGGAGGACGCCACATCCGGGGATCCCCTGCCCACCGCCATGATCAAACGCGTTGCCGCCCTTCCCGGAGACCGGATGCCCGGATCACCTTCCTCGACGGACGTCGTGCCGGACCGGCATGTTTACGTCCTCGGTGACAACCACGGGGTCAGTTACGACTCCCGCCATACCGGGCCCGTACCGTTCGACCGGCTCGCCGCCGTGGTTCTCGGCCGGATCCGCCACGGCGCCGGTCCGGGGACCGCGGACCGGCGCGTGCTGTGAGGCCGCCGGCCGCCCGCACACGCGGCGCCGCCCGCCGGGAAACCGGCGGGCGGCGCTGTGAACTGTTCCTTCAGAGGGGGGAGGAGAGGACGTCAGTCCTGGAGCTTGGCCTTCTGGCCAGCCTCCTGGTCGGCCTTCTGGTCGGCCTTCTGGTCCTGCTCGCCGGCCTGCTTCTGGCCCTGCTCGGTCTCCTGGCCCTGGCCCTGGCCCTGGCCCTGGCCCTGCGCCTGCTCCAGCTCAGGGGAGAAGGTGAACTTGGCCTCCTTCTCGACCTTGGTCACCTTCTTGATCTCGGTCTGCTCCTTGTAGTTCCTCGAGCAGTCGATGTTGTTGTTGTCGGCCGCCAGGATCACGGGGTTGATGATCTCGATCACGTCGCAGCTCAGGACCTGGGTGTGGTTGTTGATGGCACCCTCGCCGGCGTAGGCGCTGCCGGCCCCACCCGCAAGGGCCATGGCGGCAGCGAACGAAACGACGAGCGTCTTCTTCAGCTTCATGCGGTCTTGTCTCCTTGACGAGAGAAGGAAAGGTCCGATGCCCTCCGACCGCCGCCGAGCGGTCGGAGAATCGGTTTCCGGAGTACAGTCACCATGTGGCCGGTTCACCGGAAGGGCGGGAGTGACCCCCACGTCGGTGACATTAACGGAGCGAATCCGCGATTGCATGCCTTTGCGTTTCTGCGTGTCTCGCAAAAAGCCGCTTTCCGGTGCCGCTCCACCTGTGAACAGCCCGGTTTCGGCGTTGCCGTTACTCCAGGCAGGTGTCGTTCGGTTGCCGCGTCCCACGGGCGTGTCCGAAGGACGAAAGGCCGCCCACCGGTTCACCGGTGGGCGGCCTTTCGGAAGCGGAGGGCGGCCGTGGGGGCGCCGAACTCAGTCCTCGTCGAAGTCGTGGTCCTTCTCGGAGGCGTCGTTCTTCCTGTGCTCGACGGACTCGACCTTGGTCTTCTTCTCGTGGTTCCTCGAGCAGTCGATGTTGTCGTTGTCGGCTCCCAGCAGGGTGATGGCGCCGACCCGGAGATTGAGACAGGACAGGATCTGGGTGTCGTTCTGGAACTTGGGCGCCTCGTTGGCATGGGTGGTGCCGGCGCCACCGATCGTCAGGACGACGGCAGAGAGCGAGACAGCGGCAGTCTGCTTCAGCCTCATAGGTGTACCTCCAATGTACGAAGCCCCTTTGCAGGCTTGCTGATTGGCAATGCTAGGGCTCGCTCGCCGGGTAAGCGGTAAGCCTTACCGCGTGCCGCCCTTTTCTTTCTTCTCCGCACGTGCCGCGGGCCCGCACCGCTGGGGGCGGTACGGGCCCGAACGGCAATTGCCGATAGGAGGATCGATCTTCTGCGCCGCCGTGGCAACGAGAGGAGATCACGTGAGGTTGCGCTGCCGAAAGGGTGAACCGGTCGCGTCCCGGCCGAGTGGAGCCGAAAACGATGCGCCTTTCCCTTCGTTCATCTTCGGAAAAGAATACTAATCATCCCCGCGGCGGACGGTGAAAGGCACGGACCGGCGCCCCTTTGCGGGGCACGTCCCGCAAAGGGGCGCCGGTCCGTGCGCGGAGACCTGGATCTGACTCGTGTCGCTCATGTGCTCTAAGGTTCTGGACACGAGCCCCGGTGGCGTCGGGCCGGGGCAGGGGCGGAGACTCGGGAGACTCATGCGTGACGGTCGGAAGGTGGCGGTGATCGGAGCGGTCTTCACCGCCGTGGTCGGAGCCGCCGGGTTCGGGGCGTACACCCTCATCGGCGACAGCGGTTCGCCGGGAGGTGCGGACAGGCAGGACATGACGGTCGCGGACGGCAAGGCCGACGCGGCGGTCGAGACGGGTCCGCCCACGTCGGAGGAGGTGCGGGCCACCGCCCGGGAGTTCCTCGCCGCCTGGCAGGCCGGAAGGGCCGACGAGGCCGCCGGCCTCACCGACGACAGCGCCGCCGCCGCCCGGGCGCTCACCGGCTTCCGCGAGGACGCCCGCGTCACCGGAGTGCGCCTGGAGCAGGGCACCCCCGCCGGCGCCGACGTCCCCTTCACCGTCACCGCCCGGGTGCACCACGACGAGCAGGGGCAGCCGGGCGAGTGGAGCTACCGGTCGGAGCTGACAGTCGTGCGTGACACCGCGACCGGCGAGCCCGTCGTGGACTGGGAGCCGTCCGTCCTCCACCCCGAACTGCGGGAGGGCCAGCGGCTGGAGACGGGCGAGGCCGGCGCCCCGCCCATCAGGGCGCTGGACCGCAACGGCACCGAGCTGACCGCCGAGGCCCACCCCGAGCTGGCCGCGATCCTGGCCGACCTGCGCAAGCGCTACGGCGACAAGACCGGCGGCGAGCCCGGTGTCGAGACCCGGATCGTCGACGCCTCCGGCAAGGAGGTCAAGACGCTCAAGAAGCTGAGCGAGGGAACCCCCGGCGAGCTGCGGACCACCATCGACGCCCAGGTGCAGGCGGCCGCCGTCAAGGCCATCGCGGGCAAGCCCAAGGCGTCGGTCGTCGCGCTGAAGGCCAGCACGGGCGAGGTCCTGGCGGTCGCCAACACCCCGGCGAAGGGCTTCAACACCGCCTTCCAGGGCTCTCTCGCCCCCGGCTCCACGATGAAGATCGTCACCTCCTCGATGCTCATCGAGAAGGGCCTGGCCTCCAGCGCCAAGCAGCACCCGTGCCCGAAGTACTTCACGCACGGCGGCTGGCGGTTCCAGAACCTCGACAAGTTCGAGATCAAGGGCGGCACCTTCGCCCAGTCCTTCGCCGCCTCCTGCAACACCGCCTTCATCAGCCAGGCCGGCGAACTGGCCGACGACGACCTGACCAAGCAGGCCCGCGACGTCTTCGGCATCGGGCTCAACTGGCAGGTCGGCACGGCCACCTTCGACGGCTCGGTGCCCGTGCAGTCCGACGCGCAGATGGCCGCCTCGCTCATCGGGCAGGGCGGGGTGCGGGCCAACCCGCTGATCATGGCCTCGGTGTCGGCGACGGTGAAGAGCGGGGTCTTCCACCAGCCCTACATCGTCTCGCCGCAGGTGGACGGCCGCACACTCGCCCGGGCGCCCCGCACCCTCTCCCCGGCCGTCTCCCAGGAGCTGCGCTCCCTGATGCGGCTGACGGCCACCAGCGGCTCGGCCGCCGCGGCGATGGCCGGCACCACCGGCGACATCGGCGCCAAGACGGGGTCCGCGGAGGTCGACGGGCAGGAGAAGCCCAACGCCTGGTTCACCGCCTACCGCAACGACATGGCCGCCGCGGCGGTCGTCCCGGCCTCCGGCCACGGCGGCACCAACGCCGGACCGGTCGTCCGCCAGGTGCTCAACTCCATCGGCTGACGCCCGCCCCCGCCCCGGACACCCGCACGGCCCGCGCGAAACCCCATCGCGCGGGCCGTGCCCGTTGGGTTAGCGTCCGCCCATGACGCAGCACGCCGCATCCGGCACCGGCCCGAACCCCGCTCCCGCGCACGGCACCGCGGCCCATCCCCGCTTCGCCGCCGCCCTCGCCGAGCGGGGCCTGGACGGCACCGGGGTCCGCGCCTTCCCCGAGGCCACCCGCACCGCCGCGCAGGCGGCCGAGGCGATCGGCTGCCGGCCCGCGGAGATCGTCAAGTCGCTGGTCTTCGAGGCGGACGGCGAGCCCCTGATGGTCCTGATGGACGGGGCCTCGCGGGTCGACGTGGAGCGCGTGAGGGAGGAGCTGGGCGCGCGGAAGGTCGGGCGCGCCGACGCCGCGACCGTGCGGGCCGCCACCGGCTACGCCATCGGCGGCGTGCCGCCCTTCGGCCACGCCACGAAGCTGCGCGTGCTGGCCGACCGCGGACTGCTCGCCCACGACACGGTCTGGGCGGCGGCCGGCACCCCGCACACCGTCTTCCCCCTCGCGCCGCGCGATCTGATCGTCCACGCGGACGCCACCGTCGTGGACGTGCGCGAGGAGGCGTAGGCGTCCTCCGTCCGAGCGCCCCGGTCCGCGCCCGCGCGCGCTCGTGGCCGCGGCCGGGGCGGAGGACGTCCGCACGGACCGGCGGCCGCTCCCGGACCTCGCCCGCGTGCCGTGGCACCGGCCCGCCGCGCCGCGGCCGCGCCGGCGGGACGGGGCCGCGGTGATCGCGTGCGCGGACTCCGTGTGACGAACATCTCCCCGAAGCCGTCGCGGAACGATACGGTACGGCCCCGATACGTAAGGCCGACGCCGCCGGACCACGCGGCTTCGGAAGGAGGGGGGACCGTCCCGTGCCCACTGACTACGCGTGCCAGGCGGCAGCCGAACAGGCAGCCCGAGGCATCGCGCCCGTACGGGCGCATCTGGTGCCCACCCGGCGGAGCGCTCCGCAGCAGGAGGAGGTCTCGGTCGTCATCCGCTCCTTCCTGGGGTCGGACGGCCCCGCGAGGCCGCCGGCCGGCGACGCCCCGCCCCGCGTCGAACCCGTCGACCCCTACACCGGTGCCGCCGTGCTCCTGGGCTTCCTCGACGGGCTGCGGGCCGACCTGGGCGGCGCCCTGGTCGACTGGTACTCGTCCGTCCCCGCCGACCTCCCCCTCACCCTGGGGGCACCGGGCGCCGAGCGGCCGGGCCGGCCGCCGGCCCGCGTGCCCAACGGCTGGCAGACCCTGTCCGACCTCCAGGCCAGCGCCCAGGACGTGCTGACCGTCCTGTCGAGCCGCCCCGGCGGCCAGGTCGGTCCCGCCGAGCTGAGCTGGCGGCTGGCCCTGCTGGAGGACGTCTTCGCCGGGGCCCTGCGCCGCATGGGCGTCCCGGACGGGACCTCGGCGGAGTGCGCCGCGCAGCTGGCGGGCGCCGCCGGCTCGCTGTTCGGCCTCAACCGGCCGACCCCCCGCTCGGCCCCGGAACGGCAGGGGCCGTCGTACTGAACCGGCGCGGGCCGGCCCGCACCCGCCCGCCGGCGGCCCTGCCGGAGGCGGGCGGGGAGGCGGGGCCGCTCCGGGGCGCGCCCGCGGCGGCCGTGCGGCCGGCCCGTGCCGGGGACGGGCATGAGTACCGGTCCCCGGGCGGCGACTAGGCTGGTGAACCGACCAGCCCACCCGAGACCACACCAGCCCGGCGCGCGCCGGGCAGCGGGAGCCCCATGGCCACGAACCTCGTCAATCTGGAAGCCGTCGGCAAGGTGTACGGCACGCGTACGCTGCTCGACGGCATCTCCCTCGGCGTCGGCGAAGGGGACCGGATCGGCGTCGTCGGGCGCAACGGCGACGGCAAGACCACCCTGGTGCGCATCCTGGCGAAGCTGGAGCCCGCCGACACCGGACGGGTCACCCACGCGGGCGGGCTGCGGCTGGGCGTGCTCACCCAGCACGACTCGCTCGACCCGTCCGCCACCGTCCGCCACGAGGTCGTCGGCGACATGGCCGACCACGAGTGGGCCGGGGACGCCCGCGTCCGCGACATCCTCACCGGCCTCTTCGGCGGCCTGGACCTGCCCGGTTTCCCGCAGGGCCTGGACACCGTCATCGGGCCGCTCTCCGGCGGCGAGCGCCGGCGCATCGCGCTGGCCAAGCTGCTCATCGCCGAGCAGGACCTGATCGTGCTGGACGAGCCCACCAACCACCTCGACGTCGAGGGCATCGCCTGGCTGGCGGAGCACCTGGGGGCGCGCCGCTCGGCGCTGGTCTGCGTCACCCACGACCGCTGGTTCCTGGACCAGGTGTGCACCCGCATGTGGGACGTGCAGCGCGGCACGGTGCACGAGTACGAGGGCGGCTACAGCGACTACGTCTTCGCCCGCGCCGAGCGCGAGCGCATCGCCGCCACCGAGGAGGCCAAGCGGCAGAACCTGGTCCGCAAGGAGCTGGCCTGGCTGCGGCGCGGCGCCCCCGCCCGCACCAGCAAGCCGCGCTTCCGGGTCGAGACCGCCAACGCGCTGATCGCCGACGTGCCGCCGCCGCGCGACGCCGCCGAGTTGATGAGGTTCGCGAACTCGCGGCTGGGCAAGACCGTCCTGGACCTGGAGGACGTGACGGTCCAGGCCGGCCCCAAGGTGCTGCTCAAGCACCTCACCTGGCAGCTCGGCCCCGGCGACCGCATCGCACTGGTCGGCGTCAACGGCGCCGGCAAGACCTCCCTGCTGCGGGCCATGGCGGACGCGGTGTACAGCGGCGGCGAGCGGCAGCCCGCGGGCGGGCGGATCGGGGTCGGCAGGACGGTGCGGCTGGCGTACCTCTCCCAGGAGGTCGCCGAACTCGACCCCGCCTGGCGGGTACTGGAGGCCGTCGAGCAGGTGCGCTCCCGCGTGGACCTGGGCAAGGGGCGCGAGATGAGCGCCTCCCAGCTGTGCGAGCGCTTCGGCTTCGGCAAGGAGAAGCAGTGGACGCCCGTCGGCGACCTGTCGGGCGGCGAGCGGCGCAGGCTCCAGCTGCTGCGGCTGCTGATGGACGAGCCCAACGTGCTGTTCATGGACGAGCCGACCAACGACCTGGACATCGAGACCCTGACCCAGCTCGAGGACCTGCTCGACGGCTGGCCCGGTTCGCTGGTCGTCATCTCCCACGACCGCTACTTCGTCGAGCGGACCACGGACCGGGTGTACGCGCTGCTGGGCGACGGCACGCTGCGGATGCTGCCGCGCGGCGTCGACGAGTACCTGGAGCGCCGCGAGCGGATGCGGCAGGCCGGCGCTCCCGCCGCGCCGGCGCCCCGGGCCGCGGCGGAGGCGGCCGGGGCGGGAGGCTCCGGCGCGCCGGCGGGCTCCGCCGGGACGGCGGCCAAGCCCGCGGCGCTCTCGCGGGCGGCGCAGAAGGAACTCCAGCGCATCGAGCGCAGGCTGGAGCGCATCGGCGAGCGGGAGGCGGCGCTGCACGCCGAGATGGCCGAGCACGCCACCGACTTCGAGAAGGTCGCCGGTCTCGACGCCGAGCTGCGCGAACTGGCCGGTGAGCGCGACGAGTTGGAGACGCGCTGGCTGGAACTGGCCGAGGAGGGCTGACGGCGGCGCGGCCGGGACCGCGGCCGCGGGGGCGGACGGCGGCGGACGGGCGGCGGTAACGGCGGGATCGCGGGCCGGTCTCACCTGGCGAACCGGTCCGGAACCGCGGGACGCCCCGTCGGTGTCCGGTGATAGAAAGAGTGCCGTTCCCACCGTCGGTGCCACAGGCCGAGAACAGTCGAGAAGTGGCGGACCATGTCCGATTCGCTCTGCCCTACGGGGGTTTGAGGGGCTGGGCAACCGGTCCGCGCGTGAATGAGGAAACCCACCATGTCGCAGCCGCCACCGCCTCCCAGTCAGCCGCCGTCGGACGGCGGCGCCCCGCAGGAACCGCCGGCGTCCGGTGGGCCGGAGCAGCAGGACCGGCCCGACGGGGCCGCACAGCAGGAGCGGCGGAGCCAGGCGGAGCAGCCGACCCAGCCCTCGCTGAGCAAGACCCCGCCCCCGCCCGGCCAGCCGCCGGCAGGCGGTTTCGGCGCCCCGCAGGACCCGCCGCCCCCCTACGGCTACCCGCAGCAGCCTCCGGCGCCGGCGGGTCAGCCTCCCGCGTACGGGCAGCCGCCGACCTACGGCTACCCGCAGCAGCCTCCGGGGCCGGCGGGTCAGCCTCCCGCGTATGGGCAGCCGCCCCCTTACGGCTACCCGCAGCAGCCGGGCCGGCCCTCCCCGTACGGGCAGCCGCCGTACAACCAGCCGCCGTACGGCCAGTACCCGACGCAGCCCATGCCCGCCGGCGGCAGCGGCGGCGGGAACAAGCTGATGATCGTCATCGCGGCGGTCGTCGCGGTCCTGCTGGTGGCCGGGGGCGGCATATGGCTCCTGACGAGCCAGGGCGGTGAGGGGGACCAGGCCAAGGACGGCGGCGCCAGCAGCGGCTCGGCGAACGGCGGTTCCGGCGACGGCGGGTCCGGCGGCACCGGCGGCACGGGGGAGGTCATCGACGCCGAGCTCGCCTGGGAGGTCGGGGCCCCCGAGGTCGACAAGGACGACATCCTCACCGAGGTGCCCGGCACCTGGTTCGTCGGCAACACCGTCGTCAAGACGACGACGACCTCCACCACGGCCTACGACGTGGAGACCGGCAAGGAGGCGTGGTCCATCGAGATGCCCCGCCCCAAGAGCTGCACGGCGCCCTACGAGATGTCGGGCGACAAGACGGTGGTGCAGTACGGCCGGCGGTGCGAGTTCATCATGGGCATCGACCTCGCCGGCGGCAAGGAGCTGTGGAAGAAGGAGCTGCCCGCCAGGCGCGACAGCGCCACGGAGTTCGACTTCACGGAGATGGCCGTCAGCGGCAACACGGCCGCCGTCTCCTGGATCGGCAACGCGGTCGGCTACGACCTGACCACCGGCAAGGAGCTGTGGCAGCAGGAGGAGAACTCCGACTGCGACGACCGCGGCTACGCGGGCGGCGCGCAGATCGTGGCCAAGATCGAGTGCGGGTTCGGCGGTCTGCAGAAGGTCCAGGGAGTGGGCGAGGGCGGCAGGAAGACCTGGGAGTGGGAGGCGCCCAAGGGGATCGACATCCGCAAGGTGCTCTCCACCGACCCGGTGGTGCTCGGCGTCAACGCGGGCGGTGAGTCCAGCATCGACATCACCGACCTGATGGTCCTCTCCAAGGACGGCAAGCTCCAGCGCAAGATCTCCATCACCAAGGAGCGGCACAACCTGGGGTGCCGCGGCATCTCGCTCGCCAACTGCCCCGGCACGGTGGTGGACGGCAACACCCTGTACATGACCTCGCAGCCCCACCAGGGCGACGCGGAGTACGGCCGCACCAACGAGATCATCGCCTTCGACCTCGCCACCGGGAAGCCGAAGTGGCTGGGGGAGCCCAGCGACGGGGGCCAGATCGCCCCGATCACCGTGGAGAACGGCTCGCTGATCGCGTACGAGCTGCCCGACTACGAGGAGCCGGGCCAGGTCGTCGTCCTCGACCCGAAGACGGGCAAGCCCTCCCCGCGGATGAAGATGCCCAGGGACGGCCTGAAGGACGAGTACGACATGGCCACCGGCACGGACGTGGTCCCGTACTGGAAGGGCAACCGGCTCTTCCTGGTGAACCACAAGTTCTACGCCCGCGCCGGCCTGAGCAACAAGGCGATCGTGGTCTACGGCTGACCGGAGCCGACGCACCCGCGGCACCCCGGGCACCCCTCCGCCGGGCTCCGGCCCGTTCCGGGGTTCCGGGAGCCGCCGTCGCCGGCGCGGTCCACGGCCCCGCGCTCCTTCCGGGAGCGCGGGGCCGTTCACGTCCCCGGCGCCGCTCCCGGGGGATGGCGGAGTTCTTGCCGGAGGGGAGGCGCCGTGCCGGGGGAGCGTGTAGCTTCCGGGGGCATGGCGGGGCCGGGCCGGGGCGGGGTGGCACGGAGTCCGGTCCGCGGCGGAACGGACGACAGGGGTGCGGATGACCGTGCGGCTCATGGTGGTCGACGACCACCGCCTGCACGCCGAGGCGCTCGCCTCGGCGCTGAGGTTGCGCGGGCACCGGGTGCTCGCCGCCGCCGCGCCGGCCGCGGGGGCGGCGGAGCTGGTGATCGGCAGGGCGCCCGAGGTGTGCCTGTGGGGGACGGCGGCGCCCGCCGAACCGGGCGTGTTCGACCCGGTGGCACGGATCAAGCGGGAGAGGCCGCAGGTCGCGGTGGTGGTGCTGGGCCCGGTGCCCAGTCCGCGCGGCATCGCGGCGGCGTTCGCGGCGGGCGCGTCGGGCTACGTGCGGCACGACGAGCGGATCGAGGGCGTCGAGCGCGGCATGGTCAGGGCGCGCGCCGGGGAGACGGCGGTGGCGCCGCCGCTGCTCCAGGGCGCGTTCGCGGAACTGCTCGACCCGAAGGCGGAACCGGACGACGAGGGCGTCCGGCTGCTGCGGCTGCTCACCCCGCGGGAGGTGGAGGTACTGGTGCGGGTGGCGGAGGGGGAGGACACGCGGCGGATCGCGGCCGGCATGGGGATAGCCCCCAGCACGGCCCGTACGCACGTGCAGCGGGTGCTGAAGAAGCTCGGGGTGGTCTCGCGCCTGGAGGCCGCGGCGCTCGCGGCCCGCACCGGGCTGCTGGACCGGGCCGCCCGGTCGGGGACCGGGGGACCGGAGGAAGGAGCGGGCGCGGGCAGGGGCTGAGGAACCGGCCGCCGGGTGCCTCCGCGCGCCCGCGCCCCGCGCCGGCCGCGGAGGGCCGGCGCGGGACCGGAGCGGGCCGGGCGGCTCACGGGCCGCCGGGCGCCTCCGCCCCGGGGCCGTCCCCCGGCTCCCGCCGCGGCGGCGGCGGAACGGTGGGGCTCAGCCGCAGCCAGAGCAGGAACAGCAGGCCGAGCGCGAGCATCGACAGCCCGGTCCAGAGGTTGATGTTGATGTCCTGGGCCTTCCTCAGGTCCTCGTCGGAGACGAAGACCCCGGCGAGGGTGACCAGGACGCCGTAGACCACGAAGAGCACGCCGATGACGCGGCGGATGTCGAACAGCCGGGCGGCGCTGACCGAGCGCCCCTCCAGTTCGATCTCCTCCGCCCGCCAGTCCCCGCCCGGGGATCCGGGCGCTTCGGCCTCGTGGGAGCCGTGCGGGTCGCGCGGCCCGGTCGGGTCGTTCTTGCCGTTCGTCACGGGGATCACATCCTTCGCTGTGCGGTGCGGGCGCTCAGAAGGAGAACGGGATGTAGCACAGGGCGGCGAGCACGAGCGCGCCCCAGCCCAGCAGCGCGGGCCTGCGGTACCACGCCTCGTCGCCCGCCGCCGCCGGCTCCGCCAGGCCGGGGGCCCGGGTGCCGTACACCAGCCCGGCCAGCTGCTCGACGGGCTTCGGCCGGGTGACGAGGGTGACGATGACGACGACCACGGCGCCGACGACGAAGGCGATGATGGCGGAGACGAAGTTGGCGCCCTGGTCGGAGGGGATGTCGATCAGGCCGGCCCGGTAGAACCCGAAGTAGTTGATCATCGCCGCGACCGTGCCCGCCAGCAGCCCCCAGAAGCCGGCGGCGGGCGTCATCCGCTTCCAGAACATGCCGATGATGAAGACGGTGAACAGCGGCACGTTGAAGAAGGAGAACAGCGTCTGGAGGTAGTTCATGATGTTGCTGAACGTCGCCGCGATGAACGCCGTCCCCATGCCCAGCAGCACGCCGACCGCGGTGACGACCCGCGCGGTGGCGACGTAGTACCCGTCCGGGCGGCCCTTGACCAGGTAGGGGCGCCAGATGTCGTTGGTGAACACGGTGTTGAAGGCCGAGACGTTGGCCGCCATGCCCGCCATGAAGGCGGCCAGCAGGCCGGTCACCGCGATGCCCAGCACACCGTTGGGCAGCAGGTCGCGCATCAGCAGCGGGATGGCGTCGTTGTACTCCAGGCCGTCCCCCCTGCCGATGTCCGGCGCCACCACCAGCGCGATCAGTCCGGGGATGACGACGATGGCCGGGATGAAGATCTTCGGGAAGGCGGCGATCAGCGGGGTGCGCTGCGCGGCCGAGAGGTTCTTGGCTGACAGGGCGCGCTGCACCTCGGCGAAGTTGGTCGTCCAGTAGCCGAAGCTCAGGGCGAAGCCGAGGCCGAGGACGATGGTGAGCCAGTTGGCGCCCAGCGGGTTGTCGGAGCCGATGCCGGTACCGCCCCAGGCGGACATGAAGTTCTCCCCCCTGGACCCGGTGAGGGAGTCGTACAGCCCGCTCCAGCCGCCGACCCGCGACAGGCCCACGACCGTCAGCGGGATCAGGCCGGCCAGGATCACGAAGAACTGCACGACCTCGTTGTAGATGGCCGAGGAGAGGCCGCCCAGGGTGATGTAGAGCAGCACGAACAGGCCGGCGACGACGATGGAGACCCACTGCGGCCAGCCCAGCAGCGCCTCCAGGACGATGGCCAGCGCGTAGAGGTTCACCCCCGCGATCAGCACCGAGGCGGCCGAGAAGAGGACGCCGCTGAGCAGGTGCGAGGACGGGCCGAAGCGGTGCAGCAGGAACTCGGGCACCGAGCGCACCCGCGACCCGTAGTAGAAGGGCATCATCACCAGGCCGAGGAAGACCATGGCGGGGATGGCGCCCACCCAGTACCAGTGCACGGTGTAGGCGCCGTACTGCGCGCCGTTGGCGGCCATGCCCAGGATCTCCAGGGCGCCGAGGTTGGCCGCGACGAAGGCGAGACCGGTCACCCAGGCGGGCAGGGCGCGGCCGGAGAGGAAGAAGTCGAGGCTGGTCTTGACGCTGCGCCGGGCCGCGAACCCGACCCCCAGGACGACCAGGAAGTAGATGGCGAGGATCGCGTAGTCGAGTGCGTTCGTGGGGAGCCGGAGATCCTGGGCCAGTTGTTGGGGCATGAGCACGTCGCCTCCATGGCGTGACGGGGCCGTGTGGGGGAACCCCTTGACGTCAATGTTCACTCATGGTTTTTTATGTTCGATTATGTTTGGGTCGCAGTATAGGGAGACCTCAGGTGCAGAAGACCTCGACCCGCCTCGCCGACGGCCGTGAACTCGTGTACTACGACCTCGGTGACGCCGCGGGGCGCGACGCCGCCGACCGGCGCCCCCTGGACGCCGTCGCCACGGCGTCGGAGATCCGCCACGACCCGCTGCTCGACGAGTGGGTCGCCGTCACCGCGCACCGCCAGGCCCGTACGTACCACCCGCCACAGGATGAATGCCCCCTCTGCCCGTCCCGGAACGGCCGGATGACGGAGATCCCCGCCGAGGACTACCAGGTGGCCGTCTTCGAGAACCGCTTCCCCTCCCTGGCGGGCCCGCCGGGGCCGGCGGACGCCGAGGACCCCGGCGGCCTCTTCCTGCGCGCCCCCGGCGCCGGCCGCTGCGAGGTGGTCTGCTTCACCTCCGACCACGACGCCTCCTTCGCGGACCTCACCGAGGAGCGGGCCGGACTGGTGCTGGACGCCTGGACCGACCGCACCGCCGAGCTGTCGGCGCTGCCCGGGGTGCGGCAGGTGTACTGCTTCGAGAACCGGGGCCGGGAGATCGGCGTCACCCTCGGCCACCCCCACGGCCAGATCTACGCCTACCCCTTCACCACCCCGCGCACCGAGCGGATGCTGCGCGCGGCCGCCGGCCACCGCGAGCGCACGGGCGGCAACCTCTTCGACGACCTCGTCGCCGCCGAGCGCGCCGACGGGCGGCGGGTGGTGCTGGAGACCGGGCACTGGACCGCCTTCGTGCCGCACGCCGCGCGCTGGCCCTACGAGGTGCACCTGTACCCCCGGCGGCGGGTGCCGGACCTGACGGAGCTGGACGCCGGCGCCCGCGCGGAGTTCCCCGGGGTCTACCTGGAGCTGCTGCGGCGCTTCGACAGGATCTTCGGACCGGACGAACCGCCGACGCCGTACATCTCCGGCTGGCACCAGGCGCCCTCGGGGACGGAGGGGGGCAAGGGCCGGCCGGAACGGTCGGACTTCGCTCTCCACCTGCAGATTTTCACTATCCGCCGCACGTCCGGCAAGCTGAAGTACCTGGCGGGTTCGGAGTCCGGCATGGGCGTGTTCATCAACGACGTGCCCCCGGAGGCCGCCGCGGAGAGACTACGAGAGGTGGCAAGTCAGTGAGCGGCACGTATCTGGTGACCGGCGGTGCCGGTTATGTCGGGAGCGTCGTGGCGGCGCACCTGCTGGAGGCGGGGCACCGGGTGACGGTCCTGGACGACCTGTCCACCGGCTTCCGGGAGGGCGTGCCCGAGGGCGCAGAGTTCATCGAGGGGCGCATCCAGGACGCCGCGCGCTGGCTGGACGGTTCGTACGACGCCGTGCTGCACTTCGCCGCCAGCTCCCAGGTCGGCGAGTCCGTCACCCGTCCCGAGAAGTACTGGAACAACAACGTCGGCGGCACGATGGCGCTGCTGGACGCCATGCGCGAGGCGGGCGTGCGCACCCTGGTGTTCTCCTCCACCGCCGCCACCTACGGCGAGCCCGAGGAGGTGCCCATCCCGGAGGACGCGCTCACCGCGCCGACCAACCCCTACGGCGCCACCAAGCTCGCGGTGGACCACATGATCGCGAACGAGTGCGCGGCCCACGGGCTGGCCGCCGTCTCGCTGCGCTACTTCAACGTGGCCGGCGCCTACCGCAGCGCGAACGGCACCGTCCTGGGCGAGCGGCACGACCCCGAGTCGCACCTCATCCCCCTGGTGCTCCAGGTGGCCCTCGGGCAGCGGGAGGCGATCTCCGTCTACGGCGACGACTACCCCACGCCCGACGGCACCTGCGTGCGCGACTACATCCACGTCGCCGACCTGGCCGAGGCCCACCTGCTGGCCCTGGGGGCGGCCGAGGCGGGCGAGCACCTGGTGTGCAACCTCGGCAACGGCAGCGGCTTCTCCGTCCGCGAGGTGATCCGGACGGTCCGCGAGGTCACCGGCCACCCGATCCCCGAGACGGCCGCCCCGCGCCGCGGCGGGGACCCGGCGTTCCTGGTCGCCTCGGCGGAGCGGGCCAAGCGGCGGCTGGGCTGGCGGCCGTCCCGCGCCGAACTGAAGGACATCGTCGCCGACGCCTGGGCCTTCGCCCGGGAGCGGGCGGCGCGGAGCGAGTCCGGAGGCGGTTCGTGAGCGATCCGGCGGAGGCGGCGGAGGCCGCTCAGACGGCGGAGGCGGCCGACGGGTTCCGCGCGGTCCACGGCGGCGAACCCGCCGGGGTGTGGGCCGCGCCGGGCCGGGTCAACCTGATCGGCGAGCACACCGACTACAACGACGGCTTCGTGATGCCGCTGGCCCTGCCGCACACCGCCCGGGTGGCCGCGGCCCGCCGCGACGACGGGGCGCTGAACCTGTACTCGGCCGACGTCCCGGACGGCATGGTGCGGCTGGACACCGCCAAGCTCGCGCCGGGCGGCGGCGAGGGGTCCGCCGGCTGGGCCGCGTATCCGGCCGGCGTGGTGTGGGCGATGCGGGAGGAGGGGCTGCTGCCCGCCGACGGCGCGGGGGCCGACCTCTACGTCCGCAGCGACGTGCCCACCGGCGCCGGGCTCTCCTCCTCGGCCGCCCTGGAGGTCGCCACGGCCGTGGCGCTCGACGGCCTGTACGGCCTGGGGCTGTCCCCGGAGCGGATCGCCCTGCTGTGCCGCCGCGCCGAGAACGACTTCGCCGGCGTCCCCTGCGGGATCATGGACCAGATGGCCTCGGCCTGCTGCACCGCCGGGCACGCCCTGTACCTGGACACCCGCGACCTGAGCCACCGCCAGGTGCCGCTCGACCTGGCCGCCGAGGGGCTGCGGCTGCTGGTGGTGGACACCCGGGTCAAGCACGCGCTGGGCGACGGCGAGTACGCCCGCCGCCGGGCCGGCTGCGAGGCGGCGGCCGCCGCCCTGGGCGTGCGCGCCCTGCGCGACGTGCCCCACGAGGAGCTGGACCGGGCGCTGGCCCGGCTGTCCGACCCGGCCCTGCGGCCCCTGGCCCGGCACGTGATCACCGAGAACCGGCGCGTGCGGCGGGTCATCGACCTGCTCGACGCGGGCGACACCCGCGATGTCGGGCCGGTGCTGACCGAGGGGCACGCCTCGCTGCGCGACGACTTCGCCGTCTCCTGCCCCGAGCTGGACCTGGTGGTGGAGTCGGCGAACGCCGCGGGCGCGCTGGGCGCCCGGATGACCGGCGGCGGCTTCGGCGGCTCGGCGGTCGTCCTGGTGGAGGCGGCCGGCGCGGAGGCGGTCGGCGCGGCGGTCGCCGAGGCGTTCGCCGCCGCGGGCCACCGTCCGCCGCGGTTGTTCGAGGCGGTCCCCTCGACGGGGGCGCGCCGTCTGGAGGGCTGATCGCTTCCCGTCGGAAACGATCATTCGGCACCGCGGGGTGGAGCACATACCACGCCAGTGGTGTCCGAACGGGGCGCCGAGCCGGTCAGTTTTCCCCAACCCCCTTCCCGCACCGGACCCCCGCCGTACGCTGATGAGCAGCACCGGTGGGGGCCGGTGCGCATCAGGGGGCGAGACGGCCGGATGACGACGTCCGGCGCGGGCACCGGTGGTGCACGGCGGCGGCCGTGCGGCCGCGCCGGTCCCCGCACCGGGCGTCGCGCCGGCACGGGCGGCTCCTCCACCGGCGGCAGGGGGTGTGCGTGCAACGTATCCGGGTTCTCGTGGTGGACGACCACCGCATATTCGCCGAGTCGCTGGCCGCGGCGCTCGCGGTGGAGCAGGACGTGGACGTGGCCGCCGCGGGGAGCCTCCCCGCGGCCCTGCGCGCCCTGGAGCGGGCCGCCGCCGAGGGGCGCCGGTTCGACGTGCTGCTGGCCGACGCCGAGCTGGGCGGCATGGGGCCGGAGGTGCCGGACGCGGTGCGCCGGCCGGGGTTTCCCCGTGCGCCGGGTGCGGAGGAGCCGGCGGCGCCCGGCGGGATGCCGCTGGTGGCACGGGTCCACGCCGCCCACCCCGGCATCCGCACGGTCGTGCTCGCCGAACGCGACGATCCCGCCCGCGCGGCCGCGGCGCTCCAGGCCGGGGCGTCGGGCTGGGTGGCCAAGGACTGCTCGCTCTCCCGGCTGCTCCAGGTGGTCCGGGGCGTGCTGCGGGACGAGACGCACCTGCCGCCCGCCCTGCTGACCGAGGTGCTGCGCGAGCTGACGGCGGCCCGCCGGCACCGCACCGAGAGCGAGCGGCTGGTGGAGTCGCTGACCCCGCGCGAGCACGAGGTGCTGCGCTGCATGGTGGCCGGGCTGGGCCGCAAGGCCGTCGCCGAGCGGCTGTACCTGTCCCCGCACACCGTCCGCACCCACATGCAGAACGTGCTGGGCAAGCTGGGGGTGCACTCCACCCTGGCCGCGGTCGCGCTGGCCCGGCGGGCGGGGGTCTGCCCGGCGGACCTGGAGCACGTGACGACGTAGCGTCCGCAGCGGGACGCCGCGTCCGGCATGGCAGGTTCATGACATTCCAGTGGGCGGGCCGCTTCCCGCGCCGCCGCCTAGCCCTGCCGCCCGGAGAGGTTGTCGAAGGGGGCGGTGAGCTGCCGCAGCAGCCCCGCCAGTTCGTCGCGCCGGTCCGGGGAGAGGCGGGCGAGGATCGCCCTCTCCTGCTCCAGCAGTCCGGCCAGGGCCCGGTCGGCGTGGTCGCGGCCGGACTCCGTCAGCCGCACCAGGACGCCCCGCCGGTCGCTGGGGTCGGGCAGCCGCTCCACGAGCCCCTTCTTCGCCAGCCTGTCGATCCGGTTGGTCATCGTCCCGGAGGTGACCAGGGTCTGGGTGAGCAGCTGGCCGGGGGAGAGCTGGTAGGGGGTGCCGGCCCGGCGCAGCGCGGTCAGCACGTCGAACTCCCAGGGCTCCAGCCCGTGCTCGGCGAACGCGATGCGGCGCGCCCGGTCGAGATGGCGGGCGAGCCTGCTGACGCGGCTGAGCACCTCCAGGGGCCCCACATCGAGATCGGGGCGCTCGCGGCGCCATGCTGCCACCAGTCGGTCGACCTCGTCCTGCATGCGACCAGTGTAGTGGTTCTGTCGATATGAAGTCTCTTGACATCAAGATAAAGAATGGGGGACCGTGTCCGCCATGACCACTCCGTCCGGCACCGGTGCCCCCGACTGGGACCCGGAGCAGTACCGCCGGCACGCCGGCCCCCGTCTGCGCCCGCTGCACGACCTGCTGGCCCGCATCCCCCCGCTCCTCTCGCCCCGGCCGCGCATCGCCGACCTGGGCTGCGGGCCCGGCGGGTCCTCCCTCCTGCTCGCCGAACGCCGGCCGGACGCGGAGATCACCGGCTACGACCTCTCCGAGGCCATGCTCGCCGAGGCCCGCGCCCACGCCGGCCCCACCGCGGGCGGCGGCCGCCTGGACTTCGCCCGCGCCGACATCGCCGCCTGGGAGCCGGAAGGGCCCTACGACCTGATCGTGTCCAACGCGGCCCTCCAGTGGGTGGAGGGGCACCGGGAGTGCTTCCCGCGGTGGGTCGGCGCCCTCCGCCCCGGCGGCGTCCTCGCCTTCCAGGTCCCCGGCAACGGCGGCGCCCCCAGCCACACCCTGCTCGCCCGGCTGCGGACCTCCCCGCGCTGGCGCGGCCGCCTGGGTGCCGGCGCCGTCCCCACCCCGGTGGCCGAGCCGGCCGAGTACGCCGCGGCCCTGGCGGACCTCGGCTGCGAGACGGACGTCTGGGAGACCACCTACGTCCACCTCCTCGCCGGCGAGGACCCGGTGCTGGAGTGGACCGCGGGCACCGTCCTGCGCCCGGTGCTCACCGCCCTCGGCGGCGACCGGGCCGCCCGCGACGCCTTCCTCGACGAGTACCGCGGGCTGCTGCGCGAGGCCTACCCGAAGGGCCCGCACGGCACCTGGTTCCCGTTCCGCCGGATCTTCGCGGTCGCCCGCAGGCCCGCCTGAGGCCCTGCGGGGCCGCCCGGCGGCCCCGCAGGCGCGCGGAAGCGGTGGCGGCGCCCCGCGCCGCCGCGGGCACCGAGGGGTGCTCGCGGCGGCCGTCCGCCGCTTCTGCGGTGTCACTCCTCCGGGTGATCTCCGGGGGGCCCGCCGGCCCGGGCGCGGCCCCTCAGGCACCGGTCCCGTTCAGGGCGCTGCCCTTGCGCCACTCGGCCCAGGGGAGGTTCCAGTCGCCCAGGCCGTTGCCGAAGACCGGCATCCTCTCCCCGTCCCCGCCCACGTACCGGACGATGTCGCCGGGGCGGACGGTCTCGAAGAACCAGCGGGCGTTGTCGGTGCTCATGCCCGTGCAGCCGTGGCTGACGTTCTCCCGGCCGTGGTACTCGGCCGACCAGGGTGCCGCGTGGACGAACTCGCCGCTGTCGGTGAGCTGCGTCGCCCACTGGACGGGCAGGTCGTAGGATTCCGGGCTCCCCTCGGGGATGCCGATGCTGGTGCCGGTCATCCGCACCGCGGCCTGCTTGCCGAGGACGACCTTGACGCCCTCGCGGGTGCGGAAGCCGGGTTTTCCGGTGGTGACCGGGACGGTCCGCACGACCTCGCCGTCCCGCCTGACCGTCATCAGCGTCTTCCCCATGTCGACGACGGCCTCGACGCGGTCCCCGGTGCGCAGGCGCACCGGTTCCACCTCGGCGCCGCGCAGCCCGTCCCGGATCCACAGGCCCTCCAGCTCGCCGCGCACCGTGACGGTGGCGTGCGCGGGCCAGTAGGTGCGCGGGCGGTAGTGCAGCGTCCTGTCGTCCATCCAGCGCCAGGAGCCCTCGACCGCGGGAGTGGCCTCCACCTTCAGGGCGCGCTCCACGATCGCGCGCTGCGCCCTGCTCCTGACCGCGTGGTCCAGCTCGGCCGTGATGGGCTGCCCGACGCCGTAGGTGCCGCTCTGCGGACCCAGGTCGACGGTGAGCTTCCTGTCGCCCTCGGCCGGGCGGGTGGTGAACTCGGCCGTGCGCCGGCCGGGGGCGCCGTCGTCCCGTTCGGTGCTGACGACGACGGTGTAGCGGGTGGCGCCGGCGGGCGGGGTGGCGCTGCGCCAGCGGGCCCCGTCGGCGGAGAGCTCGCCGGCCAGCCGGCGGCCCCGGGCGTCGACCGCGCGGACGCCCGTGATGCGGCTCCCGTCGCGGGCGGTGATCTCGAGGGGTTCGTCGGGGTCGGCCGCGCGGCCGCCCTCGCCGAGGCTGAGCGCCACGTGCGCGGTGGCGTCGTGGGGGGTGGCGTCCTGGAGGCTGTCGATGCTGTCGCAGGCGGCGGGTCCCACCGCGAGCGGCACGAGTACCAGGAAGCAGATCATTGCTGTCCTGCGTGATCCTCGACTCATGCTGCCACGGTAGGAACGCTGCTCGGAACGGACGACCCGGATACGTACGAACGGGTCATCTCCGGAGTGTGTCCGGAGATGACCCGTGCGTAGTGGGGTAGTGCTACTGGTTCTGGTTCTCCCCGTGGTAGTACTCGAAGACCCAGCCGAAGAGGCCGACGAGCAGCAGCGGCGCGGAGATGAGGGTCAGCCACCAGCCGAGGGCCACGCCCAGGAAGGCGAACGCGGCGCCCGCCGCCAGGACGAGCGGCTGCCAGCTGTGCGGGCTGAAGAAGCCCAGCTCGCCGGCGTCGTCGGCGACGTCCGCGTCCTTGTTGTCCTGGGCCCCGGTGTCCACCCGGCGGGCCGTGAAGGCCAGGTAGTAGCCGACCATGATCGACAGGCCGAAGGACATGAACAGGGCCGTGGTGCCGACCGGCTCCTTGGACCACACGCCGTAGACGATGGCGACGGCCAGGATGAAGACCGACAGCCAGATGAACATGCGTCCCTGGATCTTCACTTGCCGGCCTCCTTGGCACCGGAGAGAACCGGGCCCTCGGGACCCTGGGTGTTCTCGAGCTGGTCGAGTTCGGCGATCTCCGGGTGGTGCAGGTCGAACGCCGGGGATTCGGACCGGATCCGGGGCAGCGAGACGAAGTTGTGCCGCGGCGGCGGGCAGGAGGTCGCCCACTCCAGCGAGCGGCCGTAGCCCCACGGGTCGTCGACCTCGATCTTCGGCGCGTACTTCGCCGTCTTCCAGACGTTGTAGAAGAACGGCAGGATCGACATGCCGAGCAGGAACGAGCAGATCGTGGAGAACGTGTTCAGCGCGGTGTAGCCGTCGGCCGCCAGGTAGTCGGCGTACCGGCGCGGCATGCCCTCGGCGCCCAGCCAGTGCTGGACCAGGAAGGTGCCGTGGAAGCCGACGAACAGCGTCCAGAAGGTGATCTTGCCGAGGCGCTCGTCGAGCATCTTGCCGGTGAACTTCGGCCACCAGAAGTGGAAGCCGGCGAACATCGCGAAGACCACGGTGCCGAAGACCACGTAGTGGAAGTGCGCCACCACGAAGTAGGAGTCGGAGACGTGGAAGTCCAGCGGCGGCGAGGCCAGGATGACGCCGGTCAGGCCGCCGAAGGTGAAGGTGATCAGGAAGCCGATCGACCAGAGCATCGGCGTCTCGAAGGAGAGCGAGCCCTTCCACATCGTGCCGATCCAGTTGAAGAACTTCACACCGGTGGGCACCGCGATGAGGAACGTCATGAAGGAGAAGAAGGGCAGCAGCACACCGCCGGTGACGTACATGTGGTGCGCCCAGACGGTGACCGACAGGCCCGCGATCGCGATCGTCGCGGCCACCAGGCCGATGTAGCCGAAGAGCGGCTTGCGGCTGAAGACCGGGATGACCTCGGAGACGATGCCGAAGAACGGCAGCGCGATGATGTACACCTCGGGGTGGCCGAAGAACCAGAACAGGTGCTGCCACAGCAGCGCGCCGCCGTTGGACGCGTCGAAGATGTGCGACCCGAACTTGCGGTCGGACTCCAGCGCGAAGAGCGCGGCGGCCAGCACCGGGAAGGCCAGCAGGACCAGGACACCGGTCAGCAGGACGTTCCAGGTGAAGATCGGCATGCGGAACATCGTCATGCCCGGGGCGCGCATGCAGATGATCGTGGTGATGAAGTTGACCGCGCCCAGGATGGTGCCGAAGCCCGAGAGGGCCAGGCCCATGATCCACATGTCGCCGCCGACGCCCGGGCTGTGGACGGCGTCACTGAGCGGCGTGTAGGCGAACCAGCCGAAGCTGGCCGCGCCGCCCGGGGTGAGGAAGCCGCCGACCGCGATCGTCGAGCCGAGGAGGTAGAGCCAGTAGGCGAACATGTTCAGCCGCGGGAACGCCACGTCGGGCGCGCCGATCTGCAGCGGCATGATCCAGTTCGCGAAGCCGGCGAACAGCGGGGTGGCGAACATCAGCAGCATGATCGTGCCATGCATGGTGAACGCCTGGTTGAACTGCTCGTTCGACATGACCTGCAGGCCCGGACGGGCCAGCTCGGCGCGCATGAAGAGCGCCAGGACGCCGCCGATGCAGAAGAAGGCGAACGAGGTGACCAGGTAGAGCGTGCCGATCGTCTTGTGGTCGGTGGTGGTCAGCCACTGGATCACTCGGCTGCCGCGCTCTTTCCGGCGCAGGGGGGCGGGAGTTGCCGCCGGCTGGTCGGTTGCGGCGGCACCCTGGGATTCGTTGAGGATGCTCACGGGTTACTGGCCTTCTCGTTCTTGGCGGGCTCCGCCCGCCGGGATGTAGCCGGTCTGGCCCTTCTCCGCCAGTTCCTCCAGGTACTGCTGGTAGCGCTCGGGGGAGACGACCTTGACGTTGAACAGCATCCGGGCGTGGTCCACACCGCACAGCTCGGCGCACTTGCCCCGGAAGGTGCCCTCCTCGGTGGGAGTCACCTCGAACTGGTTGGTGTGGCCGGGGATCACGTCCTGCTTGAACAGGAACGGCAGGACCCAGAAGGAGTGGATGACGTCCCTGGAGGTCAGGATGAAGCGGACCTTCTCGCCCTTCGGCAGCCACAGCGTCGGGCCCGGGTTGCCGTTCTGCGGGTTCCGCTCGCCGGGCGTCCCCACCACGTGGACGCCCTCGGCGCCCTCGGGAACGGCCTCCATCATGGAGGCGGGGATGCCCTCCAGCTCGTCGGCGTCCTTGTTGGAGGTGGAGGCGTCGCCGTCCACGTCCTCCAGGTAGTTGAAGCCCCAGCTCCACTGGTAGCCGACGACGTTGATGACGTGGTCGGGCCGGTCGGAGATCTCCAGGAGCTTCGACTCGTCCCGGGCGGTGAAGTAGAAGAGCACCGAGACGATGATGAGCGGAACCACCGTGTACAGCGCCTCGATGGGCATGTTGTACCGGGTCTGCGGGGGTACCTGGACCTTGGTCCTGGTGCGCCGGTAGACGATGGCGCACCACAGGATCAGGCCCCACACCAGGACGCCCACCGCGAGCGCGGCCGCCCACGAGCCCTGCCACAGGGAGAGGATCCGCGGCGCCTCCTCCGTGACCGGGGTGGGCATACCGAGGCGGGGGAAGTCCTTGTATGTGCAACCGGTGGCGGTTGCCAGGACCAGGCCCGCGGCAAGCGCCTGCGGCAGCTTCCGCCGCATCGGGCGCCGCGACGAGCGGTCGGAGCCGTTGGGACTCACGTAGCGCCTTCCCGAGAGTCTCGCCCGCTCGGCACGGCTCGGCCTTGTCGGTCGGGCGCGGCCCTGGCGCGGGCAGGGGTTTGGATGTTTATGCGGACCAAACCCTACTGGACGCCATTCGGGGTCGCGCGGGGAGGGTGCCCAACGCGCCGCGCCTCCCTCCGATGGGGTGGAACGGGTGCTTCCGGGGTCGTGCCGGGCTCCTGCGCGCCGGGGCCGTCCCGGGCGCGCTAGCGTGCCGGTATGCCCTACTTCGACGCCGCCTCCTCCCTCCCGCTGCACCCCGTCGCACGTCAGGCGCTGCTCGCCTCGCTCGACGAGGGGTGGGCCGACCCCACCCGGCTGCACCGGGAGGGCCGGCGGGCCCGGCTGCTGCTGGACGCGGCGCGCGAGGCGGCCGCCGAGGCCGTCGGGTGCCGCCCGGACGAGCTGTCCTTCACCTCCTCGGGCACCCGCGCGCTGCACACCGGGATCGCCGGGGCGCTGGCCGGGCGGCGGCGGGCCGGGCGGCGCCTGGTGGTCTCGGCCGTGGAGCACTCCGCCGTGCTGCACGCGGCCGGGGCCCACGAGGCGGGTGGCGGAACGGTGGTGACGGTGCCCGTGGACCGCACGGGCCGGGTGGCGCCCGCGGACTTCGGCGCGGCGCTGCGGGGGGACGGCGGGGACGACGGCACGGCGCTGGCCTGCCTGCAGGCGGCCAACCACGAGGTGGGCACCGAGCAGCCGGTGGCCGAGGCGGCGGAGCTCTGCGCGGCCGCCGGGGTGCCGCTGCTGGTGGACGCCGCCCAGTCGCTGCCGTGGGGCCCGGTGGCCGGGGGCTGGTCGCTGCTGGCCGCCAGCGCGCACAAGTGGGGCGGTCCGGGCGGGGTCGGGCTGCTGGCGGTGCGCAAGGGGACGCGGTTCGCCCCGCCGCCCCCGCTGGACGAGCGGGAGTCGGGACGCGCCCCGGGGTTCGCCGGCCTCCCGGAGATCGTGGCGGCGGCGGCCTCGCTGCGGGCGGTGCGCGCGGCGGCGGAGGCGGAGGGGGCGCGGCTGCGCGCCCTGGTGGACCGCATCCGGGCGCGGGTGCCCGAGCTGGTGCCGGACGCGGAGGTGGTGGGCGACCCGGTGCGGCGGCTGCCGCACGTGGTGACGTTCTCCTGCCTGTACGTCGACGGCGAGGCGCTGCTCCACGCCCTGGACCGGGCGGGCTTCTCGGTCTCCTCGGGCTCCTCGTGCACCTCCGACACCCTGGCGCCCAGCCACGTCCTGCGCGCCATGGGGGTGCTCTCCGAGGGCAACGTCCGCGTCTCGCTGCCGCCGGGCACCACCGCGGAGGACGTGGAGTCCTTCCTGGCGGTGCTGCCGGACGCGGTGCGGCAGGTGCGCGACCGGCTCGGCGCCCCCGCCGTGCCGCCGCGGACCGGGCCGGGGCCGCGGGACGGCGGGGGCGCCGAGGACTCCGGAGGCCCGAAGGGCACCGGGGCGCCCTCGCTCACCGTCGACTCCCTGGGCAGGCGGTGTCCGATCCCGGTCATCGAGCTGGCGAAGGTGATCGACCGGGTGCCGGTGGGCGGCACCGTCGTGCTGCTCGCCGACGACGAGGCGGCCCGTCTGGACATCCCGGCCTGGTGCGCGATGCGCGGCCACGAGTACCTGGGCGCGGACGGCCACGAGTACCGGGTGCGCCGCCTGGCCTGACCGCGGCCCCCGGCGGTCCGCCGGGGGCCGGCCCGGTCCCGGCTCAGGCCAGGCAGGCGCGGACCTCGGCCGCCGCGTCCTCGCCGTAGGTCTTGGTGAAGCGCTCCAGGAAGTGGCTGCGCCGCAGCTCGTACTCCTGGGTGCCCAGCGTCTCGATCACCAGGGTGGCGAGCATGCAGCCGAGCTGGGCGGCCCGCTCCAGGCCCAGTTTCCAGGCCAGGCCGGAGAGGAAGCCGGCCCGGAAGGCGTCGCCGACGCCGGTGGGGTCGACCTTCTCCTCCTCCGGCGGGCAGGGCACGGTGATCGCCTCCTGCCCGGCGCGCTCGATGCGCACGCCCCGGGAGCCCAGCGTGGTGACGCGGGTGCCGACCTTCTGGAGGATCTCCTCGGCGCTCCAACCGGTCTTGGACTCCACCAGGCCCGCCTCGTACTCGTTGGTGAACAGGTAGGCGGCGCCCTCGGTCAGGCCCCGGATCTCCGCGCCCTCCATCCGGGCGAGCTGCTGGGAGTAGTCGGCGGCGAAGGGGATGCCGCGGGTGCGGCACTCCTCGGTGTGGCGCATCATCGCCTCGGGGTCGTCCGCCCCGATGTGCACCAGGTCCAGACCGCCCACCCGGTCGGCGACGGCCTTGAGCTCGATCAGCCGGGCCTCGCTCATCGCGCCGGTGTAGAAGGAGCCGATCTGGTTGTGGTCGGCGTCCGTGGTGCACACGAAGCGCGCGGTGTGCAGCACCTCGGAGATGCGCACCGAGGCGGTGTCCACGCCGTGCCGCTCCAGCCAGGCGCGGTACTCCTCGAAGTCGGCGCCCGCCGCGCCGACGAGGACCGGGCGCACGCCGAGCTGGCCCATGCCGAAGCTGATGTTCGCGCCGACCCCGCCGCGCCGGACGTTGAGGGTGTCCACCAGGAACGACAGCGAGACCGTGTGAAGCCGGTCGCCGACGAGCTGGTCGGCGAAGCGGCCGGGGAAGGTCATCAGGTGGTCGGTGGCGATGGAACCGGTGACGGCGATGCGCATGGCGGGCTGCTCCTGCGGGACGGTGGGAGGACGGGCGCCACCACGCTACTTCCCCTTCCCTCCCGCCGCCGCAACAGGGCCGTGACCGGGGGGCCGGGCGGGGGGCCGGCCGGGAGGCGGCCGGGGAACCGCCCGGGGCCCGGCCGCGTCACACCGGCGCACGGCTGGAAGACGAGCACCAGGTGCGCCCGGTACGCGGTACGCGCGGTGCACGCTAGCGAAGGAGCGATGCGGTGAGTGCCGACCACACCCCGGAACCCGCCCGGCCGCGGCGGCGCGGACTGACGGCGGCCTCGGTGGCCCTGGCCGTCCTGCTGGCCGGCGGAGGCGGCGCGTACTGGGCCGCGGGCGGCGCCGCCGGCGGCGGGTCGTCGGACGCGGCCCGGGACGGGTCCGCACGCCGGCCGGCGCCGCTGGTCCTGGACGGCTACGGCGCGCCGGCGGCGGCCCCGGCCGAGCGCGGGATCGCGCCCGGCGGGCCCGCTCCGGACGGCGGCCCCCTCTACAAGGCCTCCGGCCCGCTGCCGGAGGGGCCCGAAACGGCCCCGGCCTACCGCTCCGTCGCCGACGTCGACCGGAGGGCCGTCGCCGCGCTGGCGGAGGCCCTGGAGGTGCCCGGCACGGTCCGCGAGGAGGGCGGCGCGTGGACGGCCGGCGGCGGCGGCCGCGGGCAGGGCAGGTCGCTGCGGGTGGACTCGGCCACGGGCGCCTGGACGTTCACCGCGGCGGTCCCGCTGAGGGCCGGCGGCGTCTCCGAGGAGGAGGCGAGGAGGGCCGCCGAGCCGGTGGTCGAGGCGCTGGGCCTGGAGGACGCCGCGGTGGACGCCGGCACGGAGCGGGACGGACTGCGGATCGTCCGTGTCGACCCGCGGCAGGACGGCCTGCCCGTCCACGGCCGGACGACCGAGGTCGGCGTCGGCCACGGGGGCGCCCTGGCCGGCGGCAGCGGGCGGCTGGCCGGGCTGGAGCGGACGGACGGGGAGGCCGAGTACCCGGTGGTGGACGCCGCACGGGCCCTGGCCGCGCTCAACGGGCGCAGCGGCCGGACGGGGCCGCAGGTCCTGTGCGCGGAGCCCGGGGAGGGGAAGCCCGGTCCGGGGCGGCCGGGTCCCGACCGGCCTGGCGCGGACGGGCCGGACGCCGTCCCGCCGGCGGACGGCGACCCGGGTGTGCCCGGCGGGGCGGGGAGCCCCGAGCCCTGCGGCCCGGGCGGCGGGCGCGGGACCCTGGAGGTGACGGGGGCGGAGTTCGGGCTGTCGGCCTACCGCTCGCAGGGGCGCGACCTGCTGGTGCCGTCCTGGCTGTTCGAGGTGGCCGGGCCGGACGGCCGGCAGCGCACGGTGGCCCATCCGGCGGTGGAGCCGGAGTACCTGGCCCCGTCCTCCCCCGGCGGCGGCGACGGCGACGGCGGCGACGCTTCCACATCCTCCCCGGCCGAGCCCGGCGGCCCGTCCGCGGGACGGCCGGTGCGGACCGCGACGCACGTGGACGAGTACGGCGAGGGGGACCGCACGCTCACCGTCCACTTCTGGGGCGGGGTGTGCGGCGACCACACCGCGACCGCCGAGGAGAGCGGGGAGTCGGTGACGGTGCGGATCACCGGGAAGCCCCGGGACCCGGGCGGGGTCTGCGTCATGATCGCCGAGGAGATGACCGCCGAGGTGGAGCTGGACCGGCCCGTCGGCGACCGGAGGCTCCTCGACGAGGAGGGCGAGCCGCTGCCCGAGGGGCGGCCGGCGGAGGGGGCCGGCGGAGCCGGGAGGGACGGAGGGCCGGGCGCCGGCGCCGAGTGACCCGGCGGGCCGTGCGCACGCCGAGGCCCCCCGCACGCACGCCGAAGGCGGCGGCCCCGGAGCGGGGCCGCCGCCTTCGGCGTGCTGCGATGGCCGCGCCGCGCCGGCGCGGGGCGGCTCAGCTGAAGGAGTCGCCGCAGGCGCAGGAGCCCGTGGCGTTCGGGTTGTCGATGGTGAAGCCCTGCTTCTCGATGGTGTCGACGAAGTCGATGGAGGCGCCGTTGAGGTACGGGGCGCTCATGCGGTCGGTGACGACGCGGACGCCGTCGAACTCCTTGACGACGTCGCCGTCGAGGGAGCGCTCGTCGAAGAAGAGCTGGTACCGCAGGCCGGAGCAGCCGCCGGGCTGAACGGCGACGCGCAGGGCCAGGTCGTCGCGGCCCTCCTGCTCGAGCAGGCTCTTGACCTTCGCGGCGGCGGCGTCGGACAGGATGATTCCGTCAGTCGTCACAGCGGTCTCGTCCGATACGGACATCTGCTTCTCTCCCGGGTTTGTACGGACTGCTCTGCCGCCTGCTCAACAGGCGGCCTCCCGGTTTCATTCCAGGCCGGGCACGTCGTGTTGCGGCTTTCATGCTCGCACACCGGGCGCCCCGCGGTCACTCTCGAGCACCGCTCCAGGAATGCGTCACATTGACATGATGGCCGTCGTCAAACCGGCCCGGCACGGTTATGATAGATAACGTCAATCCGACGAAAAGACCGCCTGAGCCCCACGAAAGGGTGCGTGCCGTGAACACCGCCCCGCCCGCCGCCCCGGTCACCCCCGGGGACGCCCTGGACGTCCAGCCGACCCCGCTGGCCCTGCTCCTCCTCGGCCGCGAGGCCGACGCCAGGAGCGAGCGCGGTGTGGAGTGCCCCGGCGACTTGCCCGCCCCCTCGGACCCCGACCTGGTCGAGCGCGCCCGCGCGGCGAAGGAGCGGCTGGGCGAGAAGGTCTTCGTCCTGGGCCACCACTACCAGCGCGACGAGGTCATCCGGTTCGCCGACGTCACCGGCGACTCCTTCAAGCTGGCCCGGGACGCCGCGGCCCGCCCGGAGGCGGAGTACATCGTCTTCTGCGGCGTGCACTTCATGGCCGAGTCCGCCGACATCCTCACCTCCGACCGCCAGCAGGTCGTCCTGCCGGACCTGGCCGCCGGCTGCTCGATGGCGGACATGGCCACCGCCGAGCAGGTCGCCGAGTGCTGGGACGTGCTGACCGAGGCGGGCGTCGCCGGGACGACGGTCCCGGTCTCCTACATGAACTCCTCCGCCGACATCAAGGCCTTCACCGGCCGGCACGGCGGTACCATCTGCACCTCCTCCAACGCCAGGCGGGCGCTGGAGTGGGCCTTCTCGCAGGGCGAGAAGGTCCTCTTCCTCCCCGACCAGCACCTGGGCCGCAACACCGCGGTGCGCGACATGGGGATGTCGCTGGAGGACTGCGTCGTCTACAACCCGCACAAGCCGAACGGCGGGCTGACCGCCGAGGAGCTGCGCGCGGCGAAGATGATCCTGTGGCGGGGCCACTGCTCGGTCCACGGCCGCTTCTCGCTGGACTCGGTGAACGACGTGCGCGAGCGCGTCCCCGGCATCAACGTGCTGGTGCACCCCGAGTGCCGCCACGAGGTCGTCGCGGCGGCCGACCACGTGGGCTCCACCGAGTACATCATCAAGACCCTCGAAGCCGCCCCGGCCGGCTCGAAGTGGGCGATCGGCACCGAGCTGAACCTGGTGCGCCGCCTGGCCGACCGCTTCGCCCCCGAGGGCAAGGAGGTCGTCTTCCTCGACCGGACGGTCTGCTTCTGCTCCACCATGAACCGGATCGACCTGCCCCACCTGGTCTGGGCGCTGGAGTCCCTGGCCGACGGCAGGGTCGTCAACCGCATCCAGGTGGACCCGGAGACCGAGAAGTTCGCCAAGCTGGCCCTGGAGCGGATGCTCGCCCTGCCCTGACAGGCCGGCACCGGGGAGGGCGGCGGCACCGGGGGTGCCGCCGCCCTCCCGGCTTCCGCGATCCCGTGGCCGGGGGCGGGGCGGTCGGCCAGGATGGTCGGCATGCTGCTGCGCCCGGTACGCGACCGCGACGAGGACGCCGAGGCCGTGCGGTTCGTCGCCAGGGCCGCCTACGCCGGCCTCGCCGCCCCCGGCACGTGCGCCGTGGGGGCCGCCGCCGGCCCTCCTCCGCCGGGCCGCGGGCCCTTCGGCCCCCGCGTCCCGCTGCCCGCCCCGGCCGCGGAGCGCCCCCTCCACACCCGCCACCTGGCCCGCACCGACCCGCACGGCTGCCTGCTGGCCGAGGACGCCGCGGGCCGCCCCGTCGGGGCGGTGCTCTCCACCCGCCGCGAGGGCACCTGGGCGCTGTCCCTGCTGGCCGTCCTGCCCGAGGCGCAGGGGCGCGGGGTGGGGACCGAGCTGCTGCGGCGGGCCGCGGCGTACGGCCGGGGCTGCCTGCGCGGCATCGCCTGCGGCCCGCCCCACCCGGCGGTGGCCCGCGTCTGCCGCCGGGCCGGGTTCGAACTCCACCCGGCGATGCGCCTGGCCGGAACGGTCTCCCTGGCGCGTCTCGCGGCCCCGGACGGCGCGGTGGCCGAGGGCGGCCCGCGGGACCGGGACCTGATGGACTCGGTGGACCGCCGGCTGCGCGGCGGCGCCCACGGCCCGGACCACGAGGAACTGCTGCGCCACTGCCGGCTGCTGGTGACCGACGGCTTCACCGGCAGCGGCTACTGCTACCTGCGCGGGGACCGGGTCGAGCTGCTGGCCGCCACCTCCCGGCGGCTGGCCGTCCGGCTGCTGACCGCCGCCCTGGGCGCCTTCGGCGAGGGGAGGCGGGTGCTGGTCCCCCACCTGACGGCCGGGCAGCAGTGGGCCGTGGACGTGGGGCTGGCCGCCGGGCTGGAGGCGGCCTGCGCGGGCTGGCTGTGCCTGCGCGGGATGCGGCCGCCCTCGCCGTACGTCCCCTCCGAGGCGTTCCCCTGACGGGGCCGGCCTCCCCCGCTCCGGGAGAGGCCGGCCCCGTCAGGCGGGGGTGTCGGTGGTGCCGGGGGACTCACCCGCGGCGTCGGCCGGGAAGAAGCCGTCCCCGTCCAGCAGCTCGCGGACCTCCTCCAGGGTGGCCCCGGGCGCGGGCAGGATCAGCTCCGAGGGTTCCAGGGAGTCGTCGGGCAGGGGCGTGCCCAGGGAGCGCACGGCGTCCAGCAGGGCGGCCAGCGTGCGACGGAAACCGACCCCGTCGCCGTGCTCCATCTCCTCCAGCAGCTCGTCGTCCAGCCTGCTGAGGCCGGGCAGGTGGCTGTCGTCCAGCCTGACCTGCCCCTCCCCCATGATCCGTACGATCACGTCGCTCTCCTTCCCGTACCCGCGCGGCCGTCGGGACGGGTTCCCGCCGCGCCGGGGCTGATGCCCCCGCGCGCCGTTTCCGGGTGTTCCGGGCGGGCCCGCCGCGGCGGGTGCGGGACCGGGTCCGGCGGCGGACCCGCCGCCGGCCTACTGCTTGTCGAAGCGGGGCGCGTCCTCGGGCTGCTGCCGGGCCTGCTGCTCCTGCTGGGCCTGGCCCTGGCCCTGGCCGCCCTCGATGGCCTGCCGGTCGCCGCCGGTGCCGCCCGTCAGCTCGGCCTTCATGCGCTGGAGCTCCAGCTCCACGTCCGAACCGCCGGAGATGCGGTCCAGCTCGGCCGCGATGTCGTCCTTGGCCAGCCCGCTGGGGTCGTCGAGCGCGCCGGAGGCCAGCAGCTCGTCGATCGCACCGGCCCGGGCCTGCATCTGCGCGGTCTTGTCCTCCGCGCGCTGGATGGCCAGGCCGACGTCGCCCATCTCCTCGGAGATGCCGGAGAACGCCTCGCCGATGCGGGTCTGCGCCTGGGCGGCGGTGTAGGTGGCCTTGATCGTCTCCTTCTTGGTGCGGAAGGCGTCCACCTTGGCCTGGAGGCGCTGGGCGGCGAGGGTCAGCTTCTCCTCCTCGCCCTGCAGGGTCTCGTGCTGCTGCTGGAGGTCCGCCACCTGCTGCTGGAGGGCGGAGCGGCGGGTCAGCGCCTCGCGCGCCAGGTCCTCGCGGCCCAGGGCCAGCGCCTTGCGGCCCTGGTCCTCCAGCTTGGCCGACTGCGACTGGAGCTGGTTGAGCTGGAGTTCCAGGCGCTTGCGGGAGGTGGCCACGTCGGCGACCCCGCGCCGCACCTTCTGCAGCAGCTCGAGCTGCTTCTGGTAGGAGTAGTCCAGCGTCTCGCGCGGGTCCTCGGCCCGGTCCAGGGCCTTGTTGGCCTTCGCGCGGAAGATCATCCCCATACGCTTCATGACACCGCTCATGGGCCTCGCGCGCCCCCTTCATGACGGACTGAGCCTCGCAACACACCGACAGGTCCCACACTACGGGCCCCGTCTCCATTACCGCACTGTCCGGCCCCGGATGCGCTCCTCCTCCAGGACGATCGGCGAACGGCTTCCTCCGGCCCAGGGAGTAGACGGACCGTATTCCGCCGTTGCCGGATCGTTCCCCGTGGGGGTGGGGGCCACACCTGGGCGCCCCGTACTCTTGGCAGTGTGTTCCGAAGCCGTTCCCGTGATGAGCAGAGCACGGCTCCCCAGGAGACCGTGACGCCGGCCAAGCGCCGCGACCCGCAGGCCCCCAAGGGGCGCCCCACGCCCAGGCGCAGTGAGGCCGAGGCCCTGCGGCGCGCCGTGGTCAAGCCTCCCGCCGACCGCAAGGAGGCCGCCCGGCGCGCCCGCGAGGCCCGCCGGGCCGAGCTGGCCAAGCAGCGCGAGGCCCTGGCCGGCGGAGACGAGCGCTACCTCCCGATGCGCGACCGCGGCCCGGTGCGGCGCTACGCGCGCGACTTCGTGGACGCCAAGTGGCACGTGGCGGAGTTCTTCCTGCCGGTGGCCGTGGTCATCCTGATCCTGAGCATGGTGCCGTCGGTCCAGGTCAAGAACGCCTCGCTGCTGCTGTGGCTGGGCGTCATCGTGATGATCGTCGTGGACTCCTTCGTCACCGGCCTCAGGCTCAAGAGGGCCCTGGCCGAGAACTTCCCCGACGAGCAGCGGCGGGGCGCCGTGGCGTACGCGCTGATGCGGACGCTCCAGATGCGCCGCATGCGTCTGCCCAAGCCGCAGGTCGCCCGGGGCGGGACCCCGCGGCGCTGAACCGGCCGGCGGCGGTCCACGGACCGCCGCGGCCCGGCGACAGACCACTCCCCGACGGATCGGATCCCGACGGACGGCCATCGATGGACACCGCCGTACGACACGACGACGTGAACGACGCGGGCGGCACACCAGCCGCCGCGCCCCCAGCGGGCATCCCGTCCCCCGCCGCGCCCCCCGGTGCGGTGCCGCGGGGCGGTGCCACCGTGCACCGGGCGCTGATCGCCCGGCAGGTCGAGGAGCAGATCACCGCGCGCTTCCCGGTGGGCCGGCGGCTGCGCGTCCTGGACGTGGCGCTGCGCGACGGCCGGCAGGCCCTGCCGCTGGCGCGCGCCGGCCACGAGGTCACGGGTCTGGAGACCGACCCGGAGCTGGTCGGCGCGGTGCGGCGCGCCCTGGAACTGGAGCCCGAGGGCATCCGGGAGCGCACCCGGATCGTCCCCGGGGACAGCCGCAGCACCGGCGCCCACTTCCAGCCCGGCTCCTTCGACGTGGTGCTCTGCCACGGCGTGCTCGCCCCCGGCGACGAGCCCGGGCCGCTGCTCGCCGGACTGGGCCGGGTGCTGGCCCCCGACGGGCTGCTGTCGCTGGTGGTGCCCAACACCGGGGCCGCGGCCCTGCGGCCGGGACTGGCCGGCGACTGGGAGGGCGTCCTGGAGCGGCTCGCCCCCGATCCCGGGGAGCGCCCCCTGCGCCGCGAGGCGCTGTCGGCCGCCCTGGAGGGGATGAGCACCCCGGTGCGGCAGTGGTACGGGGTGGGGGTCTTCACCGGTGACGACGCCCCCCTGCCCGCCGACGGGCAGGGGGAGCGGCTGCTGTCGGCCGAGGAGCGGGCCGGGCGCACCGATCCCTACCGCTCGGTGGCCGCGCTGCTGCACCTGTGCGCCGTGCGCGGCTGACCGGAAGGCTCAGGCACCGGCGGAGTCCCGCGCGTCCTGCCACCCGGGGAGCGGCGGCCGCCGCTCCCGTGAACAGGCCGTGCGATCAGGAAGGTCACCGTGTCCGCCACCCAGGCACACCCCGCGCCCCCGGCACGCCCCGCCGCCTCCGGCCGGCTCCCCGCCCGGGAGACCTGGCGCGCGCTGTACGCCCATGTGCGCCCGCACCGCGCGCCGGTCGCGCTGGGTGCCCTGCTGACCCTGGTCGGCGCCGTCACCGGGCTGGCGCAGCCGCTGGCCGCCAAGGAGCTGGTGGAGCGGCTGGGCGACGGCGGGTCGATCGCCTCGGTGCTGCTGGTCCTGACCGCCCTGGTGGTGCTGGGCACGGTGGTCGAGGCGGTCGGCGCGTACCTCCTCAACCGCACCGCCGAATCCGTGGTGCTGGCCGCGCGCCGGCAGCTCGTCGCCCGGCTGCTGCGGCTGCGGATGCCCGAGGTGGAGCGCACCAGCCCCGGCGACCTGATGGCGCGGGTCACCTCGGACACCACGCTGCTGCGGCAGGTCACCACCACCTCCGTGGTCTCGCTCGCCACCGGTTCGCTCACGCTGGTGGCGACCGTCGTGCTGATGGCCCGGATGGACCCGGTGCTGCTGGGCGTCACGCTCGGGGTGATCGTGCTGATCGGCGCCTCGATGGGCCTGGTGCTGCCGCGCATCTCGAAGGCGGCGAAGCGGGCGCAGGAGTCGGTCGGGGAGATGTCCTCGGTGCTGGAGCGCGCCTTCGGGGCGTTCCGCACGGTCAAGGCGGCGGGCGCGGAGGCCCGTGAGGCGCGCGCCGTGGAGGAGGCCGCGCGGACGGCCTGGGTCCACGGGGTGCGGGCCGCCCGGTGGAACGCGGTGGCCTCGTCCTCGGTCGGCCTGGCCGTCCAGGTGTCGTTCCTGGCCGTGCTGGGCGTCGGCGGGGCGCGGGTGGCCTCGGGGGCGGTCTCCGTCTCGACGCTGGTCGCCTTCCTGCTCCTGCTGTTCTACCTGATCGACCCGGTCTCCCGGCTGGTCGAGGCCGCCGCGCAGTACCAGGTGGGGGCCGCGGCCGTGGCCCGGATCGCCGAGGTGTCGCAGTTGGCGACCGAGCCCGGGCACGACGGACCGCCCCGGGCCCAGGGCCCGCCCGCCTCGGTCGCCTTCGACCGCGTCGTCTTCCGCTACCGGCCGGACGCGCCGGACGTCCACCGCGGGGTCTCCTTCTCGGTGCCGGGCGGCGGGATGACCGCGTTCGTCGGCCCGTCGGGCGCGGGCAAGTCCACGGTCTTCGCGCTGCTGGAGCGCTTCCACGAGGCGGGCGGCGGCCGGGTGCTGGTCGACGGGCGCGACGTGCGCGACTGGCCGCTGCACGAACTGCGGGCGGCGATCGGCTACGTGGAGCAGGACGCGCCCGTGCTGGCCGGGACGCTGCGCGAGAACCTGCTGTTCGCCGCCCCGCACGCCACCGAGGAGGAGGTGCGGGAGGTGCTGGCGCGCACCCGGCTGACCGACCTGGTGGAGCGGCTGCCCGACGGGCTGGAGACGGTCGTCGGGCACCGGGGCGGCAGGCTGTCGGGCGGGGAGCGGCAGCGGGTGGCGATAGCGCGGGCACTGCTGCGCCGCCCCCGGCTGCTGCTCCTGGACGAGGCGACCTCGCAGCTGGACGCGGTCAACGAGCTGGCGCTGCGCGACACGGTGGCGGAGGCCGCCCGGACGACGACGGTGCTGGTCGTCGCCCACCGGCTGTCCACGGTGACGCTCGCGGACCGGATCGTGGTGCTGGAGGCCGGACGGGTGCGGGCGGTGGGCACCCACGGGGAGCTGGTCGCCGCCGATCCGCTCTACGGCGAGCTGGCGGCGACGCAGTTTCTGGCGGCCCCGCAGGGGAACGCGGACGCCTCGAAGGCGTGACGTCCCGGCGTGGACGCCCGCCCGACCGCCACCGGCCGGCGAAGGGGGCCGCACCGCCATGACCCGTTCTCCCGGACGCGGCTCGCGCCGCGCCAGGGCCGCCGCCCTGTGCGCGGCGGCCGCCCTGTTCGCCGGCTGCACCGGCTCCGACTCCCCCGGCGGCTCCGAGGAGCGGGCCTCGCCCGGCGGCACCGTCGCCGTACCCGAGTCCGCCGGCGACCTCCAGGAGTCCTTCCAGCGGGTCGTCGACCAAGTGCTGCCGTCCGTCGTCCAGATCACCACCGCCGAGGGGCTGGGATCGGGCGTGGTCTACGACGAGGAGGGCCACATCGTCACCAACGCCCACGTGGTGGGCGACGCCGAGCGGCTCCGCGTCACCCTCGCCACCGGCCGCCGCGACCAGGCGGCGGAGCTGGTCGCCCGCCACCCGGACGAGGACCTGGCCGTCGTGCGGCTCACCGATCCGCCCGGCACGCTGCGCCCGGCGGCGTTCGGCGACTCCGGCGAGGTGGAGGTCGGGCAGATCGTGCTGGCCATGGGCAACCCGCTGGGGTTGTCCTCCAGCGTCACCGAGGGGATCGTCTCGGCCACCGGGCGCTCCCTCGCCGAGGGGCCGGGAACCGCCATCGGCGACCTGATCCAGACCTCGGCCCCCATCAACCCGGGCAACAGCGGGGGCGCGCTGGTCGACCTCTCCGGCCGGGTGATCGGCATCCCGACCCTGGCCGCCCGCTCCCCCGGCGGGGACGGGGGAGCGGCACCGGGCCTGGGCTTCGCCATCCCCTCCGACACCGTCCGCGACCTGGCCGACCAGATGATCGAGCACGGCGAGGTGGTCGACTCCGACGAGGCGGCGATCGAGGCGACGGTGCGCACCGTGCTCGGCGGCGACTTCCGGCCCGCCGGCGTCGCCGTGGTGGAGGCCGAGGAGGGCGGTGCGGCGGACGACGCCGGGCTGCGCGGCGGCGACGTGATCGTCCGGTTCGGCGGGGAGGAGACCCCCGACACCTCCGCCCTGGCGCAGGTGCTGGCCGCGCACGAGCCCGGCGACGGGCTGGAGGTCGTCTACCGGCGCGGCGGCGGGGAGCGCACCGCCCGGATCACCCTGGGCGAGCGCTGAGCCCTCCCGCGGTCCGCCCCCGCGCGCCCGCACCGCCCGGACCCGGCGGTGCGGGCGGGTCCGGGCGGTGCGGGCGCGCGGGCGGGGCCGTCAGCCCTCCTGGGCCGCGCTCAGGCTCATCGGCCCGTACACCTTCGTGCCGTCCTCCAGGAGCGTCACCTGCTCGACGCCGCCCTCCAGCAGCTCCCGCCAGGTCTCGCCGATCCAGCTCTCGGCGTCCCCCTGGGTGGGGAACTCCTCCGGCTGGACGGCCGGCTCCGCCTCCGTGCCGTCGGCCTTCTCGAACCGCCACGTCCACGCCATGTGCGTCTCCCCTGTCCCTGGGTGTGTGTGCCTGTGTCGCTGCGCGCCGCCTCCGGCCCGCACGTCCATGATCCTGTCCAGCCGGGCCGCAGGGTAGTGCCCCCCGCGCGGCGGGTTTCCGGGCACGAGACGATCGTGGCGTGGAACTCACCCTGCTCGGTACCGGCGCCCCCGCCGGCCTTCCCCGCCCCGGCTGCACCTGCGCCGCCTGCGCGACCGCGGTCGGCGCGGACGCGCGGGCCGCGACCGCGCTGCTCGTGGACGGCGTCCTGCTGCTCGATCTGACCCCGGGGCCCGCCCTGGCCGCCGCCCGCGCCGGGCGGACCGTGCACGGGGTGCGGCAGGTGCTGCTGTCGCACCCGCACGACGGCCCCGTCCAGGAGGTCCCCGCGGGGCTGCCCGCCCCGGCGCGGGTCCCCGACGGGCGGGAGCTGGCGCTGCTCGGCGGGCACCGGGTGCGCGCGGTGGCCCTGGACGCGCCCGGCACCGGGTACGAGGTCACCGGCCCGGACGGCGAGCGGCTGCTCTACCTGCCGCCGGGCGCGGCCCTGGCGGGCCTGGCCGCCGCCCCGGCGCGCGAGGCCGCGCCGGGGCGGGCGGCCGCGGCGCCGTACGCCCTGGTGGCGCTGGACGTCCTGGGCCGCCCCGACGCGCTCGCCCGGCTGCGGGCGGCCGGGGCGGTCGGCCCGACCACGGACGTGCTGGCCGTCCACGTGGACCACGACGTGCCGCCCGGCCCCGAGCTGCACCGCCGGCTGACCGCCGCCGGGGCCCGCACCGTGCCGGACGGCACCACGCTGCTGGTGGGCGACTACCGGGCGGTCCCCGACCTGCCCCGGCGCACGCTGGTCCTGGGCGGCGCGCGGTCGGGGAAGTCCGCCGAGGCCGAGCGGCGGCTGGCCGCCTTCCCCGGCGTGCTGTACGTGGCCACCGGGGGCACCCGGGACGGCGACGCGGAGTGGGCTTCGCGGGTGGCGGCCCACCGCGAGCGCCGTCCGGCCGGCTGGCGCACGGCCGAGACCTGCGACCTGGTGCCGCTGCTCACCGAGGCGGACGCCCCGCCGGTGCTGATCGACTGCCTGGCCCTGTGGCTGACCTACGCGATGGACTCCGTCGGCGCCTGGGACGACGAGCGCTGGCGGTCCGGCGCGGCCCGGCGCGCCCTGGCCCGGCGGGTCGACGAGCTGGCCGCGGCCTTCCGGGCCGCCACCCGCACGGTGGTCGCGGTCAGCAACGAGGTGGGCTCGGGCGTCGTCCCCGCCACCGCCTCCGGCCGACGCTTCCGCGACGAGCTGGGGCGGCTGAACGCGGCGGTGGCCGCCGAGTGCGAGCACGTGCTGCTGGTCACGGCGGGCACCGCGCTCCCCCTGCGCGGCTGACCGGGCGCGGGCCGCCGGGCGCCTCCCGGCGGCCGGCGGGCACGGGACGGGCGGGACGGCCGTGGCGGTAGTGTCGGCCGCATGAGCGACGGCAGCCTGAACCTCGACGACTTCGGCGACCTCATCGAGCGTCCCGACAGCGGCGTCCGCCGGGACGCCGAGGAACGGCGGGCCCGGACCGGACTGCCGGCCGGGGCCCTGGGACGGCTGGACGAGCTGGGCGAGTGGCTGGCCGCGGCGCAGGGCCGCGTCCCCGTCGCGCCCGTCTCGCGGCCGAAGGCCGTGCTGTTCGCCGGGGACCACGGGGTGGCCTCCCTCGGCGTCTCGGCCCGGCCCGCGGGCGGCGCGCACGCCCTGGTGCGGGCCGCGCTGGAGGGCACCAGCCCGGCGGCGGTGCTGGCGCGGCGCCTGGGCGTCCCGCTGCGGATCGTCGACATGTCGCTGGACTGCGACCCGGACGGGCTGCCGGAGGAGATCACCCGCCACCGGGTGCGGCGCTCCAGCGGCCGGCTGGACGTCGAGGACAGCCTGACCCCCGAGGAGGCCGAGCGCGCCTTCCGCGCGGGGATGGCCGTCGCCGACGAGGAGGCCGACTCCGGCACGGACCTGGTGGTTCTGGGCGACCTCTCCGTCGGCGGCACCACCGCCGCGGGGGTGCTGGTCGCCGCCCTGTGCGGCACCGACGCCTCGGTGGTCACCGGGCGCGGCGGCGGACGCATCGACGACCTGGCCTGGATGCGCAAGTGCGCGGCCGTCCGCGACGGGCTGCGCCGGGCCCGCCCGGTCCTGGGCGACCAGCTGAGGCTGCTGGGCGCGGTGGCCGGGGCGGACCTGACCGCCATCACCGGCTTCCTGCTCCAGTCGGCCGTGCGCCGCACCCCGGTGGTCCTCGACGGCGTGGTCTCCGCCGCGTGCGCGCTGGTCGCCCAGCGGGTGGCGTTCCGGGCGCCGGACTGGTGGCTGGCCGGTCAGGCCAGCGGAGAGCCCGCGCAGGCCAAGGCGCTGGACCGGATGGCGCTCGACCCGCTGCTGGACCACGGCGTCACCGCGGGCGAGGGCACCGGCGCGCTGCTCGCCCTGCCCCTGGTCCAGGCCGCCGCGGCCCTGGCGGCCGAGCTGCCGGTGCGGGAGGAGGGGCCCGCCGGGGAGGACGGCCCGGGGGCGGGCCGCGCGGACGCCGCCGGGACGCTCGACGCCACCTGACCACCGGCCGGAACCGCGGCGCGGGGCGCCCCGCACGCCGCGGCGGGTAGCCTGCGGCGCCATGGAGACCACCGCGCAGCCGCCGCACGGCCCCCGGCCCCCCGGGCATCCGCCGCCCGCCCGGGTGGCGGACGGCGTGCGCTTCGCCTTCGGGACGCTCACCGTGCTGCCGGTGCGGGTGCCCCGCTGGGACCGGGCCGCCGCCCGGCGCGGCATGGTGTGCGCGCCCCTGGCCGGGCTGGTGGTCGGGGCCTGCGCGGCGGCGCTCGGGGCCCTGGCGCTGCTGCTGGGCGCCTCCCCGCTGCTCGCCGCCGTCGTCACCGTCGCGGTGCCCGCCGCCCTCACGCGCTGCCTGCACCTGGACGGGCTCGCGGATGTCGCCGACGGGCTGGGCAGCGGCCGGCCCGCCGAGGGGGCGCTGGAGGTGATGAAGCGCTCGGACATCGGGCCGTTCGGGGTGGTCGTGCTGCTCCTGGCCCTGCTGGGGCAGGTCGCGGCCGTCGCGGAGCTGTACGCCGCCGGCTGGGCGCACGGCGCCGCGGCGGCGGCCGCGTCCGCCGTGGTCGCGCGCACGGCCCTGACGCTCGCCGCCCGCGAGGGCGTGCCGGCGGCCCGGCCCGAGGGGCTGGGAGCCGCGGTCGCGGGCGCGGTACCGGTCCGGGCTGCGGCCGCGGCGGGTGCGGTGACGGTGCTCGCGGCCGCGGGCGCGGGCGCGGCGTGGGGGGTCCTCGCCGCGCTGCGGTACGCCGCGGCGGCGGTGCTGGCGCTGTGCGCGGCGGAGTGGCTGCTGGCCCGCTGCCGCCGCCGGCTGGGCGGGGTGAGCGGCGACGTCTTCGGCGCGCTGGCCGAAACCGCCCTCACCACATCCCTGCTGGTGCTTGCGCTGGGTTAGCGCCCCTCGGAGAATTCCGGGGGGGGCGGCCCGGCGGACGCCCCGCGCCCCCACCGCTCCTGCTCCGCCCCGGCGGGCCCCGCCCGTGCCGCCCGGAGCCGCCACCAGGGCCGTCCGGGCCGCGACGTAGGCTCGGCCCGTGCCCGAAGCCGTGCACATCCTCACGGCTTGCCAACCGGAAGAGGGATTCCCACCACCGTGTCTGCTCTCACTCTCAGTTCCTCGTCCGCCGCCTCGCTGCGCGCGGACGCCGTTGTCGTCGGCGTCGCCAAGGGACCGGACGGTCCCGTGGTCGCCCCGGGCGGCGAGACCGTGGACCAGGCGTTCGGCGGCTCCCTGGCCGCCGTCCTGGAGACCCTCGGCGCCTCCGGCGGCGAGGGCGAGGTCACCAAGCTGCCGGCACCGGAGGGTGTGAAAGCGGACCTGGTGCTGGCGGTCGGGCTCGGCGACGCCCCGGCGAAGGACGGCTCCCACGACCCGGAGGCGCTGCGCCGCGCCGCCGGTGCCGCGGCCCGCGCCCTGGCCGGCCGGAAGAAGGCCGGCTTCGCCCTGCCGGTCGGCGACGAGGCGTCGGTGGCGGCCGTCGCCGAGGGCGCGCTGCTGGGCGCGTACGCCTTCACCGCCTACCGCGGCACCGAGGACAAGGCCCGGGACGCGAAGTCCGGGAAGGGCAGGGCCAGGGGCAGGCGCGCGGACGACGACCGCAGCGCGCCGCTCGCCGAGGTCGTCGTGCTCGGCGCCAGGCCGCGCGACAAGGCCCACAAGGCCGCGGCCGAGCGCGCCCAGGTGGTGGCCGCCGAGGTCAACCGGGCCCGCGACCTGGTCAACACTCCCTCCAACGGCCTGTTCCCGAAGTCCTTCGCCGCCATCGTCCAGGCCGCCGCCAAGGAGTACGGCCTGGCGGTGGAGGTGCTGGACGAGAAGGCCCTCGCCAAGGGCGGCTTCGGCGGCATCCTGGGCGTCGGCCAGGGCTCGGCCAACCCGCCGCGCCTGGTGCGCCTGGCGTACACGCACGCCAAGGCGAAGAAGACCCTGGCCCTGGTCGGCAAGGGCATCACCTACGACTCGGGCGGCATCTCGCTCAAGCCGGCCGGCCACAACGAGACCATGAAGTGCGACATGAGCGGCGCCGCCGCCGTCTTCGCCGCCGTGGTCGCCGCCGCCCGGCTCGGCCTGCGGGTGAACGTCACCGGCTGGCTGGCCCTGGCGGAGAACATGCCGTCGGGCAGCGCGACCCGGCCGGGCGACGTGCTCACCATGTACAGCGGCAAGACGGTCGAGGTGCTCAACACCGACGCCGAGGGCCGCCTGGTGATGGCCGACGCCCTCACCAGGGCGTGCGAGGAGAAGCCGGACGCGGTGGTGGACGTGGCCACCCTGACCGGCGCGATGATGGTGGCGCTGGGCAGCCGCACCTTCGGCGTCATGGCGAACGACGACGCCTTCCGCACCACCGTGCACGAGCTGGCCGGGGAGGCGGGCGAGCAGTCCTGGCCGATGCCGCTCCCCGCGCACCTGCGCAAGGGCATGGACTCGTCCGTGGCCGACATCGCCAACATGGGCGAGCGGATGGGCGGCGGCCTGGTCGCCGGCCTGTTCCTGAAGGAGTTCGTCACCGAGGGCACCCCCTGGGCGCACCTGGACATCGCCGGTCCGGCCTTCAACGAGTCCGGCCCCTTCGGCTACACGCCCAAGGGCGGCACCGGCTCCGCGGTGCGCACCCTGGTCCGCCTCGCCGAGCGCACGGCCTCCGGGGACGTGGTCTGAGGCTTCCGGGCGCACCCGCGCCCGCGGTGGCTCCGGGCCCCGGGCGGGACCCGGAGCCACCGCGGCCTCCGCGGCGCGGCGGCCCGGCGGCCCGCTCGTCCTCCTCCCTCCCCCTCCCCCTCCTCGCGCCGGCGGGCCCGCCCCGCCCGGCCCGGTGTTCGCTCTGAGCGATCCTCTGGCCTCTACTTGCCGGTAGACACGCGTGGCCACGGAGAACCTGCCTGTTCGCGGAGGCGCGCGCGGTCCGGACACCGGCCCCGCGTCCCGCCGCCCGCCGACAAGTGCAAAGATGTTGTCTCGGCAGGACAGGGCCCGCTCAACCCACAGGGCCGAGCAAGAAGCGGCCGAAAGACAGCCGCCCGGTCCCCGGCGGACCGGCTCCGGCGCACCCATGCATGGAGGACGTGACGTGGCGAACGACGCCAGCACCGTTTTCGACCTAGTGATCCTCGGTGGCGGTAGCGGCGGTTATGCCGCTGCCCTGCGCGCTTCGCAGCTGGGTCTGGACGTCGCCCTGATCGAGAAGGACAAGGTCGGCGGTACCTGTCTGCACTACGGCTGCATTCCGACGAAGGCCCTGCTGCACGCCGGCGAGGTCGCGGACTCCGCGCGCGAGAGCGCCGAGTTCGGTGTCAAGGCCACGTTCGAGGGCATCGACATGCCGGCCGTCCACAAGTACAAGGACGGTGTGATCTCCGGCCTCTACAAGGGCCTGCAGGGGCTGATCGCCTCCCGCAAGATCACCTACGTGGAGGGCGAGGGCCGCCTGTCCTCCCCCACCTCGGTGGACGTGAACGGGCAGCGCTACGAGGGCCGGCACATCCTGCTGGCCACCGGCTCGGTGCCCAAGTCGATCCCCGGCCTGGAGATCGACGGCAACCGGATCATCAACTCCAACCACGCGCTGACCCTGGACCGCGTGCCGAAGTCGGTCGTCATCCTGGGCGGCGGCGTCATCGGCTGCGAGTTCGCCTCCGCGTGGAAGTCCTTCGGCACCGACGTCACCATCGTCGAGGGCCTGCCGCACCTGGTCCCGGCCGAGGACGAGAACAGCTCCAAGCTGCTGGAGCGGGCCTTCCGCCGCCGCGGCATCACGTTCTCCCTCGGCTCCTTCTTCGAGAAGGCCGAGTACACCCAGGACGGTGTCAAGGTCTCCCTGGCCAACGGCAAGGAGTACGAGGCCGAGCTGCTGCTCGTCGCCATCGGCCGCGGTCCGGTCTCGCAGGGCCTGGGCTACGAGGAGGCCGGGATCGCCATGGACCGCGGCTACGTCCTGGTGGACGAGTACTGCCGCACCAACGTGCCGACCGTCTCCGCCGTCGGCGACCTCATCCCGACCCTCCAGCTCGCGCACGTCGGCTTCGCCGAGGGCATCCTGGTGGCCGAGCGGCTGGCCGGCCTGAACGTGGTGCCGATCGACTACGCCGGCGTCCCGCGCGTGACGTACAGCCACCCGGAGGTCGCCTCCGTGGGCCTCACCGAGGCCCAGGCCAAGGAGAAGTACGGCGCGGACAAGGTCGTGACGCTGAAGTACAACCTCGGCGGCAACGGCAGGAGCAAGATCCTCAAGACGCAGGGCGAGATCAAGCTGGTCCAGGTCCGCGACGGGGCCGTGGTCGGCGTCCACATGGTCGGCGACCGGATCGGCGAGCAGGTGGGCGAGGCCCAGCTGATCTACAACTGGGAGGCCCTCCCCGCCGAGGTCGCGCAGCTCATCCACGCGCACCCGACGCAGAACGAGGCCCTCGGCGAGGCCCACCTGGCGCTGGCCGGCAAGCCGCTGCACTCCCACGACTGACCTCTCCGGGCGCGACCGCACCACGACACTCGCACATTTCGTTAGGAGCAACCGAAACCATGGCGGTTTCCGTAACCCTGCCGGCGCTCGGCGAGAGCGTCACCGAGGGCACCGTCACCCGCTGGCTGAAGGCCGAGGGTGAGCGCGTCGAGGCCGACGAGCCCCTGCTGGAGGTGTCGACCGACAAGGTCGACACCGAGATCCCCGCCCCCGCCTCCGGCGTCCTGTCCTCCATCAAGGTGGCCGAGGACGAGACGGTCGAGGTCGGTGCCGAGCTGGCCGTGATCGACGACGGCAGCGGCGCCCCGGCCGAGTCCGCCGCCCCGGCGCAGCAGGCCCCGGCGCAGCCCGAACCGCAGCAGCAGGCCCAGCCCGAGCCGCAGCCCGAGCCCGCCCCGGCCCAGCAGGCCCCGGCGCAGCCCGAGCCGGCCCCCGCGCAGCAGCAGGCCCCGTCCGGCGGCGCGCAGGGCACCGACGTGGTGCTCCCGGCGCTGGGCGAGTCCGTCACCGAGGGCACCGTCACCCGCTGGCTGAAGTCGGTGGGCGACGAGGTCGAGGCGGACGAGCCCCTGCTGGAGGTCTCCACCGACAAGGTCGACACCGAGATCCCCGCCCCCGCCTCCGGCACCCTGCTGGAGATCGTGGTGGGCGAGGACGAGACCGCCGAGGTCGGCGCCAAGCTGGCCGTGATCGGTGCCGCCGGTGCCGCCCCGGCCCCGCAGGCCGAGGCCCCCGCCCCGGCCCCGGCGCAGCAGCCCGAGCCGCAGCAGCAGGCCCAGCCCGAGCCGCAGCCCGAGCCCGCCCCGGCCCAGCAGGCCCCGGCACAGCCCGAGCCGGCCCCCGCGCAGCAGCCCGAGCCGCAGCGGCAGGCCCAGCCCGAGCCCGCCCCCGCGCAGCAGCCCGCCCCGGCCCCGGCCCAGCAGGCGCAGCCCGCCCCGGCCCCCGCAGCCGCCCCGGCGGGCGGCGAGGGCGCCTACGTGACCCCGCTGGTGCGCAAGCTCGCCGCCGAGAACGGCGTCGACCTGTCCACCGTCAAGGGCACCGGCGTCGGCGGCCGCATCCGCAAGCAGGACGTCGTGGCCGCCGCCGAGGCCGCCAAGGCGCAGGCCGCCGCCCCGGCCCCGGCCGCCGCACCGTCGGCCGGCCGCACCGCGGCGCCGGCCAAGCCGTCGCCGCTGCGCGGCCAGACGGTGCCGATGACCCGCATCCGCAAGGTCATCGCCGAGAACATGATGAAGGCGCTGCACAGCCAGGCGCAGCTGTCCTCCGTGGTCGAGGTGGACGTCACGCGGATCATGCGGCTGCGGGCCCGGGCCAAGGAGGACTTCCTGGCCCGCGAGGGCGTCAAGCTCTCCCCGATGCCGTTCTTCGTCAAGGCCGCCGCCGAGGCGCTGAAGGCCCACCCGTCGATCAACGCCAAGATCAACGACGACGGCACGGTGACCTACCACGACGTCGAGAACATCGGCATCGCGGTGGACTCCGAGAAGGGCCTGATGGTCCCGGTCATCAAGGGTGCGGGCGACCTGAGCCTCGCCGGCATCGCCAAGAAGACCGCGGAGCTGGCGGGCAAGGTCCGCACCGGCAAGCTCAGCCCGGACGACATGTCCGGCGGTACGTTCACGATCAGCAACACCGGTTCGCGCGGTGCGCTGTTCGACACGATCATCGTGAACTACCCGCAGGTGGCCGAGCTGGGCATCGGCGCCACCGTGCGCCGCCCGGTCGTGGTCGACCACCCGGAGCTGGGCGAGACCATCGCCATCCGGGACATGGTCTACCTGACCCTGTCCTACGACCACCAGCTGGTCGACGGCGCGGACGCCGCCCGTTACCTGACGGACGTCAAGGCCCGTCTGGAGGCCGGCGAGTTCGAGGGCGAGCTGGGTCTGTGACCCGGCCCTGACCGGCCCGCGACAGCCGTCGGCGCCCCCGCCCGGATCCCCGGGCGGGGGCGCCGCCGTTACCGGCCGCCGTATCGTCGGTGGCCCGCCCCCCGTCCCCGTCCCCGCAAGGAGCACCCATGACCCCTCCCGTCGTCCACTCCCTGCGCGAGCAGATCCGCGAGCACATCGTGGAGGGCATCGTCCAGGGGCGCTGGAAGCCGGGTGAGCGCATCGTGGAGCGGCGGATCGCCACGGAGCTGGAGGTCAGCCAGACGCCGGTGCGGGAGGCGCTGCGCGAGCTGGAGGCGCTGCGGCTGATCGAGTCGGCGCCGAACAAGGGCGTGCGGGTGCGGAACCTGACCGCGGCCGACCTGGAGGAGATCTACCCGGTGCGCGCCGGGCTGGAGCAGATCGCCGCCGAGCTGGCGGCCGACCGGCTGGCGCGGGACGTCTCGGCGCTGGAGGAGCACGTGGCGCTGCTGTACGGGGCCGACCGGGCCGGGGACGGCGAGGCCCAGGTGCGGCACACCGTCGCCTTCCACCGGGAGCTGGTGCGGGCGGCCGGCAACAGCGTGCTGCTGCACACCTGGGAGTCGCTGGGCATCGGCGTGTGGACCACGCTCGCCATCCGCTGGCTGGGCACCCGCCAGCAGTCGTACGCCGAGGAGCACGAGGCGGTCGTCGAGGCGTTCCGCAGGCGCGATCCGCGCATCGGCGAGCTGGTCAAGGAGCACGTCCTCGGATGTGCACCGCGTGCCTGATCAGGGGCACTGAATGCCAATTTCGGCGCGGAGGCGGTTTTTCTCCTCCCGCCCTTTGATCGATCATCGATCGTGGGCGTACAGTCCGGACATGGGTGCGACACCCCCCACCCCCGTTCCGTCCTGTTGTCCGGAAGGCGGCCACCATGCCTGACGCCGAACGCATCCCCAGCGAGCTGGACCAGCTCGTCGACCGCGATCCCGAGGAGACCGCCGAGTGGGCCGCCTCCCTCGACGCCGTCACCCGTGAGGCCGGTCCGCACCGGGCCGCCTACCTGATGCGGCGCACCCTGGAGCACGCCGGACGCACCGGCCTCGCCCTCCCCCCGCTGGTGGAGACGGAGTACGTCAACACCATCCCCACCGCCGCCGAACCCGACTTCCCCGGCGACGAGGAGATGGAGCGGCGGATCACCGCCTGGAACCGCTGGAACGCCGCCGCCATGGTCACCCGCGCCAGCCGGCTGGGCGTGGGCGGCCACATCGCCACCTACGCCTCGGCGGCCTGGCTCTACGAGGTCGGCTTCCAGCACTTCTTCCGGGGCAAGGAGTCCGCCGAGGCACCCGGCTCCGGCGACCAGCTCTACCTCCAGGGCCACGCCTCCCCCGGCATCTACGCCCGCGCCTTCCTGGAGGGCCGGCTGACCGAGGCCCAGCTGGACAACTTCCGCCAGGAGGCCGGCGGGAACGGCCTGCCCTCCTACCCGCACCCGCGCCGGCTGCCCTGGCTGTGGGAGTTCCCGACCGTCTCCATGGGGCTGGGCCCGCTCTCCGCGATCTACCAGGCCCGGTTCAACCGCTACCTGGCCGGCCGCGGCATCAAGGACACCTCCGGCTCCCACGTCTGGGCCTTCCTCGGCGACGGCGAGATGGACGAGCCGGAGTCGACCGCAGCGCTCGCCCTCGCCGCGCGCGAGGAGCTGGACAACCTGACCTTCGTCGTCAACTGCAACCTCCAGCGCCTCGACGGACCGGTCCGCGCCAACTTCAAGGTCGTGCAGGAGCTGGAGGCCCAGTTCCGCGCCGCGGGCTGGAACGTGATCAAGACGCTGTGGGGCTCGGCCTGGGACGAGCTGTTCGCCCTGGACACCACGGGGGCGCTGGTCAGGCGGCTGCGACAGGTCCCGGACGCGCAGTTCCAGACGTATGCCGCCCGTGACGCCTCCTACGTCCGCGAGCACTTCTTCGGCGCCGACCCGGCGCTGGCGGAGATGGCGCGGCTGCTGACCGACGCGAAGATCGACGAGTGCTTCGGCACCTCGCGCGGCGGCCACGAGCCCCGCAAGGTCTACGCGGCCTACCGGGCCGCCCTGGCGCACGAGGGCGCGCCGACCGTGATCCTGGCGCAGACGGTCAAGGGCCACACCCTCGGCAGGGGCTTCGAGTCCAAGAACGCCAACCACCAGATGAAGAAGCTGTCGGTCGACGAGTTCAGGGACATGCGCGACCGGCTCGGCCTGCCGATCCCGGACAGCGCCTTCGACGGCGGCACGGTGCCCTACGGCCACCCGGGCCCCGACTCCCCCGAGGTCCGCTACCTCGCCGAGCGCCGCGCCGCCCTCGGCGGTCCCGCCCCGGCCCGCCGCACGCACCCCGTCCCGGCGCTGCCCGAGCCCTCCGAGCGCGCCTTCCAGGCCCTGCAGAAGGGGTCGGGCAAGCAGGAGATGGCCACGACCATGGCGTTCGTGCGCCTGGTCAAGGAGCTGATGCGGGACCGGGAGACCGGCAGGCGCTGGGTGCCGATCGTCCCCGACGAGGCCCGCACCTTCGGCATGGAGTCGCTGTTCCCCTCGGCCGGCATCTACTCGCCCAAGGGCCAGACGTACGAGCCGGTCGACCGCGACCAGCTGATGTACTACAAGGAGGCCAGGGACGGCCAGATCCTCAACGAGGGGATCACCGAGGCCGGCGCCATGGCCGACTTCATCGCCGCCGCCACCTCGTACGCCACGCACGGCGAGCCGATGATCCCGTTCTACATCTTCTACTCGATGTTCGGCTGGCAGCGCACCGGCGACCAGATGTGGCAGCTCGCCGACCAGCTCGGCCGCGGCTTCGTCGTCGGCGCCACCGCCGGCCGCACCACGCTCACCGGCGAGGGCCTGCAGCACGCCGACGGGCACTCGCACCTGATCGCGGCCACCAACCCGGCCTCGCTCAACTACGACCCGGCGTTCGCCTACGAGATCGCGGTGATCGTGCGCGACGGCCTGCGCCGGATGTACGGGCCGGAGCCGGAGGACGTCTTCTACTACCTGACCGTCTACAACGAGCCCACGGTCCAGCCGCCGATGCCCGAGGGCGTCGAGGAGGGCATCCTGCGGGGCCTGTACCGCTTCCGCGAGGGCACTCCCGCCGCCCCCGACGCGCCCCGGATCCAGCTGCTGGCCTCGGGCACGGCGATCCACTGGGCGCTGGACGCCCAGCGCCTCCTCGCCGACGACTGGGGCGTGACCGCCGACGTGTGGTCCGCCACCTCCTGGAGCGAGCTGCGCCGCGATGCCCTGTCCTGCGACGCGGCGCAGCTCAAGGGCGAGGACCGGACCCCGTACGTCACCCGCGTCCTGCAGGGCGCACCCGGTCCGGTCCTCGCCGTCAGCGACTGGATGCGGGCGGTCCCGGACCAGATCTCCCCCTGGGTGGAGCAGGACTGGTCCTCGCTGGGCACCGACGGCTTCGGGCTCTCCGACACCCGCGAGGCGGCCCGCCGCCACTTCGGGGTGGACGCCGAGTCGATCGCGGTGGCGGCCCTGGACCGGCTGGCCCGGCGCGGCGAGGTCAAGCGGCAGACGGTGCGCGAGGCCGCCGAGCGCTACGGCCTGGCCTGACGTGCCGCAGGCCCCGGACCGCCGGTGCGGCGGTCCGGGGCCTGCGCGGTACCGTCAGGGCTTCCCGCCCTCCGCGCCGGGCTCCGGCTCCTGCTGCTCGTCGGGGTGGCTGCGCAGCTTGAGGACGGCGGCCAGCAGCCCGCCCCACACCACCACCATGGTGACGGCCATCATCACGACGGCTCCCGTCGACATCACCGGTCCCCTTCCGTACGGCCGGGCCCGTCCGGCCCGGCGTCCGCCGTGTCGTCCGGTTCCCTGCCCGCGGGCTCGCCGCGCCAGGGGATCAGGGACGCCAGGACCGCGGCGGCCAGCGCCCCCAGGGCGACCGCCCAGCCGGACCAGAACAGGAAGTCCCCCGGGTAGCCGCCGTAGCGCTCCCCGAACTCCGCCCGCAGGCTGTCGATCATCATCCAGGTCAGCACCAGGGGGGTCACCACACCCAGGGCGATGCGCCACCACACGCCCAGCCGGACGGCCGAGGTGGCGTCCGCGTCCCTCTGGAGCACCGGCAGGCGGCGCAGCACCCAGGCGACGGTGACCACGGCGACCAGGGCCGCCAGGACGATGCCGTACTGGTTGATGAAGTGGTCGGCGGCGTCCAGCAGGTACAGCCCGCTGTCGGTCGGGAAGAGCAGCACGGAGATCGCGGCCAGCACACCGCCGACGCCCAGGACGGCCGGGAGGCGCCCGATGCCGGTCCGGTCCTGCACCGCGGCGACCACCACCTCCACGATGCTGATCAGCGAGGTCAGGCCGGCGATCACCAGGGAGGCGAAGAACAGGAACCCGAACAGGGCGCCCAGCGGCATGGTGGAGATGATCGTCGGGAAGGCGACGAAGGCCAGCCCGATGCCGCTGGTGACGGTCTCGTCCACCGGTGTGCCGCTGGAGACGGAGAGGAAGCCGAGCGTGGCGAAGACGCCGATGCCCGCCAGGACCTCGAAGGAGCTGTTGGCGAAGCCGGCGACCAGCGCCGAGCCCGTCAGGTCGGCGCGGCGCCGCAGGTAGGAGGCGTAGGTGACCATGATGCCGAAGCCGACCGAGAGGGAGAAGAAGATCTGCCCGTAGGCCGCCACCCAGACGCTGCCCTTGGTCAGGGCCTCCCAGTCGGGCGAGAAGAGCGCGTCCAGACCGGTGGCGGCACCGTCCAGGGTGAGCGCCCGGACCACCAGGACGGCGAAGAAGACCACCAGCAGCGGGATGAAGATCCTGTTCGCCCGTTCGATGCCGCGCCGCACGCCCAGGGCCAGGATGGCCAGCACCACGGCCCAGACCGCGAGCAGCGGCCAGAGGACCCCGCCGACGTAGGAGGAGATCCAGCCCGGTTGCTCGGCGGTGCGCAGGAACTCGCCGAAGAAGAAGGCGTCCGCGTCGTCCCCCCAGCTCTCGGTGAGGGAGAAGCCGATGTAGCGGACGGCCCAGGCGAGGATGACGGCGTAGTAGACGGCGATGACGAACGAGATCGCCACCTGCCACCAGCCGATCACCTGCGCCGGGCGGGCCATGCGGCGGAACGCGGCCGGCGGTGATTTCCGGTAGCGGCGGCCGACGGTGTATTCGAGGATCAGCATCGGGATGCCTGCCGTCAGCAGGGCGATCAGGTAGGGCAGCATGAACGCGCCACCGCCGTTCCTGTACGCCTCCGACGGGAAGCGCCAGATGTTGCCCAGTCCGACGGCCGAGCCGATCGCCGCCATCAGGAAGCCCGTGCGGGACCCCCATTGCGCGCGGGACGGTGCGCCGCTGGATTCAGTAGCCATGTGCGACTTTCCTTGGCGTTCGAGCCTTGTGAGGTGACAGCACGCTAACAGCGCAGGGAACGCCGCGCGCTCCGGCGGTGTCTTGGAGCGCGCCCCGGCCGGTGGCCCGGGGCGCCGCCGGCGGGATGATGTCCCCATGCGCGCTGCCCGGTTGATCAAGATGGTGCTGCTGCTCCAGACCCGGCGGTCGATGACCGCCGCCGAGCTGGCGGAGTACCTGGAGGTCTCCGAGCGGACCGTCGCCCGCGACGCGCTGGCCCTGTCGGAGGCGGGCATCCCCGTCTACGCGGACCGGGGCCGGGCGGGCGGCTACCGGCTGGTGGGCGGCTACCGCACCCGGCTGACGGGGCTCGGGCGCGACGAGGCGGAGGCACTGTTCCTGTCCGGGGTGCCCGGCGCGCTGCGGGACATGGGGCTGGCGGACGCGGCGTCGGCGGCCCGGCTGAAGGTGGCCGCGGCGCTCACCCCCGAACTGGCCGACGCCCCGCGCAGCGCGGCGCAGCGGTTCCACCTGGACGCCCCCGCCTGGTGGCAGCCGCCCGAGACGCCCGGCGGGCTGCCGGCGGTCGCCGGGGCGGTGTGGGACGACCGGCGCCTGGCGGTGCGCTACCGGCGCCGGGGCGGTGAGGAGGTGGAGCGGACGCTGGAGCCGTACGGCCTGGTCCTCAAGGCCGGCGTCTGGTACCTGGTCGCGCGGGCCGCCGGCGGCGCCGAAGGCGGCCGCGGTCCGGGCGGGGGGCACCGCGTCTACCGGGTGGACCGCCTGGTCTCCGCCGAGCCGCTGGCCGAGCGGTTCGCGCGGGACGAGGGGTTCGACCTGCCCGCCTTCTGGGAGGAGCGCGCCGCCTCCTTCGCCCGCTCGATCCTGCGCGAGACCGTCGTGGTGCGGCTGACCGGCGCGGGCGTACGGGCGCTGCGGTACGCCGTGGACCGGGCGGCGGCCGAGGAGGCGCTGGAGCGGGCGGAGACCGACGGGCGGGGGCGGACCACCGTCACCCTGCCCGTGGAGTCCCAGGACGTGGCCTACACGCAGCTGCTCGCCCTGGGTCCGGAGTGCGAGGTGCTGGAGCCGCCCGCGCTGCGCGAGCGCATGGCGCGGGCGGCCGAGCGCACGGCCGCGCTCTACCGGCGGGCGCCCCGCCGCGGGGCGCCCGCCCAGGGCGGCTAGCGGTACTCCTCCACGTCCGCCTCCCGGCCGCCGTGGACGACCTCGATGAAGTACCGCCAGCCGTCCGGGCGCGAGCCGTCGGTGTCGGTGAGGCCGTACTCGCGGGCGAGCTGCCCGCTGGAGAGCGACCGGCCGCTCCAGCGCGCCGCCCCGGGGTCGCACGCCAGCGCCGCGATGCCCCGGCCGAGGTAGGCGGGCGACTCGGCGATCGCGAAGTGCGGTTCCTTGGCGACGGCGTCGCGCCAGTTCTCCTCCGTCACCCCGAGGCTGTCGAGCATCTCCTCCGAGCGCAGGAAGCCCGGGGAGACGCAGACCGCCGCGCAGCCGTACTCCTTCAGCTCCTCGGCGAGGCCGAAGGCCATCCGGATCGGGGCGTTCTTGGCGAGGTCGAAGAAGAGGTTGCCGCGGTAGCGGGGGCCGTTGTACTCCGCCGTGCCGTCGGTGACCTCCACCACCAGCCCGCCCGGCCGCCGGATCAGCAGAGGCAGGGCGAAGTGGCTGGTGACCAGGTGGGTCTCGACGCCCAGGCGCAGCATGCGCAGGCCCTTGTCCAGTCCGACCTCCCACACCTTCGTGTCGAAGTCGAGCAGGTGGTCGCCGCCCCAGACGTCGTTGACCAGGACGTCCAGCCGCCCGTGGTCGCGGTCGATCCGCTCCACCAGGGCGCGCACCCGCTCCGGTTCGAGGTGGTCGACGGGGACCGCGATGCCGGTGCCCCCCGCCGCCGTGACCAGGTCGGCGGTCTCCTCGATGGTCTCGGTGGGGCGGCCCACCTCGCTGACGCGCTCGCGGGTGGTGCGGCCGGTGACGTACACCGTGGCGCCGGCCCGCCCCAGCTCCACGGCGGTCGCCCGGCCGACGCCCCGGGTGGCTCCGGCCACCAGGGCGACCTTTCCGCCGAGCGCGCCGGCCGGCTCCCCCGCCCGCGCCGCCTCCGCGCCCGGGTGCTCCCTGTCCATGTGCCCGCTCCTTCCGTGGTCTGCGGCTTCCGGGGTGTCCGGCGCGCACCGCCGGTACACGGCCGGGGGCGTCCGGCGCGCCCGCCTCGTCGGCGGGCCGCCCGGCCCCCACACGCACACTGGCACCGATACCCGACACCTCCTGTCGGGTTTTCCCGCCGGTGTGTTCCGCTCCGGCGTTGCGCGTGCAGGCCGGGCGCGCCGGGCGGATGCTGGAGCCGTGACGATGCACGAGGCGGAGTTCTGGGAGCTGGTCGACACCACCCGCGAGGTCTCCGGCGGCGATCCGGAGGACCACGCCGACCTGCTGGCCGAGCGGTTGTCCGCGCTCGACCCGGAGACGGTCGTGGACTTCGCCCACCACTTCGAGACCCGGGTGAACCGGGCCTGGCGCTGGGACCTGTGGGGCGCGGCCTGGGTGCTGCTGGACGGGGCGAGCGACGACGCCTTCGACTCCTTCCGCTGCTGGCTGATCGGGCGGGGCCGGGCGGTCTTCGAGGGCGCGCTCCACGACCCGGAGTCGCTCGCCGAACTGCTGGACGACTTCGACCCGGAGAGCGACGGCGAGGGCGCGGACCTGGGCTGCGTGCCGTACGAGGCGTACGAGCGGCTCACCGGCGCCCAGATGCCCGACCCCGGGGTGCCCGAGCCGCCCCCGGAGCCGGAGGGCTCCCCGCCGCCCTTCGAGGACGACCGCGCCCTGGCGGCCCGCTACCCGCGCCTGTGGGAGCGGTTCAGGGAGCCGGAGGAGCCGTGAGGGGGGCCTGCCCGGAGCGCCCGGGGGCCGCGGCGGGGGCCAGCGGACGCCCCATCAGCACGTCGTCCGTGTAACCGGTCTCCAGCAGGAACTCCCCGGGCAGCACGCCCTCCACGGTGAAGCCCTCGGACTCGTACAGCGCCCGCGCCGGCGCGTTGTGGCCCAGCACGCGCAGGGTGATCCGGGAGGCGCCCTGCCGCCGCGCCTCGTCCATCGCCGCCCGCAGCAGCGCCCGCCCCACGCCCCGGCCGCGCGCCCGGCCGTCCACCGCCAGCCCCTGGATCTGGCGGACGTGGGCGTTGCAGGCCAGCGGGGTGGGCCGCGCCACCTTGACGTAGCCGACGAGCTCCCCGTCCAGTTCGGCGACGAGGAACTGCCAGGGGCGGTGGACCGCGTCGAAGAACGGGTCGTAGGGCGGCTGCGGGCGGGGGGTGACCGCGTGCACGGGCGACCAGGTGCGCCGGTCCAGCTCCCCCAGCGCTCCGCCGTCCTCGTCGGCGGCAGGGCGTATGACGGGGCGTGAGGGGCGCACGGGGCGCGCAGGCGTGGACATGCCGGTCACTCTGCCTGGCCCCCGGCCGCCCCGTCCAGCAGGATGGGGCCATGCGTATCGCCGTCACCGGCTCCTCGGGACTCATCGGCCGGGCCCTCGTCTCCTCCCTGCGCGCGGACGGCCACGAGGTGCTGCGCCTGGTCCGGCGCCCCGCCCGTGCCGGGGACGAGGTGGAGTGGGACCCCGGGCGGCGGTACGTGGACACCGCCGGGCTCGCCGGCAGCGACGCCGTGGTGCACCTGGCGGGTGCGGGCGTGGGCGACCACCGCTGGACGGAGGCGTACAAGCGCGAGATCCGCGACAGCCGGGTGCTGGGCACGGCCGCCGTCGCCGAGGCCGTCGCCTCGCTCGACGCCCCGCCGCGCACCCTGGTGGTCGGCACCGGCGTCGGGTACTACGGCGACACCGGCGACCGGGCCGTGGACGAGGACGCGCCGCCCGGCACCGGCTTCCTCGCCGACGTCTGCCGGGCGTGGGAGGCCGCCGCGGCGCCCGCCGAGGAGGCGGGCATCAGGACGGTGTACGCCCGCACCGGCCTGGTGGTGTCCCGGCACGGCGGCGCCTGGGGGCGCCTGTTCCCGGTCTTCAGGGCGGGACTGGGCGGCCCGCTGGGCGGCGGCCGCCAGTACTGGAGCCACATCGCGCTGCACGACCACATCGCCGCCCTGCGGCACCTGCTGGAGACGGGCGGGCTGTCCGGGCCCGTCAACCTCACCGCGCCCGAGCCGGTCACCCAGCGGGAGGTGGCCGCCGCGATGGGGCGGGTGCTGCGCCGGCCGGCCGTGCTGCCCGTGCCCGCGGCGGCGCTGCGCCTGGTGCTCGGGGAGTTCGCCGGGGACGTGCTGGGCAGCCAGCGGGTGCTGCCCCGGCGGCTGCTGGAGTCCGGGTTCGTGTTCGCCTTCCCCGGGATCGAGGACGCCGTGCGGGCGGCGCTGCGCTGACCCGGCCCCGAGGCGGTGCGCGGCCGGCCCCGAGGCGGTGCGCGGCCGGCCCCGAGGCGGTGCGCGGCCGGCCCCGAGGCGGTGTGCGACCTCCGTACACCCGTGCGCGAGCGCCGTGCGGCCGTGCTCCCGTCCGTGCGCCACTGGCCCCGCTCGAGCGGTTCTCTAGGGTCGTTGGGAGCGCGAGTCGATCGAACGCCTCTTCGGAGGGCGAACACGGTCCCGCGGACATCTCCCCTCGCGCCGCAGCGCCGACCACGGGAGGGCACATGCTCGGCAGCGCGCCCCGTCCGAACCCCGGCACCGGCCGGGACACCACCGACGTCGTCGTCATCGGCGCGGGCCTGGCGGGCCTGGCCGCCGCCCGCCATCTGACCGCGGCCGGACTGCGGGTCACCGTCCTGGAGGCCGCGCAGGACGTCGGCGGCCGGATGGCCACCGACGAGGTCGACGGCTACCGGCTGGACCGCGGCGGCCGCCCGCTGTCGTCCGACTGGCCCGAGCTGGCGCGCTGCCCCGGCCTGGAGCAGCTGGTCCTGCGCCCCTTCTCCGCGGGGGTGCTGGTCCGCAGCGGCGACCGGGCCCTGCGCATCGCACCGCCCCGCACCGTCCGGCCCCTCAGGGGGGCCGAGAGCGCGTACGCCGCGGTGGGCGCCCTGGCCGGCGCCCGGCGCCCGGCGGGCGGCACCGCCGTGGGCGGCACCCTGGGCACGACACTGGGCGGCACCCTGGACCTCGCCCGGCTGCGCGCCCAGCTCGCCCGGCTCGCCGCGACCCCCGACGAGAGGCTGCGGTCCCGCCCCGAGCTGCCCGCCGCCCGGTTCCCGGCCGTCCGCGGCCTGCCGCCCCGCACGGTCGAGGGCGTGCTGCGGCCCCTGCTCGGCGCGCTGCTGTGCGACCCGGAGCTGACGACCTCCAGCCGCGTCGGCGACCTGGCGCTGCGCGGTTTCGCCCGCGGCGGGCTCTGCCTGCCCGCCGGCGGCGCGGCGGCCCTGCCCCGGGCGCTGGCCGCCGGCCTGCCGCCCGGCTCCGTCCGCACCGGGGTGCGGGTGCTCTCCGTGGCGGTCGACGCGGTCGTCACGCGCGAGCTGGGCACCCTGCGCTGCCGCGCGGTGCTCATCGCCACCGGGGCGCGGGACGCCGCGGAGCTGCTGCCGGGGCTGCGGGTGCCGGACTTCCACCCCGTGACGGTGCTCCACCACGCCGCGGAGGACGCCGCTCCCCCCGCCGGACCGGTGCTGGTCCTCGACGCCGGGCGGAGCGGGCCGGTCGCGTACACCTCCGTGGCCAGCGCCGTGGACCCCTCCCGGGCCCGCCCGGGCCGGGCGCTGGTCACCTCGGTGGTGCTCGGACCCGCCGCGGCGGAACCCCCGGCCGTGCTGGAGCGGGCCGCCCGCACCCAGCTGGCCCGCCTCTACGGCGTCCCGACCGGCCGCTGGCGGCTGCTGGTCGCCCACCACGATCCGCGGGCCGTCCCCGCCGCCCCCGCCCCGCACGATCCGCGGCGCCCCGTCCGGGTGCTGTACGGGCTGTACGTCTGCGGCGACCACCGCGACTCCCCCGACGTCCAGGGCGCCCTGCGCTCGGCCCGCCGCGCCGCGGAGGCGCTCCGCCGCGACTTCGGCGTCGGGACGCGCCCGCGGCACCCGGCGCTGCCCACCGCGGCGTGAGACGTGCGGCCGCGCCGCCGCACGGCGGCGCGGCCGCCTCCGGGGCCCCGCTCGCCCGGGGCTCCGGCGGCCGGCGCGTCAGACCAGGGCGGCGACGCGCTCGCGGTAGGTGCGCACCGGAGTGGCGTCCCGGTACGGCTCCAGGCGGCGCTCGAAGTCCTTGACGTACTCGTGGGCCCGCACCGACCGCATCTCCGACGCCTGCTGCGCCGCCTCGGCGGCCAGCGCGCACGCCTGCTCCACGTCGCCCAGGCCCAGCCGGGCCGTGGCCAGCACCACCTTGCAGAACAGCCTGCTGCGGACGTAGCCGGCGCCCCTGAGCTGGAGGGAGCGCTCGGCGTGCTGTGCCGCCGCCCGGTACTGCTGGAGGTCCCGGTGGCAGTGGCCGAACTCGTCGGCGAGCTGCGCCTCGTCGAAGAACCGCGCCCAGTGCGGCGTCTCGTCGCCCGGACGCGCCTGCTCCAGCGCCCGCTCGGCCCGGGCCATCGACGCCGTGCAGGCCCGCACCTCGCCCAGCACCCCGTGCCCGCGCGCCTCCACCGCGTGCAGCAGCGACTGGACGACCGGCGGCACCGAGGAGCCCACGCCCTGCTGGGCGACCCGCGCCAGCTGCACCGCCTCCCGGCCGTGCCCGAGGTAGACGGCCTGCCGGCTCATCGTCACCAGGACGTAGCTGCCGTACGCCCGGTCCCCGGCGGCCTGCGACAGCCGCAGCGCCTGCACGAAGTAGCGCTGCGCCAGGCCGTGGGCGGCGATGTCGTACGCCGTCCACCCCGCCAGGCGGGTCAGGTCGGCCACGGCGCCGAACAGGCGGCGGCCGGTCTGCTCCCCGTAGGCGCCGCGCAGCATCGGCTCGGCCTCGTGCTCGAGGTAGCGCACCAGCGCCTGCCGGGCGTGGCCGCCGCCGTAGGCGTGGTCGAGGCTGCGGAACAGCTCGCCGACCGAGCGGAGCGCCGCCACGTCCCCGGCGGTGACCCGCTGGCCCGGCCCGCGCTCGACCCGCTCGACGCGGGCGGCCTGGGCCGCCCGGGGCGCCGGCACGGCGGCGGGCGTGTGCCCGGGCGCGCGGCCCTGCGGGGGCACGCGCGGGGGCTCGGGGGCGGGCTCGCCGCGCGCGACGCGCTCGTCGGGGCGGCCGATCAGCCAGTCCCGGCTGGGCACCACCAGTCCGGCCGGGGTGAAGGCGATCTTGCGCAGCTCGGCGTGGCTGCCGGTGTCCTTGCGCCACAGCCCGCCGACGATGTCCACCGCCTCGCTGGGCGTGGCCGCGAACTCCAGGCCCGCGTAGACCGGCGCGCAGGCGTCCAGGCCCAGGTCCTGCGCGGTCAGCCTGCGGCCCAGGCGGCGGGTGAAGACCTCGGCGATCAGGGCCGGCGTCGTGCCGCGCGGCTGCTGGCCGCGCAGCCAGCGCGTCACCGAGGTCTTGTCGTACCGGAGGTCCAGCCCGTGCTCCAACCCGAGTTGGTCGACCCGCCGGGCGAGCCCGGCGTTGGAGAACCCGGCCTCGGCGATGAGTGCGGCGAGCTGGCGGTTGGGGGTGCGCTGGGAAGACTTCCCAGGTCGTTCCGTCGTCATCGGCTTTGCGGTCTCCTGCCTCACGGCTTGGGTACGACAGACGCCGGGGCGCCCTGCTGGAACGGCGCGAATGTAGCGGTCCCGCGCGGCGTGTCGGGGGGATGCGGCCGGCTTTCATCCATACGTGTGAGGGGAGGCCGCCCCGCGGGCCCGGCGGCCGCCCCGGACCCTTCCGGCGGCGCTCCCCCGCGGCGCCGTACAGTGGCAGCCGGGGCGCGCCAGGTCCCGGGAAGGCCCGGACCGCGGCCCGAGGACCGCGAGGAGGATCCCGCCGTGAGCGAGCTGCGCTTTGTCCACCTGGGTTTCGGCGAGGAGGCCGTGGAGTATCGGGAGGCGTGGCAGCGGCAGCGCGAGGTCCACGCGGCGCGCCTCGCCGACGAGGTCCCCGACACCTGCCTGCTCCTGGAGCACCAGCCGGTCTACACCGCCGGGCGCCGCACCGAGGACAGCGAGCGCCCCCTGGACGGCACCCCCGTGGTGGACGTGGACCGCGGCGGCAAGATCACCTGGCACGGCCCCGGCCAGCTGGTGGGCTACCCGATCCTCAGGCTCCCCCGCCCGGTGGACGTGATCGCCCACGTGCGGCGGCTGGAGGAGGCCCTGATCCGCACCTGCGCCGAGTTCGGCCTGGAGACCACCCGGGTCGAGGGCCGCAGCGGGGTGTGGGTGCTGGGCGACCCGGCGCGCAGGCCCGGGCCGGGCGGGCTGGAGCTGGACCTCGCCCCCGGGGCGGGCGCCTCCTCGCCGGCGGGGGACGAGGACGGGGAGTACGACCCGCGGCTGCGGGGCCCGGAGTACGCGCCCTCCAACGCCGGCCAGCGCGGTGAGGACCGCAAGCTCGGCGCGATCGGCGTCCGCGTCGCCAAGGACGTCACCATGCACGGCTTCTCCCTGAACTGCGACCCGGACAACACCTGGTTCGACCGCATCGTGCCGTGCGGCATCCGGGACGCGGGCGTCACCTCCCTCTCGCAGGAGCTGGGCAGGAGGGTGTCCGTCGCCGAGGTGCTGCCGGTGGCGGAGAAGCACCTGCGGGCGGTGCTGGAGGAGGAGGCGCCCCTCCCCCGCGCCGTCTGACCCGAACAAGCCGAGGCGTACGCTTGTGCGTGCCGAAGAATCGAAGTCACAGGGAGCCGGACGTGTCCGCTGTCGCACCCGACGGTAGGAAGCTGCTGCGCCTGGAGGTCCGGAACAGCCAGACCCCCATCGAGCGCAAGCCCGAGTGGATCAAGACCCGGGCGAAGATGGGCCCCGAGTACAACGCACTGCAGTCCTTGGTCAAGCGCGAGGGGCTGCACACGGTGTGCCAGGAGGCGGGCTGCCCCAACATCTTCGAGTGCTGGGAGGACCGGGAGGCCACCTTCCTCATCGGCGGCGAGCAGTGCACCCGGCGCTGCGACTTCTGCCAGATCGACACCGGCAAGCCCGCCGCGTTCGACCGGGACGAGCCGCGCCGCGTGGCGGAGTCCGTGCGGCAGATGGAGCTGCGGTACGCCACGGTCACCGGTGTCGCGCGCGACGACCTGCCCGACGGCGGCGCCTGGCTGTACGCCGAGACGGTCCGCCAGATCCACGCGCTGATGCCGGACACCGGCGTCGAGCTGCTGATCCCGGACTTCAACGCCGTCCCCGAGCAGCTCGCCGAGGTCTTCTCCTCCCGCCCGGAGGTGCTGGCGCACAACGTGGAGACGGTGCCGCGGATCTTCAAGCGCATCCGCCCCGCCTTCCGCTACGAGCGGTCGCTGGAGGTCATCACCCGGGCCCGCGCGGAGGGGCTGGTCACCAAGTCCAACCTGATCCTGGGCATGGGCGAGACCCGCGAGGAGGTTTCCCAGGCCCTGCGCGACCTGCACGAGGCGGGCTGCGAGCTGATCACCATCACCCAGTACCTGCGGCCCTCCCCGCGGCACCACCCCGTGGAGCGCTGGGTGAAGCCGCAGGAGTTCGTGGAGCTGCAGGCGGAGGCGGAGGAGATCGGCTTCGCCGGTGTCCTGTCCGGCCCGCTGGTCCGCTCCTCCTACCGCGCCGGCCGGCTGTACCGGCAGGCGATCGAGCGCCGGGGCGCCACGGCCGCCTGACGCGGGCCCGCCGCCCGGCACCGCCGGGCGGCGGATCCGTCCGCAGGGCTCCTTCCGTCCCCTGTGACCGCCCGGTCGCCTGCCGGCGGCACCGGGGGCGGGGGGGCGCCGACGGGGCCGCGGGCCGCGCGCGTCCCGCCGCCCCACGGGCGCGTCCGGCGGAAGGGGCTCCCGGTGCACACCGCGCTGCGGGTCCTGGAAGGGCTGCTGCCGCCCGGCGGCCGGCTGACCGCGCTCCGCAACGCCCGGACGTCGGCCCTGCGCGACCGCGGCCGGGCGCGGGCGCGCCGTGAGGCCGCGGCGGCGCCGGAGGCCGCGGCGACCCGCCCGAGGCGGCCGGTGGGGACGACGTAGACTTCGCCGTATGGCGAGGAAGGAAACATCCGAGAATCCGGGGCGGCTCAAGCAGATCGCCCTGACGTACAAGATGACGCGGCGCGTCGACAGGTGGATCGGCTTCGTCATCGCGGGCGTAGGTGTCGTCACCTTCGGTGTTCTCCTCGCGATCGGCTTCTGGCTCGGTCACCCGGTCTACCTGGGCATCCTCGGCTTCCTGCTGGCCTTCCTGGCGATGGCGATCGTCTTCGGCCGGCGGGCCGAGCGGGCCGCCTTCAGCCAGATGGAGGGCCAGCCGGGCGCGGCGGCCGCGGTGCTGGACAACATCGGCCGGGGCTGGACGGTCACCCCGGCGGTGGCGGTCAACCGCCAGCAGGACGTGGTCCACCGCGCGGTCGGCAAGGCCGGCATCGTCCTGGTCGGCGAGGGCAACCCCAACCGGGTGCGGAACCTGCTCGCCTCCGAGAGGAAGCGCATGGCGCGCATCGTCGGCGAGGTCCCCGTCCACGACGTGGTGGTGGGCACCGGCGAGGGCCAGACGGAGCTGAAGAAGCTCCGCACCAAGCTGCTCAAGCTCCCCCGGGTCCTCCAGGGCCCCCAGGTCACCGAGGTCAACGACCGGCTGCGGGCGATGGGCGACCTGATGAACAACCTGCCGCTGCCCAAGGGCCCGATGCCCCGGGGCATGCGGATGCCCCGGGGGCCCCGCTGAGCCGAGGGCCCGCGCGGGAGCCCGGCGGACGGATGCGGCGGAGGCCCGGAGCAGCTGCTCCGGGCCTCCGCCGCATCCGTCCGCCGGGCCGGGCGGCTCAGATCCGCACCTGGACGGCGCCGGAGAGGCGGTCGTGCAGGCCGCGCGAGTCGCGGTCCCAGACCAGCGCCGGGACGGCGAGCACCAGCAGGACCGTGCGCAGCACCGTGCGGGGCAGCGAGAGGCGTCCGCCGTCCGCCGAGACCACCCGCAGCCCCATCAGCCGCTTGCCCGGGGTGGAGCCGACCGTGCCGACGGTGAGCACGGAGAGCACGGCGAGGACCAGCAGCGCCCAGTTGCCCGCGGCCCGGAAGTCGCCGCCCGTGAGCAGACCGTATGCGATCAGCAGGCACAGGCCCCAGTCGACGGAGATCGCCGCGACCCGCCGTCCGACCGGCGCGATCGAGCCCGGCCCGTCCTGGGGCAGACCCAGCCGCTCGCCCCGGTAGCCGAAGTCCACGCCCATCTGCTCGGCCGCCGCACGCGGGCCCGAGAGCCACGATCCGATTGCTTGCCTGTTGTCCACGCCTCAACGGTAACGCGCGGGGATCGGGGGTACCCGAGCGGGCCGGACACGGAACGCACACGGCCGCGCGGGGAGCGTCGCGGGAGCCCCTCCACCCGTCCGCCCGGTTAACATCGCCGAAACGAACGGGTCATGCCCGAGAAATCCCGCAAACCTAGGGTCGGGCGCAGCAGGACACCGCACTGGACTGCCACTCGAGCTGCCACCCCGTCCCCTCGCGGCGGGACTAGGAGGACTTGGATGTTCCAGAACGCCGACGAGGCAAAGAAGTACATCTCGGACAACGACGTCAAGTTCGTCGACGTCAGGTTCTGCGACCTGCCCGGCGTCATGCAGCACTTCAGCATCCCCGCCGAGGTCTTCGACCCGGCGGAGCAGCTGATGTTCGACGGTTCGTCGATCCGCGGCTTCCAGGCCATCCACGAGTCCGACATGGCGCTCGTCCCCGATCTGTCCACCGCACGCCTCGACCCGTTCCGCAAGGACGCCACGCTCAACATCAACTTCTTCATCCACGACCCGATCACCGGGGAGCAGTACAGCCGCGACCCGCGGAACGTGGCGAAGAAGGCCGAGGCGTACCTCGCCTCCTCCGGCATCGCCGACACCGCCTACTTCGGTCCGGAGGCCGAGTTCTACGTCTTCGACAGCGTCCGCTTCCAGACCAGCGCCAACGAGTCCTTCTACCACATCGACTCCGAGGCCGGCGCCTGGAACACCGGCGCCCTGGAGGACAACCGCGGCTACAAGGTGCGCTACAAGGGCGGCTACTTCCCGGCCCCGCCGGTCGACCACTTCGCCGACCTGCGCGCTGAGATGTCCCTGGAGCTGGCCAAGGCCGGGCTCCAGGTCGAGCGCCAGCACCACGAGGTGGGCACCGCCGGCCAGGCCGAGATCAACTACAGGTTCAACACGCTGCTGGCCGCCGCCGACGACCTGATGCTGTTCAAGTACATCATCAAGAACGTCGCCTGGCGCAACGGCAAGACCGCGACCTTCATGCCGAAGCCGATCTTCGGCGACAACGGCTCGGGCATGCACGTCCACCAGTCGCTGTGGTCCGGCGGCGAGCCGCTCTTCTACGACGAGCAGGGCTACGCCGGCCTGTCGGACACCGCCCGCTACTACATCGGCGGCATCCTCAAGCACGCCCCGTCGCTGCTGGCCTTCACCAACCCGACGGTGAACTCCTACCACCGCCTGGTGCCGGGCTTCGAGGCCCCGGTGAACCTGGTGTACTCGCAGCGCAACCGCTCCGCCGCGATGCGCATCCCGATCACCGGCTCGAACCCGAAGGCCAAGCGCGTGGAGTTCCGCGCCCCGGACCCGTCCTCCAACCCGTACCTGGCCTTCTCGGCCCTGCTGCTGGCCGGTCTGGACGGCGTCAAGAACAAGATCGAGCCGGCCGAGCCGATCGACAAGGACCTCTACGAGCTGGCTCCGGAGGAGCACGCGGGCGTCCCGCAGGTCCCGACCGACCTGGGCGCCGTGCTGGACGCCCTGGAGGAGGACAACGAGTACCTGCAGGTGGGCGGCGTCTTCACTGCGGACCTGATCGAGACCTGGATCGACTACAAGCGCACCAACGAAATCGCCCCGATCCAGCTCCGCCCGCACCCGCACGAGTTCGAGATGTACTTCGACCTCTGAGGCCGCCCCGGGCCGGAGCGGACCTCCGCTCGCCGGAGCCGTCCGCGGTCCGCCGGCCGCGTCCCTCCGCCTCCCGGAAGGACGCGGCCGGCGGCCGTTGCGCACCGCCCTCGCGCGGCGGCGCGGGGACTGGTAGACCGGTGGGGTGACCGCCGAGCCCGAACCCTCCCCCCTCCCCCTCCCCGGCAGCCCTGGGCCGTCCGGGCAGGAGGCGCGCCGGCGCGTGCTGTGCCGGATGTGCGGACGCCCCCTGCGCGGCCGGCGGGCGCGGCTGTGGGGGCTCGGGGACGAGTGCCGCGAGAAGCTCGCGATGCGGTCGGCGCCGGTGCGCGGGGGGTGGGAGGTCGAGCAGGAGGCCCTGCCCGGGATGTGAGTCCGCGGTTCCGCTGCGGGACCGGCCGCCGCGGGCGGGCGGGGTCGGCGGACCGGCGCGGAGCGCGGCGGGGGTCAGCGGCTCCGGCGGGCGGTCGTCCTGCGGTAGCCGAACGGGCCGGGCAGGTCCATGGAGGTGGTGCGGCGCCCCCGGGAGTTGTACGTGTGCCGCGGCCCCGCGCCGCCGCCCAGGGTGACCGACCAGGAGCGGCGGTTGATGTTCAGTCGGACCCCGGGCAGGATCCGGATGCTCTTGCGGAAGGTGATGCCCATCGGGTTCTCCTCGCCGTCTGTCGTCGACGCTCGGACGGAGTGCTTCTTCCCCGCGCCGCGGCCGGCGAACTCGGCGGGGCGGGCCCGCCCGGCGGGGAGCGCCGCGTCCCCGCCCGGCGGGGCGGGCCCGCCCGGCGGGGAGCGCCGCGTCCCCGCCCGGCGGGGCGCCGGGCGGGGACGGACCCGCCGCACGGGCCGCGGGCCGCAGGCCGGTCAGCGCAGCAGGTGGAGGGGGACGGCGGCGGCCATCGCCTCCGCCCCTGCGTCGTTGGGGTGCAGGTGGTCGCCGCTGTCGTAGCGGGGGTCGAGCCGCCGCGGGTCGGACGGGTCGCGCAGGGCCGCGTCGAAGTCGATCACCCCGTCGTACTCGCCGCCGGTGCGGATCCAGCGGTTGACGGCCTGGCGGGCGGCCTCGTTCTCGGCGCTGTAGAAGCCGAAGGTGTCGCCCTTGAACGGCAGGATCGTACCGCCGTACGCCTTCAGCCCCCGCTCGTGGGCGCGGGCGATGATCTGGCGGTGGGCGCCGATGATGTCCTCGGCGGTGACCTCCTCGGAGGCGGGGGCGGTGGTGCCCGGGTGCCCGAGGTCGTTGACGCCGAGCAGGACGACGACGTGCTCGGCGCCGGGCTGGGCGGCCACGTCGCGGTCGAAGCGGCGCAGGGCGCTCTGCCCGAAGTAGGCCGCGTAGCCCTCGGCGCCGGAGCCGGCCGGCGGGTTGGGGTCGTGCAGCAGCCGGTTGCCGCTGACGCCCTGGTTGAGCACGCCGCGGGCGTGGGGGCCGCGGGCGGAGCGCAGCCGCTGGGCGAGGAAGTCGGGCCAGCGGTGGTTGGCGTTCACGCCGGTGTCGGAGCCGTCGGTGATGGAGTCGCCGAACGCGACGACGGCCGAGTCCCCGGCCCCGCGGCGGGCGCTCACGCTCACGCCGGTCAGGAAGTACCAGCGGTCGAAGGTGGCGGTGGGCTCGATGTCCGCCGCGCCGGTCACGTTGCCGGGGGCGGCGTGGTTGTGCTGGAAGGCGAAGGCGTGGACCGTCGAGCCGGGGGTGCGCTCGGGCAGGTGGATGCTGACCACCAGGTCGGAGCCGGCGGGCACCGCCAGGTCGACGGGGTCGCTGAGGGCGGGGGCGCCGGCAGGGACGGTGGTGGAGGCGCGCCCGCCGAAGGTGAGGGGCCGGTCGGTGCGCGGGTCGATGCGGGTGGTGGAGCCGCCGCCGGCCCGGCGGGCGATGCGGGCCTCGCCGACGACCAGGGGGCGGTCGCCGAACTCGTTGGAGAGCCGGATGCGGACCCGGTCCCCGCCGACGCTGGTGTGGACGGTCTGCCGGACGGTCTGGTCCTCGAAGACGGTGCCGTCCGAGGCCGGTACGGCCGTGGGCGTGGTCGACCAGGTGCCCACCCAGGTCCGTCCGCCCCGGTCGGCGGTGTGCCGCGCCGCGGCCGGATCGCCCCCGGCTCCGGGCGCGGCGGGCGTGGACGGGGCGGTGAGCAGGAGCAGGGCGCCGGTGACCAGGGCCACGACGCAGCTCGTCGCGCTCCCGGTGCGGTATCCGCGCCGCGCGCGGTCGTCGGTCATGCGGTTTCTCCCGGGGTGCCGGTGGTGCGGGGACGGGTCAGGCGCGGCGGGCGGGGCGGTCGAAGCGCCAGCCCTCGGCGCGCAGCAGCGGGACGATCCGGTCGACGGCCTCGACGGTCTGGCTGCGGTCGCCGCCGCCGTCGTGCATCAGGACGACGGCGCCGGGCGTGACGCCCTCGACGACGCGGCGGACCAGCTCGCCGGTGCCCGGCGGCTCCCAGTCGCCGACGGCCAGCCGCCAGCCCAGCGGTTGCATGCCCAGTTCCGCCGCCACCTCGGGGGTGCCGCCCCAGCTGCCGTAGGGGGCGCGGAAGTAGCGGACCGGCGCGCCGGGGGCGGCCTTGCGGATCTCGGCGTTGGTCGCCTCCAGGTCGGCGCGGACGTCCTCGGGCGACCAGGTGCTCATGTCGTCGTGGCGCATGGTGTGGTTGCACAGGGTGTGGCCGCCCCGGACGATGGCGCGCACCAGTTCGGGGTGCTGCCTCACGTGCTCGCCCCACAGGCAGAAGACCGCCTTGACGCGGTGCTTGCGCAGCACCGCCAGCAGGCGCGGGGTGTCGGTGGGGTCGGGGCCGTCGTCGAAGGTGAGGGCGAGGGTGCGGCCGCCGTGCCGGGTGGAGTCGACGACGGCGGCGGTGGCCCCGCCCCACCCGGCCCCCCGTCCGGCCTCCTGTCCGGCCCGGGCGGGCTCCGCCAGGGTCAGGGTGCCCAGGCACATCCCGGCGGAGAGCAGCAGGGGCAGTGCCAGGCGGCGCAGTCGCCGGGAGCGGGTGTGCCGGCGGCGCGGGCCGGTGCCGCGGGCGGGTTCGGTCTTCTCGGTCAACGCTGGATCCCTTCGGGCGCCCCGGCGCGGGTGGTGGGGCGGATCGGTGGGTGCGCGCGGAGCGGCGCGCGGGGGATGCCGGGCTCCCCGGAGGGTCCCGGCCGGGCGGGGAGACCATAGGGAGGCCCCCACCTGGCGTCAAGCACGGGCCGCAGGCCGCCCGGCGGGGTTGTTTCCGCTGCTCACAACGGTGTTCGGGGGGGTCGGCCGGGTTGTCGGGCACCGGTCGCGCCGGGGAAACCGCGCGCGTGTCGGTCCGGGGCCGCCGTACTCCCGACGCCCGTCTGATGACCTGGGAGGAAGCCCGTGACACCGTCTTCTCACGGCGGCGCGCCGCGCCCCGCCGCACCTCTGGCCCCCGCCCCGCCCGCAGACGACCGGAGGACGCGGATGCGCCACCGGTTCGACCCGGAGCTGGCCGCCGCGCTGCCGATGATGCCCGAGGTCGACATCCTCGACCTGGACGCGGCCCGCGCCTCGCAGGCCGGGCAGCTGGCCGCGGCGGTCGCGGCGGCGGACACCGCGGGCGTGGACGTCGAGGAGGTCCTCGTCCCCGGGCCGGCGGGCGCGCCGCGGGTGCGGCTGCGGCTCTACCGGCCGCGGGGGGCCGCCGGTCCGCTGCCCGCCGTCTACGGCATCCACGGCGGCGGGTTCGTGCTGGGCTCGCCGGACGTCGACCACGACTGGAACCTGATGCTGTGCCGGGAGCTGCGGGCGCTGGTGGTCTCGGTCGACTACCGGCTGGCGCCCGAGCACCCCTTCCCCGCACCGCTGGAGGACTGCTACGCGGGGCTGTGCGGGCTGGTGGAGGCCGCCGGCGACCTGGGCGTGGACCCCGGCCGGATCGCCCTGTGGGGCGACAGCGCGGGGGCCGGGCTGGCCGCCGGACTGACCCTGCTCGCCCGCGACCGCGGCGGTCCCGCCGTCTGCTTCCAGCACCTGTGCAGCCCGGCGCTCGACGACCGGCTCGACACCCCCAGCGCCCGGCTGTTCACCGACACGCCCGTGTGGAACCGGCGCAACGCGCGGCTGAGCTGGGAGGCGTACCTGGGCCACGGCGTGCCGGGGACGCCCGGTGTCTCCCCGTACGCCGCGCCCGCCCGCGCCGGGGTGATCGCCTTGTCGGGGCTGCCCCCCGCGTACGTGTCGGTGATGGAGTTCGATCCGCTGCGGGACGAGGGGATCGACTACGCGCGCGCCCTGCTGGCCGCCGGGGTGCCGGTGGAGCTGCACCTGGTCCCCGGCACCTTCCACGGCGCGTGGGCCGTGGAGCACGCCGCCGTGATACGCCGTGCGACCGCCGAGGCGGTGGCGGTGCTGCGCAGGGCGCTGGGGCGGTGAGCGGCCGGCCGGCGCGCCCGCCGCCACCGCACCACCCGCTCAGCCGGTCCCGGCGTCCGCCAGCCGCAGGGCGTACAGGGCCAGGTGGGCGCGGAACCGGTCCTGCGGATCGCGCAGCCGCCACCCCAGCTCCTTCTCGACGTGCGCCAGGCGCGCGGCCACCGAGCTGTGGTGCAGGTGGAGCCCGGCGGCGGCCTGGCGCAGCGAGCCGGTGCGGCAGAACGCGGCCAGGGCGGCCAGCAGGTCGGCGCCCTGCCCTCCCCCGGCGCCGTCGCCGCGGGCCAGTTCCGCGAGCCGCCGCACGTCGGCCTGCTCGCGCAGCCGCGCGACGGGGATGTCGGCCAGCAGCGCGACGGGGCCGAGTTCGTCGTGGTCGGCCACCGCCTCCTCCGGGGCGCCGGGAGCGGTGAACCGCAGGGCGGCGCGGGCCTGGTCCCAGGAGGTGCGCGCGTCCAGCGGGCCGGCGGCGCCTCCGACGCCGGCCCGCGTGCCGCGTCCGCGGGCCGGTCCGCACCCGGGGGCGGGGGCGCGGTGCGCGGTCCGGTCGCGGGCCCGTTCGCGGACGGCCGCCCGCAGCTCCGCGGCCGGTGACGCGGTCCCGCCGGCGCCGGCGGGACCGTCGTCCGGCCGCTGCACCAGTACCGCCCCCAGCTCCCCGACCCGCGCGACCCGTACGGCGCCCCGCACGGCCCCGCGCCCCATCAGGGCCACCGCCTCCACCCCCGCGTCCGAGCCCGCCCCCGCGGCCACCGCGACCACGCGCAGCGGCACCGCCGGGTCCAGGCCCAGCAGCCGCAGCGCGCGGGAGCGGTCCGCGGCGTCCTCGCGCCCGGACAGCACCAGCTCGACCAGGGCGGGGTCGGCGGCCCGGGGCGGGCGGGCCTGCCGGGGGCGGCCGGCCAGCACCCGGGCGGCGATGGCCATCCACTCCAGGACCAGTTCGTCGAACGGGCCGGGCGCGCCGGGCCGCTCCAGCCAGACGCGGCCGCCCGGCTCCGGCTCCACCCGGCCGGAGACGTGCGCGGGGGTGCCGGGCAGCGGGGCGCCGTCCGGTCCGAACCGCGCCGTGCGGCCGTCGGGCAGTTCCAGCCCCGCCGCGCAGCCGGCCAGCCCGGCCGTGGACCGCGCCAGGGTGACCGGATCCAGACCGCCGCCGAGCAGCGCCTCGAAGTGGGCGATCACCCGCACGGCGGTGGCGGCGTCGGCGTCCAGCGCCGAGAGCCGCAGCAGCAGTCCCTTCACGTCCCGCAGTCTAGGAAGGACGGGCACACGACCGACAGGTCCGCGCACACCGCGGGGGCGCGGGCCGGGGCGCCCGGTCCGCCGTCCCCGGGCGCCCGGAGCGCCGGGGACGGCGGGAGGGTCAGCGGACGGCGGGCTGGTCGAACGTGTAGCCCTGGGCCTTCAGCTGGGGGATGGTCTGGTCGACGGCGGCGACCGTCTGGCTGCGGTCGCCGCCGCCGTCGTGCATCAGGACGACGGCGCCGGGCGTGACGCCCTGCATGATGCGGCGCACCAGCTCGCCGGTGCCCGGGGGCTGCCAGTCGTTGATCGCCAGCCGCCAGCCCAGCGGCTGCATCCCCAGCGCCGCCGCCACCTGCGGGGACTGGCCCCAACTGCCGTAGGGAGCGCGGAAGTAGGTGATCCGCGCGCCGGGGGCGGCCTGGCGGATCAGGTTGTTGGTCTGCTCCAGGTTCTGGCGGACCTGCTGCTGCGACCAGCCGCCCATGTCCTGGTGGGACAGGGAGTGGTTGCACAGCCTGTGGCCGTCCGCAGCGATCCGGGCCACCAGGTGGGGGTGCTGCCGCACGTGGTCGCCCCACAGGCAGAAGGTCGCCTTGACGTTGTGCTTGCGCAGGACGGCCAGCAGGTTGGGGGTGTGGGTGGGGTCCGGGCCGTCGTCGAAGGTGAACGAGACGGTCCGCCCGCCGCTCTGGGTGGAGGTGATGACGGTGCTGTCGACGGCCTGGGCCGGTCCCGCCGCGGTCAGGGTGCCCAGGCACATCCCGGCGGAGAGCAGCAGGGGCGCCACCAGGCGGCGCAGCCGCCGGCCCGTGCGCCGGGAGCGGGGGCGGTCCCCGGCGGTCCGCTCGGCGTGTCTCGCGGTCATGGTCAACTCCGGTTCCTTCCTGGTGCGCGGCCGGGGGAGGCGGACTCCGCGGGGAGCGCGCGGCCTCCGGCCGCGGGGTGTGGGGGATGAAAGTTTTCGGAACCTTTCCGGTCGAGCGGGGAGACCATAGGAGGGCGCCAGGTCGGCGTCAAGCACCGCCCGTCACCGCCGTACGGCACGTTTCCGCAGCTCAGGGAGGCAGGAAGCGGAATTTCCGGGGAACGCGGGGGCCGAGAAGCGGACAGTCGTCGGACCCGGGGCGCCGGCCCTCCGCCGCTTGTCTGACGGCCGCGGGGCCGCGCACGGACGCCGGGCGCCCGGGCGCGTCCCTCCCGAGGGCGGGCGGGGCGCGTCCGGGCGGCCGCTACCGTGGCGGCATGGAGATCTGGACCAACCCCGCGTGCTCCAAGTGCCGCAGCGCGGTGAAGCTGCTGGACGCCGAGGGAGCCGAGTACACCGTCCGCCGCTACCTGGAGGACCCGCCGGACGCGGACGAGCTGCGGGCGGTGCTGGAGCGGCTCGGGCTGGAGCCGTGGGACATCACCCGCACCCAGGAGGCCGAGGCCGGGGAGCTGGGCCTGAGGTCCTGGCCGAGGGAGCCGGCCGAGCGGGACCGGTGGATCGCGGCGCTGGCGGAGCACCCCCGGCTGATCCAGCGTCCGATCATCACCGCCGACGACGGCTCGGCCGTGGTGGCGCGCTCCGAGGAGGCCGTGCGCGACGCGCTGTCCCGTTAGGGGCGGCGGGGGCCCGGGGGCCGCGGATGCGGCCGGCCCGGGCGCGCCCGGCGGGGTTCAGCCGCGCCGCCCCGGCCGCAGCAGGCGCAGCCACCCGCGGGACGGCCGCCGGTGGGACACCGCGGCAGCCGCCCCCGCCGGTGCTCCCGCCGCCGGCTGCACACGCGGCCGCGGGGCGGGCGGCGGCTCGAACGGGTTGCGCGCGTGGCGCGGGGTGAACCGGACGGGCAGGGCGTCCAGGTGGCGGGACCAGGAGGTGGCGGTCCAGGTCAGCTCCTCCTCGGGGACGGCCAGGTGCAGGTCGGGCAGCCGGGCGAGCAGGGTGTCGATGCCCGAGCCCGTGACGGCCCTGCCGATGTCCTGGCCCGGGCACTCGTGCGGGCCGCTGTTGAACGACAGGTGCGAGCGGTTGCCGTGCATGTCCTGGCCCGGTGAGCGCCCGATGGCCGGATCGGTGTTCCCGGCGGCCACCCCCAGCAGCAGCAGGTCGCCCCGGCGGACCCGGCGGCCGCCGATCTCCATGTCGTGCGTCGGGAAGCGCCCGGGGACGACCGTCAGCGGCGGTTCGTCCCACAGGATCTGCTCGACGGCGGCCGGGAGCGTCATCCGGCCGCCGTCGAGGGTGCCGCGGAACCGGGGGTCGGTGAGGACCATCCGCAGCGTGTTGGCCATCAGGTTGGTGGTGGTCTCGTTGGCCAGCACCAGCACCAGCCGCAGGTGCTGGAGGATCTCCTCGTCGGTGAGCCGCGCCCCGTGCTCGATCAGCCAGGAGGCGAAGTCGGGGCCGGGCTCGGCGCGCTTGTCCGCCACCAGCCTCCGCAGGATCCCGTGGATGTGGCGGTCGGCCTCCAGCGCCTTCTCGGTGCCCTTCACGAGTTGCCGGCTGGCCTCCACCAGGCGGGCGCCCTCGGCCTCGGGGAGGCCGTAGAGGTCGGTCAGCACCGTCATGGGCAGCACCTGGGCGAACTGGCCCACCAGTTCGGCCCGGCCGGCGCCCGCGAAGGCGTCGACGAGCCGGTGGGCGCGGCGGTGGACCGCCCGGCGGATGGCCCGGCGGTCGAAGCGCTCCAGGCTGTCCTTGACCGCACCGCGCAGCCGCTGGTGCTCGTCGCCGTCCTGGGAGATGCAGTCGGGCCGCCAGCCCAGCACCGGCATCAGCGGGGAGTCCACGGGGATCCTGCCCTCCCGGCAGTCGCGCCAGTGCCGGGTGTCGCGGGTGAAGCGGCGCGGGTTGCGCGCGACCTGGAGGATCTCCTCGTAGCCGAGCAGCAGCCAGGCGGGGACGCCGCCCTCCAGCAGCACCGGGGCGATCGCGCCGTGCCGCTCCCGCATCCGCTCGTACAGGCCGGCGGGGTCGGCGGCGGCCTCGGGGCCGTACAGGGGCGTGGCGTCGGCGAACTCCGGGGGCAGGGGCCGGCCGCCGTGGGCGGGGCAGCCGGGCGGCGGCGCCCCGGCTCCGCCCGCGGGCCCGTGGCGGGCGAAGGCGCCCGGCGGGACGTCCGGAACGCCGGGGGGCGGGACGCTGGGGTCGGGGAAGGGCGTGCTCACAGTGCCTCCCGGGGCGCGGTGGCGGAGTCGTAGAGGTAGCGCATGAGCGTCAGCAGGACGTCGCGGCTGGAGTCGAGACGGCGGGCGTCGCAGTCGACCAGGGGGACGTGCTCGGGCAGGTCGAGCGCCGCGCGCAGCTCGGAGGCGGGGTGCACGGGGGCGCCGGGGAAGTGGTTGACGGCCACGACGAAGGGGACGCCGCCCTGCTCCAGGCGGTCCATGGCGGGGAAGCTCTCCTCCAGGCGGCGGGTGTCCACCAGCACCACCGCCCCCAGCGCGCCGGCGATGACGCCGTTCCACAGGAACCAGAAGCGCTGCTGGCCGGGGGTGCCGAACAGGTAGAGGACGAGCCGGTCGTCGAGCGTGATGCGGCCGAAGTCCATGGCCACGGTGGTCTCGGTCTTGCGCTCCACGCCGGAGAGGTCGTCGACGCCCACCCCGGCCTGGGTCATCGTCTCCTCGGTGGTCAGGGGGCGGATCTCGCTGACCGAGCCCACCATCGTCGTCTTGCCGACGCCGAACCCCCCGACCACGACCACCTTCACCGACCGCTCGGTCGAGGCCGGCAGCAGGTCCTCGCGCCGCGGTCCCGGGGGCGGTTCAGAGTCGCTGTAGTCCATCGATCAACGCTTTCAGGATCTCGACGTCGGGGTCGGCGGCGGCCGTGTGCGCCGCGCGGGTCTGCCGTGCCTCCACCAGGGACCCGGCCAGCAGGTCCGACAGCAGCACGTGGACGGCGCTGAACGGCAGGTCCAGATGGGCGGAGAGCTCGGCCACGGAGAGCGGGTTGGCGCACATGCGCAGGATGGAGACGTGCTCGGGGCGCATCCCCGGTTCCGGTTCGGTCCGGGCCACGATCAGCGTGACCAGGTCCAGCACCTGCGCGTCCCCGGCCTCGGCGCGTCCGCCGGTGACGACGTACAGGGGAACGGGCGTGCCCTCCTCCCAGTCCCCCTCCCGCCCCTGCCGGCCGCCGCTCACGGCGTCTGCTCGGGGGCTCGGGGCGGGCTGGCGAGATGGTCGCCGATCCGGATGACCAGGTCCCTCATGCGCTGGCTCATCAGTCCGGCGTCCACGCCCTCGTCGGCGGTCACGGCCAGGTAGGAGTTGGCGGCGGCGGCCATGAGGTAGAAGAAGCCGCCGTCGACCTCCAGGACGACCATGCGCACCCCTCCCCCGCCGTGCGGGAACTCCGCGGCCACCGACTGCGCCAGGCTCTTCAGGCCCGAGGACGCCGCGGCCAGCCGGTCCGCGGTGTCCTTGTCGGTGCCGTACTGGGCCATGCACAGGCCGTCGGCGGAGAGCAGGACGATGTGCCGGGTGCAGGGGACGGTGACGGCCAGGTCCTTGAGCAACCAGTCCATGTTCTTGAGCCGCTGCTGCGTCACGTGCTACTCACCTGATTCCGCTACTGGTCGTACGGCCCGTGGTCGGCCGCGGGCCGGTCCGGTGCCCGGTGCACCGGGGATGTCCGGGAGGCGGGGGCGGCCCCGCCGCCGCTCGGGCCGCCGCCGCTCGGGCCGCCGCGGCCGTCGGCGGGCCTGGTGAAGAAGTCGCCCACCCACAGCCCCGTCTCCGGGTGGGCCTCCAGGGGCGGCCGGCCGGTCGGGCCCCCCGCGGACGCGCCCCCTCCGGCGGCCGGTGCGGCGGCCCCCGGCGCGCCGGCCGGGGTGCCGTGGACGCGGTGGCGGCGGCGTTGCGGCAGTCCGCCGGTGTCCCGCTCGGCGGCGCGCCCCTCCCCCGGGCCCGCGTCCGGCCCGGACGGCACCGCCGCGCGCGGCGCGGCGTGCGCCGGGCGCCGGGTCGCCGGGCCCGGGGGGCGGCCCCCGACCCGGGGGTAGGAGTCCATGGGCAGCGAGGTGAGCAGGTCGTGCGGGACGTAGACGACCGCGCGCACCCCGTCGCAGGTGGAGGGCCGCAGGGAGATCCGCAGCCCGAGCCGGCCGGCCATGATGCCCGCCACGCGCAGGCCCATGCGGGCCGTCTCGCCGAGGTCCTCCAGGTCCAGGCCGTCGAGCGCCTGGGTGAGCAGGAACTCGGCGTGCTTGCGGGTCTCCTCGGTCAGGCCCACCCCCTTGTCCTCGATGGAGACCTCGACGCCCGAGGCGACCTCCTCGGTGTTGACGACCACCTTGGTGCTGGGCGGCGAGTAGCGGGTGGCGTTGTCCATCAGCTCGCTGAAGACCAGGCTGAGCGGCTCGACGGCCGGACCGAGCACCGCGACCTCGGCGATGCGGTGCAGATCGATGCGCAGGTACTCGGCGATGGGCGCGCTGCCCGCGCGCAGCACGTCGTAGAGCGAGACCGGCTTCTGCCACTGGCGGGCCGGGCTGCCGCCGCCGAGGACGGCGAGGCTGGTGGCCACGCGGCCGGCGACGTTGACGCCGTGCTCCAGGTGCATCAGGTCGCCCAGGACCTCCGGACCGGCGTGCTTGAACTGCATCCTGCGCAGGTCGGCCTGGAGGCGGTGGATCTCGGCCTGGATGCGGCAGGCGATGTTGACGATCGCGCGGCGGGCGGAGTCGCGCCGGTACTCGCGCTCCTGCAGGGCCTGCAGCACCACGCGGGTCAGCTCCCGGTGGGCGGCCACCAGCCGCGGGTCGGAGTCGGCCGGGTGCAGGGGGTCGGGCAGGACGTCGGCGGGCACCTCGCCGCGCTGCACGGCCGCCACGGCCGGGGGCATGACGGTGCGGCAGTAGTGTTCGAGGTCGGCGAGCTGGCGTTCCGCGCGCCGCTCGGCGGCGGTGGCGGCGCGGCCGCGGCGCACCGCCTCGCAGGCGGCCGCGGCGACGAGGAGGGTGGCCACCGCGCCGCACCAGGCGACCGCGGCGCGGGCGGGTGCGGTGACGGTGGAGACGGCTACGGCCGCGCAGGCGGCCACCAGTACGGGGGAGGCGAGCCATACGCCCCCGGGAGCGGGGCGTCGGCCTCCCGTCAACGAGCCGGCAGGCTCCATGGGCATCCTCTGGCGTTGGTGCGGACGTGGTGACGGGCGTGGGCCGGGGCCGGGTCGCGGAGCGGGCCGGCGGGACGGGGCCCGGGTGTGCGCCGGTTCCCGGTCGGGACGCCGGCGCGGACACGGGACAGGACAGGACGAAACGGGACGGTACGGGATGGAGCAGGCACGGCGGGGCGGAGCGGGACGGGGTGGAGCGGCGCGGGCCGGACGGAGCGGGCGGCGGCGCCGCGACCGGACGCGGCACCCGGCCGCCGCCGGAAGCCCGCCCCGGCATGCGCGCCCCCGGCCGGGGAGTTCCGTCCGGACCCGCCGGGACTCCCCCGCCGCCCCGTCCGGGGACACGGCGGCACCGGGGCACCGCACACGGCGACACGGACCGTGACGGCCGCGGCTCGCTGCGTGACAGGGAGCATAGGGGGCTCCCGCCGGACCGTCACGGCGACTTGACAAATACGATCTGAATATGCGGCAGTACGGAGAGTGCACCGCCGGCGGCCCGCGGGGGCCGGGGAACTTCCGGAACCATCCCCGCCACGGGTTCCGGAACGGGCGGGGCGGCGCCATCCTCTCCTGGAGAACCACAGGGGGCAGGATGAGCAGTTTCCGTACACACAGGACCCGGGTGCACGACGCGGCGCGGAACCCGCGGCACCGGCTGAGCGACCTGCGGTCGTGCCTGCAGCACTTCGCACCGTACGGCTTCGGCGCCACGTACCACTACCTGCGCGCCAGCGCCGGCATACCGAGCCGGCCCGAGAAGGACCCCGACGCGCTGGTGCGGGCCGTCGAGGAGCTGCACGAGGCCCGGCAGGTGTGGCTGGCCGCGGTGGCGGCGTACTCCGAGAGGCGGATCCGCGAGAAGCGCGCCGGACACCGCCGGCCCTCCTGCGCCGGCCCCTGGCGGACCTGGCGGCGCGGCTGGAACAACATCGCCTACTGCCCCGATCCCCGCCGCCACCCCCGCGAACCGCTGCCCGCGGTGGTGCGCCGCGCCCTCCACGCCCAGCCCTTCGAGGGGCCCGGGGCCCGCCGGGCCGGGAGCCGGCCGGCGTGCTGGGTGTGCGCCGGGCCGGCCGGCACCGAGCTGTGGCGCACCGGCTACTGGACCTACACCCTGTGCGCGCGGTGCGGGGTGTGCCTGGGCCGCGAGTGACGGCGTGCCACGAAGCGGCCCGCAAGGGCCCGGTGCCCCGCCCGCGGGCGGGGCACCGGGCCCTTGCGGGCCGCGGTCAGCGCCCGTCGAGCCGGGCCTGGGCCGCCGCCAGGATCTCCGTCACCCGCACCCCCAGCCGTATGTCGCACGGGTGCGGCCGCCCGGTGCGGGCCGAGGCGAGCAGCGCGTCGACGGCGTGGCCGAGGGCCTCCACCGCGTCGGTCTCCCCGTCCGGCAGGGCGGCCGCGCCCGCCGTGCCGCGCAGCTCCACGGCGGTCACGGCGGCCGCCGGGGCCACGGCGAGGCTGAGCGCGCAGGTGCTGGTGGCGCCCGAGGTGTGCCGCATGGCCAGCTGCACCGTGCCGGCCGCGCCGGAGACGGCGGCCAGGGAGCCGTCCAGGTCCGCCACGTCGCCCAGCACCGGCAGCAGCACCGACAGGGCGTGCGGGCCGACGTCCCACAGCCCGCCCTTCTCCCGCCGCCAGGGCGAGTTCGCGAACGGGCTGGCCCCGGCCCCCTCACCGAGGATCCCGCCGAGCCAGGCGGCGCGGCCCACCTGCCAGCCGCCCGCCGCCCGCTGCTCCTCGATCCACGCCGCCGTCTCCGGGCGGAACCGCAGGGTGAAGAAGACCACCGAGGCCACGCCCGCGCCCTCGACCGCCGCGGCGATCTCGCGCGCGGCCGCCGCGTCGGTGGCCACCGGCTTGTCCAGCAGCAGGTGGCACCCCGCCTTCGCGGCGCGCACCGCCAGGGGCGCCTGCACGTCCGGCGGCAGGGCCACGGCGATCGCGTCGCAGTCGGCCATCAGGGCGTCGGCGTCCTCGTAGGGGCGGGTGCCGAAGCGTCCGGCGAGCTGCGCCGCCGCCTCCGGCCGGCGGCCCCACACCCCCGCCAGCTCGACGTCGGGGTGGGCGCTGAGGGCGGGCCCGTAGGCGAGTTCCGCCCAGGGTCCGGTGCCGAGCAGACCGAATCTCATGCCGTCTTCCTCCTGTCGGGTGCGGCTCCCGGGGGCCGGGTGCGCCGTACGGTGGTCCGCGCCACCGTGCCGGAGGCGGGCCGGCGGGTGCGCCGCCGTCCGGGGAGTGGTCGCGCTTCCACGCCCTGCCCCGTGGTGGTGCCAGGTACACCACCGCCCCGGTGCCCGTCCCCCGTGACCGGGCTCCCCCGCGTCGCCCAGACTGGGAGCGCCGGGCGGAGGGACCGCCCGGACACCGCGCGGCGGTACGGCACGGGCGGGGATGCGGAGGGGATCGTGGGCGTGATCACGGAACGGGCCGGGCCGGGGGTGCGGGAGTGGCTGACGGCCGCGGCGCGCGGACTGCCGCTGGCGCTGGTGTCGATCGTGTGCGGGATCGCGCTGTTCGTGGCGGCGGTGCTGTCGATCGCGTTCGTCCCGCTCGGCGTGGGCCTGCTGACCACCCCCGCCGTCCTGTCCGGGGTGCGCTCCTACGCCCGGTGGCGCCGCGCGCTGGCGGCCGACTGGGGCGGGACCGCCATCCCCGACCCCTACCGCCCCCGGCCGGCGCGGATGCGCCCCGGGATCGCCGGGCGGGTCGAGCACTGCGTGCTGCTGCTGAGGGACCCGGCCACCTGGCGCGACCTCCAGTGGCTCCTGGTCGACGCCGTCGCCGGCTTCCTCCTCGCCCTGCTGCCCGCCGCCCTGACGCTCTACGGCCCCTACGGCACGGTGGTCGCGGCGGGCCTGTGGCGGGCCATGGAGGGCGACTGGTTCCTGTTCGTCCCGCTGACCTCCCAGAGCAACGCCCTCCTGGCGATGGGCGTCGGCTGGTGCCTGACGGCCTCCGCCCCGTACGCGGCCCCGCGCCTGATGCGCGCCGGACTCCGGCTCACCCGCGCCCTGCTCGCCCCCACCCGCGAGATGGCGCTGCGCCGCCGCGTCGACCGGCTCTACGAGACCCGGCACGACGCCGTGGACACCTCCTCCGCCGAACTGCGCCGCATCGAACGGGACCTGCACGACGGCGCCCAGGCCCGGCTGGTGGCCATGGGCATGAGCCTGGGCGCGATCGAGGCCCTGATCGAGAAGGACCCTCAGCAGGCGAGGAGGCTGGTCGCCCAGGCCCGGCAGAACTCCGCCGAGGCGCTCACCGAACTGCGGGACCTGGTGCGCGGCATCCACCCGCCGGTGCTCGCCGAGCGCGGTCTGGGCGACGCCGTGCGCGCCCTGGCCCTGCGCACCCGGCTCCCGGTGGAGGTCGCGGTGGACCTGCCCGGCCGCTTCGAGGATCCGGTGGAGGCCGCGGCGTACTTCGCGGTCAGCGAGGTCCTCACCAACGCCGCCAAGCACGCGGGGGCCGACCGGGTCTGGCTGGACGTCGGCTACCGCGGCGACACCGGCGCGCTGCGGATCACCGTCGTCGACGACGGGCACGGCGGCGCGGACCCCGCGGGGGGCTCGGGCCTGGCCGGGGTGGAGCGCCGGCTCGGCACCTTCGACGGGATCCTGGCCGTCAGCAGCCCGCCGGGCGGCCCGACGACGGTCACCATGGAGATCCCCTGCACGCCCGTCGGCCCGGCCCGGGGCGGCACCGGGCCGCGCCCGGCCGCCCGCGGCTGACCCGCGGCTGACCCGCGGCCGGCGCGCCAGGGGGGTTCGCCCGTAAGGGGGGCGGCGGGCTCCCCCGGGCGGTGCATCGCGGAAAAGCGGGTATCCGGCCCGCATGGCAGTGCGACACGTCTGGGTGAACAGGAAGCCCGCGAGGGTGTGGGGCGTCCTCGGCGACGCCGAGCAGTACCAGAAGTGGGTGGTCGGGACCAGCGAGACCCACGAGGCCGAAGGGCAGTGGCCGGAGGTCGGCACCACCTTGCGCTACGAGATCGGGGTGGGGCCGCTGACCGTCCACGGCCACACCGTCGTCCGCATCTGCGAGCCGCCCGAGCGGCTGGAGCTGGAGGCCTCGGCGGGGAGGCTGGGCACCGCGCGCATCGCCATCCGGGTGAGCCCCTGGGGGGAGGGCTCGCTGATCACCATGGACGAGCACCCGCTGCGCGGGGCCGTCGCCCGGGTGCACACCGCCCCCGTGGACGTGCTGCTGCAACTGCGGCACCGGCTGATGCTGGCGCGGCTGAGGGACGTGGTGGAGGCCGGGCGCTCGGAGGCCGACCGGAAGGCGGGGAGGCACGTATGACGACCCGGGACGTCCGCGGCCGCCGCGGTCCCCAGGACGGCCCCGACCGCGCCCACCGGCGTCCCCCCGGTGTGGACGACGCCACCGTCGAGGCCGTCGGCAAGGTCTCCGAGGCGCTGGAGGCCACCGAGCGGGCCCGCGGCCACCTGTACTCCTTCCACCAGATGACCGGCCGGGCCGACCTGCTGCTGGGCGAGGCGGTGGAGATGCTCCGCGCCGCCGGCCACGGGGCGGAGGCGGACCTGCTGGAGACCGAGATCCTCGGCCGCAACGTCATCCCCGGCCACTGGACGTTCCAGATCGTCGAGGGCTACGACGACCACTACTACAGGCCGTTCACCGCCGCCGAGGAGAAGGTGCGCGAGCTGGTGGGCGGTCTGCGCCACCTGTACGAGGCGGAGATGAAGGAGGCGCGGCGCACCCACGGCCACACCGCCCACACCGCCCGCCCCGACACCACGCCGCCCGGCGCCTGACCCCCGGCCCGGCGCGACGCCGGGATCCGCCCCTCACCCAGGAGGCTCGTCGCCCATGACCGACGCACCCGACGCCGTCGTGGTGGGGGCCGGCCCCAACGGCCTGGTCGCCGCCAACATCCTGGCCGACGCGGGCTGGCGGGTGCTGGTCCTGGAGGCCCAGCCCGAACCGGGCGGCGCCGTCCGCAGCGACCGCGGCGTCCACCCCGACTACGTCAGCGACCTGTTCAGCTCCTTCTACCCGCTGGCCGCCGCCTCCCCCACCATCCGCGCCCTGGAGCTGGAGCGCTGGGGCCTGGAGTGGAGCCACGCCCCGGCCGTCCTGGCCCATCCGCTGCCCGGCGGCCGCTGCGCCGTCCTGCACCGCGACCGCGAGGCCACCGCGCGGAGCCTGGAGTCCTTCGCGCCCGGCGACGGGGAGGCGTACCTGCGGCTGACCGGCCTGTGGGACAGGCTCGGCCCCGACCTGATGCGGGCGTTCCTCACCCCCTTCCCGCCGGTGCGCCCCGCCCTCTCCCTGGCCGCGAAGGTGCGGGCGGCCGGCGGCCTGCGGCTGCTGCGCATGCTGCTGCTGCCCGTGCGGCGGCTGGGCGAGGAGGAGTTCGGCGGGGAGGGCGGGCCGATGCTGCTGGCCGGGTGCGCGCTGCACGCGGACATCTTCCCCGAGTCCACGGCCGGGGCGGTCTACGGCTGGCTGCTGGCGATGATGGGCCAGGAGGTCGGCTGGCCGGTGCCGCTGGGGGGCGCCGGGTCCCTCACCGCCGCCCTGGTGCGCCGCCTGGAGGCGCGGGGCGGGGCGGTCCGCTGCGGGGACCGGGTCTCGAAGGTGGTGGTCCGGGGCGGGCGCGCGCTCGGCGTGGTCACCGACGGCGGTGATGCCGTGCGGGCCCGCCGCGCCGTCCTGGCGGACGTGCCCGCCCCGGCGCTGTACGGCGGGCTGGTCGGCTGGGAGCACCTCCCGGCCCGGCTGCGGGACGACATCCGCCGCTTCCAGTGGGACACCTCCACGGTCAAGGTGGACTGGGCGCTGTCCGGCCCCATTCCCTGGAGCTCCCCCGAGGCGGCCGGGGCGGGCACCGTCCACCTGGCCGACGGCATGGACCACCTCACCCGCCACAGTGCCCAGCTGGCCACCGGGCTCGTGCCCGACCGGCCCTTCTGCCTGGTGGGCCAGATGACCACCTCCGACCCCACCCGCTCCCCCGCCGGCACCGAGTCGGCCTGGGCCTACACCCACGTGCCGCAGCACGTGCGCGGGGACGCGGGCGACGGGAGCGTCACCGGCGCCTGGGGGCCCCGGGACCGGGAGGCGATGGCCGAGCGGGTGGAGGCGGAGGTCGAGCGCCGCGCGCCGGGCTTCCGCGACCGCATCGTCGCCCGCCGCTTCCTGGCCCCCACCGACATCCAGGCGCACGACGAGAACCTGGTGGGCGGTGCGCTGGGCGGCGGCACCGCGGCCGTCCACCAGCAGCTCTTCTTCCGTCCCGTCCCCGGCACCGGCCGCGCCGCCACCCCCGTCCGCGGCCTGTACCTCGCGTCCTCCTCCGCCCACCCCGGCGGCGGCGTCCACGGCGCCTGCGGCTCCAACGCGGCCCGCGCGGCACTGGCCTCCGAACGCCTCGCCGGCCACTACCTGGTGGGCCCGGCCCAGGCCGCGCTCCAGCGCGCGGCGGTCCGCACGAAGGGCCGCCCGGGGTAGTCCGGGGCCGGCCGCCCGCCGCGGCCCGCGCCGCCGGGCGGACGTGAGCGGCAGTTCACCGGATCTTCTCCCCCGGCCCCCTTCGGCGGCCGCCCGCGGCGCGCAAGGGTGACGTGTACACGTTCCCTCGATCCGGGAGACCTCATGGAGCGACGCACCTTCCTGAGATCCGCCTCCGCCGGAGCCGGCGCCGTCGCCTTCTCCGGCACGCTGTGGCAGGGGGCCGCCACCGCGGCGGGGACGGCCCCGGCCGGGGCGGGTCCCTACGGGCCGCTGCGGGCGCCGGACGCCAACGGGGTGGCGCTGCCGGAGGGCTTCCGCAGCCGGGTCGTGGCCCGCTCCAGCCTGCCGGTGGGCGGACTGCGGTGGCACCCGGCGCCCGACGGCGGCGCCTGCTACCCGGACGGCGACGGCTGGGTGTACGTCTCCAACTCCGAGGTGCCCCTGGTGGGCGGCGCCTCGGCGATCCGGTTCCGCGCCGACGGCTCCGTCGACCGGGCGTACCGGATCCTGGAGGGCACCAACCTCAACTGCGCGGGCGGGGCGACACCGTGGCGGACCTGGCTGTCGTGCGAGGAGATCCACCGGGGGCGGGTCTTCGAGACCGACCCGTACGGGCGGCGCGAGGCGGTCGCCCACCACGCGATGGGCCGCTTCAAGCACGAGGCCGCGGCCTGCGATCCGGACCGGCGCGTGGTCTACCTGACGGAGGACGAGTCGGACGGCTGCTTCTACCGCTACGTCCCCCAGGTGTGGGGGGACCTCTCGCGCGGGCGGCTGGAGGTGCTGTGCGAGTCGGCGGGCGGCGGCGTGGAGTGGCGCGAGGTGCCGGACCCGTCGGCGCCGCTGTTCGGGCGGCAGACGCGCCGCCAGGTGGACGCCGCCCGCCACTTCGACGGCGGCGAGGGCTGCCACTACGCGCACGGCGTGTGCTGGTTCACCACCAAGGGCGACAACCGGGTGTGGGCGTACGACGCCGAGCGGGGCGAGCTGTCGGTGGTCTACGACCGGGACTCCCCGCTGGACGGCGTGGACAACATCACCGGCACCTCCGCCGGCGACCTGTACGTGGCGGAGGACGGCGGCAACATGGAGATCAACGTGATCACACCGGAGGGCGTGGTGGCCCCGGTGGTCCGGCTCGACGGCCACGGCGACTCCGAGATCACCGGCCCGGCGTTCTCCCCGGACGGCTCCCGCCTGTACTTCTCGTCCCAGCGCGGCACCCTGGGCGACCCGGCGGGCCTGGGCGGGATGACGTTCGAGGTGGCGGGGCCCTTCCGGCGCTGACCCCGCCGGGCCGCGCCCGGACGGGCGCGGCCCGGCGCCCGGCGCCTGGACCAGGCGGGCGTCGACCGGCTGGTCCCCGCGGCAGGGTGGCGCCGTCGCGTGCGGAGCGCCGGGCGCCGCCGGGCGCGCCGGCGGCCGCCCCCCGGGTGTGAGCCGGCTGTTTCCCCCTCCTTCACGTCCGCGCCCCCCTCCGCCGCACCCGACTCCCCTACGGTGAGCGGGACTTGGTCCCCCACAGCGGAGGTGGCACAGATGGAGCGGCGGCGGAGCGGGATGGCGGCGGTGGCGTGCGGCCTGGGCCTGGCGCTGACGACCGTGGCGGCGGCGCCGGGCGCGGGCGCGGCGGACCCGGGGAGCCTGCCCTACTCGGGCGCCACCTCCGTCGGGGTGCACAACGCCTACGAGAAGAGCCGGTACACCTACTTCGCCGACGCCCTGGACTCCGGCGCCTCGCTGCTGGAGCTGGACGTGTGGACCAACTTCTCCGGCCGCGGCTGGCGGGTGGCGCACGACAACCCGCTGGGCAACGACAACAACTGCGAGAACGCCTCCTCCGCCGCCGAGCTGCGCTCGAAGCCCCGCAACCAGAGCCTCGCCGGGTGCCTGGCCGACCTGCGGGCCTGGCACGACGCCCATCCCGGGCACCGGCCGATCCTGCTCAAGATCGAGATGAAGGACGGTTTCGCCGCCAACCTGGGGCGCGGCCCGGCGCAGTTCGACGCGCTGGTCTCGGCCGGGCTCGGCGACGCGCTCTACCGTCCCGGCGAGCTGGCCGCCGGGTACGCCACGCTGGACGAGGCGGTGCGGCAGAGGGGCTGGCCGAGCCGGGACGCGCTGGCGGGGAAGTTCCTCATCCACCTCATCCCCGGCACGGTCGAGGAGTCCAACCCCTTCGACCCGCTGTGGACGGACCGCGAGTACGCGGCCCACCTGCGGGACCTGGCCGCCGCCGGGAACCTCGCGCGGGCCGCCGCCTTCCCCGCCGTGCACCGGGCCGGGGCCGGGGACCCGCGCACCTCCCGCTACTCCGACCCCTCCCTGCGGCCGTGGTTCGTGGTGTTCGACGGGGACGCCTCCGCCTACGTCTCCGGCGGCATCGACACCTCCTGGTACGCGGCCCGGAACTACCTGCTGGTGATGACCGACGCCCACGCCGTGGCGCCCGCCATCAGCGCCACCCGCCCCACCGAGCGCGAGGCGCTCGACCGGGTGGCGCTGCTCGCCGCCGAACGGGCGAGCTTCGTCACCTCCGACTGGAGCGCGCTGCCGTCGGTGCTGGCGACCGTGGTGCCGCGCGGCTGAGGGCGGTTGGCGGCCCTATCGTGTGGGCCCGGGCCCGGTGGGGGCCCGTCCGGGCGAACCGAGGGGACCTGCCGTGCGTGTTGTCCTGGCCGAAGACCTGTTTCTGCTCCGCGACGGCCTGGTACGGCTGCTTCAGGCGTACGACTTCGAGATCGCCGCGGCGGTGGACAACGGGCCGGAGCTGAGCAGAGCCCTGGCCGAGTTGGACCCCGACGTGGCGGTCGTCGACGTCAGGCTGCCCCCGTCGTTCACCGACGAGGGTCTGCAGTGCGCCCTCGTGGCCCGCCGCGAACGGCCGGGGCTGCCGGTGCTGGTGCTCTCCCAGCACGTGGAGCAGCTCTACGCCCGTGAGCTGCTGGCCGACGGGAACGGCGGGGTCGGCTACCTGCTCAAGGACCGGGTCTTCGACGCGGACCAGTTCGTCGACGCCGTCCGCCGGGTGGCGGCGGGCGGCACGGCCATGGACCCGCAGGTGATCCGGCAACTGCTGACGCGGCGTGAGAGGGACCGGCCGATGGCCCGACTGACACCGCGCGAGAGGGAGGTCATGGAACTGATGGCTCAGGGCCGGTCGAACGCGGCCATCGCCGCACAGCTGGTGATCACCGAACGGGCGGTCGCCAAGCACACCTCCAACATCTTCGGCAAGCTGGGGCTGCCGCCGTCCGACGACGACAACCGGCGGGTGCTGGCGGTCCTGGCCTACCTGGACCAGGGGACCCCCGGCGACCGGGACGGCCTGCGGGGAGCCCCGGCGTGAGCCGCCGGCCGGGCCCGGGCGGGGGGACGGGCGGAACGGGAGCGGACGGCGCGGCGGCGCACGGGCCCTCCAGGCGGCTGCTGCTGGGGGCCGGGACGGTGGTGGCCTCCCTGGCCGCGGCGGTCGGCCCGGGCCCGGCGGGCATCGGCGGCGGCACGGCGGCCGCGGCGGCACGGCCCTTCGCCACGGGCCCGGCCGCGGCGGCGCTGAACCGGCTGCTGCCGGACCACGCCGGCCAGTTCCGGCTGGTGCCGCTCCCGGTGCGCGACGGGGTGGAGCGCTTCTCGGTCACGGGGACGGCCGGACGGATCGAGGTGGCCGGGACGAGTCCGGCCGTGCTCCTCACCGGGGTCCACTGGTACCTGAAGGAGGTCTGCTCGGCGCACGTCTCCTGGGCGGGGAGCAACCTGTCGCTGCCCGCGACGCTGCCTGCGCCCGCGCGCCCTCTGGAGCGCTCCACCACCCTGCCCAACCGGTTCGCGCTCAACGACACCAACGACGGCTACACCCGCCCGTACGCGGACTGGGCGTACTGGGAGCGCCTCATCGACGTCCTCGCCCTGAACGGCTGCAACCAGGTGCTGGTCATCGCCGGGCAGGAGGCCGTCTACCACCGGCTGCTGAGGGACTTCGGCTACTCGGACGCCGAGGCGCGCCGCTGGCTGCCCGCCCCCTCCCACCAGCCGTGGTGGCACCTGCAGAACCTCAGCGGCTACGGCGGGCCGCTCAGCCCGGCCCTGATCGAGGCGCGGGTGGAGCTGGGCCGCCGCATCACCGGCCGGCTGCGGGAGCTGGGCATGCACCCGGTGCTGCCCGGCTACTACGGAACGGTGCCGCGCGACTTCGCCTCGCGCGTCCCCGGCGCCCGCACCGTCCCCCAGGGCACCTGGCACGGATTCGCCCGGCCCGACTGGCTGGACCCGCGCACCGGCGCCTTCGCCGAGGCGGCCGCCTCCTTCTACCGGCACCAGCGGGAGCTGTTCGGCGAGGCGTCGCACTTCAAGATGGACCTGCTGCACGAGGGCGGGACCGCGGGCGGCGTGCCGGTGGCGGACGCGGCGCGGGGCGTGGAGGCCGCGCTGCGGCGGGCCCACCCGGAGGCGGTGTGGGTGATCCTGGGCTGGCAGGACAATCCGCGGCGCGAGCTGGTGGACGCCGTGGACAAGCGGCGGATGCTCATCGTCGACGGCATCTCCGAGCGCACCGAGACCGTCTCCGACCGCGAGGCGGACTGGAACGGCACCCCCTACTGCTTCGGCTCGATCCCCAACTTCGGCGGGCGCACCCTGCTGGGGGCCAGGACCCACGTGTGGAACGAACGCTTCCACGCCTGGCGCGACAAGCCCGGCAGCGCCCTGGCGGGCACCGCGTACATGCCGGAGGCCGCCGACCGCGACCCGGCCGCCTTCGACTTCTTCTCCGAGCTGGCCTGGCGCGCGGAGCCGGTGGACCTGCCGGCCTGGTTCGAGCGGTACGCCGGGTACCGCTACGGCGGCCCGGACCCGGGGGCGCGCGGCGCCTGGCGGGCGCTGCACGACACCGCCTACCGGCACACGGCACACCTGTACGGCTTCGCCCACGACAGCCTCTTCGCCGCCCGCCCCGACCTGGCCGCCACGCGGGCCGGGCAGTACGGCCCCACCGAGACGGCCTACGACCCGGCGCGCTTCGACGCGGCGCTGGAGGGGCTGCTGGCGGTGGCCGCGGCCCGGCGCGGGAGCGACGCCTACCGCCACGACCTGGTGGACGTCGCCCGGCAGGCGCTGGCCAACCGCAGCCGGCTGCTGCTGCCGCAGCTGCGGTCGGCCTACGCCGGCGGCGACCTGGCCGGCTTCCGCGAGCTGTCGGCGTTGTGGCTGCGGCTGATGACGCTGGCCGACGAACTGGCCGGCACCCACCGGCTGTTCCTGCTGGGCCCGTGGACGGACGCGGCCCGCCGCGCGGGCACCTCGCCGGCCGAGGCGGCGGAGCTGGAGCGCACCGCCCGGGTGCTGCTGACGGTGTGGGACGGGCGGGCCACCTCCGACGCGGGGAGGCTGCACGACTACGCCAACCGCGACTGGCACGGGCTGATCGGCGACTTCTACCTGCCGCGCTGGCGGCGGTGGCTGGACGAGCTGGACGGGGCCCTGGCCTCGGGCGGCGAGCCCTCCCCGGTGGACTGGTACGCGGTGGAGGAGGCGTGGACGCGGGAGCGGAAGGAGTACCCGCTGCGGCCGGTGGGCGACCCGTACGCCACCGCCGTGCGGGTCCGCGACATGCTGGCCGGCGCCCCCTACCAGGGGGCGCTGGAGACGGCGGTGGACCCGGCGGCGGTGGCACCGGGCGGACGCGCCACGCTGACCGCCACCTTCGCCAACACCAACGGGCTGCGGGCGGCCGGGCCGGTGGAGCTGTCCCTGTCCGCGCCGCCCGGCACGCGGGCCGAGCCGCAGGGCCCCACCGCCGTCGACCGCGTCCCGCCCGGCGGGCGGACCCGGGCGCGCTGGCGCCTGACCGCGCCGGCCGGCGCCCTGGCGGAGCCGCTGCGCAAGCTGCCGTACGCGGTGGCGGCGGTGTACGGGGCCGAGGGCGGGCGGCGGGTGCGCACCCGGCTGGACGGTGCGCTGTTCCTGGCCGGGCCGCTGGGGGCGGGACTGCGCACGGTCTCCACCAACGGCGCGGTGTTCGGGCGGCTGGGCGACGCCTACGCCGTCCACGGCGGGGGCGCGGACCTGTGGAAGGGCACCGCCGAGTTCGGCGCCCTGTACCGGCCGGGCGGACTCGGGGCGGACGGCACGGTCACCGTGGCCGTCACCGCCCAGGAGGAGACCGGTCCGTGGGCCCGGGCCGGGATCTTCGTGCGCGGCGACCTGGCGCGGGCGGGCGCGCCGGGCTTCCTCAACCTGTCGGTGACCCCGGCCAACGGCGTGGTGCTGTCCTACGACTCCGACGGCGACGGCGCGCTGGACGCCTACCGCCGGATCACCGGCGTGCGGGCCCCGGTACTGCTGCGGCTGCGGCGCGCGGGGGCCGAGTACACCGGCGAGCTGTCCGCCGACGGCGGCACGTCCTGGCGGACCGTGGCGACGGTGCGGGTGCCGGGCGCGTCCGGGCGGCAGGACGTGGGGCTGGGCATGACGGCGGCCGGCGCGGCGAGCGGCACCGCCGAGTTCTCCGGGTGGCGGGTGGGCTGACCCCGGACCGCCGGGGTGCCTACGCGGCCCCGGGACCCTCCGGAACCCCGCCGGAGGGTCCCGGGACCGCCCCGGACCGCCGGGCGGCCCGCCACTCCGGCGCGAGGACCGACCAGACCTCCATGTCGTACCGCTCCCCCCGGTACAGGTAGCTCTCCCGCAGCACGCCCTCCCTGGTCATCCCGAGCCGCCGGGCCACGGCGATGCTGGCCCGGTTCGCCGCCGCGGCCACCCACTCCACGCGGTGGATGCCCCGCTCCTCGACGGCCCAGTCGATGATCACGCGCGCGGCCCGGGTCACCAGCCCCCTGCCCACCGCCGACGGCTCCAGCCAGCAGCCCGCCTCGGCGGTGCCCTGCGCGACGTCCATCGTCCGGAAGAGGACCCCGCCGACCAGCCCCTCCTCCGTCCGGATGCCGTAGATCCGCCCGGTGTCGGCCGCGGCCTTCTCGGCGTAGGACCGGAGGTACGAGCGGCTCGACTCCAGGTCCGTGACGATGTCGGGCAGCCCGACGTACCGCCCGATGAACTCCCGGCCCCGGTCCAGGTGGGCCAGGAACTCCTCGGCCTGCCACGGTTCGAGCGGGCACAGCAGGGCGCCGTCGTCGCCCAGGGACGTCGCGAACATCGTCACCCTCCACGGTTGCACCGGCTTCCCCGGCGCAGGGATCCTCGCACAGGCACCCGCGGGTCGGCACCGCGGTATCCGCCGCCCCGGCGGCCCGCCCTCCGGGACGGCGGCGGGAGCCGACGAGGGGTCCGGGCGCGGGCGGTCTCGCTAGGGTGTTCCCATGACCACCGGGGTACGCCGCAGGATGGGTGTCGAGGAACGTCGGCAGCAGCTCATCGACGTCGCACTGGCGTTATTCAGCGACCGTCCTCCCGAGGACGTCTCGATCGACGACATAGCCACCGCGGCCGGGATATCGCGGCCGCTGGTGTACCACTACTTCCCCGGCAAGTACAGCCTGTACGAGGCGGCCGTGCGGAAGGCCGCGGACGAGCTGTCGGCCCGTTTCGCCATCCCGGCCGAGGGCCCGTTCAGCATGCGGCTGCTGCAGGTGATGGGCCGTTACTTCGACTTCGCCGAGGAGCACGCCCCGGGCTTCTCGGCCCTGCTGCGCGGCGGTTCGGAGCGCAGCGGGGCCGTCGTGGAGGAGGTGCGGCAGGCGGCGTACGCCCAGCTCCTGGCGCACCTGGGGCTGGACTCCCCCGGGCCGCGCATGGCCCTGGTGGTCCGCTCCTGGATCGGCGTCGCCGAGACGACGGCCCTGAACTGGCTGGCGGACCGCTCGATACCCCGCCGGGAGCTGGAGCTCCGGCTCGTCCACGAGCTGTTGGCCCTGGCGGCGGTGTCGGCCGCCTACGACGCGGAGACCGCCCGGGTGCTGCGGCGCGTCCTGGCCCGGGAGCCCGCGGACGGGCCGTTCGGCGAGCTGGTGCGGCGGCTGCTGGCCCTGGTGCCCGGCGGCCTCGGGGACGGCGGGGACCGCGCGGACGGCGGGGACCGGATCCTCGGCGCCGTGCTCGGCGGTGCCGGGGCCGGGGACGCCGCCGAGGGCGGCCGGTAACGTCGGCGTGTGGCCGACACGACGAGGACCGGAACAGCGGATGCGCTGCGCTCGCTCGCGGCCTCGGCGGCGCTGGGGCCGGGCACGCTGATCGACCGGACGGTGCTGGGCAGGTGGCCCGAGCCGCTGCTGTGGCGCGCCGACGCTCCCGCGGCGCCGGAGTGCTGGGAGCGGGCGCTGCCGGTGCTGGAGGGCACCGGCCTGCGGCCCGTGCTGCTGGGCCGCGGCTCCCGCGGCACCGCCGTGGAGGACGACCTGCTGCCCGCCGGCGGCGGCGGTGGCGATCGGGAGCCGGACGCCTTCGCCGCGCTGGCCGCCTGGTGGCGCGAGCACGGGGCGCGGGAGCCGGACGGCGGGGCGGCGCTGCGCCCGTACGGCCGCCGGTGGCCCGGCCCGGCCCGCGCCCGCGCGGCCGTACGGCCCGGCGGCGGCGCGGAGCGGCACGGCCGCGCGGACGAGGCGGCCGCCTCGGTGGCCCGCTCCCTGGTGGAGCGCGGCCTCCTGCGCCGGCCGCGGCTGGCCCTGGTCCCGGCCCGGCGCAGCTCCGCGATACCCGCCGCGATCGGCTGGACGGGCGCCCTGGCGCACGGCGCGGACACCGCGCGGCGCACCGCCGTGCTGCGCTCCTGGGAGGAGCGGTTCGGGGTGCGGGTGGTGGCCCTGGAGACGGAGGCGCTGCACCTGTCGGTGCCGTCGCCGCCCCGCGACGCGGCGCAGGCGCTGCCGCTGGCCGCCGAGCACTACGCCTTCTGCCCCCTGGTGGTGCGGCAGGGGGCGGGGACGCTGGCGCGGTACGCGGAGAAGTGGCTGCCGGGCCGGGACCTGTGGTCGTTCTGGTGGGACTGAGCCGCGGCCCCGGAACGAGCGGGCGCGGCCGCCGGATCCCCGGCGGCCGCGCCCGTCCCGTGCTGCCTCCCGGTCGCGGTGCCTACCGTGCGGCGAACACCGCCACCGTGCGGGCCGGGACGGTGAAGGCGCCCCTGTCCGCGTCGAACGCGGCCTCCTTCACCACCGCGTCCGAGCCGGACGCCTGCACCGGGTGCAGGGCGTAGGAGGCGCCCCGGAGGGCGTCCACCGCCTGCGTCTGCCGCTCGGGGGTGGCGTTGAAGACGACCACCAGGTCGCGGTCGCCGTCCTCGACGCGCATGGTGATCACGCCCGGGGTCTCGTCCCTCCCCGACAGCGGGAAGGACAGGGCCCGCTGGACCTCGGCCGCCGTGGCCTGGCTGAAGGCCTCCTCGGTGGAGCGGATCGTCAGCAGGTCCCGGTAGGCGGCGGAGGCCCCCTCGATCTCCGTGCAGGACGGGGTGAGCGCGGCGGCCGTCAGCAGCGGCTCGGCGTAGGGCCACTTGTCCTGGTTGTCCCAGGCCGGCGGCAGTCCGCGGCCGAAGCCGTTGCCGGCCTCGCAGTTCCAGTGGACGGCGTTGAACCAGTCGCCGGAGTCGTAGGAGTTGCGGTCCAGCGACTTCGAGCGCAGCAGGTCGGTGCCCGCCTGGCTGAGGGCCGGTCCCTGGGAGAGGGCGGCGGTGGCCATGGCGATCACCTGCATGCGGGCGCGGTCGGCGGCCGGGGTGTCCTTCGGCAGCTTGAACGCCAGGGCGTCGTAGAGGGTCTCGTTGTCGTGGGCGTCGGCGTAGGCGAGGGCGTCGCCGGGGGCGTCGGCGTATCCGGCCGGTGAGCCGTTGTAGTCGACCTGGGAGCCCTTGACCTGCCGCCCGGAGGTGTCGGTGAAGGTGTAGTCGGCGAGGTTGCCGCTGAGCCCGACCTTGATCAGGTCCTGGTAGTGCAGCAGCCGCTCGCGCTGCTCCTCGCGGCTGCCGCCCGCGGCCGAGGAGTTGGGGTCGGTGTACAGGCCGCTGGCGAAGCCCTGGACGCCGGGGTCGGCGTCGAAGGGCCCGCCGCCGCGCACCGCGTCGCGGGCCCGGTCGGAGAAGGTGGCGATGCCGGTGCCGGCCATGTTCTTCTGGGTGGCCTGGACGAAGCGGGCGTCGTCGGCGACCTCGCCGAAGTTCCATCCCTCGCCGTACAGGACGATGCTCTTCCCGTCGACGCCGTCCTTCTCGACCGTGAGGGCGTCCAGCGCCTTCCGGACGGCCAGGATGTTCTCCTTGGGGTGGTGGCCCATCAGGTCGAAGCGGAAGCCGTCCACCTTGTACTGCCTGGCCCAGGTGACGATGGAGTCCACCGTGAGCTTGCCCATCATGGTGTTCTCGGGCGCGGTGTTGGCGCAGCAGGTGGAGGTGGCCACCGTGCCGTCCTCCAGCAGCCGGTGGTAGTAGCCGGGCACGATGCGGTCCAGGACGGACCTGCCGTCCTGCCCGGCGGCCATGGTGTGGTTGTAGACCACGTCCAGGACGACCCGCAGTCCGGCCCCGTTGAGGCCCTGGACCATCCTGCGGTACTCGACGGTGCGGGTGGTGCCGTCGGGATCGGTGGCGTACGAGCCCTCGGGCACGGTGTAGTGCAGCGGGTCGTAGCCCCAGTTGTAGGCGTCCTTGTCGCGGACCTCCCCGACGCACTCCTGCTGCCGGTCGGAGTCGGCGGGCAGGGCGGCCAGGTCGCAGCCGGGCTCGGCGCGGTCGGCGGCCCGCTCGGGGATGGAGGCGATGTCGAAGGAGGGCAGCAGGTGGACGTGGGTGGTGCCCGCGTCCGCCAGCTTCCTCAGGTGCCTCATGCCGTCCGAGGAGCCCTCGGTGAAGGCCAGGTAGCCGCCGCGGTGCCGCTCGTCCACCGTGGGGTCGGCGACGGAGAAGTCGCGGATGTGCAGCTCCTGGATCTGGGCGTCGCGCAGCGGCACCGCCGCCGGCTTGCGCAGCTCCTTCCAGCCCCGGGGGGCGAGCCCGGGGTCGTCCAGGTCCACCACCAGGCTCCGCTCGGAGTCGGTGGTCAGGGCGGTGGAGTAGGGGTCGGTGACCTTGTTGGTGACCAGCTTGCGCACCGAGGGCGCCCAGACCGTGACGAGGTAGCGGTACGGCTTGCCCCGCCAGCTGCGGTTGCCGCTCGCGCTCCAGACGCCGGTGGCGTCGTCGCGCCGCATCGCCACGGTGCGGCCGTCCAGTTCGAGGGCGACCTTCTGCGCGGTGGGGGCCCACACCGACAGGGTGGGGCGGCCGTGGCGGTCGAAGACCGGGCCGAGGGCGGCCCGCGCCGCCCTGGTGCCGTAGACGTCGTCGAGGACGCCGGCGATCTGGACGCCGGTCGCCGCCAGCAGCGCGCCCCCGGTGGTGCGCTGGGTGGCGATCAGCTGTCCGCGCAGGGCGGTGCGCACCCGGTCGCGGTCGCGCGGGTCGACGGTGAAGGCGGCGTACTCCGCCAGGTGCGGGAACCTCTTCCGCTGCTCCTCGGTCAGCCCGCCGGGGACCGGGTTCAGCCGCAGCCAGCGGCCCTCGTGGGACAGTGCGCCGTCCTCGACGGCGATGGTGCCCCGGGCGTCGTGGACCAGCTGCTGGCTGGTGGCGTCCGTGGCCTTGACCTTCCAGGCGACGGTGTTCCGGTCGATCCACTGGGCCTCGGCCCTGGAGAGGTCCAGTTCGGGGGCCTTGCCGGTGGTGGGCAGCAGGAAGCCGGGAGTGCCGCCCAGCTTCCACACCTCGCGGCCGTGGGTGGCGAAGTCCAGGGACTGGTCGGCGTTCTCGTCCTTCTGGTCGCCCCGGTGGATGATGTAGCTCAGCGACGTGGCGCCCTCGGCGAGCGGCACCTCGAAGGTGACGCCGAAGGCGTCCCGGCCCGTCGGCATCAGCGGCTCGGACCAGTCGGTGGGCCGGGCGGCGCCGGTCCAGGTGTGCAGGCCCCAGCCGTCGTAGTCGCCGTCCGCGCGGTGGTAGTGCAGGACGGCCTTCTTCCCGTCCTGCGGCGGGTAGACGCCCTCGGGCCGCTCGTGCAGGACCTCGCTCCCGCCCTGCTCGACCCACACCTCGCCGGTCCGGGACAGGTCGATCGTGCGCTCGGGGCCGTCGGCCACGCCGTCCTTGGCGATGGTGAACGGCAGCTCGGACCGGCCGTCGGCGACCTTGACCCAGGCGAAGGCGCCGTAGGCGTCGCGGCCGGTGAAGGCGGCGGTCTGCTCGCCGGAGACGAGCCTCCAGCCGTCGTAGTCGCCGTCGGCGCGCTGGTAGTGGACGACGGCCCAGTCCCGCTCGACCGCCGAGGGCTTCTCCTCGGGCGGGGCCTGGCCGGCGGTGGTCTGCGCCAGGTCGCTCGCGGTGCGCCCCCTGCCGTCGACCGCGACGGCCTTGTAGCGCAGCGGCGTTCCGGCCCGCACCTCCTCGCCCAGGTACTGGGTGACCTTGTAGGGGGCGTGGTCGGCGGTGCCGAGGGTCCGCCACGCGCCGTTGCCCACCTGAGCGGCGAAGACGACGCGGTTCAGGCCGTCCCCGCCGTCGACGTCGGCGGTGATCTCGACGGTGCCGGTGGCGCCCGCGGCGGGGGCCGCCAGCTCGACGGCGGGCGCGGCGGCCGGGGCGGGCAGCGGCCTCGCGGCCTTGAGGACGACGGTGGACAGGGCCGGGACGGTGACGGTCAGCCGGGCGTCGCCGCCGGTGCGGACGGTGGCGCCGCCGCCGCCGTGGATCCGGTCGAAGGCGGTGTCCGGGGAGCCGGTGGGGACCTCCACGGTGCGGGCCTTCTCGCTGTTGTTGGCGGCGACGAGGTACTCGGTGCGCCGCTCGGCATCGATGCGGGAGAAGGCGTAGACGCCCGGCCCGTCGCCCGCCTCGGCGTAGCGCTCGGTCTGGACGCCGTCGCGCAGGGCGGGGTGCTTCCGGGTGAGTTCGGACAGCGCGGCGATGGACCGGTAGAGGGGGTGCCGGGTGTCGTAGGCGTCCTCGGCGTGGGTGCGGTCGGTGCCGATCCGGTCGTTCCTCTCCGCGTCGAGGTAGGCGGGGGTCCGGGAGGCGAAGAGGGTCTGGCGGGCGTCCTGGTCGCCGCCGGCGCCGGTGAAGCCCTGCTCGTCGCCGTAGTAGACCACCGGGTTGCCGCGGGTGAGGAACATCAGCTCGTTGGCGAGCTTCGCCCGGCTCAGCAGTTCGGCGTCGCCGGCGCCGGGGTTGTCCTGGCGGATGAAGGCGCCGATGCGGCCCATGTCGTGGTTGCCGGTGAAGGTGACCTGCTCGTAGGCGTTGGACCGGCCGGTGGTGTAGCGGTGGTCCTGGGCGAACAGGTCCGAGAGCCTGCCCGCCGGTCCGCTCTGGGAGGCGTAGGAGCGGGCCGCCTCCTGGAAGCCGAAGTCGAGGGTGGCGTCGAGGTTGCCGCGGGTGACGTAGGGGGCCATCTGGGCGGGGTCGGAGGTGTAGACCTCGCCGAACATGAAGAAGTCCTCGCGGCCCTTCTTCGCGGCGTAGGCGTCCAGCGCCGCGGCCCACTGGGTCCAGAACTCCAGGTCGACGTGTTTGACCGTGTCGATGCGGAAGCCGTCGATCTGGAAGTCCCGCACCCAGCGCTGGTAGATCTTCTTCATGCCCTCGACGACCTCGGGGCGCTCGGTCCACAGGTCGTCCAGGCCGTGGAAGTCCCCGTTCAGGGAGCTCTCGCCGGCGAAGGTGGAGTCGCCGCGGTTGTGGTACATCGTCGGGTCGTTGAGCCAGGACGGGACCTTGGCGTCCTTCTCGTCCTCGGCGACCACGGGGGTGCGGGGGAAGGAGTCGCGGTCCACCTCCGGGAACTTCTCCCCGGCGGCGCGGCCGGTGTCGTCGAAGGGCTCGCCGTCCCTGGTGAGGTAGGGGAAGGCGCCCTCGGAGAGGTAGGAGGAGGACTTCTCCTCGTAGCCCACGACGTCGGCGGTGTGGTTGGTGATGACGTCGAAGAAGACCTTCATGCCCTTGCGGTGGGCCTTGTCGATCAGCTCGCGCAGCTCGTCGTTGGTGCCGAAGTGCGGGTCGACCCGGGTGAAGTCGGTGATCCAGTAGCCGTGGTAGCCGGCCGAGGCGTTCTCGCCCTCGCCCTGGACGGGCTTGTTCCTGAAGAGGGGGGCCATCCAGATGGCGGTGGTGCCCAGGCCCTTGACGTAGTCCAGCTTCTCGATCAGGCCGCGCAGGTCGCCGCCGTGGTAGAAGCCCTTGTGGGTGGGGTCGTACCCGGTGGCCAGGCGGCCGCCCTCCAGGCCGCCGCGGTCGTTGGAGCGGTCGCCGTTGGCGAAACGATCCGGCAGGACGAAGTAGAACTGCTCGCGCGTCAGGTCGTGCCGGGTGGGTTCGGCCGCCAGCCTCGCGTCGGACGGCGGCGGCGGCGGTGGTGGCGCCGCCTGGGCGGCGGGGGCCGCCGCGGTGATGAGCGTCGCGAGGAGGCCGGCCACGATGCTCGCGGCCCCTCCTCTGCGCGCCAGGGGACCTGTCACGGGTCGCTCTCCTCGGGTGCGGTGCGATGGGTCGGTGCGTGGGGGGGTGGAGGGGGAGTCCGCCGGGGCCCTGGCGGGGTGCGGTGGCGCGGCGGTCCGGGGCCGCCCGGCCCGCGGCGGGGATGGATGCGGGCCGGGCGGCTGGTCCTCGGTGCGCCGTGGGCGCCGGGGCCGGCTAGCTGCGCCAGGTGTCGTTCAGGGAGACCCTGCCGTCGGCGGGGACGGTGGCGGTGCGGTTGGCCCCGCCTTCCCAGACGACGTTGCCGCTGCCGTCCTTGCGGAGGTACTTGTACTGGAAGGTCGTTCCGGCGGGCAGGTCCACGTCCAGCTTCCACACCGGGTAGCCCGACGGGTCCAGCCGCGGGGCGCCGGCCGGGTTCCAGCCGCCCAGCTCGGCGCGGTCGCCGGTGACGTGGATGCTCTCGCCCCACGCCGTGGTGGCGCTGACGTTGAACGAGGCGCCGTCCGCGAAGTCCCCGGAGCCGCCGGAGCCGGAGCAGGTGCGGGCGCCCGTGTGCAGCGCCAGGGCCGTGCCGGAGCCGAGGGTGGCGGTGAACCGGCCGGAGCCGTCGACCCTCACCGTCCGCCCGCTCTGCACGTCGCAGTAGTCGCCGGCCGGCAGGGAGGTCTGGAAGGTCCGGCTCAGCGGGGAGCCCTCGTGGTTGATGACCACGTACGCCGCGGAGCCGCGGCCGAAGGCGATGGCGTCGCCCCCGTTGTCCCACCAGTCGGTGACGGCCTGCCCGCGGGCGGTGTTGCGGAAGGCCACCATGGAGGAGATCTCGCGCCAGGCGTGCTGGCACTTCCACCCGTCGCTGTAGCAGGCGTTCACCTGGCCGCCGTTGGGCGGCCCGGCGTCCTTGTCGCTCCACTCGTAGCCGGAGTGGACGTCCGGGGAGCCGTAGGGCCAGGCCAGCATGAAGACGTGCGCCAGGGTGTGGGCGGCGCCGTCCTTGTAGGTGAGGGTGTCGCCGACGCGCTCGGTGTCGTGGTTGGCGACGAAGACGGCGGACCGGTCGGAGGGCATGTAGCCCCAGTCCTCGCCGAAGTTCTTCAGGTAGGCGAGGTTCTCACCGGTGAAGACCCGCTTGAGGTCGCGGGCGTAGCGGAACTCCTGGACGTCGCCGCTGCCGAGGTACTCGCTCGGGGAGACCGCCTCGCCGGCGCCGTGGATGGCCTCGTGCTTCCAGTAGACGTCCGGCCTGGAGAGCCTGGACTTGATGGCGGCCAGGTCGCTCGCCGGCATGTGCTTGGCGGCGTCGATGCGGAAGCCGTCGACGCCGAGCGAGAGCAGGTCGTCGAGGTAGGCGGCGATGCGGTCGCGGACGTGGTCCTCGCCGGTGTCGAGGTCGGCGAGGCCGACCAGCTCGCAGTTCTGGACGTTGGCGCGGTTGCGGTAGTCGGTGATCTCAAGGCGGCAGTCGTCCATGTCCCTGCCGCTGTAGATGCCGGGGTAGTCGTACTTCGTGTACGGCGAGCCGCCGGTGCCGGTCCCGCTGCCGGCGGACATGTGGTTGACGACCGCGTCGGCGACGACCTTGACGCCCGCCGCGTGGCAGGTGTCGACCATGTTCCTGAAGGCGGCGCGGTCGCCGAGCCGGCCGGCGATCTTGTAGCTGACGGGCTGGTAGGAGGTCCACCACTGGCTGCCCCGGATGTGCTCCTGGGGCGGGGAGACCTGGACGTACCCGTAGCCGGCGGGGCCCAGGCTCTCCGTGCACGCCCTGGCGACCGAGGCGAACCTCCACTCGAACATCACCGCGGTGACGTCCCGGTTCCCGGGCGGGGCCGCCTGCGCCTGTCCGGGGACCGCGACGAGCGAGCCTGCCATGCCCGCGACAAGCGCGAGCGCGGCGGCTGCCGTTCTTCTGGCCACGTTTCCTCCTGTGGGGGAAGCAGATGCGTCATGCCTGCCTGGGGGCAACGCGCCGCGCCCGTAAGGCCGTGGGAGCTGAATGCTCTTGCTGCAAGAAGACTGAAAGTCCGTGCAAGTCTTCGCGCTGGAGACCGTAGACGCGCCCTTGACGGCCGTCAAGGCTTTGGACACATCCCGGAAACGTGATCGCCCTCTCTGCGCAATCTCTTTCGCAAGAGATTGCACGGTGCTACGTTCAACCACATTCCCGGCCCGGCCGGCCGGGGGTTTCCGCCACAGGAGCCCCACGCGCCCGGCCGGCCGGGCCGGGTCCGCGCGCCCGCCCGCGGGCGGCCCCGCAACGACCGGGGCGGACGCACACGGCACCCACCGCGCACGCCCGCCCCGCCGGAGATCCGGCCGCGCCCCCTACGGCACCTCGGCGCCCTGCCCCGCCCGCACCACCGGCGGGGCGGTGGAGCCGCGCACCACCAGCTCGGGCTGGAAGACGAACTCCGCGTGCTGCACCGGGTTCCCGCCGATCTCCTCCAGCAGCGCGCCCACCGCCGCGCTCGCCATGGCCTTGACCGGCTGCCGCACCGTCGTCAGGGGCGGATCGGTGAAGGCGATCAGCTCCGAGTCGTCGAAGCCGACCACCGACAGCTCGCGCGGCACCTCCAGCCCGCGCTGCCGGGCCGCCCGCACCACGCCGAGCGCCATCATGTCGCTGCCGCACACCACCCCCGTGCAGCCGGCGTCGATCAGCGCCCCGGCCGCCGCGTGGCCGCCCTCCAGCGTGAACAGCGTGTGCTGGACCAGCCGCCGCACCTCCCCGGCCGGAACGCCCCGCTCGGCCAGGGCCTGGGCGAACCCCTCCGCCTTGCGCCGCACCGGCACGTACCGGACCGGGCCGACCGCCAGGCCGATCCGCCGCGGATCGTGCCCGAGGTCGGTCAGGTGGCGGACGGCCATGCGCGCCGCCGCGCGGTCGTCGGGCGAGACGAAGGGGGCGCTGATGTGCTCGTTGAAGCCGTTGATGAGCACGAACGGCACACCGCGCCCGGCGAGCCGGACGTAGCGGGCCGGGTCGGCGGTGGTGTCGGCGTGCAGCCCGGAGAGGAAGACGATGCCGTTGACACCGCGCTCGACGAGCTGGTCGACCAGCTCGTCCTCGGTGGCGCCGCCGGGCATCTGCGTGCACAGCACCGGCGTGTAGCCGTGCCCGGCCAGGACCTGCTCGATCACCTGGGCGAACGCCGGGAAGATGGGGTTGGTCAGCTCGGGGATGACCAACCCGATCAGCCCGGCGCTGCGCTGCCGCAGCCGCACCGGACGCTCGTAGCCCAGCACGTCCAGGGCGGCCAGCACCTTCTGCCGGGTGCCGGCCGCCACGCCCGCCTTGCCGTTGAGGACACGGCTGACCGTGGCCTCGCTGACCGACGCCTGGGCCGCGATGTCGGCGAGCCGGGCGGTGTGCGGACCGGTCCCCCCGGCAGGCCCCCCTCCCGGGGCGGCCTGCGGGGGGACCGTGCCCGCCTCGGTCACGCGGTCCACCAGACGGTGGTGTCGGCCGGGAGCGCACCGCCGTCGTACGCGCCGCTGGCCAGCAGCACCCGGCCGGGCGCGGCGGGCAGCTCCACCGGCGAGCCGGTGGTGTTGACGGTGCAGACGAACGCCTCCCCGGAGCCGTCGGCGGCGCGGCGGCGGAAGGCCAGGACCCCGGCCGGGAAGCCCTCCAGCCACTCCACGCTCTCGCCCGCGCCCAGCGCCGGGTGCTCGCGGCGCACGGCCAGCGCGCTGCGGTACAGCTCCAGGGTGGAGGTGGGGTCGCCGGTCTGCTCCTCGACCGACAGCTCGCCCCACTCCTCGGGCTGGGGCAGCCAGCTGCCCCCGGAGCCGAAGCCGTAGCTGGGGCCGGTGGACGTCCACGGGATGGGCACGCGGCAGCCGTCGCGCAAGCCCTCCTGGCCGTTGTCCTTGAAGAACGACGGATCCTGGCGCACCTCGTCGGGCAGGTCCGTGACCTCCGGCAGCCCCAGCTCCTCGCCCTGGTAGACGTAGGCCGAGCCGGGCAGCGCCAGCATCAGCAGCGAGGCGGCGCGGGCGCGGGCCAGGCCGCCGCCGAGCCGGGTGCGGTGCCGCACCACGTCGTGGTTGGAGAGCACCCAGGTGGTGGGGGCGCCGACCGGGCGCATGGAGTCCAGCGACTCGTCGACGACCCTGCGCAGCGCCTCGGCGTCCCAGCCGGTGCCGAGGTAGTGGAAGTTGAACGCCTGGTGGAGCTCGTCGGGCCGCAGGTACAGGGCCGTGCGCTCGGGGCTGGGCGTCCAGGCCTCGGCGACGCCGATGCGCTCGCCCGGGTACTCGTCCAGGATGCGGCGCCAGGAGCGGTAGATCTCGTGGACGCCGTCCTGGTCGAAGAACGGCAGCACCTGGTTGCCCAGCAGCTTGAGCTGGCCGGTGCTGCCCATGTCGGGCAGGCCGGCGGCCTTGACCAGGCCGTGGGCGACGTCGATGCGGAAGCCGTCCACGCCCATGTCGAGCCAGAAGCGCAGCACCGAGCGGAACTCGTCCCGCACGGCCTCGTTCTCCCAGTTGAAGTCGGGCTGCTCGGGGGCGAACAGGTGCAGGTACCACTCCCCCGGCGTGCCGTCGGGGTTGGTGGTGCGGGTCCAGGCCGGGCCGCCGAAGATGGACTCCCAGTCGTTGGGGGGCTCCTCGCCCTTCGGACCGCGTCCGGGCCGGAAGTGGTAGCGGTCGCGCAGCGGGGAGCCGGGGCCCTCGCGCAGGGCGCGCTGGAACCACTCGTGCTGGTCGGAGGAGTGGTTGGGCACCAGGTCCACGATGATCCGCAGGCCCAGCTCGTGGGCGTCGCGGATGAGCGCGTCGGCGTCGTGGAGGTCGCCGAACATCGGGTCGATGGCGCGGTAGTCGGCGACGTCGTACCCGGCGTCGGCCTGCGGGGAGGCGTAGAAGGGGCTGAGCCAGACGGCGTCGACGCCCAGGTCGGCCAGGTACGGCAGCCGCGCGCGGACGCCCGCCAGGTCGCCCATGCCGTCTCCGTTGCCGTCGGCGAAGGAGCGGGGGTAGACCTGGTAGATCACCGCGTCGCGCCACCAGCCGGTGGACTCTCCCGAGGCGTCCGTGCGGAGGGCGGGAGCCGTACCGGTGGCGGGGGCTGAGGAGTGCTGGGTCATGTCATCCCTGGTGGTCGTGAGTGGGGGGACGCGAGGCGCCGCGCGGACTGGGGCCGGAGCCGGTCAGGACTTGACGGCGCCGGAGGTCAGCCCGGCGACGAGGTGCCGCTGGGCGATGGCGAAGACGATCGCGGCCGGCACGGCGATGATCACCGCGGCGGCGGTCATCGAGCCCCAGTCGCCGACGTACTGGTTGACGAAGGTCTGCAGGCCGCCGGCGAGGGTGAGGTTCTCCTCGCCGGTCATGAAGGCCGACGCGTAGGCGACCTCGGCCCAGGCCGTCACGAAGCTGTAGAAGCCGGTGACGGCGAGACCGGGCTTGGCCAGCGGCAGGATCAGCCGCCAGAAGGTGCCGAAGGGGTTGAGGCCGTCCACCCGCCCGGACTCGTCGATGGAGACGGGGATGGTGTCGAAGAAGCCCTTCATCATCCAGGCGCAGAACGGCACCGCGATGGTGAGGTAGGTGATGATCAGGCCGACGGGCTGGTTCAGGAGCCCGAGCTGCGCCATCAGGTTGTACAGCGGCACGATCAGGATCGCCATGGGGAACATCTGCGTGATCAGCAGGGTCCACATCAGCGGGCGCATGCCGGGGAAGCGGAAGCGGCTGACGGCGTATCCGGTGGTGGCGGAGATGAAGACGCCGAGCAGCGTGGTCACCACCACGATCAGCACCGAGTTCCCGAACCAGGTCAGGAAGTAGGTGTCGCCCAGGACGTGGTCGTAGTTCTCGAGCGTGAAGTTCTCCACCAGCGAGGTGGTGAAGGTGTCGCTCTTGGGCTTGAAGGACGTCACCAGCAGCCAGAACGGCGGGAAGACGGCGACCACGGCGGCCAGCAGCAGGCCCGCGTGGAGACCGAACGAGGCCAGGGGGCCGCGCTCGCCGCGCCGGCGGACGCGCCGGGGCCGCGGGCGCGGTCCGGACGCGGCCGGCGCGGGCGCGGTCGTGACGGGGTCGGGCGTCGTGGCCGCGGTGGTGGTCCGTGGGGTCCTCATGGTCGTCACCACACCTCTCCCTGCTTGCGGAGCGAACGGCGGTAGACCACCGCGAAGGCCATCAGGAGCAGCAGGATCAGCACGCCCCAGGCCGCGGAGGTGGCGAAGTCGCGCGGGCTGTTGAGGAAGGACAGCCGGTAGGCGTAGGTCACCAGGATCTCGGTGGAGTCGCCCGGCCCGCCGCGGGTGAGCAGGTAGATCACCGGGAACATGTTGAACGTCCAGATGGTGCTCAGCAGGACCACGGTGCTGCTGACCGAGCGGATGCCGGGCAGGGTGACGTTGCGGAAGCGCTGCCAGGCGCCGGCCCCGTCGACCTCGGCGGCCTCCAGCAGTTCGGAGGGGATGGCCTGGAGGGCGCCCAGCAGGGCGACGAGCATGAAGGGCACGCCCAGCCAGACGTTCACCGCGATGACGGAGATCTTCGCCCAGGTGGGGTCGCCCAGCCAGGGGACCCCGTCGATGCCGCCGCCGGAGAGCACCGTGTTGAGGATGCCGTTCTTCTCGTTGAACAGCATCTTCCAGGCGAAGACGGAGACGAAGGCGGGGATGCCCCAGGGCAGGATGATGGCGATGCGGTACAGGGTCCGGCCGCGCAGCTTCCGGTTGAGCATGACGGCCAGCACCAGGCCGAGCAGAAAGGTCACGGAGACGCAGCCGACCGTCCACAGCACCGTCCAGCCCAGCCGGTCCCAGAAGACGCTGTCGGTGAGGATCTCCCGGTAGTTCTCCAGACCGGTGAACTCGTAGGTCGCCTCGATCTCGTTGACGCCGATGGTGCGGGCCACATTGGACTCGTCGGCGTTGGTGAGGGACAGCCAGATGCCCCGGACCAGCGGGTATCCGATGATCACCGAGATGACGATCACCACCGGGGCCACCATGGCCCACGCGTACCAGTGGGTGGCCAGGGCCCGGCGCAGCGGTCCGGGGGCCCTCCCGGCCTTCTCGCCAGTTCCGCGGCCGCGGCCGCGGGCGTCTCCGCCCGCGGCCGGTGCCACCGACTGGCCGGTCTCGACAGCCATGGTCGTCGGTCAGCCTCTCCTGAGTCGTCCCTCGGTTACTTCCAGTCCCCGTCCTTGAGGAGCTCGGCGTACTCCTCACCGGCCTTCTTCGCGGCCTCCTCCGGCTCGGTCCTGCCGGTGAGGACCTCGGCCAGCTGGACGCGGAGCGGCTCGAAGAGGGAGTTGCCCTCGGCGATCCAGGGGCGCTCGACGGCCTTGTCCACGGCGGGCTTGAAGAACTGGACCATCTGGTTGTCCTTGACGGCCTGCTCCTCGTACACCGAGGTGCGGGTCGGCAGCAGGTTGAGCTCCTCGGTGGTGCGCTTCTGGACCTCGGCGGAGCTCATGTACTTCACGAACTCGTAGGAGGCGTCCAGGTTGTCGGAGCCGGCGTAGACGGAGTAGTTGTGGCCGCCCTGCGGGGCGCCCTGGCCGGCGCTGCCGGCCGGGACGGGGGCGACGCCGAGGTTGTCCTCCTTGCCCTTGAACCGGCTGCCCGCGAGGGTGTCCTCGATGGCCCAGGGGCCGTTGAGCATCATCGCGACCTTGCCGTCCTTGAAGGCCTTCTGCATGTTCTCCCAGCCGTCGGTCGTGTCGGTGATCGCGGCCTTGGAGTCCACCAGGTCCTTCATCACCTCGAACGCCTTCACGCCGGGCTCGTCGTCGATGGTGATCTTCTTGGCGTCGGCGTCGAGCATGTCGCCGCCCTCGCCGTAGAGGAAGGGCAGGACGAAGTAGGGGTCGTCACCGCGCAGGTAGAGGGGGGTGACGCCCTCCTTCGAGAACTTCCCGGTGGAGGCCTTGATCTCCTCGACCGATCCGGGGACCTCGACGCCGGCCTTCTCCAGCAGCTCCTTGTTGTAGAAGAGCGCGAGGGTGTCGATCACCTGCGGCACGGCGTAGGTCTTGCCGTCGTACTGGGTGCTCCCCCAGGCCTGGGGCAGGAAGTCGTCCTTGCCCTCGGCGGCGGGGGTGCCGTCCAGCGGGGCCAGGTAGCCGAGGCTGGCGAAGTCCGCGACCCAGGCGACCTCGGTGCGCATCACGTCGGGGGCACCGGCGCCGCCGCCCGCGGCGTTCTTGAACTTGTTGCTGGCCTCGCCGAAGGGCACGTTGACGTACTTGACGTCGACCTTGGGGTGCTCCTTCTCGAACTCCTCGGCGACCTTCTTGAAGAAGTCCTTCTCCGCGTCGCCCGAGGTGTCCCAGAACTCGACGGTGCCCGACAGCTCGCCGTCGGCGCCCTTGCCGCCGTCGCCGCCGTCGCCGCCGCCGCAGGCGGTGACCGCCAGCGCGAGAGCGGCGACCAGTGCGGTGGTCCCTATGCCACGCCGCATGTGAACTCCTCCATGATCCGGTGCCCGTCTCGCGGGGGCACGGGCGTACTCCGCGCGGGCCGCTGGGTCGCGGCGCCGGGCTGACGAGGAACGTAACAGCGGCGCAATGTTTTAGAAAGACCTTGCGGCAACTTTCTGCAAACGGGTCTGCAACGGCTTCCGCAAGAACTTGCACCCCTGCTACCTTCCTCCCCGCCCCACAGCGGGTCCTGCGGTTCAGGCACGACGGGAAGAGCACGATGGAGAACCCCACACAGTCCGTGACCTCCGGTTCGGCCGGACGGGGCCGGCGGCGCCGCGCGGTCGCGGCCGCCGCGGTCTGCCTCTCCCTGTCGCTGGCCGCCGGGGCCTGCGGCCTCGCCGGCTCCGACGAGGAGGCCCCGGCCGCCTCGGGCACCGTCACCTGGTGGGACACCTCCGGCGAGGCCGAGGCCCCCCACTTCGCCGAACTGGTCGCCGCCTTCGAGAAGAAGCACCCGGGCGTCGAGGTGGAGCACGTCAGCGTGCCCTTCGACCAGGCGCAGCAGAGGTTCCTCGACGCGGTGCGGTCCGGGCGGGACGTGCCCGACGTGCTGCGCGCCGACGTCGGCTGGACCCCGGCCTTCGCCGCCGAGGGGCACCTGGCCGACCTGACCGGCACCCCCGCCGTGGAGGGCGACATGACGCGGGACTTCCTGCCGTCCACCACCGCGAGCGTGACGCTGGAGGACGGCAGCGTCTACGGCGTCCCGCAGGTGACCGACACCCTGGCCCTGCTCTACAACCGGCGGATCTTCCAGGAGGCGGGGATCGCGCGGCCCCCCTCCACCTGGAAGGAGCTCAAGGACACCGCCCTGAAGATCAGGGACGAGACGGGCGCCGAGGGCATCGTCCTCAACCCCGACCCGTTCTTCTCGCTGCCGTTCCTCTACGGCGAGGAGAGCGACCTGGTCGACGTCGGCGCCCGGAGGATCACCGTCGCCGGCGAGGCCTCGGTGCGCGGTGTCTCCACGGCCGCCGACCTGGTCTCCTCCGGAGCCGCCCCCAGACCTCCCCGAAAGGACGCGTACGCCGCGATGCAGGACGCGTTCACCGGCGGCCGGGCGGCCATGATGATCAACGGTCCGTGGGCGACCGCCGAGATCTTCGCCTCCCCCGAGTTCCGGGACCGGGGCAACCTGGGCATCGCCGCCGTCCCGGCCGGCTCCACCGGCACCGCCGGCTCACCCACCGGCGGGCACAACCTGGTGGTCGCGGCCGGCTCGGACAACCTGGAGGCGTCCTACCTCTTCGTCCGGTTCATGACGGAGGCCAAGCAGCAGGAGAGGACCGCCCTGGCCCTCGGCCTGCTGCCGACCCGCACCGCCGCCTACACCGGCGAGGTGCTCTCCGACGCGGTCCGCAACTCCTTCTACCTGGCGCTGACCAAGGCCGTCGCCCGGCCTCCCCTCCCCGAGGGCGGGGAGCTGCTCACCGCCCTCCAGCCCCACTACGCGGCGATCCTGCGCGGCGAGGAGGAACCCGCGGAGGGGCTGCTGCGCACCGCCGAGGAGTGGAGCGGCCGGCTGCTGCCGGGCTACGAGATCGAGCGCTGACCCCGCCGCGCCCGCCCGGGGGCGCCCGCACCCCGTGTCGCGCCCCCGGACCGGGCCCGCACGGCCCGCCCCCGGAATCCTTCCTTCCAGACAGGGCCGAAACCGCCGTGATTCCGGCGAACTCCCGGGTACGGTGGGCAGTCCGACACACGGCCGGTACAGTCCGGTGCTGTGACCGCACGACTAGCTGACATCGCAGCCCAGGCGGGGGTCAGCGAAGCGACGGTCAGCCGCGTCCTCAACGGCAAGCCGGGCGTTTCCCCGGCCACCCGCGAGTCCGTCCTCGCCGCGCTGGACCTGCTGGGGTACGAGCGGCCCACCAGGCTGCGCCAGCGCAGCGCGGGGCTGGTCGGACTGATCACCCCGGAGCTGGACAACCCGATCTTCCCGGCGTTCGCCCAGGTCATCGGACAGGCGCTGACCCGTCAGGGCTACACCCCCGTCCTCGCCACCCAGACCCCCGGCGGCTCGACCGAGGACGAGCTGACCGAGATGCTGGTGGAGCGGGGCGTGGCCGGGATCATCTTCGTCTCGGGCCTGCACGCCGACACCACCGCCGACACGCAGCGGTACGAGCAACTGCGCGGCAAGGGGGTGCCGTTCGTGATGATCAACGGCTTCTCCCCCCGGGTGCGGGCGCCCTTCGTCTCGCCGGACGACCGCACCGCGATGCGGCTGGCCGTCACCCACCTGGTCTCGCTCGGCCACGAGCGGATCGGCCTGGCCCTGGGGCCGGCCCGGTTCGTGCCCGTCCAGCGCAAGACGGAGGGCTTCACCGCCGGCCTCCAGGAGCAGCTGGGGATGACGCAGGAGGAGGCCGCATCCTTCGTGCGGCACTCCCTCTACACCCTGGAGGGCGGCCAGGCCGCCGCCTCGGACCTGATCGGCCGCGGCTGCACGGCCGTGGTCTGCGCCAGCGACATGATGGCCCTGGGCGCCATCCGCGCCGCCCGGCAGCTCGGCCTGGCGGTACCGCGGGACGTGTCGGTGATCGGCTTCGACGACTCCCCGCTGATCGCCTTCACCGACCCGCCCCTGACCACCATCCGGCAGCCGGTGACGGCGATGGGGCAGGCGGCCGTGCGGGCCCTGCTGGAGGAGATCGGCGGCACCCCCGCCCCGCACAGCGAGTTCGTCTTCCTTCCCGAGCTGGTCGTCCGCGGCTCCACCGCCTCCGCCCCTCAGGGCCGGGCATCGGCCTCGGGGAGGAGCGAAAGCGGACAGGACCAGACCGGGGGATGATCGGTCGGGGCCCGGATTCTGGCAGACTGTCGCCCCATGGGGGCACCGATCACGAGGACGACAGAAGAAGCCGAGATGACCACCGTCATTCCGGCAGCTGAACACGGAAGTGCTCCGGCGCCGCGCCGTACCGTCGTCCAGCGCATCCGCGCCCCCCGCCGGCCGCGGATCTGGTTCGAGGTCGTGCTGATCGCGGTCAGCTACTGGATCTACTCCATGATCCGCAACGCCGTCCCGGAGCAGGAGGCCCAGGCCCTGCGGAACGCCGACTGGCTGTGGGAGGTCGAGCGGGCCCTGGGCATCGCCGTCGAGCAGTCGCTCAACCACGCGGTCAACGGCGTCACCTGGCTCATCGTGACGATGAACTACTACTACGCGACGCTGCACTTCGTGGTGACCATAGGCGTGCTGGTCTGGCTCTACCGCAGACATCCCGGCCGCTACGCCGCCACCCGCACGGTGCTGTTCGCCACCACCGCCGTCGCCCTGCTCGGCTACTACCTCTACCCCCTGGCGCCGCCGCGGCTGATGGAGAGCGTGCACTTCATCGACACCGTGAAGGTCCACGACACCTGGGGCTCGATGGCCTCGGGCAACATGGCCAACGTCTCCAACCAGTACGCGGCCATGCCCTCGATGCACATCGGCTGGTCGGTGTGGTGCGGCATCACCATCGCCCTGCTCGCCGCACCGCTGTGGGTGAAGGTCCTCGGCTGGCTCTACCCGGTCCTCACCCTCGTCGTGATCGTCTGCACCGCCAACCACTTCTGGCTGGACGCGGTGGGCGGGGTGGCCTGCCTGGGCATAGGCTTCGCCGTCTCCTACCTGTGGTACGGGGCGCCGGCCCACCGCCTGCCCCGGATGGTGCCGGCCTCGCCGTGAGCGGACGCCGGAGGTGACGCGGGCGGGGGCCGGGGGGCGCGGACGCGCCGCCGGCCCCCGCCGCCGTGCGCGGCGGTCGGTCGATGCCGTGCGCGGCGGTCAGCCGATGCCGTAGAACAGCCGGTCCACCACCGTCCGCGCCCGGCGCGTGGTGCGGCGGTAGTCCTCCAGCAGCTCCCCCACGTGCCCCGGTTCGTACCCCAGGTAGCGGCCCACCGCGGCCAGCTCGCGCGGCTCGGAGGGGAAGGTGTCGCCGGGACGGCCGCGCACCAGCATCACCGCGTTGCGCACCCGGGTGGCCAGCAGCCACGCCTCGTCCAGGACCGCGGCGTCGTCCGCCTCGATCAGTCCGGCGTCCCGGGCCGCGGCCAGGGCGGTACGGGTGCGGGTGGTCCGCAGCCCCGGCGCGGCCGCGGCGTGGCGCAGCTGCGTCAGCTGCACCGTCCACTCCACGTCCGACAGGCCGCCCCGGCCCAGCTTGGTGTGGGTGGTGCGGTCGGCGCCGCGCGGCAGCCGCTCGGACTCCATCCGCGCCTTCAGCCGGCGGATCTCCCGCACCGCCTCCTCGTCCGGTCCGCCCTCGGGGTAGCGCAGCGGGTCGATCAGCTCGACGAAGCGGCGCCCCAGCTCCTCGTCGCCGGCCACCGGCTCGGCACGCAGCAGCGCGTGCCGCTCCCACACCTGCGACCAGCGCCGGTAGTACGCCTCGTAGGAGGCCAGGGTGCGCACCAGCGGGCCGCTGCGGCCCTCCGGCCGCAGGTCTGCGTCGATCGGCAGCGGCGGGTCGGAGCTGGGCAGCTGGAGCAGCCGGCGCATCTCGTTGGCGACGGCGAAGGCGGCCTCGCCCGCCTCCCGCTCGTCCGCCCCCTCGCGCGGCTCGTGGACGAAGAGCACGTCGGCGTCGGAGCCGTAGTTCAGCTCCCGGCCGCCGAAGCGGCCCATGCCGATGACGGCGAAGCGGGTGGGCAGGGCGTCGCCCCAGCGGGCGTCCACCGCCGCGCGCAGGGCCCCGGCGATCGTCGCGGCGTTGAGGTCGGCCAGGGCCCGGCCGACCCGGTCCACCGCGGCGGCGACCTCCGCGGGAGTGCCCTCCGCGTCCCCGCCGTCCGCGGCCTTGTAGGCGCCCACGACGTCGGCGGCGGCGGTGCGGAACAGCTCCCGGCGCCGCACCCCGCGGGCGGCGGCGACGGCCTGCTCGGGCCCGCCGGCCCGTCCGACGGCCGCCAGCACCTCCTGGGTGAGCGCCTCCCGGCCGCGCGGCCGCAGCCCCTCGGGATCGCCCAGCAGCGCGACGGCCTCCGGGGCGCGCAGCAGCAGGTCGGGGGCGAGGCGCCCGGCGGAGAGCACCCGGGCCAGGTTCTCCGCGGCGGCCCCCTCGTCCCGCAGCAGCCGCAGGTACCAGGGCGTCTGGCCGAGCGCGTCGGAGACCTTGCGGAAGCCCAGCAGCCCGGCGTCGGGATCGGCGGAGTCGGCGAACCAGCCCAGCAGCACCGGCAGCAGGGTGCGCTGGATGGCGGCCTTGCGGCTCACCCCGGAGGTGAGGGCCTCCAGGTGGCGCAGGGCGGCGGCCGGGTCGGCGTAGCCCAGGGCCTCCAGCCGCTGCCGGGCGGCGCCGGCGGAGAGCCGGATCTCGCCGGGTGCGAGCTGGGCGACGGCGTCCAGCAGCGGCCGGTAGAAGATCTTCTCGTGCAGCCGCCGCACCACCGCGGCGTGCCGCTTCCAGGCGCGGGTCAGCTCGGCCACCGGGTCCTGGCGGAAGCCCAGGGAGCGCCCCAGCATCCGCAGCTCGCCCTCGTCCCGGGGCATCAGGTGGGTGCGGCGCATCCGGTGGAGCTGGATGCGGTGCTCCAGGGTGCGCAGGAAGCGGTACGCGTCGCCGAGCGCGGCCGCGTCCTGGCGTCCGACGTACCCGCCCGCGGCGAGCGCGTCGAGCGCGGCCAGGGTGGTGGGGCTGCGCAGGGAGGTGTCGCCGCGGCCGTGGACGAGCTGGAGGAGCTGGACGGCGAACTCCACGTCCCGCAGCCCCCCGGGCCCCAGTTTCAGCTCGCGGTCGAGCTGGGCGGCGGGGATCTCGGCCACCACCCGGCGGCGCATCTGCTGGACGTCGGTGACGAAGTTCTCCCGTTCGGCGGCCTGCCACACCAGCGGCCCGACGGCCTCGCAGTACTCGCGGCCCAGCGCCGCGTCGCCGGCCACCGGCCGGGCCTTGAGCAGGGCCTGGAACTCCCAGGTCTTGGCCCACCGCTGGTAGTACGCCAGGTGGCTGCTGAGGGTGCGCACCAGCGGACCGTTGCGCCCCTCGGGACGCAGGTTGGCGTCCACCGGCCAGATGGTGCCCTCGGCGGTGGTGTCGGAGCAGATCCGCATCATGCGGGAGGCGAGCCGGGTCGCGGCCCGCAGCGCCCCGCTCTCCTCCTCCCCGCCGCTCTCCCCGCCGCCCCCGGCGGGCTCGGCCACGAAGACGACGTCCACGTCCGAGACGTAGTTCAGCTCGTGGCCGCCGCACTTGCCCATCCCGATCACGGCCAGCCGGCACAGCGCCGCGTCGTCGGGCGCCTCCCGGGAGGCGATCGCCAGGGCCGCCCGCAGGGTGGCGGTGGCCAGGTCGGCGAGTTCGGCGGCGGTCTGGGCGACGTCGGCGGTGCCGCACACGTCGCGGGCGGCGACGGCCAGCAGGGCGCGGCGGTAGGCCACGCGCAGCCCGTCGGGGTCCTTCACGGAGGCCAGGGCCGCCTCGAACTCCCCGACTCCGGGGTGGAGGTCGGCCGTCTCGTACGCCCTCAGGGCCCGCCAGTCCCCGGGGTGCCGCGCCAGGTGGTCGCCGAGCGCCTCGGAGGAGCCCAGCACGCCCAGCAGCCGGTCGCGCAGCGGCTTGGCGGCCCGCACGGTGTCCAGCAGCAGGCGGCGCTCCTCCTCGCCGGGCTGGGCCTCCGCCAGGCGCACGAAGGAGCGCAGCGCCAGGTCGGGGTCGGCGGTGGCGCCGAGCGCGTCCAGCAGGGCCGGGTCGTCCCGCACCCGGTCCACGGCGGGTGAGTCCAGCAGCCGCCCGGCCGCCCCCGGGTCGGTGAACCCCCGCCGTGCGAACCGTCCGAACCGGCTGTCGCGCCGACCGCCCTGCACCACCGTGCCCTCCACCTCCTCGCCGTGTGCGCCGTCCCCGTCCCGGGCGGGCGCCCGCGCCCGCCCGCGGCCGGGGCCGCAGCACCGGCAGGCTCTTGCGCAGCTCGAAGGCGGTGACCTCCGAGCGGTGCTCCTCCCGCTCCTGCTGCTTGTCGCGGAGGAGCTCGTGAGCCACCTTACGGTTCCGGGCGAGGCACCGCGCGAGCCGCCACGGCCGGCCGCCGTGCGGCCGTCGCCGCGCTCCTGGTCCAGGCGCCGCAACCGGTCGCAGACGAGTGCGGACTCGGCGCGGTGTCCGGTGGACGGCTCACGGCGCTCCGGGGGTGGGAGCCGGAGAACTCCCGCACCGCCGGACGCAGCCCGGGACTCCCGTCCCCCGCCGGGTCGGTCCGGCTCACGACCGTGCCCTGGATCGGCAGGGAGGCGGCGGCGCCGGGGACGCCGGGGACGCCGTCAGGCATGGAAGTCCTCCGCGTCCTGGAACTCCCCGTACATGAAGGTGAAGAAGGCTTCCCTCATCCCGGTGCCCAAGAAGTAGTCACCGGAGTGATGGAGCAGGAACACCCGATTCGAGTCGTCCACCAGGAACAGGGCACCGTCGTAAGTGTCGTGCCCGACGGCGAACACCTTGGCCCCCAGTTCCTGTTCGAATTCCGCGACCTCCTCGGCCTGCCCCTTGTAGACGATCCCGGGAACCATCACGGCATGGTTCTCGGGACGGTCGTGGAGGAAGAACTCCAGTTTCCCGTAGTTGCGGACGACGCTCAGAGCGCAGGAAGAGGGGGACGTGGGCACGCCATACCTGGCGAAGACTTCCACAGCCGACCGGACGAGTTCTTCCGCTTCCTCGCCGATGTTTCGCTCCGGACTCCAGCCGTACCCCCTCAACCAGCCGTCGAGTTCTTCGGGGGATGAAGGAGAAGACACGGAGCACTCCTGGTGAAGCGGTGTTCGCCGCGATCGTCCACGTGCCGGTCAGCGGCTGCGCCCGGTGGACCGGCCACCGCCGTTCCACCGTTCGCTGCGAGCGCCGTTCCCGCAACCACCCGGCCTTCCCCGGCCCGGCCGCTGTCCTCTGCTGCCGCAGACGGCTGATCCGCCTCCCCGCACAGGACACGCTCCGGGTGCCTGACGAGGCGCGACCGGCGGCACCGAGGTCCGCCGTGCCTCCACTGCGGGGACCCCGGGAAGGCAGCACCCGACTCTGTACCAGCGTGATCCACACGACCGACTTCTCCCGCCGGCCCGGAACGAGCCGGATGGCATGGACGGCGTGCTTGTCCCCGGAAGCAGCACCGGGCGAACGCACGAGGCAGACCGAAGGCGTCCGGCTCCGGACGGCCCGCAGACGGCCCAGGACGGAGCGACTCGGGGCCGGCGGCCGCGTGCCGCCGGCCCCGAGTGCTGTTGCGGCTGGAGAACTGCGCTGACCTGCGCCTACAGCACCGGCAGGCTCTTGCGCAGCTCGAAGGCGGTGACCTCGGAGCGGTACTCCTCCCACTCCTGCTTCTTGTTGCGCAGGAAGAAGTCGAAGACGTGCTCGCCGAGCGTCTCGGCGACCAGTTCGCTGCGCTCCATCAGCCCGATCGCCTCGCCCAGGTTCTGCGGCAGCGGCTCGATGCCCATCGCGCGGCGTTCGGCGTCCGACAGGGCCCACACGTCGTCCTCGGCGCCGGCCGGGAGCTCGTACCCCTCCTCGATGCCCTTCAGGCCGGCGGCGAGCAGCACCGCGTAGGCCAGGTAGGGGTTGGCGCCGGAGTCCAGCGAGCGCACCTCGATGCGGGTGGAGCCGGTCTTGCCCGGCTTGTACATCGGCACGCGGATCAGCGCGGAGCGGTTGTTGTGCCCCCAGCAGATGTAGGAGGGCGCCTCGCCCCCGGCGCCCGCGGTGCGCTGGGCGCCGCCCCAGATGCGCTTGTAGGAGTTGACCCACTGGTTGGTCACGGCGGAGATCTCGCCGGCGTGCTTGAGCAGCCCGGCGATGAAGGAGCGGCCGACCTTGGAGAGCTGGTACTCGGCGCCGGACTCGTGGAAGGCGTTGCGGTCGCCCTCGAACAGCGACAGGTGGGTGTGCATGCCGGAACCGGGGTACTCCGAGAACGGCTTGGGCATGAAGGTGGCCTGCACGCCCTGCTCCAGCGCGACCTGCTTCATCACCAGACGGAACGTCATGATGTTGTCGGCCGTGGAGAGCGCGTCGGCGTACCGCAGGTCGATCTCCTGCTGTCCGGGGGCGCCCTCGTGGTGGGAGAACTCCACCGAGATCCCCATCGACTCCAGCATGGTGATCGCCTGCCGGCGGAAGTCCTGGCCGACGTGCTGGGGGGTGTGGTCGAAGTAGCCCGAGGAGTCGGCCGGGGTGGGCCGGGAGCCGTCCACCGGCCGGTCCTTGAGGAGGAAGAACTCGATCTCGGGGTGGGTGTAGAAGGTGAATCCCAGGTCGGAGGTCTTGTTCAGGGCCCGCTTGAGGACGTAGCGCGGGTCGGCGTACGAGGGGGAGCCGTCCGGCATCAGGATGTCGCAGAACATCCGCGCGGTGCCCGGGGCCTCGGCGCGCCAGGGCAGGATCTGGAACGTGCCGGGGTCGGGCTTGGCGATCATGTCGGACTCGTAGACGCGCGCGAAGCCCTCGATCGCGGACCCGTCGAAGCCCATGCCCTCGTCGAAGGCCTGTTCCAGCTCCGCGGGCGCGACGGCGACGGACTTCAGGAAGCCGAGCACGTCGGTGAACCACAGCCGGACGAACCGGATGTCGCGCTCCTCGAGCGTCCTGAGCACGAATTCCTGCTGCTTGTCCATGGTCACCCATCCTCGCTGGTCAGACGGCCCTTCCCCGCACCGCCCGGGGTCGAGGGGGCGGCCGGCACACCAGTATCACGGTGAGGGGTTACCGTCACATTACGCCGCTCCGGCCCCGCGGTGATCCCCGTGGTGCGGCAACGCCCCCGTGGGCCTGCCCAGGTAGGTGAGCGGCCCCGGATCGCGGACGGCCAGCTCGCGGAAGCCGAGGCGGTCGTAGAAGCGGCGGGCGCCGGTGTTGGCCGTCAGCATCCCCAGGTGGACGCGCTCCGCGCCGGCCCGGTGCAGCGCGGCGAGCAGTTCGCCCATCAGCTCCGTGCCGTGGCCGGCCCGCTGGTGGCCGGGGAGGATGTCGATGTGGAGGTGCGCCGGGTGGTCGGCCAGTTCGGGCAGGACCATCCGCTCGGGCGTGTACAGCAGTTCGATCATGTGGTCGTCGGGGGTCCGCGGCGTCTGCGCCCTCGGGTACCGCCCGGCGACGCGGGGCAGCCACGTGCGGCGGAACGCCTCGGCGAAGGCGGCGGTGTCGGCGGTGCCGACCGCGTACCCCACGGCCCGCTCGCCGTCGTCCAGGACGAAGGCCAGCTCCGGTTCCAGCCACAGGTAGGGGCCGGCGAAGAGGTCGCCCATCAGGTCGGGGTCCCGGTAGGTCCCCCGGGCGTCGCCGCCGGCGTCGGCGGTGCGCACGCACACGTCGTACACCGCGTCCCGGTCCTCGGGCCGGCAGGGCCGCACGAACGGCCTGGTCCTCGTGGTCACCGCTCTCCTCCTCGCCTCCCCCGCTTGGGAGCGCTCCCAGAATGGCCGTGCGACCGCCGCGCGGCAACCCCTGCGAGCCGCCGCCCCGCCCCGCGCCCCGGCCCGGGAGGTCCACCCGAACGGGTGCGACACGCGGCGGGAGGGCCGCCCTCCCGCCTCCCCCGATCGCGTCAGTACGACGATTAGACTGACCGCGTGCCTCAGCTACGACTCGCCCTGAACCAGATCGACTCCACCGTCGGCGACCTCGCCGGGAACGCGGACGCGGTCGTCCGCTGGACGCGGCACTCGGCCGACCAGGGAGCGCACCTGGTGGCGTTCCCCGAGATGATGCTCACCGGCTACCCCGTCGAGGACCTGGCCCTGCGGCCGTCCTTCGTCCACGCCAGCCGGGCCGCCCTCACCGCCCTCGCCGCCCGCCTGGCCGGCGAGGGGCTCGGGGAGCTCCCGGTGGTGGTCGGCTACCTGGACCGGGCGGAGGAGGCCCGGCCCCGCTACGGCCAGCCCGCCGGCGCCCCGCAGAACGCGGCGGCCGTCCTCCACCGCGGCGAGGTCGTGCTGACCTACGCCAAGCACCACCTCCCCAACTACGGGGTCTTCGACGAGTTCCGCTACTTCGTCCCCGGCGAGACGCTGCCCGTGATCCGGGTGCACGGGATCGACGTGGCGCTGGCGATCTGCGAGGACCTGTGGCAGGACGGCGGCCGCGTCCCCGCCGCCCGCGCCGCCGGGGCGGGGCTGCTGCTGTCGATCAACGCCTCCCCCTACGAGCGCGACAAGGACGACACCCGCCTGGACCTGGTCCGCCGCCGTGCCCGCGAGGCCGGCTGCACCACCGCCTACCTGGCGATGGTGGGCGCCCAGGACGACCTGGTCTTCGACGGCGACTCCATCGTCGTCGCCGCCGACGGCGAGGTCCTGGCGCGGGCGCCGCAGTTCGAGGAGGGCTGCGTCGTGCTCGACCTGGACCTGCCCGCCGCCTCCGACACGCCTCCCTCCGGGGACGTGGCCGACGGCCTGCGCGTGGACCACCGCGTCCTGACCGCCGACCCCCTCCCGCCGTACGAGCCGGAGGTCACCGGCGCCGAGGCCCCGCGCCTGGACGACGACGAGGAGGTCTACACCGCCCTCGTGACGGGTCTGCGCGCCTACGTGCGGAAGAACGGTTTCCGCTCGGTGCTCATCGGCCTCTCCGGCGGCATCGACTCCTCCCTGGTGGCGGCCATCGCCTGCGACGCCGTCGGCCCGGAGAACGTGTACGGCGTCTCCATGCCCTCGCGCTACTCCTCGGAGCACTCCAGGGACGACGCCGCGGAGATGGCCCGGCGCACCGGTCTGAACTTCCGCACCGTGCCGATCGGCCCGATGTTCGACGCCTACATGGACGCGCTGCACCTCACCGGCCTCGCCGAGGAGAACCTCCAGGCCCGGCTGCGCGGGACCCTGCTGATGGGGCTGTCCAACCAGGAGGGCCACATCGTCCTCGCACCGGGCAACAAGTCCGAGCTGGCGTGCGGCTACTCCACCCTCTACGGCGACTCGGTGGGCGCCTACGGGCCGATCAAGGACGTCTACAAGACGACCGTCTACCGCCTCGCCCACTGGCGCAACAAGGCCGCGGCCGAGCGCGGCGAGACCCCGCCGATCCCGGAGAACTCCATCGCCAAGCCGCCGAGCGCCGAGCTGCGCCCGGGGCAGGTCGACTCCGACTCCCTGCCCGACTACGACGTCCTGGACCGCATCCTGGAGCTGTACGTCGACCGGGACCGGGGCCGCGAGGAGATCATCGCCGAGGGCTTCGACGAGGAGACCGTCACCCGGGTGCTGCGGATGACGGACACCGCCGAGTACAAGCGGCGGCAGTACCCGCCGGGCACGAAGATCTCGGCCAAGGGCTTCGGCAAGGACCGGCGCCTGCCGATCACCAGCCGCTGGCGCGAGACCGGCTGACGCCGCGCGCGGAACGGGGCCGCGGCGGGGTCCGCCCGCCGCGGCCCCGCCGAACGCCCCGGCACCCGCCTCAGCGGACGCCGGCCCCGTCGCGGTCGCCCGCCCTCCGGGCCCCCGCACCGCGGGCGACCACCCGGGACCGGCCGCCGGACGAGGGGGTGCGGTCCAGCACGCCCGCCACCAGCGCGATCGCCAGCCCCACCACGGCCAGCACGGCGCCCACCAGCGCCGGCGAGGTCCAGCCCCAGCCGGCCGCGATGGCCGTGCCGCCGGCCCACGCGCCGCCCGCGTTGGCCAGGTTGAACGCGGAGTGGTTGGAGGCCGCGGCCAGCGTGGGGGCGTTGCGCGCCTTCTCCATCACCAGCATCTGCAGCGGCGTGGTCGTCATGAAGCCGACCGCACCGATCACCACCACGGTCGCCATCGCCGCCCACGGCACGTGGACCGTGAACCGGAAGGCCACCAGCACCGCGGCCAGCGCCGCCAGCGCCCCGTACAGCGTCGGCCGCAGCGCCCGGTCGGTCAGCGGCCCGGCGGCCAGGGCACCCAGCGTCATGCCGACGCCGAAGAGGGCCAGCACGACCGTCACCGACGACTCCGCCATCCCCGTGACCTCGGTGACCATCGACGCGAGGTAGCTGTAGAGGGCGAAGACGCCCGCGAACCCGAAGACGGCGGTCAGGAGTCCGAGCAGCACCTGCCGGTCGCCCAGCGCCCGCACCTCGCGGCGCAGTTCGGCGCCGGCGCCGCCGGCGCCCTTCCGCCGCTCCGGCGGCAGGTGCGGCACCAGCGCCGCCAGCGCCGCCATGGCGGCCAGCCCGATCACGGTGACGACCAGGAACGTCGCGCGCCATCCCAGCTGCTGCCCCAGCGCGGTGCCGCCCGGCACACCGACGATGTTGGCCACCGTCAGACCGAGGAACATGGTGGCCACGGCCCGCGCCTGCCGTCCCTCCCGCACCAGGCGGGCGGCGACGACCGCGCCGACGCCGAAGAACGTCCCGTGCGGCAGCCCGGCCAGGACCCGCCCGGCCAGCAGGGTGCCGTAGTCGGGGGCGAGGGCGGAGGCGAGGTTGCCGACGGTGAACAGGCCCATCAGGGCGATCAGCATCCGCCTGCGCGGGATGCGGACGCCGACGGCGGCCAGGAGCGGGGCGCCGACCACGACGCCGATGGCGTAGGCGGAGACGAGGTGGCCGGCGGCGGGCACGGTGACGCCCAGGTCGTCCGCGACGTTGGGCAGCAGGCCCATCATCACGAACTCCGTCGTACCGATCCCGAAGGCCGCGACTGCGAGCGCGAGCAGGGCCAGGGGCATGGCGGAAGGGCCTTTCGACGCGAGGGGTGGTGGCGTGTCATAGACGCGCGGAGTCGGTGTGCTCCGGGCACAACCCAGTGTGGCAGCTTTTTGTTCCGCCGCAAAACAAATAGGTGACGGCCATGCTACGAACAGCGAAAGGCCCGCCCCCGCGAGGGGACGGGCCGGCTCGCCGGCGGCCGCGGCCGCCTACCAGCTCACCGACGCCGCCAGCGGCAGGTGGTCGCTCCCGGTCCGCGGCAGCGACCACGACGAGACCGGCTCGACCCCCTTCACCATGATCTGGTCGATCCGCGTCATCGGGAACGACGCCGGCCAGCTGAAGCCGAAGCCGTCGCCCGCCGCGCCCTGGGTGGAGCGCATCTGGGAGGTGACCGACGCCAGCGCCCGGTCGTTCATCGTCCCGTTGAGGTCGCCCAGCAGCACGCCCCGCTCGATGCGCTCCCGCACGATGGCCTCGCCCAGCATGTCGGCGGCCAGGTCCCGCTGCCGCGCGGTGAAGCCCGCCTCGAACTTCACCCGCACCGACGGCAGGTGCGCCACGTACGCGAAGACCTCGCCCCCGGGCGTGTCGACGGTCGCGCGCATGGCCCGGGTCCAGCCGATCCCGATGTCCACCGGCCTGGTGTCGCCCAGCGGGTACCTGCTCCACAGGCCGACCGTGCCCTGCACGGCGTGGTACGGGTAGGCGTCGGCCAGCGCCGCCTCGTACTGCGGCACCGAGCGCTTCGGCAGCTCCTGGAGCGCCACGAGGTCGGCGCCGGCCCGGACGAGCTGCCGCGCCGTGCCGGCCGGGTCGGGGTTGTCGGCGTTGACGTTGTGGGTGAGGACCGTCAGGTCGCCGCCGTCGGCCCGCTTGTCGGTGATCAGACCGCCGAACATGTCCGCCCACACCAGGACGGGCAGCAGCAGCGCGACCAGCGCGGTGGCCGAGCGCCGCAGCAGGGCCGCCGCCAGCAGCACCGGGACCGCCAGCCCCAGCCACGGCAGGAACGTCTCCAGCAGGCTGCCCAGGTTGCCGATCCGGTTGGGCACGTGGGAGTGCAGCACCATCAGCAGGGCGACCAGCACGGCCAGTGCGGCGATCACCCGGCCGCGCCGCCACCGTCCCTCGCCGCCCAGCCGGGCGAGCGCGCGCCGGAGACGGGCGGCCGGGCGGGCGGGCCCGGAGCGGCCGGGCGCCTCCTCCTCCGACGTCCGCGACTCCGTGTCCGTCATGTACGCCCGTGCCATCCGCCGTCCTCACTTGCCGTCACAGCGGCCGCCCCGGTCCGGCTCCCCGGGTGGCGGCCGGTCTTGCGTGTGCTGGGCGTGCCGGTCCGCGCCGGGCGGCCCGCACGCCGGTACGTCTGCCAGGACGAACACGGCCGGGTGTCGGGTTCCTGATCTCCGGCGCCCCTCCGCCACTGTAACGAAACGCGCACATTCCGGCACCGCGCGGTGTGCCGGGCCCCCTTCCCTCCCTCCTCCCGGGGGTGCCACCATGGACGTGGATCCGGGGACGCCGTCAGGGCGCCTCGAGACGACGAACACAGGAGCCGGCGCAATGACGCACGCCCAGAAGCCCGCCGACGGCAGCAAGGCGCTGTACGGCGGTACTCAGCAGCGACGCATCACCGTGAGGGACCTGGCCGCCGCCAAGGAGCGCGGCGAGAAGTGGCCCATGCTCACCGCCTACGACGCGATGACCGCCTCCGTCTTCGACGAGGCGGGCATCCCCGTCCTGCTCGTGGGGGACTCCGCGGGCAACTGCCACCTCGGCTACGACACCACCGTGCCCGTCACCATGGACGAGATGGCCGTGCTCTCCGCGGCCGTCGTGCGCGGCACCCGGCGCGCGATGGTCGTCGCCGACCTGCCCTTCGGCGCCTACCAGGAGGGGCCCGTCCAGGCCCTGCGCAACGCCACCCGCCTGGTGAAGGAGGCGGGCGTGGGCGCGGTCAAGCTGGAGGGCGGCGAGCGGTCCCTGCCCCAGACCGAGCTGCTCGTGCGGTCCGGCATCCCCGTGATGGCCCATCTGGGGCTCACCCCGCAGTCGGTCAACGCGCTGGGCGGCTACTACGTCCAGGGCCGCGGCGAGGAGGCCGCGCAGCAGCTGCTGCGCGACGCCAAGGCCGCGCAGGACGCCGGCGCCTTCGCCCTCGTCATGGAGATGGTCCCGGCCGAGCTGGCCGCCGAGGTCACCCGCTCCCTGCACATCCCGACCGTCGGCATCGGCGCCGGAGCCGGGTGCGACGCGCAGGTGCTGGTGTGGACGGACATGGCGGGCATGACGCCGGGCCGCATGCCGCGCTTCGTGCGGCAGTACGCGGAGCTGCGCGCCTCCCTCGGCGACGCCGCGAGGGAGTTCGCCCGGGACGTGGTGGACGGCGCGTTCCCCGCCGCGGAGCACAGCTTCCACTGATCCGGCGCCGGCCGCCGCCGGCCCGCGGACCATCCCCCGGCCGGCTTCCCCCACCGGCCACCCCACCGGCAGCCCGCCGGCGGGCCCGCGAGGCCCCGTCGGCGGGCTGTCGGCCGTCCGCGGGGCCGCTGCCGGCGGTCCGTCGGCGGCTGCGAGCGCGGCCGCCGGGCATGGCCGCGGGGCACGGCGACAGGCGGCGCCCCTCCCCGGGGCCCCGCACAGCCGTCCGGCCGGCCACCCCGCCTCCCGCCGGTGCGCCCGGTCCCACCGGTGGGAGGCGGCGCGGGAGGGGCCGGGCCGCGGGTGGGCGGGCGCCGGACGGGCTCGCACCCCGGCGGCCGCGCCGGGTACGGTCTGCCCCCATGGACGCGAGCCGCACCCGCACCGGCCGTCGGATCAGCCCCGTGTTCCCGGCGCTCCTGGCCGTGCTGGGAGCGTCGGCCTGGGGGCTGTGGACCGGCTTCGCGGCCGTCGGCGCCGCGGTGTTCCTCTTCGTCGTCTCCGGCTGGATCGCCTCGCTCTGCCTGCACGAGTACGCGCACGCGCGCACCGCCCTGCACGGCGGCGACCTCTCCGTGGAGGCCAGGGGCTACCTCACGCTCAACCCGCTGAAGTACACCCACGCCCTGCTCAGCGTCGTCCTGCCGGTGCTGTTCGTGGTCATGGGCGGCATCGGGCTGCCCGGCGGCGCGGTGTTCATCGAACGCGAGCGCATCCGGGGCAGGCTGCGGCGCAGCCTGGTGTCGGCCGCCGGGCCCCTGGTCAACGCCGCCCTCGCGGCGGCCCTGACTGCCCCCTTCCGGCTCGGCGCGGTGGACGGCGCGCCGGTCGCCTTCCGCTGCGCGCTGGCCTTCCTGGCGATGCTCCAAGTGACGGCCGCGGTCCTGAACCTCCTGCCGGTGCCCGGCCTGGACGGCTACGGCGTCCTGGAGCCCTGGCTGCCGCACGGGATCCGCCGCCGGGTGGAGCCCGTCGCGCCCTTCGGTCTGCTCGCGGTCTTCGCCTGTCTGTGGATCCCCGAGGTCAACGCCGTCTTCTGGGCCGGCATCGACGCGGTGACGGGGACGCTGGGGGTCTCCCGGCAGGAGACCGCCTACGGGCTGGAGTACTTCCGCTTCTGGGAGGGCGGGCCGCCGTCTGCCGTCATTCCCCGTTGACCTGGGCCGAGGCCCGCGCCAGCCGGTCCCGGCGCACGTAGTACCAGGCCATGTTGGACGACAGCCCGGCCATCAGGACCCACACGATCCCCACCAGCCAGGCGCCCTTGACGAAGGCCACCACCGCGGCGGCGGCGGCGAGGCCGCAGACGGCGAGGGCGAAGAGGGACAGCCGCCGGTGCGGGGACGAGGGGGCCATGGGGACGCGCTCCAGGGGGGTACGGCGTTCGTGACCCGTCCATTGTCCCCCATGGCCCCGGCGGCGGCGGGCGCGCCCCGCCCGGTGACCGCCGGACCCGGCGGCGGGCCGCTCAGATGTCGGTGAGCCGCACCCCGGCGTGCGCCTTGTACCTGCGGTTGACCGAGATCAGGTTCGCGACCAGCGACTCGACCTGGTGCGCGTTGCGCAGCCGCCCGGCGAAGACGCCGCGCATGCCCGGGATGCGGTGCGCGAGCGCCTGCACGATCTCGCAGTCGGCCCGCGCCTCGCCCAGCACCATCACGTCGGTGGCGATCTCCTCGATCCGCGGGTCCTGGAGCAGCACGGCCGACAGGTGGTGGAAGGCGGCGGTCACCCGGGAGTCCGGCAGCAGCGCGGCGGCCTGCTCGGCGGCGCTGCCCTCCTCCGGCTTCAGCGCGTAGGCGCCCTTCTTGTCGAAGCCGAGCGGGTTGACGCAGTCCACGACCAGCTTGCCCGCCAGCTCCTCCCGCAGGCCCTCCAGCGTCGCGGCGTGGCCCTCCCACGGCACGGCGACGATCACGACGTCGCTGCGGCGCGCGCACTCGGCGTTGTCCGCGCCCTCCACGCCGAGGCCCAGTTCCCCGGCGGCGGCCCGCGCCCGGTCGGCCGCGCGCGAACCGATGATCACCTTCTGCCCGGCCCTGGCCAGCCGGTACGCCAGGCCGCGGCCCTGGTCGCCGGTGCCGCCGAGCACGCCGACCACCAGGCCGGAGACGTCGGGCAGGTCCCAGGGGTCCTTGGCGGGGGCCTTCTGCGGAGCGGCTGCGGAAGCTTCGTTCGAGGTCATGCCTCCGATCCTGCCAGGGTCCGCAGGGCTCGGCACCACCGGGGTTACCGGCCGGTAGAGCGACGTCGGGGAACCGGGGCGGACGCGGGGGCGGGCGCCCGCCCCCGCCGTCAGGGGGCACCGTCCCGGGGGGCGCCCTCGCTCCAGCGGGGGTCGTTCTCCCACCGGACGTTGCGCTCGCGCGCCGTCTCCATCGCGTGCTCGGCCTCGGAGCGGGAGGCGTAGGGCCCCATGCGGTCCTTGGCGGGGCACTCGGGCCCCTCCTCGACCGTGCGGTGCTCGAGGCAGTAGAACCACTCGCCGGGCCTGCCGGCCGCCTTGCGCTTGAACAGTGCCATGTGTTCCATGCTGCCCCGCGGGGGCGCCGCCTACCGCCGCTAGACTCGCGCACATGTCTGGCCAGTCACTCCTCGTCCCCGGCACCCTCTCGCCGCGCCGCACCGTCCCCGCCTCGATCCCGCGTCCGGAGTACGTCGGCAAGGACGCGCCGGCCCCGTACACCGGACCCGAGGTGCAGGACGCCGAGACGATCGAGAAGATGCGGATCGCCGGACGGATCGCCGCCCGCGCCATGGCGGCGGCCGCCGAGCACATCGCACCGGGCGTGACCACCGACAAGTTGGACGAGGTGGCGCACGAGTACCTGTGCGACCACGGCGCCTACCCCTCGACGCTGGGGTACCGGAAGTTCCCCAAGTCGCTGTGCACCTCGGTCAACGAGGTCATCTGCCACGGCATCCCGGACTCCACCGTGCTGCGCGACGGCGACATCGTGAACCTGGACGTGACCGCCTACATCCACGGCGTGCACGGCGACAACAACGCCACCTACCTGTGCGGGGAGGTGGACGAGGAGTCGCGGCTGCTGGTGGAGCGGACGCGCGAGTCGCTGGACCGCGCGATCAGGGCGGTGCGGCCGGGGCGCCGGATCAACGTCATCGGCCGGGTCATCGAGTCGTACGCCAAGCGCTTCGGGTACGGGGTGGTGCGCGACTTCACCGGGCACGGGATCAACAGCTCGTTCCACTCGGGACTGATCATCCCGCACTACGACGATCCTCGCGCGACCACGGTGATGAAGCCGGGCATGACGTTCACCATCGAGCCGATGCTGACGCTGGGCACCCACGAGTGGGAGATGTGGCAGGACGGCTGGACGGTGGTGACCAAGGACCGCAGGCGGACGGCCCAGTTCGAGCACACGCTGGTGGTCACGGAGACCGGGGCGGACATCCTGACGCTGCCGTGACCCGGCCGGCGCCGGCGCCCTCCCGCCCGCCCCGGCGCAGCCGGGCCGCCGCGCCCCCGGCCGGGGGCGCGGTCTGACGCACCCGCGGCGGCGGGGCCCGCCCCCCGCCGCCGCGCCTCCTGCCGACCCCGAAGGCTCCGGGGAGGCGGACCACCGACCTCTGTCGCACCTCTTGACGCGGACTCACCGACAGGGCTTCATTGGGAGCGCTCCCAGGCCCAGCTGCGAGAAAACGGTCGCAGCGCATCGAGACATCGTTGTCATCGTCATGCCACACGGTCCGCTGGAGGGACAGATGAGATCACGCACCACCCGCACGGCCGCCGCCGGGGGCCTGCTCCTCGGCCTGGCGCTGTCGCTGTTCGGCCCCGGCCAGGCCGGGCACGCCGCCGAGGGGGCCGCCGGCGCCGCCACCGGCCTCCACGTCGACCGGGGGCGCCTGCTGGAGGCGAACGGCAACGACTTCGTGATGCGGGGCGTCAACCACGCCCACACCTGGTACGCGAACGAACTGGACTCCCTGGAGCACATCAAGGCCAAGGGCGCCAACACCGTCCGCGTCGTCCTCAGCAGCGGCGACCGCTGGACCCGCAATGACACCTCCGACGTGGCGAACGTCGTCTCCGAGTGCAAGCGGAACCGGCTGATCTGCGTCCTGGAGGTGCACGACACCACCGGCTACGGCGAGCAGAGCGGAGCGGTCTCCCTGGACCGGGCGGCGGACTACTGGATCAGCGTCCGCAGCGCCCTGGAGGGGCAGGAGGACTACGTCATCGTCAACATCGGCAACGAGCCGCACGGCAACAGCGGCTACGAGAGGTGGACCGCCGACACCAGCGGCGCCATCAGGAAGCTGCGCGACGCCGGCTTCGACCACGCCCTGATGGTCGACGCCCCCAACTGGGGCCAGGACTGGTCGGGCACCATGCGCGCCAACGCCGCCGCGGTCTTCGGCGCCGACCCCGACCGCAACACCCTGTTCTCGATCCACATGTACGGGGTCTACGACACCGCCGCCGAGGTCCGGGACTACCTGAACCACTTCGTGAACGCCGGACTGCCCGTCCTGGTCGGCGAGTTCGGGCACGACCACTCCGACGGCAACCCGGACGAGGACGCCATCCTCGCCACCACCGAGCAGCTGGGCCTGGGCTACCTGGGCTGGTCCTGGAGCGGCAACGGCGGCGGCGTCGAGTACCTGGACATGGTGGCCGGCTTCGACCCGGACTCCCTGACGAGCTGGGGCGAGCGGATCTTCAACGGCCCCGACGGCATCGCCGCGACCGCCGAGGAGGCCGCGGTCTACGGCGGCCCGGGCGGCGGCGACACCACCCCGCCCACCCGCCCCGGCACCCCCACCGCCTCCGGCGTGACCTCCACCGGCGTCACCCTGTCCTGGGGCGCCTCCACGGACGACGACCGGGTGGCCGGGTACGAGGTGGTCCGCGTGGACGGCTCCTCCGAGACCGTCGTCCGCTCCACCACCGGCACCTCCGCCACCCTGACCGGCCTGGCGGCGAACACCTCCTACACCTTCGCCGTGTACGCGAAGGACGCCGCGGGCAACCGCTCGCAGCGCTCGGCCACCGTCGCGGTCACCACCGCCGGCGGAGGCGGCGACCCCGTGGGCGCCTGCTCCGTCTCCTACCGGATCGCCGGCCAGTGGCAGGGCGGCTTCCAGGGCGAGGTCACCGTCCGCAACACCGGCACCTCGGCGATCAGCGGCTGGACCCTGGGCTGGAGGTTCGCCGACGGCCAGACCATCACCAACATGTGGGGCGGCACCCCGTCCCAGAGCGGCCCGTCCGTCACCGTCCGGCCCGCCTCCTACACCGCGAACATCCCCGCGGGCGGCTCGGTGACCCTCGGCTTCACCGGCACCTGGAGGGGCGGCAACACCGCCCCGGACGCCTTCACCCTCAACGGCGGTGCCTGCGCGCTCTCCTGACCGGCACGGGGGTCCCGGTCGCGGAGGGGCCGGGACCCCCACCCGGGATCCGGACGGCACGGGGCACCGGTAGGGTTCCGCCGGTAGAGCCTCGTGAGTCCGGGAGGGGTCGGAGAGTGCGGACGAAGGCGCGTGGGCTGGGGCTGCGGACCGCGGTGGTGCTGACGGCGCTGGCGAGCCTGGCGGGACTGACGGGCTGCGTCACGGTGCACGGCGAGGAGGCCGTGGTCCCGGCGACGACCGCGGGCGAGGCGGCGAAGGCCCTGGAGCACTTCGCCGAGACCAACAACGAGGCCAACCGCGCCCTGGACGCCGAGCTGAACGCCACCATCGAGACGGGCCCGCTGGGCACCGTGGACCAGGCCGGCCTGCGGGCCCGCCGCACCGTCCACCCGCAGGGCAACCCCGGCCACCGGCCGCTGGAGCTGACCGACGCCCGCTTCCTCATCCCGCGGCAGGCCGGCTGGCCGAAGTTCTTCGTCGCCGACACCGCCGCCAGCCAGAGCCCGGGCAAGCGGTGGCTGCTGGTCTTCACCCGGGGCGGCGTCGAGGAGACCTGGAAGGCGTCCTACCTGTCGGTGCTCACCCCCGCCGCGATGCCGCGGTTCGCGCGGGACGCCGACGGCTACGCCGAGGCCGTGCCCGCCGACGAGACCGCCGGCCTGGCCCTGGCCCCCCGGGACCTCAGCGCCGCCTACGCCGACCACCTGCGCGAGGGCGGCGGCCCCTTCGCCGAGGGGCCGCTGACCAGCGCCCTGCGCGAGGAGCGGAAGAAGGCCGCGGCCGGTCCCGGAGCCCGCACCCAGTGGGCCGACCTGCCGGCCGAGGACCCCCGCTACGCCCCGGTGGGGCTGCGCACCGAGGACGGCGGGGCGCTGGTGTTCTTCACCACGCACCACCAGATGAAGCAGACCGTCCCCCAGGGCTACCGCCCGCAGGTCGAGGACCCCTACGTCAAGGCCCTGCTGGAGGGGACGCCCCGGCAGTCGGTGACGTACGTCCGGCTCGCCCTGCAGACCGCCGCCGTCCCCGCCGCGGACGCCGCCGACCCGCAGGTGCGGCTGCTCTACCGCCTCCAGCGCCTGACGGGCGCCAAGGGCGAGTGAGACGCGGCGCGGACAGGGGGGCGCGGGCCGCGCGGCCGGACCGGCGGCGCGGCTAGCGGACCGGCCAGGGCGCCGAGTGGTCGGGCTGGTCCTCGGCGTGGGCGGCGCACGCGTCGGTCAGGGCCTCCAGCATGGTCAGCGGGTCGGGCAGCGGCCGCTCGGGGGCGCGCAGCCAGCCCACCGCGGGCTCGCGCCCGTCACCGGGCAGCCGCGCGGGCGGCACCAGGACGTAGCTGCCCCGGCAGTGCCAGCGCAGGCCGGGGTGGTCGTCCAGGGTCTCGGGATGGCAGTCCAGCTCGCACGGCCACCACTCGTCCTCGTCGTCCGGAGTGCCCCGGGTCGCGGTGAAGAACAGCATCCGGCCCGACCACGGATCGTTTCCGCACACCGCCACCGGCCCGACCTCCACCCCCTCGGCCTCCAGCCGCTCCAGTGCGGCCCGCCCCGCCACCACCGGTACGTCCAGCACGTCGTGGGTGCGCCCGGTGGCGGTGACGAAGTTGGCCAGGGGCTGGCTCGCCGCCCAGCGGACGATCTGCTCGGGGTCGGTGGTGGCCTGGGTCTGCCAGGCGAAGGAGACGGGGTGCCGGCCCGGGGTGGGGCAGCCGATCCGCTCGCAGGAGCAGCCGTAGCCCTCGGGGTGCGCGGCCGGTGCCAGGGGGAACCCCGCGGCGGCCGCGGTCAGCAGCAGATCCTCCCGCACCCGGGCCGCCTCCTGCACGGCACTCGCGTGCGAACCGCTCCGGGAGCGTCGGCGCAGCCACCGGGAGAATCTGCTTTCGCGTTCCATGAACCGCCTCACTCGCGACCGGGACCGTGGATTCTCGAGGGTACGGAACCGGACGCCCTCAGCCGGGCGGAATCCACGGATCTCGGATGACCTTCTCCATCCTGCGCCCTTCGCACCGCCGATGCGTAATCGGGGGGCCGTCGCGATCGTCACAACGGGCGCACGCGGCCCGCCGCGGCCGGCGGAGGACGCGCCACCGGCGCGGGACGCGGCGCGCCGCCGGAGGGAATCCGCGCCGTGCAAGGGACGCGGCAGGCCCGGCGGGTGGACCATGTGGTCACGCCGTGCGACACCTCCGCCACGCAGCGACCCTGTGAGGAGACTCCCGTGTACTCAGCCCGCCGCTATCTGATGTGCCCACCGGCGCACTTCCGGGTCAGCTACTCCATCAACCCGTGGATGGACCCCGCCAAACCCGTCGACCTGCCGCTGGCCGTCGCGCAGTGGGAGGCCCTGCGCGACCTGTACCGCTCGCTCGGCCACACCGTCGAGGAGCTCGCCCCCGACCCGGAGCTGCCCGACATGGTGTACGCCGCCAACGGCGCCCTCGTGGTCGACGGCCGGGTGCTGGGGGCCCGCTTCGCCCACCCCGAGCGGGCGGGGGAGGCGGCGGCGCACCTGGAGTGGTACCGCGCCCGCGGCTTCGCCGAGGTCCGGGAGCCGGAGCACATCAACGAGGGCGAGGGCGACTTCGCCGTCACCGCCTCCTGGCTGCTGGCGGGCCGGGGCTTCCGCAGCAGCCCGCTCTCGCACCCCGAGGCGCAGGAGTTCTTCGGCCGCCCCGTGATCGGCCTGGACCTGGTGGACCCGCGCTTCTACCACCTGGACACGGCGCTGTGCGTCCTGGACGACTGCCGGGACGACGCCGTCATGTACCACCCGGAGGCGTTCTCACCCGGCAGCCGGGCGGTGCTGGCCCGCCTCTTCCCCGAGGCGGTCGTCGTCGGGGAGGCGGACGCCCGCGCCTTCGGCCTCAACGCCGTCAGCGACGGGCACCACGTGCTGCTGCCGCAGGCCGCGGCGGGGCTGTTCGGGCCGCTGCGCGAGCGCGGCTACGAGCCGGTCGGCGTGGATTTGGGCGAGCTGCTCAAGGGCGGCGGCAGCGTGAAGTGCTGCACGGCCGAGCTGCGGGGCTGAGGCCCCGGCCGGCCGGTGGGTCGGCGGGCGGGCCCGGCGCCCCACCGCCGGCTCCGCCCGTCACTCCCGCGGGGTCCCGCCCCCTCCGCCGTCCCACCGGTCGCCCCAGTCCGCGTCCCGGGCGGCGCGGTAGGCGGGACCGTGCCGCCTGGTGACGGTCTCGCGGCGCAGTCCGCCGCGCTCGCCGTCCGGCCCGGTGCACAGGTCCAGCAGCACCTGCCCCTTGCGGAGCTGCGGCCTGCGCACGATCCGCGCCCCGGCGGGCGCGCTGGGCGGGGCGCCGTCCGGGCCAGGGCGGACGGCCGCCACGTAGGAGAACTTCTCGTCCTCGTACGCCAGGGAGCCCCCCTTCACCTGCCGGTGGAGGGAGGAGCGGCTGACGCGGGCGGCGAAGTGGCACCAGTCCGAGCCGGGCGCGATGGGGCAGGCGGCACCGTGGGGGCAGGGGGCGAGGACGCGCAGCCCGGCTCCGACCAGCCTGCGCCGCGCCTCGATGATCCGCTCGTAGCCCGCCGGGGTGCCCGGCTCGACGACCACCACCGCGCGCCCGGCGGCCGCGGCGGCGTCCACCAGCCCGTGCCGGGCCTCCTCGGGCAGTTCGCCCAGGACGTAGGAGACGGTGACGAGGTCGGCGGAGGGCAGCTCGCCTCCGGCGGTGATCCTCCCGTGCCGCCACTCGGCGGCGCGCAGCGCGGCCGAGCCGGATCCCGCGGCCAGTTCGCGGCCGAGGGCGAGGGCGGGCTCGGCCCAGTCCAGGACGGTGGTCCGCCGCGTCCCCGGGCCCGTGCCGTCCGCTCCGCCGTCGCCCCAGGTCGCGGCGGCGGCCCACACGGCCGCGCCCGTGCCGCCGCCCACGTCCAGGTGGGTGGCCGGGGCCAGGCCGGGCGCCCGGTCGGCCAGGGCGCCCAGCGCGGCGGCGACGGCCTCGAAGGTGGCGGGCATCCGGTAGGCGGCGTACGCCGCGACGTCCGCGCGGTCGCGCAGCACGGGCGCGCCGGTGGGGACGCTCCCCCGGTAGCTGGCGATCAGCCGCCCGACGGCTCCGGCGGCCTGCTTGGGCGGCAGTCCGTCGAGCAGTCCGGCGAGCGCGCCGCGCAGTTCTTCGTCGATGCGGGGGGAGGCGAGCACCCGGTCAGTGTAGGCGGGCGCGGCCGGGTCGTGCCGCGCCCGCCCGGCGGGGGCGGCCGGCGCTCAGCGGGTCTGCGCCCACACCGCCAGCAGGCTCACCGCGGTGGCGCCCGCGCCGTAGCAGGCGCCCCGCAGGAACTGGTCGGCCGCCATGCGCCGGCGCCGCGCCGCCCACCGCGCGCCCGCGCGCGCCGTCCGGCGGCAGCGGTTCCCGGCGGCGGCCAGGCGCCTGCCCCGGTTCCACCGCCCGGCCCGGTTCCGTCCGCGGCCCCCCTGGCGGTCCGGCGGGGCCGGGGCCCGGTCCGCCGGACTTTCCGCCGGGGTACGCCTCGCTCTCTTCACCGTCGGCTCCTCCTGTGTGTCGTGGGACGCGGTCCGGCCGGCGTTCAGCCGGCGGCGGCCGGCAGGTCCCACCCCGGCTGCGCGGGGCGGACGGTCTCGAAGGCGACCCGGCCGCCCGCGTCCACGCGGAAGCCGTGGACGGCCGGCTCGGGCAGGCTGTTGTAGTGGAAGGGCGTGGAGAAGTAGTACGCGCCGGTGTCCGGGAGGACGACGAGGTCGCCGGGCTCCAGCAGCGGCAGCGCCCGGTCGCGCGCCAGCAGGTCCCCGGCGAAGCAGGCCGGGCCGCCGACGTCCTGCCGCACCGGCCGCCCGTCCCTGGCGCGGCCGTCGGGGCCGTGGGCCTCGATCCGCAGCGGCCAGGCCTCGGGGGCGAAGACGGTCCGCGTGGCGACCTGCACCCCGGCGTGGGTGATCGCGACCGGTCTGCCCCCCACGTTCTTGGTGTACTCCACGTACGCGGCGGTGAAGCCGTTCTTGGCCGCCACCGAGCGTCCGAACTCGGTGACGACGGCGTACCCGCCGCCGAAGAGGGCCGGGGCGTGCGCGCGCAGGCGGGAGACGTACTCGTCGAAGCCGGGCGCGACCTCGTCGCCGTCGAAGTTGACCGGCAGCCCCCCGCCGATGTCGATGCCGGTCACCTGCCGCCGTCCGACGTGGCGGTTGACCTCCTCGGCGAACTCCACGGCCCGGGCGACGCCCCGGGCGATCAGGTCCAGCGGGCAGCCCTGCGAGCCGACGTGGGTGTGCACCCAGGTGAGCCAGGGGCGCTCCCGGTAGGCCCGCAGCAGCCGCTGCCGGTTGCCGTCGTCCTCCAGCGGGATCCCGAACTTCGAGTGCCGGGTGGCGGTGCTCATCGCGCCGATCGTGCCGCCGCCGACCTGCGGATTGACGCGCACGCCGATCCGCGAGCGGGAGGTGCGGCCCGCCAGGACCGCGTCGATGCGGGACAGCTCCTGGAAGTTGTCGACGTTGACCGCGACCCCCCGGTCCAGTGCCCACCGCAGCTCGGCGGTGGTCTTGGCCGGGGAGTCGAACACGATCGACTCCGGCGGGCAGCCCGCCTCCAGCGCCTGGGCGAGTTCGCCGGCGGTGGCCGCCTCGCAGCCCATGCCGTTGCGGTGCAGCTCGGCCAGCACGGGGACCAGGCAGTTCGCCTTGACCGCGAAGGCGTGGAGGACGTCGAGCGAGGCGGGGAACGCGCGGTGCAGGGCCCCGGCCGTCGCGGCGAGGCCGTCGAAGTCGACGAACCCGGCCAGGACGGCCCGTTCGGGGTGGAGCAGTCCCTCGCGCACGGCGGCCCGCAGGACGTGCTCCCGCCGCCGGGCGGGGACGCAGAGGTCGGCGGGGTCGGTGGGAGCGGAGAGTTCGGTGGTCATGGCACGCCCTTCGGTGTCGGTCCGCTGGAGCGCCCGGCGCGCTCGCCGCCGGGCCTGTCACCAGAGTGCGCGCGGACGGGCGGGGCGTCTTCGTGGCGTCCGCCGGGATGCCGCGGCGGACGCGGTGCGGCGGGCAGTGCCGCGGGGGTGCGTGCCGCCGCCGTCGTGCGCGGCGACGAAGGAGCGGCGCGCCCTTCTCGTCCGCGGACGAGAAGGGCGCGGGCGGGACGGCGGCGGGCTCAGGTGCCGCCGCGGCCGAGCAGGCGCAGTTCGATCTGGGCCAGCAGCCGGGCGTCGGGGTCCTCCAGGTCGATCCCCGACGCCTGGACGAGCCGGCGGACGCGGTAGCGCAGGGTGTTGGGGTGCACCCCCAGGGCGCGGGAGGCGGCGGGCACGTCGCCGAAGTGGTCGAGGTAGGCCCGCAGGGTCCGCACCGCGGAGATCCCGCCGTTCTCGGCGTCGAGCGCCGCCAGCCGGGCCACGGGGGTCCGCGGGGGCAGCGGCAGTCCCGTGAGCGCGTCGGCGATCCGGGCCAGGGCGACGGCCTCGGCCACCTCCCCCACGCCGGCGACCGTGCGGGTCCCCGGGGACTCCAGCAGGGCCCGCAGCGCCTCCTCGGCGGAGCGGCGGGACTCGGGCAGCCGCGCGGGGCCCTCGACCACCTCCCCCAGACCGATCCGCGCCGTCACGCCGAACGCGGCCGACACCTGCCGCGCCAGGGCGTTCCCCAGCCGCGCCGTCCGCGCGGCGGCCCGCTCCCCGTCCTCCTCCAGCGCTCCGAGCACCACCAGCACCGCGCCGCCCATCGGCACCGCCACGGCCCGGTGCCCGTGGGCGGCGCAGTGCAGCGTCAGCAGGCCGTGCAGGCGCGCGGAGCCGTCGCCGTCCCGGCCAGGTCCGGCGTGCACCGCCAGGACCGCGCAGGGCCCGTCGGCCGGCAGCCCGGCCCGCTCGGCCGACGTCCCGGCGGCGCCGCGCCCCTCCAGCAGGGACCGGGCCGCGTCCTCGACGAGGTGGTCGTGCCCCGCGCGCGTGCGGTGGCGGACCAGGTGGGGGGCGGCCGCCCGGGCCACCGCCCCCAGGGTGCGGGCCGCGTTCGGCGCGAGGGGCCGGCCCGCGGCCGCCACCCAGATCGAGCCCAGGAGCTCGTCGCCCGCCCTGACCGGTGCCACCAGGCGTTCCGGGGCCTCGCCCCGCGCGGGCCGGTGGAGCACGTCCCGCGCGTTCCACAGCGCCTGGAGGAATCCGTCCTCCCGCATGGCGGCGACGCGCCACTCCGGGACGCGGCGGCCGAGGATCGTCAGCCGGCGCACCTCGTCCACGTCCTCGTGCACGGAGGAGTGGGCGAGGACCCGCGACCGGGTGTCCTCGATGGTCACCGCGCCGCCGACCAGCGCCGCCACGGCGTCGGCCAGCCCGTTCAGGTCGCCGGGGGCCACGGCCGCCGTCGCCGGGTCGGGCGGGACGCCCGCCGAGGCCAGTCCCGCCCGCAGCACGCTCACCAGGTGGGCCCAGGTGCACCACGCGGTGCGGAGGAGCACGGCGGTGCCGGCCTCCTCGGCGGCCTCCCGCAGCGCCGGGGACGGCCGTCCGGTCCGGCCCGGCCCGAACACCACGGCCGGCGCCCCGGCGGCGGCCGCCCGGCGCACGACGTCGACGGCGACGGCCGACTCCGGGTCGACGCCGATCGCCAGCAGCAGCTCCCCGGGGCCGGCCGCGGGCTCCAGTGCGTCCAGCACCGCCACCCCGGTGACCGCCGCCCCCGCGCCCCGGGGCATCGCGCACGGCTCCCAGACCCCGGCGCCCACCACCGAGAGCAGTTCCTCCAGCGTGGTTCCGGGCGCCGCTTCCGCGGGTAACCCGCCCGTCTCGTCCGTCGTCCCCACCGTCTCCCCCTTCTTTCGCCCCGCCGCGCCGCCCCTGCGGCTCCGGCGGCGGGTGCCCGCATCCCTCCGGGCGGCGGCGCCACCCGGCGGAGGCCAGCGTAGGGCGGGAGGCGCCGCCCGCGCGGGGATCCGGTGCCACGGGCCCGGCGGCGCGGGCGGGCGGGGCGCGGGGCCGGTGCCGGCGCGGCGGCGGGGTAAACGGGTGCGTGCCGGGTGAATGCGTTTCGCTCCCGTCCGGGGAAGGCGCTTTTCCTTGTTCTTTCAATTCTTCACCGGAAAAGAGAATTCCCGGCGGCGGTCACCGCGCGGGAGCCGCTCCCGTCCCCTCTCCACCGGAGGGGGGCAGGGGAGGGAGGGGAGGGGAAGGAGGGGGGAGGGGAGGCGCTCCGCACCGCGGCACCCTGCGGCTCCACGCCGCTCCGGCCCCGCGCGGGGCCGCCGCCCGCATCCGACGCGCCGTCAGCCCACCGTGCCGGACGGCCCGCCCGCAATTCCCTCGCCCGAACGAAGTGTTTCCATCGCTTCTCCGGAGGAAAAGGCAACAAATTCAGCCTCCCGCGTTCGGCTTTCCCGCCGGCGGGAAGAAGGGAGCCGAGCGACGGAGGAACAGGAGGAGCCATGCCGGGAAAGGAGCAATCCCGAAAACGCCTGTCGGTGCCTCCCCCGCAGACCGGGGACCAGGCCCGGGAGATCACGCGCGGCTTCCTGCGGGCGGTGCGGCCGGGCGCCGCGGCGGCCGACGTGGACGCCGTGCTGCTCGGTGTGTCGGAACTGGTCACCAACGCGGTCCGGCACGCCGGCGGGGTGACGGACTTCCTCCTGGAGCCCCGGCGCGGAGGCATCGTGGTGGCGGTCTCGGACGCCAGTGTCCGGCGGCCCAGGAAGGTGGAGATCAACCCCGCGGTGCCCGGTGGCTTCGGCTGGCTGCTGGTGCGCGAGCTGGCCTCCGAGGTGATCGTCACCCTCAGCCCCGGCAGGGGCAAGACGGTCCGCGCCGCGTTCCCCCTGCGCGCGTGACGCGGGAGCGGCACGGGAGCCGCGGGCCGGAGGAGTGGGGGCGAGGGCGGCCCGCACGGCGGACCGGGCGCCGTCGGCGCCCGGCCCGGCGCAGGGGCATGCCGCACGAGCCGCCGCCCGGCCCGCCGTGCGGAGGACCCGCGTGCGTGGACGGCCTCCCGCCGCCCGCCTGGCGGGGCCCTCCCCCACTCCTCCCCGGCCGTTGTTGCCACTGGGTTCCACTTGCGAGATAGTTGCAACAAGCGATGTGCGGCGGTCACCGCTCACGCGGCGCCACGCGGCCGCCAAGGGGCGCTCCGGCTTGCCGCTCGCGCCCCCGACGGCGTCCACCGCCGTCCCGCCCGTGATCGTCTTCTCACCCCACACGGAGCGGGCGCACGGAAGGCGGCCCCCCGCGAGGACATGACGCGCGGGGGGCCGTTCGCGCGCCGGGCTCAGCCCACCGGGGCCTGCGCGCGCACCTCCTCCAGGAGCTCCGTCCTCAGGTCGAGCACGAAGCCGCGGACGGACTCCTTGTGGGGCACGAAGGGGCTGGCCTGCACCCGGGCCATGGAGGCCCGGACGCTGTCGGCGGCGTCGGCGAAGCTGCCGGGCTCCCAGTCGGGCCTGACACCGGTGTCCCGCTCCACGGCGGCGAGGAACTCCTCGTCGGTGAAGGCGGCCATGCCGCAGTCGGTGTGGTGGATCAGGAGGATCTCCCGGGTGCCCAGGAGCCGCTGGCTGACGGCCAGGGAGCGGATGACGTCCTGGGTGACGATGCCTCCGGCGTTGCGGAAGACGTGCGAGTCGCCCGGGGAGAGCCCGAGGAGGGCGTACACGTCCAGCCGCGCGTCCATGCAGGTGACGACGGCGGTGCGGCGGGCGGGGGGCATGGGGAGCGGGTCCCCCGGGACCGCCGCGCGGGCGGAGTTGTGGGCGAGGTAGGCGTCGGTTGCGCTCTGCTGTGCGGACATGCGGTCACCGTTTCGCGGGATGGGGTGGCGGGGCGCTCGCCGAGGCGCCGGCGCGCAGCGCGGCGTTCTCGCGCTCGAGGTGCTCCAGGCGCCGCCGCAGGGGTTCGACGGCGTGCTCGACCTCCTCGGCGGTGTAGCGCGGGGTGATGTGCTGGGGGCAGTTCCAGTCGTAGGCCTCCACGGCGACGAGGATCAGGCGCTCCACGGGGCTGCGGACGCCGGCCGGGCTCAGCCTCTCGAGGAGGTCGCCCGCCTCGGGCGGGTCCACGGCGCGGGCCCGGCCGTAGACCTTCAGGCGGGCCTGCCGGGGGTAGTCCATGAACAGCAGGGAGACCCGGTCCTCGTGGTCGAGGTTGCCGACGGTGATGTACTGGCGGTTGCCGCGGTAGTCGACGAAGGCCAGGGTGCCGGGGTCCAGGAGGTGGACGAAGCCCGGCGGGCCGCCCCGGTGCTGGACGTAGGGCCAGCCGGTCTCGCCGATGCTGGCCATGTAGAAGCTGTCGCGCTCGGCGATGAACCCGGCTTCGTCGGGGCCGAGCAGATCCGCCTCCGCGGGGCCCTGCTCCATGCGGGCGTAGGCCCTGCGGCTGCGGTGCGCCTCCTGGTGGCGGCGGACGTTCCGGGTGAAGGCGACCTGGGCGTAGCGGCTGGTCATCGCGGTCCTCGAGACGGGGCGGCGGGCGGGGCGGGGCGGCGGGGCGGGCCGCCCGTCACCACCAGTAGGCGGGGTAGCGGGTGGCGGTGCGCAGCCGGCCGGTGGCGACGCCGACGGCGACCAGGAGCGCGGAGGCGGCGGCCAGCAGGACGAGGAAGATCAGCGGTTCGGGCGACTGGGCCACGACGATCACGGCGGTGGCCGCCGCGGGCGAGTGGGGCGTGCGGGCCAGCATCATCACGCCGAGCGCCAGACCGCCCGCCACGCCGGCCCCCCACGCGGAGCTCCCGGCCACCGCCAGGACGGCGAACCCGGTCAGTGCGGACAGCAACTGTCCGCCGATGACGCTGCGCGGCTGGGCGAGGGGCAGCGCGGGGGCCCCGAAGACCAGGGCGGAGCTGGCCGCGAGCGGGGGGATCAGCCAGACCTGGTCCAGCCAGGCGCCGATGGCCACCAGGAGGACGAGTCCGACGACCGAACCGGCGGTGGCCACGGCGACGGTGAGCGCGGCCGGGCGCGCGGGGGCCCGGCTGCTCAGCCGGGAGGGGGCGGTCTCCGGGGTCGGCTGGGCGGGGACCACCGGCTGGACGGCGGCCGGGTTCGGCGCGGTGCCGACGGACGGTTCTGTGGTCACGGGTACCTCCGAGTCGCTCGTCACGTGGTAATGGATTGAAAGGCATCTAATCCATTAGCTCGGGAGTATGGCATTATCGTCGGTGAAGCAACAACCCGGATCGGCAGGAGGGCGGCAGAGACGGAGAACAGGCAGACGCCCCGGCCTCCCCTGACCGGGGAACCGCTGGCGCTGGATCTGGTGAACACCACGTTCATCCGCGGCGGGCTGCGCGGCAGCCTGGTCGACGCGCTGGCCACACCGTCCGATCTGGACCTGTGGCTGGCGGAGCACGCGGAGGCGCTGCCCGACGGGCCGGCCGGGTGGACGTCCACCCCGGCCGCGGCCGTCCACCTGGACGGGTTCCGGCGGCTGCGCGAGGCACTGAGGGAGCTGTGCCGCGCCAGCGTGGCGGAGGAGCCCCGCGACGAGCGGGCGGTCGCGGTGGTGAACCGGTCCGCGAGGCTGGCCGTGAACTGGCCCGAGCTCGGGGGTCCGACCGAGCCCGGCCCCGTGGTGCGCTGGGCCGAGCCCGACCCCCACATGGTCCTGCTGGGCGCGGTGGCCGTCTCCGGCGTCGAACTGCTGGCGGGCCCGGTCCGGCACGACCTGCGCGCCTGCGCCGCCCCGGGCTGCATCCTGTACTTCGTCAGGAGCCACCGGCGCCGGGAGTGGTGCACCCCCGGCTGCGGCAACCGGGTGCGGGTCGCGCGCCACCACAGGCAGCGGCGGTCCTGAACCGCGACCGCCTCCGCCTCCCGGTCGCGGACCGGGAGGCGGAGGGGTGCCGGCCGCGGCACCGCCGGAGGGGCTCCGGGGCGCGCGGCCGGACGGGTCACTTCAGGGCGTTGGCGTAGACGTACTCGGCGAGCCGGTAGCCCTGCGCCAGCGCGGCCTCGTTGTCCATGCGGAAGTGGACGCCGGCGTACAGGCGGCTGTCGGCCTTCTCCTGGGCCGCCTGGGTCAGGCTGGTGAAGCTGCGCTTGACCCCGACGGCCTGCGGGTCGTCGGTGGTGCCGGTGAAGCTGATCTTGTCGGTGCCGTAGTAGGCCCGCAGGATGCCCGCCCAGGCCGCCGCGATGCCCGAGTGGCCGGAGGAGTAGGTCGGGAAGGACGGCGAGAAGTGCACGCCGGCCGGGGTGGAGGACAGCGGCTTCCAGTTCGGGTCGGCGACGGTCTTGTCCGTGTAGTCGGTGTCGGCGAGCTTGATCGCCGTCTCCGGGCGCCACAGGTTGGTGGTGTACTTCGAGTCCCAGATCGAGATGGCCGCGTCCGCCAGGCCGATGGACAGCAGGGCGAACAGCCTGGAGGTCTGGTACGAGGTGTCGTTGGGCCGCAGCTTCTGCTGGATGATGATGGCGTGCTCGTACTGCTGGCCCACCGGCTTGTAGGTGCCGTCGGCGTCGTTGGCCCAGAAGCGGGCGATCTCGGTCTGGTCGGCGGTGCGCTCGGTGGAGGTGGCGCCGCCCAGCCGCCTGACCTCGTCGACCTGCGCCGCGTAGGCGTCGCTGGCCAGGAGCTTCTCCATGGAGTCGAAGCCCAGCGGCGGGCCCGGGCGGAACTGCGAACCGCTCTGCAGCGCCCAGGGCTTGACCTTGCCCCAGTTGGCGCCGGCGGGTGCCGCGCCCGGGGTGGTGGGCCGCCAGTAGCCGGGCGCGTCGACCGGGACGTACGGCGTGGTGTCGTTCGAGCCGTCGTTGGCGCGGGCGGCGATGATGGCGTTGCCGACCTTGGTGCCCAGCTGCTTGCCGAAGTCCTTCTGCGTCTGGTTGCCGGCGTCGGGCAGGGAGAGGGCGGTGTTCAGCTCGTCGCTGAAGTCGAGCTGGGGGTAGGCCCCCTCCAGCGCGGTGTAGGCGGCGTAGTCCAGGCCGCTGTTGAGGGAACCGTGTCTCCACCGGGCCTCGGGGACGTCGGTCAGGTAGGGCTTGCCCGCTCCCGATATGGAGTTGGCGACGTCGTAGAGGGCCGTGTTGAGCATGGCGCCGCCGCGGGTGAGCGGACCGGGGTGGCCGCCCACCTGGCGGAAGGCGTCCAGGAGCACCCGGTTCCAGTAGATGACGCGGTCGGTCTTCTCCGGGCGGGCCTCCTCGGCGACCGCGGTGGAGGGCGCGACGGTGGCCAGGGCTCCGATCGCCAGGGCCGTCGCGGCGGCCCTGACCGTGGTACGGCGGCGCGCTGAAGCGATTCCGAACATGCGGATAGTCCTCTCGTGACTGGGGAGGGGCCCGTCGTGCGGACCGGCCCGGCGGCACCGGGACCGCCGGCGCCGGGCCGCGGCAGGGCCTCGCAGAGGACGCTAGCCGCGCAGGGAGCGCTCTCCGGGGCATGTCCTCGATGCCTGCGATCGGCCTCTCCGATGAGGGTCCGCGAGGTGTCATCGGCGTGCGGCGCATGTTGTCGACTAATGAATTTTTACCTCAGCATTGCCGTCCGGCGGCGGGACGGTCGTCACGGAGGGTCACCGACGCAGCGCCTCGCCTGGTGCCGGGCGACCCGTGCGCGGTTGCCGCAGCCGCTCGAGCACCACGCGCGGCGGGGGTGGTGGCGGTAGAAGAACAGCACGCACCCCGGGGCCCGGCAGCTGCGCAGCAGGGCGCCCTGCTCCCCCGCCAGCAGGAGCACCAGGCTCCGGGCGATCAGGGCCAGCGCGTGGGTGACGGCGTCGGTGGTGCAGAGGAACTCCGCGCCGGGCGCACGGGGGTCCTGCCAGACCAGGACGGGCCACGACTGGCACATGCTGGAAGCGCGGTTGACGTGGGCGACGTCCCACGGATCGGGGGCCTTGCGGTCCACCCGTGCCGCGATCAGGCGCCGGACGGTGTCGCGCAGGACGCGCGCGTGGCACAGCTGCTGGTCGCTGACGCGGACCGCCGCCTCCCCGCGCAGGGGCCCGGGGTCGGGGAACAGGCCCTGATGGCGCCGCAGCCACGTCTCCAGGTCGGCGGGACAGGCCAGGCCCTCCACCAGCGCCCCCCGGGAGGCGGAGAGCGTGTTGGCGAACTCCACGGGCAGCGGCTCGGCCTGCCCCGACCGGTTACTGCTGGTGACAACCGCTTTTGCCACTGTCATCTCCTAATGGTTCAATCGAGGTGCTAGCGTTTCACTAGTTGCGCAGGTACAGGCCAACATCGATCACAGGTTCGCTTCACGGGGACGGGGACATCGGGTCGGGGACGAGGTGCGGTCGGTGCGGCGGCCGGGCTGGGGCCGTCGGGCGCGGGGGACGCAGCCTGGACGGCGGCCTGCCGTCGCGCCGGCCGGGGCCGATGCCCGGGACGAGGTCCACCTGCGACCGTGCGGGCCGCCAGAGCAGCGCCATGGGGGAGCTCGCGTGGATTTTTCCGTCTATCAACTCAGAACTTTCTGGGAAGTAGCCAGGACCGGCAGCCTGACGAAAAGCGCCAAGAATCTCGGGTATTCCCAGTCAAGTGTGACAGCGCACGTGAGATCCCTGGAGAGCAGGGTGGGGTCACCGCTTTTCCACCGCCTGCCGCACGGTGTTCGCCTCACGGCCGCCGGCGAGACCTTCCGGGTCTACGTCGGGCGGATATTAAGTGTCATGGACGAGATGTCCGTCGCGCTCAAGAACAAGGGTGAGCCGACAGGGCGGGTCGTGGTGGGGGCGACCGCGCCCCTCATGGAGTACGAACTGCAGGAGATCCTCCGCGAGTGCCGCTACCGGTACCCCAGGATCCACCTCTCCCTGAAGGTGATGAGCACCAAGGACGTGGAGGCCGCGGTGGCCTCCGGCGGAGTGGACGTGGGGCTGACCTTCACCCGCGACACCAGGGAGCGGACGGGCGGGACGGACGGCGGCCTGCTGCGCGAGGTGCTCTTCTCCGTCCCCTTCGTCCCCGTCGGGCCGGCCGCCCACCGCGCGGGCGACCCCTCCCCCATGGACCGGGTCCTGGTGGTGGATCCCGACTGCGCCTCCCAGGAGATCCTCCCCCGGCACCTGGCGTCCCTGCTGGACGAGGCTCCGACCCTGATGGAGACCGGTTCCACCCGCGGCGCCCTCGGTCTGGCGAGCGGCGGGCTGGGCGTCGCCATGGTCCCGCAGGCCGCGGTCGGCTGCGGTTCGGCGCCGGACGGGCTGACGGTGATCGACTCCCTGCCCGGCGCCCTGGTCCACGTGCAGGCCCTGCTGCCGGACGGCGGCTGGCTCTCCCCCGCCGTCTCGGCCTTCCTGAGTGTGGCCCGCCGCGCGCGCGACGGCCGCCCCGCGGCCGTGCCGGGCCCGTCCGCCGTCCCGGTCCCGGCCTGACCGGCGGCCGGCGCCCCGGCGCCGGCCGCCCGCACCTCCCGCCGCCCGGCGCCCTCGGGTGCCGGGCGGCCGCGCGCCCCGCTCCGCACGGCGGGCGGGGCGCTCCCTTTTCGCAGCACCTTCCCGATCAATGCGTGAAAAGAGGTATCGGAAACACCGATACCGGAGATCAGCAGCTCTCCCGATAAGGCACCGCTGCCTAGATAGCCTCGTGTTCGAAGGTTTTCCCCAGGTATCGAGCCCTCTTCCCGAAAGACCTCCGGAGAGGCTCACGGCCTGCACGCGAACAAGAGGAAGAGATGTCCGACATCGAATTCATTCCCAATGTCTTCCGCAGCGGCTTCGAACTCACCGACCTCTCGTGGGTGCCCTGGAAGGAGCCCGGCCGGGTGGGGGTCGAGCACCACGTCCTGTGGGCCCCCGACGAGGAGAAGGGCGAGGACTCCGTCGGCCTGCTCCTGCGCTTCCCGCCCGGCGCCCACGGTGACTTCCACGAGCACCTGGGCTACGAGCTGATGCTCGTCCTCGACGGCGTCCTCGACCACAGCGACGGCGCCTCCTACACCAAGGGCGACCTGGTCGTCGAGGCCCCGGGCACCCGCCACCAGATGTCCAGCCGCGAGGGCTGCACCGTGCTGGCCATCCGCACGCGGCCCGCCGCCGCGCGCACCCCGGACCGGCCCATCCGGCCCGTCGCCGAGGCGGCCGCCGCCCAGGCATGACCCGCGCGGCCCCGGGACCGGGACTCCGCCCCGGAGCCGGCCCCGGGGCCCGGACCGGCCCACCGCGGCCCGCGCCCGCCCCGCACCGTTCACCACGTCCCGCCCACACCACGTCGCGCCACACCACGCCACGGGAGATAAGCACACCATGTCCGCTGCCGCCCCCACGGTGATCACCCCGGAGCCGCTTCCCGACACCACCGGCCCCCGCCGGGTGCTGGTCTCCAGCGTCTCCTCCGACTCCCACACCTGGAACCTGGTCTTCCTCCAGCTCCTGATCGAGGAGTACGGCCACTCCGTCACCAACATCGGCGCCTGCGTCCCGGACGACCTCCTGATCGCCGAATGCCGGCGTCACCGCCCCGACATGGTGGTCATCAGCAGTGTCAACGGGCACGGGCACCTCGACGGCCGCCGCCTCATCGCCCGGCTGCGCGCCGAGCCCGACCTGGCGGACCTGCCCGTGGTCATCGGCGGCAAGCTCGGCACCCGCGGGTCCGAGGGCGGCAGCCACACCCGGGCGCTGGTCGAGGCGGGGTTCGACGCGGTCTTCGAGGACTCCGTGGGCATCGGCGAGTTCCGCCGCTACCTGACCGCCCCCACCAGGCATGCCCTGCACCAGGCCGCCTCCGCGGCCCCGGCCCTGTGAGCGCGGTCGCCGGGCGCACCGGCCCCACCGGTTCGTTCGCCGCCGCCGTGGCCGCGGCGCGCTCGGCCGGGGAGCTGGTGGTCCAGCCCCGCATGGGGTTCCCCACCGTGGAGCAGATGGGCGCCGGCCTCCGGGCCGTCCACGGCGCCCGCGCCCGCACGGTGGGCACCATCACCCTGGACAGCTACACCCGGGTCGGCGACCACGCCTCCGCCGCACGCGCGCTGGAGAAGGGCGAGGAGCTCAACGGCTTCCCCATCGTCGCCCACGGGGGCGGAACCACCCGCGAGATGATCGCGGCGGCCGGCGCCGGGGACTTCGCGATCCAGGTGCGCCACGGCTCACCGCTGCCCCTGGGCATCGTCCGGGCCCTGATCGACGCCGGCCTCGACGCCACGGAGGGCGGGCCGGTCTCCTACTGCCTGCCCTACAGCCGCACCCCGCTGGTGGAGGCCGTCGACGCCTGGGCCCGCAGCTGCGAGGTCCTGGCCGAGCAGGTGCCCGGAGCCCACCTGGAGAGCTTCGGCGGCTGCATGCTCGGGCAGCTGTGCCCGCCGAGCCTGCTGGTGGCCCTGTCGGTCCTGGAGGGGATCTTCTTCCGCCGGCACGGCCTGCGCAGCATCTCCCTCAGCTACGCCCAGCAGACCAGCTTCCCCCAGGACGTGGCGGCGCTGGCCGCGCTGCGCCGGCTGGCCGGGGAGTACCTGGGGGACACCGACTGGCACGTGGTGCTCTACACCTACATGGGCGTCTTCCCGCGCACCGTCCCCGGGGCCCTGGCGCTGCTGCGCGAGAGCGCGCGCCTGGCCGCGGTGACCGGCACCGAGCGGCTCATCGTCAAGACGGCCGCCGAGGCCCACCGGATCCCCACGATCGAGGACAACGTCCACGCCCTGGAGACGGCGGCCGAGGCGGCCCGCACCGCGGTGGCCGGTCCGGCCGACCGCCCCGAGGAGGGCGAGGCGGAGCAACTCCTGGGCGAGGCCCGGGACATGGTGGAGGCCGTCCTGGAGCTCCACTCCGACATCGACCGGGCCCTCCCGGCGGCGTTCGCCCGGGGCTACCTCGACGTCCCCTACTGCCTGCACGCCGACAACGCCCAGCTCACCCGCAGCCACATCGACCACCGGGGCCGGCTGCGGTGGTCGTCGGCCGGCCGCATGCCCGTCCGGGACGTGCCGGGAGGCGCGACGTCGGTCGGCGCCGAGGAACTGCTCGGGATGCTCTCGCACGTGCAGAACACCTTCGACCGCGCGGCCCTGGACCCTGCGGCGGCACACGAACCCCTGCCGGCCGCGGGCCGGACCCGTCAGGAAGTGAAGTGAGGAACAGTGACCGGACTCCCGACTGATCCGCAGCCGCTCACCGTCGCGGTGATCGGCACCGGCCCGCGCGGACTGTCCGTGCTGGAGCGGCTCGCCGTCCGCCTGCGCGAGATGCCCGCGCCGCGCCGGAGACTGCGCGTCTACGCCATCGACGCGGTCGAGGTGGGCGCCGGCCGCGTGTGGCGCACCGACCAGCAGGACTGGTTCACCATGAACACCGTCGTCGGCCAGGTGACCATGTACTCCGGTGAGCCCGACGACGGCCCCGCCCGGCCGGGCGCTGGCCCCAGCCTGGGGCAGTGGATAGCCGAACGCGCCCGCACCCACGGCGAGGAGCCGCTCGGGCCGAACGACTACGCCTCCCGGCTGCGCTACGGGCAGTACCTGCGCTCGGTCTACCGCACGATCGCCGAGCACCTGCCCGAGGAGGCCGAGCTGATCCCGGTGCGCGACCGGATCGTCCGGGCGCGTCCCCGGCCGGGCGGCGGCTACGACCTGCTGCGCGAGGGCGACCCCGCCCCGCTCGCGGTCGACCGGCTCGTCCTGGCCACGGGCCACCCCCGCAACGAGCCCGACCCCTTCGAGCGGGAGATGCTCGGTTTCGCCGCCGGCCGCCCCGGGGTCCACTACCTGTGCGGCGACTCCGCCGCCGACCTCGACCTGGGGCCCGACACCATCCCGCCCGGCACGACCGTCGGCATCCTGGGCATGGGGCTGTCCTTCTACGACGTGATGGTCGCCCTCACCCTCGGCCGCGGCGGCACCTTCACCTCCCTGCCGGACGGCTCCCTGCGCTACGAGCCCAGCGGCCGCGAGCCGCACATCGTGGCCGGCTCCCGCAGCGGGCTGCCGATCCCGGCCCGCGGCAAGAACCAGAAGGAGCCCCACTACAGCCACCGGGCGCTCTTCCTCACCCCCCACGCCGTCGAGCAGGCCCGCAAGCGGCGCCTGGCGGAGACCGGGAGCGCCCGCCTGGACTTCGACGAGGACGTGCTGCCCCTGCTGCTGCGGGAGCTCGACCACGTCTACTGGACGGCCCACGTCACCGCCCGCGACGGCAGGGAGGCGGGCGAGCGGTTCGCCGACCGGCACGCCACCGTGCTGCTCGCCGGCGGCGACCCGGCCGAGGTGCTGCGCGAGGCCGGCCTCGACGGGATCCCGGCCCTCGACCTCCACCGCCTGGCCCGCCCCTTCGGCGACCGGCACTTCCCCGACCTGCAGTCCTTCCGCACCGAACTCCTGGAGGTCATGCGGCGGGACCTGGAGGAGGCGGACCTGGGCAACAGCGAGGGACCGCTCAAGGCCGCCCTGGACGTCCTGCGCGACATCCGCAACGTGGTGCGCGAGGCGGTCGACTACGGCGGGCTGCGCCCCTCCTCCCACCAGGAGGCCTTCCTGCGCCGCTTCCTGCCCGTCAACGCCCTGCTGTCGGCCGGGCCTCCCCGGTACCGGGTCCGCCAGCTGATGGCCCTGGTCGAGGCCGGGGTCGTGGAGGTCGCCGGCCCGGCCACCTCCTACACCGTGGACGAGGAGGCGGGCGGCTTCCGCGTCGCCTCCCCGCGGGTGGCCGGCTCCGCCCGGACGGCGCAGGTGCTGATAGACGCCCGCATCCCCACCCCGGACCTGCGCCGGGACACCTCCCCCCTCGTCCGCGCGCTGCTGGCCGACGGCCTGGTCTCGGAGTACGTGGTCGAGGACGCCGTCCACGGCGAGCGGTTCGAGACCGGCGGACTCGCCGTCACCCGCGCCCCGTTCCACGTCGTGGACGCCGCCGGCCGGGTGCGCACCGACCTGTACGCGCTGGGCATCCCCACCGAGCACACCCGCTGGTTCACCCAGGTCGGCAGCAGCCGCCCGGGGATGCGCACCCTGTTCTACCGGGACGCCGACGCCATCGCCGCGGACCTCCTCGCCGGCGCTCCCGAGGAGCCCTCCTCCGACGGGCGCGCGCTCGTCGGCGCCGCCCCGGGGGCACCGGCCGAAGGGGGGCGGGCATGACGCTCGGGACTCCGGGGCTGCTCTTCCGGCAGGCCCGCGACACCCTCCTGCGGCACCGCGAGGACCTGGAGGCCGCCCGCCGGGAGTTCACCTGGCCCCGGCCGGAGACCTTCAACTGGGCCCTGGACTGGTTCGACCCGATGGCCCGCGACAACCACCGCCCCGCCCTGCGGGTGATCGGCGAGGGGGGCGACGAGGAGCTGACCTTCGCCCAGCTGGCGCGGCGCTCCGACCAGGTGGCCAACTGGCTGCGCGAGCGCGGTGTGCGCCGCGGCGACCCGGTGCTGGTGGTCCTGGACAACCGGCCCGCCCTGTGGGAGACGGTGCTGGCCTCGATCAAGCTCGGCGCGGTGGTGGTCCCCACCTACGTCACGGCCTCCCCGGCCGAGCTGGCCGACCGCATCACCCGCGCCGGGGTGCGGCACGTGGTGGCCGAGGCCGCCCTGGCCCCGCGGTTCGACGGGCTGCCGGGCGAGTGGAGCAGGATCTCGGTGGGCGGCGAGCCCGCGGGCTGGACCGACCACCGGCACTCCCGGTCCGCGGCCGGCACCTTCCGGCCGGACGCGCCCACCGCCGCCGACGACCCGCTGTTCTGCTACTTCACCTCGGGCACGACCTCGCTGCCGAAGATGGTCCTCCACACCCATCTGAGCTATCCCGTGGGCCACCTCTCCGGCATGTACTGGAACGGCCTGCGGCCCGGCGACGTCCACCTCAACATCTCGGCGCCGGGCTGGGCGAAGCACGCCTGGAGCTCGTTCTTCGTCCCGTGGAACGCCGAGGCGCAGATCGTCGCCCTGGCGTCCGGCCACAGCGGCCCCGAGCGCATCCTGGAGGTGCTGCACAGCCGGGAGGTGACCTCGTTCTGCGCGCCCCCCAGCGTGTGGCGCGCCCTGGTGCGGCACGGCATCGGGCAGCGCCCGCCCGTGCTGCGCGAGGCCACCAGCGCCGGGGAGCCGCTGGACCCGGAGGTCTTCCGCACGGTCCGGGAGGCCTGGGGGGTCGAGGTCCGGGACGGCTACGGCCAGACCGAGACCACCGCGCAGCTCGGCACCCCGCCCGGGCGTCCGGCGGTGCCCGGGCGCATGGGCTGGCCGATGCCCGGCTACCGGGCGGTCGTCGTCCACCCCGAGACGGGCGACCGGCTGCCGCCGGGGGAGACCGGCGAGCTCTGCGTCGACCTGGCGGACCGGCCCGTCGGCGTGATGGCCGGTTACGCGGGCGACGACCGGCGCACGGCGGCCGCCTTCGCCGGCGGCCTGTACCACACCGGCGACCTGGTGGTGGGCGAGGCCGACGGGAGCTTCCGCTACGTCGGGCGGGCCGACGACATGTTCAAGTCCTTCGACCACCGCATCTCGCCGCTGGAGCTGGAGCGCGTGCTGCTGGCCCACCCCGCGGTCGCCGACGCGGCCGTGGTGCCGCACCCCCACCCGATCGGGCAGTGGGTGGCCAAGGCGTTCGTGGTCCCGGCGCCCCCGCACCCGGCCGACACGGCCACGGCGGAGGCCCTCTTCGGCCACCTCGACCGGGAGCTGCCCCCGCAGAAGCAGGTGCACCTGCTCACCTTCACCGACCGGCTGCCGCGCACCGCGTCGGGGAAGGTCCGCCGGGCCGAGCTGCGCGGACGCTCCGAGACCGCCGACTTCCACCGGGAGAAGCCCCCGGCGGCGGCCACCACCGGGTGAGCCGGGCCGCCGGCCGTCCGGCCGGCGCCGGAGCACGGCGCCGGCCGGACGGCACCGCCGCAGGGACCACACCACCGCACGACGGAGGAACCATGGACACGTCCGCACCGGCCGGCACCGCCGCCCTCGTCGCACGCGTCGCCGCCGCGCAGGAGGAGCTGCGGGCCGCGGTGGCCTCGCTGGGCGACGCCGGCCTGGCCGCGGCCTCGGCCCTGCCGGGCTGGACGCGCGGCCACGTCTGCGCCCACGTCGCCCGCAACGCCGACGGGCTGCGCAACCTCCTCACCTGGGCGGAGACCGGCGTGCCCCGCCCCATGTACGCCGGGAACGGCGCGCGCGAGGCCGACATCGAGCGGGACGCGCACCGCCCCGCCGCCGTGCACCTGGCGGACCTGGCCCGTTCCGGGGAGGAGTTCGTCGAGCACGCGCGGCGGCTGGACGACGGCGCGTGGGCGGCCGAGGTCGTCCTGCGCAACGGCGACCGGCTGCCGGCCCGCGCCCTGCCGGGGCACCGGCTGCGCGAGGTGCTGATCCACCACGTGGACCTGGCGGCCGGGTACACGCCGGCCGACTGGCCGGACGAGGACGCGCGGTTCCTGCTGGCCTCCCTGGTGGAGGCCTGGTCCGGCCGCCGGGACTGCCCGCCCCTGGAGCTGCACGTGGCGGGGACCGGTGAGCGGCTCGCCACGGGGGCCGGCTCCGGCTCCCCGGAGCGGGTGACGGGTCCCGCGTACGCCCTGGCGGCCTGGCTGGCGGGCCGCGACCACGGCGGCGCGCTGCGGTGCGCCTCCGGCGGACTCCCCCGGCTGCCCGCCTGGATGTGAGGGCCCGAAGGCCCCGCGGCCGGTACCGGAGAGCGTTCCGGTACCGGCCGTTCCGCCGTCTCCGGGCCCGGCCGGCCCGGAGGCGCGCTACTCCCGGCCCTCGCGCCGGCGGGTGCGCGCGTAGTGCCGCGAGGCCTTGGCGCGGTTGCCGCAGCCGGCCATGGAGCACCAGCGGCGGGTGCCGTTCCGGGAGACGTCGTAGAAGTGCAGGATGCACTCGTCGTTGGCGCAGGCCCGGATCCGGTCGGGAGCGGTGCGCACCAGGCGCAGGTAGTCGTCCGCGGCCAGCCAGGCCGCCAGCCAGGCCGGGGCGTCGGTCTCGACCTGCTCGGCCGGTCCGTCGGGGCCGAGGGTGCGCAGGACGCGCCCGTGCGCCAGGACGGCGTTGAGCCCGTCCCTGGCCCGGCGGTCGCCGGGGTCGGCGACGACGGCCTCCAGCGCCTCGCGGGCGGTGAGGGCGGCCTCCAGGGCGGCCGGGGTGGCGCCGGCCCTCTCCAGCAGGCCGTGGCCGGCCAGCCAGACGCCGAACCCGCCGGTGTCGCTCAGCAGGTCGTGCCGGACCCCGTCGTCGATCCACCGCGTGTTGAGCAGGTCCAGGGCGAGCGGCTCACCCTGGAGCGGTCTGGGATCGGCGCCGGCCGCCGCGGGCGGAGGGCTCGTGTCCCCCGTAGCGGTTCCCATGCGAGCTCCTTCCGTCGGCCGTTCACCACCAGTCTAACCGTCTATCGCTCCGTAAGGAGTTGACCTTTCCTCGTTCTAACCCTTAAAGTCACTGACAACGGTTAGTTCGGGGGGGTCCCGAACGCCGCGTTGGAGGTAATCCCGTCATGTCCGCAACCGCCGCCCCCACCGCCCTGCAGACCGGGCACATCGGCCTGAACGTCACCGACCTGGACCGTTCGCTGGACTTCTACCGGAAGGTCTTCGGTTTCGAGGTCCAGGGAGAGGGCCGCGAGCCCGGCCGCGCCTTCGCCTTCCTCGGCCGCGAGGGCCGCCTCATGGTGACCCTGTGGCAGCAGAGCGAGGGCGGGTACGCCCCCGGCCTCCCCGGCCTGCACCACCTGTCCTTCCAGGTCGAGACGATCGAGGAGGTGCGCTCGGCCGAGGAGGTCCTGCGCAGCCTGGGTGCCGAGTTCCAGTACGACGGCGTCGTCCCCCACGGCGAGGGCGCCGCCTCCGGTGGGATTTTCTTCACCGACCCCGACGGCATCCGCCTGGAGATCTACGCCCCGACCGGCGCCGACTCCGCCCCGGCGCCCGTCGCCTCCGCCCCCACCTGCGGTTTCTTCTAAGCCGCCACCCCACGGCCGGGGGCTGCCGCCCTCACTCTCCCCGACCGGCGGCACCCCCCGGCCCCCTCCCCGCCCGCCCCACCGCACCGCCCGCCGAGGAGCGACCACAGTGACCGGCCCCTACCACCGCGGCGAGCACGAGGCCCAGCGGCGCGCCGGCCTCCGGGAGGAGGCCGAGGTCTCCGGACGCGCGATCCGCGACACCGTGCCGCCCGTCGCGGCCTCCTTCCTCACCCAGCAGCGCCTGCTGGTCGTCGGGGCCGCCGACGACCGCGGCGACGTCTGGGCCACCGTGCTCACCGGCCCCGCGGGATTCCTCCGCGCCCCGGACGAGCACCGCCTGTCCATCGCGGCCCGCCCGGCCCCGGAGGACCCCCTGGCGGCCGCCCTGGAGCGGCCGGTCCACCTGGGGATGCTCGCCATCGAGGCCGCCACCCGGCGGCGCATGCGGATGAACGGCACGGCGCGCCCGCAGGGCGACGGCCTCCTCGTCGACCTCGACCAGGTGGTCGCCAACTGCCCCAAGTACATCCAGAAGCGCACCCCGCCGGAGGCGGACGCCGCCCCGCCGCAGGCGGGGACGCCCCAGGCCCGCAGGAGCGACCGGCTCGACGACGGCCAGCAGCGGTTCCTCACCGGCGCCGACACCTTCTTCATCGCCACCGCCGACGAGCACGGCCGCGCCGACGCCTCCCACCGCGGCGGCAACCCGGGCTTCCTCCAGGTCCTGTCGCCCACCCGGCTCCGCTGGCCCGACTACACGGGCAACGCGATGTTCCTGACCCTGGGCAACCTGCTGGTCAACCCCCGCGCCGGCCTGGTGGTCCCGGACTACGCGACCGGCACCACCCTCCACCTCACCGGCACCGCGCAGACCGTCTGGGACGCCGGGGAGACCGAGGGCGCCGCGCTCGCCGGAACCGGCCGCCTGGTCGAGTTCACCGTCACCGGCGTCGCCGAGCTCCCCGGCACCCTGCCCGCCGGCTGGAGCCCGCCCGCGGCCTCGCGCTTCAACCCTCCCGTGCCGGCGGCCGGCGCGCGGGGCGCCGCCTGACGCCCCGCCCGCCGCCGCGGCAGCCACCGACAACGCCACCACCAGGAGTGCCCCGTGCGCATCCACGTCGACATGAACCGCTGCGAGAGCCACGGACAGTGCGTCTTCGCCGCCCCCGACCACTTCTCCTTCGACGAGGACGACAACCTCCTCGTCCGCGAGGAGGTGCCCGAGGACGAGGACGTCCGCGCCGCCGTCCGCGAGGCCGCGGCCGCCTGCCCCGTGCGGGCCGTCTCGCTGCACGACTCCGGAGCCGGCGCATGACCCCTCGCCGCATCGTCGTCGTCGGCGCCTCCCTGGCGGGCACCCGGACCGCCCGCGCCCTGCGGGAGCAGGGGTTCGACGGCGAACTGACCCTCGTGGGCGACGAGCCCCACCCCCCTTACGACCGGCCCCCGCTGTCCAAGCAGGTCCTGGCCGGGACCTGGGAGGCGGACGACATCGCCCTGCCCTCCACCGGCGACCTCGACGTGGAGGAGCGCACCGGCACCGCCACCGCGCTGGACCTGGCGGACCGCACGCTCCACCTCGCCGACGGCGGCCGCCTGCCCTGGGACGGCCTGGTCGTCGCCACCGGCGCGGCCGCCCGCCCGTGGCCGGGGCCGGTGCCCGGCGGCGTGCACACGCTGCGGACCCTCGACGACGCCCGCGCGCTGCGCCGGGAGCTCACCTCCCCGGGAGCCCGGCTGCTCGTCGTCGGCGCCGGCTTCCTCGGCTCCGAGGTCGCCGCCACGGCGGCGGAGGCCGGCGTGGCGGTGACCCTCGTGGAGGCCGAGGAGGTGCCCATGGCGCGTGCGGTGGGCACCGCCGTCGGCGGCTTCGTCGCCCGGCTGCACCGCGAGGCGGGCATCGACCTGCGCACCGGCACCACCGTCCGGTCCTTCACCGGCGCCGACCGCGTCACCGGCGCCCTCCTGGGCGACGGCACCCACGTGCCGGCCACCGCCGTGCTCCTGGCGCTGGGCGCCGTGCCCAACACCGCCTGGCTGCGCGGCAGCGGGGTGCTCCTGGACGGTGCCGTCGTCTGCGACGCGCACGGCCGCGTCCTGACCGCGGACGGCACGGCGCTGCGGAACGTCGTCGCCGTCGGCGACGTGTCCCGCCGGCCGTGCCCGCCGGCCGGCGGGACGCTCCACCTGGGGCACTGGAGCGCCGCGGTGGAGCACGCCGCCGCGGCGGCCCGCGTCCTGCTGCACTCCGGCGGGGACGGCGGCCTTCCCGAACTCCCCGCCGCGGTGCCCTCGTTCTGGTCCGACCAGCACGGCGTCCGCATCCGCTCGCTGGGGCTGCCGCACCTGGCCGACGAGGCCCGGACGGTCGAGTACGACGTGCCCGGCCGACACCTGGAGGTCTCCTACCACCGCGGCGGCGAACTGGTCGGCGCCCTCACCGTCAACCGCGCACGGCGGCTCGCCGCCTACCGCCCGCTGCTGCTCGGGGCCCGGCGCGGCGCCCCCGTCCCGGCGGCCTGACGCGGCGCCCCGGCACCGGCGCGGGAGCGCCCCCGCGCCGGAAACGCGGAACGGCCCCGCGGGCTCCATGCCCGCGGGGCCGTTCCGCCTGCGGTGCCGGGGCACCGGAGGCGGGTGCCTACCGGGCGCGCCGGCGCCCCGGGCGGCACAGCAGCACGAAGCTCGCGCCCGCCAGCAGGACGGTGCCCAGCTGCACCGCGGCCATGGGCACGGCCGTGTCCTCGCCCGCGACGCCCACCAGCGGGGAGGCGAGGGCCCCGATGAGGAACTGGGAGGCGCCCAGCAGCGCGGAGGCGGAGCCGGCCGCGCGCGAGGCGCGCATCAGCCCCTCGGAGTTGGCGTTGGGCAGCACCAGCGCCATGGCCGACATCAGCACGAACAGCGCGGCCGAGACCGGGACCAGGCCTACCGGGCCGAGGACGCCGGAGGTCATCAGCAGCAGCGCGACGGACGCCAGCAGGATCAGGGCCAGGCCGACGGCGATGACCCGGTCCAGGGAGACCCGGCCCACCAGGAGCTTGCCGTTGACCTGCCCGGCGGCCACCAGCCCGATGGAGTTGACCATGAACAGCAGGCTGAAGGTCTGCGGCGAGGCCCCGTAGATCTCCTGGACGACGAACGACGAGGCGGAGACGTACGCGAACAGCGCACCGAAGGCGAAGCTGCCCACCAGCAGGTAGCCGGTGAACACCCGGTCGGCCAGGAGCCCGCGCGCGGTGCGCAGCGCCTCACCGACCCCGCCGGCGTGCCGGTCCCCGGGAGCCAGGGTCTCGGGCAGGCAGCGGGCGGTGACCACGGTGGTGATCAGGCCGAAGCCCGCCAGGACGAGGAAGACGCCGCGCCAGTCGGTGAACCGCAGCACCTGCCCGCCCAGCACGGGCGCCAGGATCGGGGCGAGGCCGGAGATCAGCATCAGGGTGGAGAAGAAGCGGGCCATGGCCAGCCCGTCGAACATGTCGCGGACGACCGCGCGGGCGATCACGATGGCCGCCGCCCCGGCCAGCCCCTGGGCGAGGCGGAACGCGGTCAGGCTGTGGACGCCCGGGGCGAGGGCGCAGGCGATGCTGGCCAGGACGTAGCCCGCCATGCCGATCAGCAGCGGGCGGCGGCGGCCGAACCGGTCGCTCATCGGCCCGACGACGATCTGCCCGACGGCCAGGCCGAGCAGGCAGGCCGTCAGGGTGAGCTGCACCTCGGCGGCCGGGCTGCCGTAGGCGGTGGCGATGTCGGGCAGCGCCGGGAGGTACATGTCCATCGACAGCGCGGGCAGGGCGGTGAGGCTGCCGAGGATGAGGACGGTCAGCAGCCCGGCGCGGCCGGCGCGGCCGGCGGGGGGCGCCGCCTCGGGCGCGCCGCCGGCTGCGGGGGCGTCGGGGGCGGGAGGGACGGGCAGTTGTTGGGGGATCTCGCGTTCGGCGGCGGCCGGGGACGGGCCGGGGTCGGACATGCACCTCTCCATCAGGTCGTGGAAGCCGTCCAATCATCCCAGGTTTTCCGTCCCCGGCGCACCGCCTCCGGCGCAATACCGCTCACACCGGGACGAGACCTCCGCCGGGGGCCCGGCCGGCTCAGGCGGGCAGCAGGCCCGGCTCGCCCGCCTGCGAGACGAAGGAGGCCGCCGTGGTGATCGGCGCGCCCGGGGTCGTCACCGCCGGAACGGTCCGGTAGTCGGCCCGCAGCTTCTCGGCGTCCAGGCCGAGCAGGACGTACCCGCGCTGCCCGTTGTAGTACTTCATGTGCGGGTTGGCGGTCATCAGCGTCTGCCAGTTGCCGGGCTTCGCCGCACCGTTCCGTCCGCTGCTGACGGAGGTGGTGACGACCTCCACGCCGGCGGTGCGGGAGCCGGGGTCGTCGAAGTCCCGCTTGATGTCGAACCCGTAGTGGACGTGGACGTCGCCGGTGAGGACGACCAGGTTGTCGATCCCGGCCGACTCCGCGCCCGCCAGCACCCGCTCCCGGGCGGCCGGGTAGCCGTCCCAGGCGTCCATCGACAGCGGCCAGGGGCCCTCGACGCGGTTGCGGCGGCGGGAGAAGGTGACCTGCTGCGGGACCACGTTCCACACCGCCTGCGACCGGCGCCAGCCGTCGATCAGCCAGCGCTCCTGGGAGGCGCCCAGCATCGTCCGCGAGGGGGCCTCGGACTCGGGCGTGGGGAGCTTCCAGCCGTCGCCGCTGGCCTGGTTGTCCCGGTACTGGCGGGTGTCGAGGACGTCGAACTGCGCCAGGCGCCCGTAGTGCAGCCGCCGGTAGAGCCTCAGGTCGGGGCCCTGGGGGCGCTGGGGCCGGCGCAGCGGCATGTTCTCGTAGTACGCGCGGTAGGCCGCGGCCCGGCGGATCAGGAACTCCTCCGGCGGTACGCCGTTCTCCGGGATGCCGTTGGCGTAGTTGTTCTCCGTCTCGTGGTCGTCCCAGGTGACGATCCACGGGTGGGCGGCGTGGGCGGCCGCGAGGTCGGCGTCGGACTTGTACAGGGAGTACCGCAGCCGGTAGTCCTCCAGCGTCACCGTCTCCCGGTTGAACAGGTCGGGCAGGGTGCGGTCGGTGTAGTTGCGGTCCCCTCCGACGGCGGAGACGGGGTACTCGTACAGGTAGTCGCCGAGGTGGAAGACGGCGTCGAGGCCCTCCTCGCGGGCCAGGTGCCCGAGCGCGGTGTAGTAGCCGTCGTGGTACGACTGGCAGGAGACCAGGCCGAAGCGGAGCCCGCCCGGCATGGAGCCGGGCGCGGGGGCGGTGCGGGTGCGTCCGGCGGGGCTGGTCCAGCGGCCCACGCGGAACCGGTAGTGGTAGTCGCGGCCCGGCGCCAGGCCGCCGGCCTCGACGTGCACGGCGTGGTGGAACTCCGGGTGCGCGAGGAGCTGCCCGCGCCGGACGACGCGGCGGAAGCGCTCGTCGTGGGCGATCTCCCAGCGGACGGCGACCGGCCGGGCGGGGAGCCCGCTGTCCGCCTCGTACGGCCTGGTGGCCAGCCGGGTCCACAGCACCACGGAGTCCGGCCGGGGGTCGCCGGAGGCGACGCCCAGGGCGAAGGGGTCCTCGCCGATCCGGGCGGGGTCCAGGGCGGGCGCGGCGTGGGCCGCGGTGGGCAGGTTGGTGCCCAGGGCCAGGGCCGCGGCGGCGCCGGAGACGGTCAGGAAGCGGCGGCGGTTCAGGTGGCGGGCGGCGGCTCTCAGTTCGGCGGTGGCGCTCGTGGAGTGCGTCATGCAGGTGATTGCAGCCCCCGGGGGCGGCGGCACGGCGGCGAGATGTTGGCGCGTACATGGCGCTTCCATGGCGGGCGGGTGACGCCGGGCGGACGGCCGGTGGCGCCCGCCCTCCCCCCGGGGGGCGCGGAACAACCGCCGCCGGGGCGGAGTTGACCGGGCATGACCGAGACGAGAGACGGGGGCGCCGCCCCGGAAGTCCTGCGCTACACGGCCTTCTCCTCCGACCCGGACGGCGGCAACCCGGCCGGCGTCGTGCTGGACGCGGACGGCCTGGACGAGGCGGCGATGCTCGCCGTCGCCGCCGAGGTCGGCTACTCGGAGACGGCCTTCGTCACCGCCCCGCCCGCCGGCCTCGGCGCCCCGCCCGGGCGCGGCTTCGGCATCCGCTACTTCAGCCCGCTGGCCGAGGTGCCGTTCTGCGGGCACGCCACGGTGGCGGCCGCCGTCGCGCTGGCCGAGCGGACCGGACCGGGCGAGCTGGTCTTCGCCGCCCCGGCCGGCACCGTGCCCGTCACCGTCGACCGGGCGTCCGACGGCACCCGGCGCGCCACCCTCACCAGCGTCGAGCCCCACGTGGCGGACGTCGGCCGGGAGGACGTGGCCGAGGCCCTGGCGGCGCTCGGCTGGGCGCACGGCGAACTGGACCCGGAGCTGCCGCCGCGCATCGCCTACGCCGGGGCCCGGCACCTCGTCCTGGCCGCCGCCACGCGCGGGCGGCTGGCGGCGCTGGAGTACGACGTCGAACGGCTGAAGGCGTTCATGCTCCGCCGGGACCTGACCACCCTCCAGCTGGTGTGGCGGGAGTCGGAGACGGTCTTCCACGTCCGCGACCCGTTCCCGGTGGGAGGAGTCGTGGAGGATCCCGCCACGGGGGCGGCAGCGGCGGCGCTGGGCGGGTATCTTCGCGCCCTGGGCCTGGTCGCCGCACCGGCGCGGCTCACCCTCCACCAGGGGCACGACATGGGGCGCCCCGGTCTGCTGGAGGTCGGGCTGCACGCGGACGACCCGCGCGTGCGGGTGTCGGGGGCCGCGGCCCGCATCGGGTGAGCCGCGCGGCGCCGCGGAACGGACGCGGGGCGCGCCCGGCCCGCGGGAGCCGCGAGGGAAGGGACGGGCGATGAGCGACACGGACGGGGCGGCGGGGGCGGGCTTCGCCGCCTACCAGAGCGAGATCTACCTGAACGGCCTGGAGGGGCGGCTCCCGCCGTTCACCACCGACCCCACCGCCCTGGAGGACGCCGCCCGCGGGCGGCTGGAGCCGGGGCCGTTCGGGTACGTGGCCGGAGCGGCCGGCTCCGGGTCGACGGCGCGCGCCAACCGGGAGGCGTTCGACCGGTGGCGGATCGTCCCGCGCATGCTGCGCGACGCCACCGTCCGCGATCTGCGCACCACCGTGCTGGGCACCGGGATGCCCGCCCCCGTCCTGCTGGCGCCCGTGGGCGTGCAGTCCGTCGTCCACCCCGACGGCGAGCTCGCCACCGCGCGGGCGGCGGCCTCCCTGGGCGTGCCCGCGGTGCTGTCCACCGCCTCCTCCCACACCCTGGAGGACGTCGCGGAGGCGAGCGGCGACGGGCCGCGCTGGTTCCAGCTCTACTGGCCCGACGACGACGAGGTCTGCGCCGGCATCCTGGAGCGGGCGCGGGCGACGGGCCACACCACCCTCGTGGTCACCCTGGACACCTGGACGCTGGGCTGGCGCCCCCACGACCTGGACCTGTCCTACCTGCCGTTCATCCGGGGCGTCGGCACCGCCATCCCCTTCTCCGACCCGGCGTTCCGGGCCCAGCTGGCCAGGCCCCCGGAGGAGGACCCGGTCTCCGCGGTGCTGCGCTGGGTGCAGATGTTCACGGGGACGGACCGGTCCTGGGAGCGGCTGCCGTTCCTGCGCGAGAGGTGGGACGGGCCGATCGTGCTCAAGGGCGTCCTGCACCCGGACGACGCCCGGCGCGCGGCGGCCGCCGGCATGGACGGCGTGGTGGTCTCCAACCACGGCGGGCGCCAGGTGGACGGCGCGGTGGCCGCCCTGGACGTGCTGCCGGAGATCGCCGCGGCCGTCGGCGACCGGATCGAGGTCCTGTTCGACTCGGGGGTGCGCACCGGCTCGGACGTCCTCAAGGCGCTGGCGCTGGGCGCGCGGGCCGTGCTGGTCGGCCGCCCGTACGTCTACGGCCTGGCGCTGGGCGGCGAGGACGGCGTGCGGCACGTGCTGCGCGGCCTGCTCGCGGACCTGGACCTGACGCTGGGCCTGACGGGCCACCGCTCCCCGGCGGAGCTGTCGCCGGAGGTGCTGCGGCAGGCGTGAGGCCGCCCCCGCCGCCCGGCCCGCCGCCGCTCAGGCGGTCCGGGCGGCGAGGGCGGCGAGGGCGGCGGGCAGCTCGGACAGGGAGCGGATGACGCCGATCCCCTCGCCGGGCGCGCCCGCCCGCGCGCCTTGCCGGCCGGTGTCCCCGCGGTCGAGCCAGTACGCGTGCAGCCCCGCGTCGCGCGCCCCCACCGCGTCGACCGCGTGGTCGTTGCCGACGTAGGCCACCTCGTGCGGCTCCAGGCCCAGCAGGGCGCACCCGGCGAGGAAGATGCCCGGCGCGGGCTTGGCCTCGCCGTGCTCCACCGAGCAGACCAGCGCGTCGCCGAAGTACGCCAGCAGGCCGATGGCCGCCAGCTTCTTCCGCTGGTGCGGCAGTGAGGAGTTGGAGACCACGCCGAGGCGGTAGCGGGGCGCGAACTCGGTGAGGACGGCCGCCGCGCCGTCCAGGGCCCTGCGCGCGGCGTCCCGGTGGGCCGTGTACCCGGCGAACCAGGCGCCGGCCTCCTCGTCGGACATGCCGTCCGCCCCCGGCTGCCCGGCGCGGGCCAGGAACCGCCGCACCCGGGCGCGCCGGTGACCGGCGAAGGTGGTCTCGCCGGCGGTGTAGCGGGCGTACTCGGCCCGGGTGACCTCCCGCCAGAGCCGGACGGCCGCGGCGGGGTCGGTGAAGCGGTCCAGCAGGCCCTCGGCCCCGAGGTGGGCCAGCAGCCCGGCCTCGTCCGAGCCCGAGTAGTCGAACAGCGTGTCGTCGACGTCGAACAGCACCCCGCGGACCGTCATCGAACCGCTCCCTCCCCGCTCTCCCCGACCGAACGGGCCCGGCGGGCTCCACCGGGCCCCGACGCCCGCGAGCATCGCACGCGGCGCCGGGCCGGTGAAGGGCGCCCTTCGGTCACTCTCCGGCGTACTCGCCGGGCCCCCCGGCCCGCTCCGCCTCCTCGGCGGCGTCGGCGTCGGCCTTCGTGCGGTGCACGGTGCCGTGCGGGTGCTCGGGCGGGGCGTAGAGGGAGTAGAGCTTCAGCGGCTCCTCTCCGGTGTTGACGACGTTGTGCCAGGTCCCGGCGGGGACGAGCACCACCCAGTCGTCCACGACCTCCCGGTCGAAGGTGAGCCGGTCCTTCTCCGCGCCCATCAGCACCCGGCCCCGGCCCGCCTCCACGCGCAGGAACTGGTCGCGGTCGATGTGCATCTCCAGGCCGATCTCGCCGCCCGGCTCGATGCTCATCACCGTCAGCTGGAGGCTGGTGCCGGTCCACAGGGTGGTGCGGAAGCGGTCGTTGGTGAGGGTGGCCTGCTCGATGTCGAGCACGTGGGGGCGCGGCCCGTGATCCTTGAACGCCTCGGAGCTCATGCGGTGGTCCTTCCGTCGCGTACCGGCATTATCGGTACCGACCCCCGCCGGGACGGCGGCCGACATTCCGTCCGCTCCGTCCGGCCCGCCCCGCCTCAGGCGGTGCCCGCGGACAGCAGGAGGCGGGCGATGCGGTCGGGGTCGTCGGACATGGGCGAGTGCCCGCAGCCGCGCAGCCGGACGAGGCGGATCCCCGGCAGGAGCCGGGCCGCGCGGCGGGCCTGGTGGCGGGGGGTCAGGACATCGCGGGTGCCCCAGGCGACCGTGACGGGGACGGCCGGTGTGAAGCCGGCGAGCCGGTAGGCGCGGGCCGCCCGGCGGGTGGCCGCGAAACCGGGCGAGCGGGCCAGGTCGCGCAGGGCGCGGTCGGCCGCCTCCGCCGTCATCCGCCGGGGGCGCGCGACCAGCTGCCAGAACGCGAGCGTGCGACCCAGCGGGCTGCCGGCCACCCGCGCCGTGCGGGGACCGAGGGCCTCCGCCACCGTGCGCGCGACCCGGAGCGAGCCGAGGGCGTAGGCGGCCTCGGGACCGGTCCACAGGCCGATCGGGGACAGGGCGACGGCGCTGCCGACCGCGCCGGTCCGAACGAGTTCGAGAGCGACGGCCCCGCCGAGCGAATTGCCCACGACGGGCGGGCGTGTGAGGCCGGCCGCGGGGAACCACGCGGCGACCTCGGCGGCCAGCGCCCGGACGGTGGGGGTGCGGCCGTCCGGCAGCGGCGGACTGCCACCGAATCCGGGCAGGTCGACCGCCACGACCTCGCGCTCACGGGCCAGCAGATCGATGACGGGCGCCCAGCCCTCCCGGTCCAGCTGCCGGATCACGACCAGGACCGGCCCCGCGCCGCGGCGGCTGCCGGCCAGTTCGATATCCGACATATATGCATCATACGGTCGCACCCGGTGGCCACACGAGTCGGTCGGGCCACCCGCGCGACGGGGCCCCGGCGCGGGCGCGGCGCCCCTGCCCCACGGGTCGGCAACGACGGCCTGCGAAAACTGCCCGGTTCCGGTAGTGATCACGGCGCGCGCAGCGGCGAGGATCCTCCCATCGACGGCATGACCACGGAGGTACACGCCCATGAGGCCGACCCGCGCCACTCTGCTCGTCGCGGCCACCGCCCTGGCCCCGGCCCTGCTCCTCACCGCCCCGGCGTTCGCCGCCGACCCGACGGCCGCACCGACGACCGCGACGGCCACGACGACCGCGCCCGAGAAGCCGGTGGACGAGATGTCGGAGGAGGAACTCCGCATCGCGATCCTGCGGATCCTGGCGGACGAGGACTCCGGCAGGGGAGTCACCCGGGAGGCCAACGAGGCCCTCGACGGCACCGCGGAGGACATGCGGGAGTTCCTCAGGACCGGCTACCGCCTCGCCCAGGCCGAGGACGACCGCGTCGCCATCTTCCGCATCCTGCACCTGGCGAACCAGAACGGCGACAAGGCAGTCATCCGCGAGGTCAACGAAACCCTCGACGACGGCAGCCCCGAAGCCCTGCGCGCCTTCCTGGAGACCGGCTACCGCCTCGCCCAGGCCGAGGACGACCGCGTCGCCATCTTCCGCATCCTGCACCTGGCGACCCAGAACGGCGACAAGGCAGTCATCCGCGAAGCCAACGAAACCCTCGACGACGGCAGCCCCGAAGCCCTGCGCGCCTTCCTGGAGACCGGCTACCGCCTCGCCCAGGCCGAGGACGACCGCGTCGCCGTCTTCCGCATCCTGGCGGACCCGACCATCAGCGACGCCCTCCGCAAGGCCGCGGAGGAGGTCATCGACGGCACGCCGGAGGAACTGCGGTACTTCCTGGAGACCGGGCGGTACGAGGTGGACGCCTGACCCCGCGGTCCCGGCCGGGACCGCATCGGGCGGGCCAAGCCCGCCCCCGCTCCCCGGGCGGGGACGGGGACGGGCAGGGGTGGCACCGGTCACCGCCATCGGCTCGTTCCCGTCGCCGCCTCCCCACCTCCCCTCTCCGCCGTGGGCGGTCGCCGGTCGGACGCGGCTCCGGCGCCGTCCGGGACGGTGACGGGCACCGCGCCGGGGACGGCCGGGGCGATCCCCGCGGAGCCGGCCACGGCTCCGATGCCGAGCACGTTCGCAGCGGCGAGAACGACACCGGCCACGAGGCCGTCCGGCTCCGGCAGGCGGAGGAGGCGGCGGGCGTTCATCCGCCCGCCTCCCGGATCGCGTCCAGGGCGGTGGTCCACTCCACGCCGCCCCCGACGGGGGCCAGCCACGCCACCGGCGGGCCGCCGCCCGGCCGGAGCACCGGCCCCGTCCACGCCCGGCAGCCGTCCGGCTCGGGGCAGACCGCCCGCAGGACGCCGGTGCGCCCGGTGGCAGTGTCCAGCACGGTCCGCCCGAGCAGCGGGTGCTCCCGGTGCCCCAGCCCGACCTCCCGCCCGGCCCTCACGGCGCGCTCCGCAGATCGCCGACCTCGGCCCACCAGCGCGGCTCGCGGCGGCCCTCGGGGCGCAGCAGAGCCCGCGCCGGGCGGCCCGCCCCTTCGGTGTAGACCTTCCCGGCGGCATCCCGCAGGAGCAGGACCACGCCGACCCGGCCCGCGCCGGCGTCCAGGACACGTAGGCCGATCGCCGGCCAGGGGGACGCTCCGAAGGGCTCGGGGCCGCCTGTGGTCGTGGTCATCGTCGCTGCCATCGCCTCGTTCCGGATACCTGGGAGTCGGCTGCCGTCCCCCGCTCCCCCGGCGGGCCCACGGCTCCCGTCTCGCCCAGTCAACGGCCGGGCGCGGCAGGGGTTAAGGAAAACCCGGGGCCCGGTGGACCGTCCCCGACCGGAAATTTCCCCTCATCGGCTCTACGCGACGGCGTCGCGTGGTTACCGTGAGTCAGTGCAGAGGAACCAGGACCTCAGAAGTCGCATGCTCGAAGCGGGCCTCACCCAGACCGAGTTGGCCGAGGCCGTCAACGCCCATCTGCGCGCCGACGGGTACGAGGGGACCGTCAGCGATCGGACGGTGCGCAACTGGCTGGCCGGAAAGACGATTTGGCCGCATGCTCGGCAGAGGCAGGCTTTAGAAGCGGTGTTCGGTTGCGCCGTCGAGGAGTTGGGCTTCACACCCCCGGCGGGCGGATGCGGCACCGCGCCCTCACCGGAGCAGGAGGAGCCCGTGCGACGCCGTCACTTCCTCACCGCCACCACCGGGACGACCGCGGGGGCCGTCCCCCTGGTCGCCGCCGCCCGGCCCTCGTCCGTCGGCACCTCCGACGTGATCCGGCTCCGCGAAGGGCTGGAGGCCCTGACCACTCTGGACCAGTCCCGGGGCGGCCACGAGAGCCTGGAGCGCGCGGCGCTGTCCGGCGCCGCCCTGGCGCTGAGGATGCAGGAGCGGGCGGCCTCCCAGCGCGTGAGGCAACGCCTGTTCGGCGTGGCGGCCGACTACACCGCAGCCGCCGCCTGGTCCGCGATCGACGCCCACCGCTCCAACCAGGCACATCAGCACTTGGACCGGGCTCTGTACCTGGCTCGGATGGCCAGGGACTCCGTCACAGAGCTGAGTGTGTGGAATGCGCATGCCTTGCTGGCCCGCCAACGCCGGAACTACGCACAGGCCGTGACCGCCGCGTACGCCGCACAGGCCACCACCGCCGCCCGCCGCGACCCGTTGTTCGCCTCGCTCGCCCACGCCCGCACTGCGGTCAGCCATTCCTACCTCGGTGACCGCCAGGCAGCCCTGCGCTCCCTCGGTCATGCCGAAGAGGCTCTTGCCAAGGCCGACCTGCGGGCGCCTCGACCGAGTTGGGTCGCGTTCTACGGGCCTGCCGAGCTGAGTGCTCTCACCGCCGTCGTCCACGACCGCATCGGCGACCCAGCCAAGGCCGAGGCCGCCTCCCACATAGCGCTGTCCACCATCCCCAGCCGATTCCGCCGCAACCGGGCCATGGCCACGCTGCGACTCGCCATGGCCCAGCTCCACCAGCGCGACATCGAACAGGCCTGCGCGACCACCGAGACCGCGTTCCAGTTGATGGAGGGCACTCCCCTCCCCGGCCGGATGCGTTCCCGCCTCGGCGACTTCCACCGCGACCTGATCACCATCGCCCCCGACTCCGCCGCCGCGCGGGAGTGGGCCGACCGCCACCGCACCGAATGGACCCTCGCATGACGATCGCCGCCGGCCTGGATCTGCGCCACTACACCCACGACGACCTGCCGGAGATCCGGCAGACCCTCCTGGACGTGCACGCCGACGCCTACGCGGACCGGCTGGACGATCCGTTCGTCCAGCGCTTCCCCTGGTTCGTGGACCACTGGGGCGGCAATCCCGGCTTCTCCTGCCTGATCGGCTACGACGACGGCGAGCCGGTGGGCTACGCCTACGGCGCACCGGCCACGCCCGGCCGCGAGTGGTGGCGGGAGTTCCTGGACCCGGCCCCCGAGGCGTCCCGCACGTTCTCCCTCTCGGAGCTGATGGTGCGCCCGCGCTGGCGCAAGACCGGCGCCTCCCGCCTGCTGCACCACGGGCTGCTGGCACGTCGCGACGAGGACCTGGCCGTCCTCTCCGTGGACGTCAGGCGCCCCAAGGTGCAGGCCCTGTACGAGTCCTGGGGCTACCGGAAGGTCGGCGAGCGGCAGCCCTTCGCCGACTCCCCGCTCTTCGCCGTCATGCTCACCGAACTGCCGCTGCCCGACTGATCCTCCCGTGCGGCGCGGGCCCGTACGGCGCGCACGACGCCCGATCCGCCGGGGCCGGCATGACGCCGCCCGCGGCGGGACATCCATCACCTCGACACCACACCGCACACCGCGGGACCCGGCCGGACCCCGCGTCCGGCACACGCAGCAGACGAGGCAGGGCCACATGAACAATCCCTTACCCCCGAAGGTCGCCGTCGTCGGCGGCACACGCGGCATCGGCGCCGCGATCACCTCCACGTTCGTGACCGCCGGGGCGGACGTCCTGCTGACCGGGCGCAGCGTTCCGGAGCACGTGCTGGAGGCCCTCCGGGGAGCCGGGCGCCGTGCCGGTCAGACCGTGGAGGGGCTGGCCCTCGACGTCACCGAGCGCGACTTCGCCCAGCGGCTGGCCGAGTCCGCCCGGACCTCGCTCGGCGGCCTGGACGTGCTGTGCCTCAACGCCGGCGTCTTCCCCAACAAGCCGCTGGCGGACATGACGCACGCCGACGTACGCGAGGTCTTCGCCACCAACGTGGAGAGCCAGATACTCGCCGTCGCCGCGTGCGTGCCGCTGCTGCGGGAGTCCGGGCGCGGCCGGATCGTGCTGACGTCCTCGATCACCGGCCCGCTCACCGGGTTTCCGGGCTGGAGCCACTACGGCGCGAGCAAGGCCGCACAGTTGGGCTTCATGCGGACGGCCGCGCTGGAACTCGCCCCGTACGGCATCACCGTGAACGCGGTGGCTCCCGGCAACGTGCTGACCGAAGGCCTGCAGGAGCTGGGAGAGGCCTACCTCGCCCAGATGGCCGCGACCGTCCCCCTGGGCCGCCTCGCCCGGCCGCAGGAGATCGCCGACGTGGTGGAGTTCCTCGCCGGTGAGCGGGCGTCGTTCATCACGGGGCAGGTCGTCACCGTCGACGGCGGCCAGACCCTGCCCGAGTCACCGGAGGCGGTGCTGCCGACCGGTACGGACGCCCCGTCCTGACCTGCGGTGGCGGCAGACGAGCCGTGCTGTACGCCGGGTTCTCCAAAAGCACCCTTCTGAGCTGCGGCTTTGCGAAGCGAACCGGCTGTGACCCGCTAGGACGGGTTGCAGAGGCGATCGGAGGCAGTCAGAGGAAATCGCTCTGATTCGACCCCGGATCGGCCCAGGTCGCTCGGAGGCAGCCAGAGGCATCCCCTCCGTCCCTGCCCTCTGAGCGGCCCGGGAAGTCCGGAGCCGGACAGGCCGACGACTCGGGCTCCTTCCCGGTCCCCCCGACCGAGCCGCGACGGGGATGCCTGCCTCCACCGGAGCCAGGCACACGAAAGCCTCCAGGACAGCCATCCCGGAGGCTCTTCGCTGGCACCGATTGGAGGTCGGTTCCGGACACCACCCGTGGTTTCGCGGGCCCAGGTGACGTCCATGTCTTTCGCGAGACGACCCCAGAATGCCATACGACGTACCCCCATTCGCAGCGCTCACAGAAGGCTTCGCGTTCAGGGAAACCCCATCCGGAGGCGGCCAGAGGCAGTCACACCATTCCCCTGGGACTCGCCCATCTCCCACCGACCGCTGCCGACCTGGTCCTCCTCGGGGACCTCACTGGTCGCTACGCCATCGGCAGCTACAGCAAGCTCGGCCATGACGGAGAGGTCGTTCGCCGTGGTGACCGACAAGGCGTGTCTGAGCACGGGCACCGCGTCACTGCCGCCATCGCCTGCCACGTCACACGTTATGGAGGGACTCTTGATCAGCTCATACAGCTGCTCATGCACCCGGACCACGAGGGCGGGAGGCATCCGCAGTACGTAGCGCAACGCTCGGGCCAGGCTCGCGCCCTGTCGAACATCCGTCGGGTCAGGGACAGCACCTGTGTAGGGGTCAGTAGCACGGTACCGGTCGAATCACGCGAGCAGTCCCCACCACAGCGGTTTCCGCTCATCCGCCGAGGTCGGCTGCGCCAACCACGCTACAGCGGCGGCACTCGAGCACGGTCGGCGAGACCGGCTCCGTCCCACGCCAGACCTTTTGACGTATCTGATCACTGCTGTTCGCTGTCGGCTCCACCTCCACCCCTGCCGGTGCGGCACTACGACCGGGGTCGTCAGCCTCAGGTCATGGGGAGGCACCTGTGCAGGATCCCCCAGCACGCCTCCCCCTCAGCGGAGCCCCACGAAGTCCCGATCGTTGGGCAGTCAGCGACGGCATGCGTTAGCCACCCTGTTGCACAGGAACAAAGCCACTACCCCCAGTACGGGCATCGTCTCCAAACACGCATGCGAAGACGACCCCAGAGGGCGACCGCCACGGGGCGCGATGCGGCAATGCCGGTCCACCCGCACGTTGTGATCCTCGGTCGCCCCGGAGGGCGACCGCCACGCCGTGCGGCCGAAGCGGACCGCGAGACGACCGAAGCGTTGCGATCCTTGGTCGCCCCGGAGGGCGACCGCCACTGCGCCAGGCCCGCACTGGTCAGCGTGGGGCTCGAATAGTTGCGATCCTCGGTCGCCCCGGAGGGCGACCGCCACTCGGCCACCCGGCCCAGCATGCTGTAGATGCCGTCGATGTTGCGATCCTCGGTCGCCCCGGAGGGCGACCGCCACAGATCCCGCACCGGCAGGCCAGCCACCCTCCAGGGGTTGCGATCCTCGGTCGCCCCGGAGGGCGACCGCCACAGCCGGGGCCTGAGATCCACCTTCACCCACGAGAAGGTTGCGATCCTCGGTCGCCCCGGAGGGCGACCGCCACGGCGCCCCCACCGCGAGCCTGTCGGCCTGGTCGGAGTTGCGATCCTCGGTCGCCCCGGAGGACGACCGCCACCAGCGCGTGCGCCTCGCCCTCCGACGCGGCGAACAGGTTGCGATCCTCGGTCGCCCCGGAGGGCGACCGCCACCGTGAGCAGACCGGACTGCCCGGGGAGGGGCTGAGGGGTTGCGATCCTCGGTCGCCCCGGAGGGCGACCGCCACTAGTCGGCAGCAAGATGGGCGGCGTACAGCAGCACGTTGCGATCCTCGGTCGCCCCGGAGGGCGACCGCCACCTGCTACGGCGCGCGGGCCGTGCCCGGGTGAGGCGTGGTTGCGATCCTCGGTCGCCCCGGAGGGCGACCGCCACACGAGGTGCCCCACACCGCACGTCAGGAGCACAGATGTTGCGATCCTCGGTCGCCCCGGAGGGCGACCGCCACGCCGCGGGGCCTGCACCGTGGCGGCGATCGTGCGGAGGTTGCGATCCTCGGTCGCCCCGGAGGGCGACCGCCACCGGCACCCTCGCGTGGCAGTTCCCGGCCGGGGTGGTGTTGCGATCCTCGGTCGCCCCGGAGGGCGACCGCCACAGCGCGCGAGTGGGTGGGTGGGTGGGAGCACATAGGTTGCGATCCTCGGTCGCCCCGGAGGGCGACCGCCACCGTCCTCCCGCGCGCGGGCACACGCGGCGCCGGGTGGTTGCGATCCTCGGTCGCCCCGGAGGGCGACCGCCACCGGCGCGGATCCGGGTCTCGGCGTGCTCGGCCAGGGCGTTGCGATCCTCGGTCGCCCCGGAGGGCGACCGCCACCGCTCTCGCCGCCGCCCTCACCGCGTGCGGAAGCGGCGTTGCGATCCTCGGTCGCCCCGGAGGGCGACCGCCACCACCGGGAGCGTATCCACCTGGGCGGCCACCCGGGCGGGTTGCGATCCTCGGTCGCCCCGGAGGGCGACCGCCACATCCCAGAGCGGCCGACGACAGACCGCGACACGCCGTTGCGATCCTCGGTCGCCCCGGAGGGCGACCGCCACCCGGCCGCCCCGGGCCACCCGAATCCCCTCAAGAGGTTGCGATCCTCGGTCGCCCCGGAGGGCGACCGCCACCGGCATGGACCGCGACAACCGCCACCAGGCGTCCATGTTGCGATCCTCGGTCGCCCCGGAGGGCGACCGCCACGGTGTCTGAGCAGCGGAAACAGCCTACCGCTCACTCCTGCGTGGGTGAGCAGAGGGCATCAGAGACACTGAATACGGACATTCGGCTTCGGTGCGATCCGCGTGTCCCGTGTGTGCTTCCGGTTCCAAAGCTGGCGTGCGTGGGGAACATTCATCCGCCCGTCGGCCGTGTAGCGGATGTCATGGTTCGTCAAAGTACGAGGTCTCCATGATGGGGTTGGATCTGTGCGATGCCGAGAGTCTGAACGTGGTTGAAGCCGTCGGCAGGCAGCCGGTACAGCCGGATGCTGTCGGTGTCGGTGTCGATGATCTGGTCGAGGTCATGGAGGAGTTTGAGAAGCGTCTTCTCATCAGCGATGATTTCGAAAACGGATTTCTGGACCCGTAGGCCATGACCTTCACAGAGTTTTGCGACGCGGCGAAGGCGGCGTCGGCCGGCTGGGCTGGTGGTGTCGACGTCGTAGGTCAGCAGCAGGTCCATCAGGCGGCAGTCCATGGGAGGTAGCCGGGGAGTTCGCCTCTGAGGTGGCGGGCGAGGATGCGGGCCTGGATGACTGGGAGGAGGCCGGCGGGCACTTCCCGGCCGGCGAGGGGATGGTCCCAGGTCTGGGTCTTCCATTCCTGCCAGGCTCCGATCAGTTCTTTGCGGCCGTCCTCGGTGAGGCTCACGGCGCCGCCGCTGAGGTGGTTGAAGTGGTTGGCCCGCAGTTGCCGGCGGTTGAACTGGGTGAGGGCGAAGCGGTCGGCGAGAACTGGGCGGAATTCCTCCATCAGGTCCAGGGCGAGGGCTGGTTTGCCGGGGCGGAGGCCATGGAGGAATCCGAGGTACGGGTCGAGACCGACTTGTTCGAGGGCTCCGTGGACGAGGCTGCGGAGGAGACCGTAGGTAAAGGAGAGGGCCGCGTTGACGGGGTCGGTGGGCGGGCGTCGATTGCGGTGGGTGAAGGGCGGCAGGTCGGTGGCAGGGCTCAGGATGTGGGGAAGGGCAGCGAAGTAGGTCCGGGCCGCCTGGCCTTCTGTGCCCATGACGACGTCGATGGATTCTGCAGCACCGAGTTTGTCGATAGCCGTGGCAAGGGCTTCGGCGGCGTTGCGGATGTGTTCTCGGCGGGTGGATGTGGCGTCGCGGGCAGCTCGGAGCAGGATCCATCGGCTGTTGCGGATCTTGCCGGCCACGATGTTCCGGGCGATGCCGAGGCGTACGTCGGTGTCGTCATGGCGTTGGTGCTGCGCGTGCCGGAGAAGGACGTTGCCGTGGACTGCACCGTCGAGGCGGGCCAGGTAACGGCCGCCTCTGCTCATCCAGGTGACGGGCCGCTTGTCCTGTGCGCAGCGGGTGATGAGTTCCGTGGAGAGGTTGATGTGTCCGTAGACGACGATGCCGTTGAGTCGTCGCAGGGGCAGCGTGCGGCGTCCGGGGGTGTCGGGGAGGTGGATGCGGAGGGTGTCCTGGTCCAGTCGCAGGTCGGTGCCCTGGGTCTGGACGTAGAGAGTGTTGAGGAGTTCGGTGGTCACTCGTCGTCGTCCTGGATGTCGTCGATGAGGTACAGGTTGTGCAGGGCCTGCTGGTAGCGGTGGGTGCCTGCGAGGAGTTTCGGCATGCAGTCAGCGGCCATGGAGCAGCGCCGGCAGCGGCTGTCGGCGGCGGGGGGCGGGAGCGTGTGGTTGTGGCTCAGGAGGTTGCGGATGGCGCTCGTCGCGTCGAGGACGCGGGTGCGGAGGGCTTCGCTGACGGTGACGGTGTGGCGTCGCCGGTCGGTGCCGGAGTAGATGGCTGCTGTGATGACTGGTTGCTTGAACATGTACTCCAGGCACATGGCCTGGGCTGCGACCTGAACGTCGGCGGGGCCTCCGGGGTGGTAACGGCCCGATTTGTGTTCGACGGGGAGGATGGTGCCGTCCGCGTGCAGTTCGACGGTGTCGCAGATTCCGGTCAGTCCATGGCCGTCGTGCCAGACGGGCAGGGCGTGGAGGGTGCGCACGGTGCCACGGCCGCGGTTCCCGGGGGTGTCGACGCGCTGGTGGAGAAGAGTGCCGCGCACAGTGGCCGTGTCGTCGGTGAAGGAGTCCTCAAGGAGGATCAGCCCGCACTGGCGTGGGCAGTAGGTGTAGTGCTCCAGGGCAGAGAGGGAGACCTGGGCCGGGTCTCCTTCTCTGCCCTGGCTGGATGTGACGGTCATCCGATCAGAGCGGTGAGCGAGACACCCTCGGGCAGGTCGGCCTGGTGGACGTCCACCTGGTAGTCGCTGAAGGCGCGGGCGGTGGCGTCGCCGGGTCCCTTGACGGTGACGCGGTCGAGGAGCTGGCGGGCGGGGGCCCTGCCGAACTTGTCGTCGTGAGTGAAGACGTACAGGCCTCGGAGGTTGAGTTCGCCGCGGGCCGCGGCGCGGTCATGGTCGAACATGAGGGTGAAGGCGCGCCAGAACATGGCGAGGTCGTCGCTGGTGACGCCGGTGCGGCTGGCGAGGGGTGCGCTGAAGTGGCCCTCGCCGCGGTAGAGACCGTAGGGGACGATGTGCTTGGAACCCATCTCGGTGGTCTTCTTCTCCAGGTCTTCGCTCTTGGTGGGGGCAACGCGGGTGATACCGAACTCAAGAGGGGTGATCGGGTCCACCGAGCGGGAAAAGGTGAGCTGGATGGGGCCGCGGACGCGGCCGGCCTGGCGGTTTTTCTGCCCGGTCGTCATGACGGCGCCGAACATTCGGACGTCGAAAAAGGTCCGGCACATCCACTGCTGTGCGTCGAGCTGACTGGCCTCGGAGCCGGCGGCGTCGGCCGCGTAGGCGCGTTCGTGCTGGCTGTTGAGGGCGATGCCGGCCTCAACGTAGATGTCGTAGCCGGGCTTTTTTTCCTCCTCGTTGAGGAGGGCGACGGTGTTACGGATCTTCCGTTTGAGGGCGACATCGGTGATCAGGCCCTGTCCCGAGACGGGATCGGTGCGGGGCATGCCGCCGGCGTCCGGGTCACCGTTGGGGTTGCTGTCGCGGGCTTCGAGGAGGAAGACGAAGTCCATCTTGCGGTTCGGGTCAAGGTGCGGGCTGGTCATGGCGTTCTCCGTAAGGGGTGCGAGCCGGCTTTTCGGGATTGCTGCCTGCCGCTATTGCGGTGCGGGCCGAGAGTGGAAGCGGGTGACGAAACGCGGTGCCCGGGCGGGGCTGTCAGCCAGCCTCGGCGGCGCCGTGGACGGTCTGGTCCTTGTTCTTCTTGTGTGCGGCCTTGGCTGCGAAGTCCGCGGCGCGCTGCTGTTCGTAGCCGAGGACGAACTTGGCCTGCTGCTCGGTCGTGAGGAGGGCGGGGATGCCGTCGTGGGGGTCGAAGGCGGCGAACGCCTCGGCCAGCCTCCTGCTGAGCACGTTGTAGGCGGCCCCGTTGTCGCGGCGCAGCCGTTTGAGGTGGGCGTTGGCGCCCAACCGCAGGGTTTTGAACACGGCGGCCGGTGCGGTCATGGCCGTGCCGAAGAACTTGTCGCCGATGGTGGCTTTCACGTCCGGCAGCGCCGCGTACTGGATGGCTTCGAGGACGGCGAAGACGCGCCCGCACAGGTATCCGGGGTCGAGTTGGGTGGGATCGAGGCGGTCAGCGGGGGCGGTCACCTGGTGGTCCTTCCGGTTCGGGTGGAGCGCGAGGCGCAGCAGGGCAATGCGCGGGGCATCGACGCGCCGGTCCGCGCGGATGCGCTGCAGGAGGTGGGGCAGGAGGCGGGCGGGGACCGGGGCGCGGGTCAGAGCCGCGTGCAGGAGTTCCTGCTCCAGGCCCTTGGGAGTGCTGCCGGGGGCGTACTTGTTCGCCTTGGCGTCCCAGCGGCCCGCGGCGAGGGCGAGGCGCCACAGCGGGAAGTAGCGGTAGCTGTGGTTCCAGCCGTCGTAGACGCGGTGGTGGTCGAACCAGGCACCGAGGTGGTTGCGGAGCCGTCCGACCGGGATGTCCAGCCAGTCCAGGACGACGGCGCGGGCGTTGTTGAGGCCCAGGGTCAGCGCGTAGTAGGCGCTGGGGTCGATCCGCTCGGCGGTGGCCGGGTCGGGGTGCTCGCGCAGCGATGTGAGGAGCCGGGCCACCGCGGCGTCGGTGGGGGTGTCCAGCGCGCCGAAGAGGTCGTCGACCGGCTCTCGCGTCCACCACACGGTAACCGAGTCGGTGGCGCGCCGACGGTTCGTGTCGCTGGCGAGCAGCAGGTTCAAGGCGGCCATGGCCCGCCCGCCGCACCGCTCGCACACGGGTGTGTTGACCAGTTGCAGGGCGCCGCTGCGTCCCTGCGCGGAGGCGTTGATGCTGACGAGCTGGGCATCGCGGCCCCGGCCGGCGGTGGGGATGGCGCCCGCTTTGATGCTCTCGGGGATGGTGCTGAGCAGCTCCCCGTCCTTGCCGCAGACCAGGCACAGACCAGCGGCGTTCTTGCCGGACTTCCGGGACCGCACGCCAGCCGCCCACGCATCCCGGACGCTGGGCAGCAGGTGCAGCCAGGTGTTGTCGTGCGCCATCAGGGCGATGTTGTCGGCGGCCGTCATCTCCTGCGGTGCCTTGAGCCGGTGCAGGACACCCGTGGTGACGAACGTCCGCACCGCCGTGGCGTACGGGTCGTCCGGTGCCGCATTCGCCCACGCCAGCAGGAGGTCGGCGTAGGCGTCGCGCCGGCGCCGGCTTTCCTCGACGGCGCGTTCGGTCACCGGTTTGCCCGGGGCCTGCTTGGGCAGGGCGAGGACGTACTGGGCCGTGTCCACCATCAGGTACGGCGGCGGCATCGTCCCGGACCGGTAGGCGTACGGGGCGGTCGTCTCCAGCGGCTTGTCGCCCTTGGCCGGGCGCCGGTCCACGAAGCCGGCCGCGGTTCCGTCCGCGTTGAGCTGCAGGATCCACTGGATCCGTTTGGGCCGGTAGTACGGCGGCGGCAGCTCGCCGTCCGCCTCGGCTCGCGCCGCGTACTCGGTCAGACGGTGCAGGAGCATCTCCAGCTCACCGCCCCGTACCGGGGCCGTCGGCACGCCAGGCGGACGAGACCGGCATGGCGACCTCGTCCGCGCCCAACGGGGCGACTGGCACCGGCATCACCCCCTGGTGCAACTGCGCGTGGAACCAGCGGTACTGCTCCCCGCCGGAGGCGGGGTAGACGATGGAGTGCAGCATGACGCCGAGTTCTTCGTCGCGGTCGATCGGCCGGGCGTCCGTCTGCGGTCCGAAGGAGGCGCTGAACTCCCGGCAGCCGAGATAGGGCTCGGAGAAGCAGGCCCCCTTGTCGACGCGCCGGCGGAGCTGATCGCGGTACTTTTGCTCGGGCACGTCCGTGGCGTGCGGAGCGCGCAGGATCTGCGCGCGAATCCGGTAGTGCACATCGCGCAGCAGCATGCTGTTGCGCTGGTCGCGGTCGTTTTCGACGTCGTAGCGGCGCCCGGGATTCTTGCGCAGCGCGGCGACCTCCGTGGCGCTGACCACGGATTTCACCTCATTACGCCGGATCTGCGTCCACTCGATCGGCTTCAGCACCTCGATCGCCGTGATGACGTACGCCATCTCCGGCTTCCAGAAGATCGCCTCCAGCACCCCCACCGCGGCCGACGGAGTCATCACCGGGTAGGAGACCCGCTCCACCTTCAGCTCGGGCCGGGTGAAGCAAGCCAGCGGCCCGGACACCTCCACCACCAGGTCGGGAAACATCCATCCCCCGTTGCCTCGGCGGCCGGCCGAGGCAGAAGCCGTACGCACGGCCATACGAAACTCCCCAAGTTGCTCACCCGACCCCCGAGTTGTTCGAGGGGCGTGGCGAGAGCGAAGAATAGGAACACGCACTGACAATGGCCCCTCACCAGCGGATTTCCGTACCACATGCTGCTGCCAGCCGGGGCGTTGAAGGGGGAGGAGCGCGGGAGGCCTCTCCGGGAGTGAGACCCTTCCCGCCCGCGCCACGTGCGCCTTGCGGGAGGGTCCCGTCGAGGCTGCTTCAGTCGGTCGCGAGCCAGAGCGTGAGCCTGATCCTCGCGATCACAACGACAACGAGTATGAGAATCCCGAAGGACAGAAACCCCGCATCTGTTGCTGGAGTGGTAAGCACGGTTCTGCTTCCTCCTCCCTTCATTGACTTCCAGTGGTATAGCTACGTCTGAGACTTGGGAATGCGACCGTAGGTGAAGCCGGTAGGACGGGAGGGCGGTTTCACCGCAGACGGCTCTGGGATACGACAAGAGACGTACCTGAGGTAGACGTGGTCCGGAGGCTGGTGCCTCCGGACCACGTGCTCGTTGATCGGTCGGACCAGCTAGACCACTTGGAACTCAATGTTGCGATCCTCAGCCCCACCACTGGTCAGGGGTCGGGGAGGCTGCTACAGGCCCGCATCAGGCCACCGGCCTATCGTGGCACGTCGGCGGCCGTCCTCAGCGGGGGAGTCACACCACGCCGTACGCGTCGAGATCCTCCGGCTCGGCGGGGTCCAGACCGCGCCGCTCGTGGTAGGCGCCGTGCCAGAGCAGCAGGTCGCCCGTCACCGGGGTTGCCAGTCCGCAGCGCAGCGCGGCGTCGGCTTCCCTCTTCGGCAGGGAGGCCGTGTGCTGCTGGAGACTGCGCAGCACCTCCGGGCCGCAAGGCCGGAAGGGATTCGTCAGCTGCGCGACAGCTTCTTCGATCTGCTCCCGGTCACGCTCGTTGCGGATGACGACCACCGGGACACTGTGCTGGTCTTCGACCATCCGGAACTCACGGTCCACCTGCGGGAAGTCAAGGGCGCACCGCAACTTCTGGATCTCCGCGCCCAGGCCGGACTCCGGACCCCCGCCCTGCTGGTAGGCGTAGCGCCGCCGATAGTAGTCGTGCAGCGCGTCCAGATCGTCCGGCGCGGCAAGCGGCTGCGGCCCGAAGAACTGCTCCCCTGCCTGCACCGCGGCCCGATACTCGGCGCTGCGCGGCCGACCGCCGTCTGCGGGGTCGAAGACGATCACGGTGCCGGAGGGCAAGCGTCCGTCGCGGTTGCAGCGGCCGGCCGCCTGCTGCAGGGACTCCGGAGGCGCCCACGCCCGGTACACCCGCGGGAAATCGACGTCCACGCCCGCCTCGATCAGGCTGGTCGACACCACCTGGACCGGCTCCCGACGGCCGAGCAGTTCACGGATTCTTGTGATCACCTCCCGGCGGTGGGCACCGGTCATCCGCGTCGACAGATGCAGCACCGCACCCTGGGCGGAGGCGGCTTCCAGGTAGCGGTGGAAGCGGGCTGCGTCCCGGGTGGTCCCGACCACCGTCAGCACCTGCGGGTGCGTCGCCGCCTCCCAGGCGATGCTCTCCAACGTGACGTCCTGCCCCGTTCGCCACGCGTACTCCACCCGCCGCAGAGAGTCGAACAGCGCCGCCGGATCATCAATGATCGCTTTCCGCTCCAGCCCCTTCCACGCCGACAGCTCCCAGAACGACGGTTGGGTCGCCGAGGCCAGCAGCACCGTGACCCCGAAGTGGTCCACCAGCCCCCGCAATCCGCTCAGAATCGGTGCGAGAAGACGGTCCGGCAGCGCCTGCACTTCATCGAGAACGATCACCGAGCCGGCCAGGTTGTGCAGACGCCGCATCTGCGACGGCCGGTGAGAGAACAGGGACTCGAACAGCCTGACCGTGGTAGTCACCACGAACGGCGCGTCCCAGTTCTCCGCCGCCAGCTTCGCCGTCCGGGCGCTCTGCCGCAACGCTTCGCGCTGCTCTTCGGCCAGTTCGCCGAGCGCAGTCCCCGCCACATCGAGGTCCACCGCACTGTGATGCTCCAGCACCACCGCCGGCCCACCGCGCGCGTCCTCGGGATCGAGCAGGTCCCGGTACACGGCCGCATTCTGCTCCGTGATCGAGATGAACGGCACCGCCAGAACGACACGCCGCTTGCCGTGCTGCGCCGCGTGCCGCAGCGCAAACCCACCCGCGGCCATGGTCTTCGCCCCACCGGTCGGCACCTGGAGCACGTACACCCCCGGCTCGCCCGTCGCCGCCGCGCACGCCCGCTCGTACACCGACTGCCGCAGAGCATCCACCGGTGAGGGCTCCCGCCCCGCCAGGTACCGCTTGCGCCGGGCCTCATAGCGCTCCACCAGCGCCGCCATGTCCACCGGCTCCCCCACCCGCGCCGCCGCACCGCCGAAGTGGGCGGACGTGTCGAGGTAGTCCGCGTCCACCACGCAGGAGAACAACATCCTCACCAGTAGGTCGAGCCCCAGCCGCTGCTCCCCCTTGGGCAAGCCGAGCAGCCAGCCGGGCAGGGCAATCCGCGACGAGCGGCGAATCTCCGGAACGACCTGCTCCACAACGCCGATCGCCTCCTGAACCCGCGCAGCCTCCGAACCACCGGGGCCACCCTTGTGCAACTCGTCCCGGAGCCGCTCCAGGTCCGGAAGCCCACCGTGATGCCCGAACACCACCGCCGCACAAGCCAACTGCGTATATCGCTCCGCCAACACCGTGCCGGCATGCTTGTGCGGAACCCCCACCCTTCCTTGGCCGCCCCGTGCCTCGACAGCCCTAAGCCCGTCCTGCCACGCACACGCCCCCTTGCCCACGTCGTGCACCAGGGCCAGATACTCCGCCAACTCGCCGGCTCCAAACGCCTCCCCGAAACGCCGCGCCAGCGCAGCCGAGCCGCGCAGATGGTCCTCCAACGTGTGCCGCACCCCCGAAACACCACTCAGGCTGTGCGCATACAACACGCCCCCCACACCCGCCACCGCCCCTTCTTCCTCCGTCACGTCGCGCGACGCTCTCCCGCACCGCACCCAGGCCAGGACCGTAACCGCCCCCTCGGACACCAGCCGACCAGCGTCCTGAACCAGCAGGCTCCACAATCCGTGGCCCGAACCGGGAGCCCCGTGCTCCAAAACCTCAAGTGGCCACACGACGTGCTGATCACACCGAAGCCGAACGCCCGCATTCAACAGCTCTGCCCCCGCTGCTCGCCTCCACGGCAATCAGAGATACGCTGTTTCGGCTGCTCAGGCAGTTGGCGGCCGTCCCCGGGGTTGGCCAAGCACCGCAACATCGCCCAGACCCGCGGCAACCTCTCGTACCCACATGCCCGTGTCCAGGGCAGGGGCCGTGGGGTGGCCCCCAAGCCGGGGCCGCGCTGGTGGTGGAGACGATCCGCAAGAGCGGTCTCGGTCGGACAATGCGTGTTTTCCAACCTCACGCTGATATGGCGAGGTGGAGGGTGAGGTTGGCCTTGACCAGGCCGGTGGTGCGGGTGGTGGAGCAGCGGAGTTTGCGTGGCAGCCGCCAGGACTTGAGGGCGGCGACGGCCTGTTCGCCCAGGGCCCGGATACGGGCGTGGGAGCGGTTGTGGGCCTGCTGGCCTGCGGAGAGCTTCTCCCAACGGCCTCAGTAGGGCACCCGGGCGGTACCGCCGGCGCCTCGGTGGGCCTTGTCCGCCCAGCAGACCGCGCCGGTCTCGGTCAGGGCGTCGATGAGCCGTGGGTGCGGGCCGCGCTGCGGGGGTCGTGGACGGCTCCGGGCAGGACCGGGGAGGCCCGGAGCGGCTTCCCCGCCGATCCGGCGAAGGCCCGGATGTTCATGCCGTGCCGCTTGTGCTTGCCGGGGTGGTAGGGCTGGTCGGCGGCGATCTCCCCCGGTCTTCGGCCGGGAGATGCCCCCGGTCGATTGGCAGGAGCGTGCCGTCCAGAATCACGAACGCCCTCACCGACGCGGCCCGCACCGCGTCGGCCAGATCAGGGGCGAGGGTCGCCAAGAACTCGATGGCTTCCCGGGTGGAGCGGTAGGCGGTGGCAACACCGATCCGGAAGGCCGCAGCGAGTCGACTGTAGGTGTCATCGCAGCGCCGGTGGTTCCGCGCCGTTCGGCCAGCTGGCGGCTGAGGAACCGCAGGGCCGAACCGGACAGATCGATCGCCGATGGGCAGACAAGCACACGAAGCTCCTGGCCGGACAGGTTGATCCTGGTCGACACCCCATCCACCAGGGGCTTCGTCTGTTGCTGCCGCCGGGTCCGCCACCACCCTCTGCATCAGGTCGGAAACGGCTCACTCGCTTCCACGACCTCAAGCACTTCTACACGAGCCGCTTGGGGGCAGACGGCAAGTACGACCCGAAGGCGGTCCGGGCGCTCTCCCGGCACGCCGAGTTCTCCGAGGCGTGGGACACCTACGCGCACCCGCCCGTGGCTGTGCAGGGCGTGAAGGTGGACACGTTCAGCGGTCTCTTCGGCGTCGGCGGACCCGGCGCTGCTCAAAGAGAGGACGGCCCCCTGCAGCGGCCCGAGGGCATCGACCGCGCGGTCGCATGACCTCGATGCGGGACTTGATACCGGCCGCACCGCAGGTGCAGGACTTTTCGACGCAACGAGGCGAACCAACGTGGCGCGAGGGTGAGTTGACCCGTGGAACGGTTTCCCCTCCCCGATTCGACCCCGATTCGGCTCCGGAACCGAACGGCGGAGTGGGCACCCGCTCCGACCTGGGCCGGAGGGGCGGCGGCAGACGAGCCGTGCTGTACGCCGGGTTCTGTCTCCGGCGGGCCTCGCGGCCCGCCGGGAGGCGGCCATCCATCTGGGACCGGTGTCACCACCGGCCTCGTGCGGTCTACCCGCGGACTCGGGCGGGCCGCCCTCGATCATCCGCGCAGAGCCGCCGCCCCTGCCGGGACGGCGACCCCTCTTGACCTTGCTCCGGGTGGGGTTTACCGAGCCGCCCAGGTCACCCTGGGCGCTGGTGGTCTCTTACACCACCGTTTCACCCTTACCGGAGGCGGTGAGGCCCCCGGCGGTCTGTTTTCTGTGGCACTTTCCCGCGGGTCACCCCGGGTGGGCGTTACCCACCACCCTGCCCTGTGGAGCCCGGACGTTCCTCGACGCTCACCCCGGAGGGATCGCGCCGCGGCCGCCCGCACGACTCGTCTGCCGTACCGCCCATGCTATCCCTCCGCCGTGCGCGGCGCGGACGCGCGGTGCGCGCTTGACCCTGCCGCGACGTCAATGTGTTGACTCGGGGCCATGAGGATCGGCGAGCTGGCCGCGCTGGCGGGCGTCACCACCCGCACCGTGCGGCACTACCACCACCTGGGCCTGCTGCCCGAGCCCGCGCGGCGGGCGAACGGCTACCGCGAGTACGGGCTGCGCGACGCGGTCGCGCTGGCGCGGGTGCGGCGGCTGACCGAGCTGGGCCTGAGCCTGGAGGAGGTCCGCGACGTCCTGGCCGACGACGCCGGGCGCGAGCTGCACGAGGTGCTGGAGGAACTGGACGCCGACCTGGCCCGGCAGGAGGAGGCGCTGCGCGGGCGGCGGGCCCGGGTGCGGGAGCTGCTGCGGCTGGCCGGGCAGGGCGGGCTGCCGGCCGAGGGGCCGGTCTCCCCCGAACTGGCCGCCCTCTTCGGCGAGATGGCGCGCGCCGCCGCGGAGCTGCCCGGCCCCGAGCCGGCGATGGCCGCCCGGGAGCGGGAGCTGCTGGCCCTGCTGGACACGACCATGCCGCCCGAGGCCCGCCGGGCGATGGCCGCGGCGCTCGGGTCCGCCGCCGGCGAACCGGCGGCGACGGCCCGGATGTACGCGGTCTACGCCCTGCTGGACGAGCTGGCGGAGGCCGGCGCGGACGATCCGCGCGTGGCCGGGGCGGCCCGGGCGGTGGCGGACTGCGTGCCGGACGCGGCGCTGGAGATGGTCGCGGGCGCCCCGTCCGGCGGGGAGGATGCCGCCGGCGGGTTCGCGGGAGCGGGCGGGTTCGCGGAGGTGCTGTTCGGTGACTTCTCCCCCGCCCAGGCGGAGGTCCTGCGCCGGGCGATGCGGCTGCTGGCGGAGCGCACCCGGTGAGCCGGACGCGGCGAGCTCGGCGGGCGCGGCGAGCTCGGCGGGCGCGGTGGGCGCGGTGGGCGCGGTGGACCCTGTGCGCGGTGGTCCCGGCCGAGGTGGCGCTGGTCGTCTGCCTGGTGGCCGGGGTACCGGTGCCGACGCCGGTGGTGGTGGCCGCGGAGGCGCTGGCGGTGTCCGTGCTCGCCGTGGAGGCGGCGGTGCTGGTGCGGCTGTGGCGGCGGGCGCGCGGGCGGGGGTCCGGCGGGTGGGAGGCGGTGCGCGAGGCCGTGCGGGGGGCTGTGCCCGCCGGGGTGCGGCGGGCGGTGGCCCACGAGGCGCGAGCCGTGGCGAGCCTGGCCCGGTGGGCGGCCCGGCGCCCGCACGGGGTGGGCGCGGGGGACGCGGCCGCCGGGTACGCGGCCGGCCAGGCGCCGATGGTGTACGGGCTGCTGTTCGTGGCGGTGGTGGAGACGGTGGGGATGGCGGTGCTGCTCCCCTGGCCGGTGGTCCACCTGGTGGTGCTGGTGCTGGACGTGTGGGGCGTGGTGATGGTGCTGGGCCTGCACGCCGCCTGTGTGGTGCGCCCCCACGTGGTGGGCGCGGACGGCTCGCTGCGGGTGCGGTACGGCGCGCTGGTGGACGTGCGGGTGCCCGCCGGGCGGATCGTCTCGGCGCGGGTCGAGCACCGCTTCCCCGAGGGGCGGATGCTCCGGGCCGAGGGCGGGGTGATGGACCTGGCGGTCGGCGGGCGGACCACGGTGACGGTGGAGCTGGACGCGCCCGTGGAGGTGGTCCGGCCGCTGGGCGGCCGGGAGCGGGCCCGGGTGCTGCGCTTCTGCGCCGACGACCCGCGTGCGGCGGTCGCCGCGCTGCGGGGGGCCGGCGGGGTCCGGGCCGCCGCCCGCGCCGGCTGACGCGCCGGGCGCCGCGGCGGGGCGGGGCGCCCGGCGCGGGCCGGTGCGTCAGGTCTTCTCCCCGTCGCCGAACATCTCCTCGCGGGAGGACTTGCCGGTGCTGCGGTCCTCCGTCTCGCCGCCGGACTCGGCGGGGTCGGCCCCGATCGCCTCGCGGGCGGCCTCGCCGCCGGTGCTGCGGTCGCCCAGGTCCGCGCCGGAGCGGGGCATGTCCCCGGCGCCCCGGACGGTCCCGGTCCCCTCGCCTCCGGAGGGTGCCTCCCGGTTCGCCCGTCCGCCCGCGGCGGCCGGGTCGACGCGGCCCTTGGCGGTCTCCCCGGACAGGTGGCGGTTGCGCTCCCGGGCGACCTCCGCCAGGTCCTCGTCGCGGTTGTCGTTCTGCCTGGCCATGGTGCTCCTCGCTCTCCCGGCCGTGCGGGCGCCCCGGACGGCCGTGCCGGATCGCCGCCCCTGCCCCTGGGCGGGGCCCCGGGGCGTCCCTCTCCGCGCGTGGGTGCCCGTCCGGCGCGACCGTATGCCTCCGCCCGTCCCCCGGTCCGGGGCCGGCCGCTACGCCGACCGCGTCTCGCCGCTGCGGTCCAGGTACGCCTCGGCCGTCCGCCCGTCCAACGCCGCCAGGACCCGTCGGTGGAGGTCGTGGATCTGCTCGGCGTCCCGGGGCCCGACGGAGGCGGCCAGCGTCTCCAGGACCAGGTCCGCCGCCCGCCGGGTCTCCGCGGCGGCCGGCTCGTCGCGCACGGCCGTGGCCAGGTCGCGCAGCATGCGCAGCAGCGCCGCCAGGACGGTGGGTTCGGCGGCGGCGAAGCGCCGCAGCTGCCCGCAGGCCAGGTCGAGGTAGTACCGCAGGTCGCGGTCCGGGACGACCGCTCGCCCGACGCCGTCCCCGTCCCGGTGCGCGGTCGCCCCCAGGCGGCATCCGGCGAGCCTCACCAGCAGGTCGGCCATGTGGCCGACGGCGGTGATGGCGGAGACGGGGTCGTTGATGCCCGGCGACACCGCCTTGACCGCGATGTCCTCCAGCTGGCGGAAGCCGAAGGCCACGTCCTGTTCCAGGGTCCGCTCGTAGCCGAGCAGCACGGCGTCGTGGACCGCTTCGACCGCGGGCCCCTCGCCGGGGTGCGGGCCCAGCGCCCCGGTGGACGGATCGCGCCTCCACACGGTGGCGACCGGGGTCCCGGCGACGACCAGGTCGCCGGGCCGGACGAGGAGCCGCACCACGGCCTCCCCGCGCCGCGCGCCCGCCACCAGCGTGTCGACGCGGACCAGCCGCACGAAGCCGCTGCTCCGCCCGTGCACCGTCGTACCGGGCGCCTCGTCCAGGCCGAGCTCCTCCGGGGAGAGCCGCGCCGGTTCGTCCCGGCCGGGGTAGAACATCCTGATCGCCTGGTCGGTCTCGTCGTGGACGGACACCATCATGGAGTCCACCCGCACCTCGCGGACGATGTGGGAGAGGAACGCCAGCACGGCCGCCAGCGACGCGACGCCGAGCGCGCAGGCGAGGAACACCGCGACGGCGGGCACCGGCCGCTTCGCGTCGAGGAAGGCCAGGGCCGTGAGCGCGAACACGGACGTGGCGATCAGGACGGACAGGACGGACTTGATCACCCGGTCGCGCGCGTACCGCCGCAGCAGCCGGGGCGAGAACTGCTGCGAGGCGATCTGCAGCGTCACCACGGTGACGCTGAACGTCAGGGTGGTCACCGTGACGGAGGCGGTCGCCACCGCCTGGAGCGCCGTGGAGGCGGAGGCGACGTCGCCGGGCCACAGCCCCGACAGCACGTTGCCGGCCGCGGGCCGCAGGCCCCCCAGCGCCAGCGCCGCGGCGAAGGCGCAGACGCCGCCGACGGCGGGCCAGGCCCACAGGGGCCGGCGGGACCCTTCGGCGTGGGGCGTCCCGGTGCCCGGAAAGTGCTTCACCCCGCCTCGGCTACCCGCCGCCGCCACCGCCACCCCGCCCGGAACCATTGCGTCCGCCAAGCGGACGTACGCTGCTGGGCGCGCCGGTCGCCACGGCGCGCGTACCACCTGTGAGGAGAACACCGTGCTCGTCCTGCTGCCGCCGTCCGAGGGCAAGGCCACCGGGGCCACCGGCCCCGCGCTCGACCTGGAGGCGCTCTCGCTGCCCGCTCTGACGGTCCCGCGCGAGGCGGTGCTGGAGGAGCTGGTGGAGCTGTGCTCGGCCGACGCGGACAAGGCGCGGGAGGTGCTCGGGCTCGGCGAGGGCCTGCGCGGCGAGGTGGCGCGCAACGCCGCGCTGCGGACGGCCCCGACGCTGCCGGCGGGCGAGGTCTACACCGGCGTGCTCTACGACGCGCTGGACCTGGCCTCGCTGGACGCGGCGGAACGCGAGCGGGCCGGGCGGTGGCTGCTGGTGTTCTCCGGGCTGTGGGGCGCGGTGCGGACCGGCGACCCGATCCCGCCCTACCGCTGCTCGGGCACGGTGCGGCTGCCGGGGCTGGGGAGCCTGGCACGCCACTGGCGCGAGCCGCTGGGGGCGGTGCTGCCCGAGGCGGCGGGCGACGGGCCGGTGCTGGACCTGCGGTCGGCGGCGTACGGGGCGATGTGGCGGCCGAAGGGCGAGCTCGCCGAGCGCACCGCGACGGTGCGGGTGCTCCAGTCCCGGGTCGTCGGCGGCGTGGAGAAGCGGTCGGTGGTCAGCCACTTCAACAAGGCCACCAAGGGGCGGATCGTCCGCGCCCTGCTGCGGGCCGGCGAGGAGCCGGGCGGCCCGGCGGAGCTGGCCGGACTGCTGCGGGAGCTGGGGTACGCGGTAGAGTGCGAGGCCCCGGCGAAGGGCGGCACGCCGTGGCGGCTGGACGTGGTGGTCACCGAGGTGTGACGGCGGGCACCCCGGCGCCTCACGTTGCAGCCTGCGCAACAGCCGTTGCGGTGGGTGAAAGGGGGGCGGCAGGATGGCGCCATGACCGCCGCACCGCCCCCGCCGCCCGCGCCCGCCTCCCCGCAGCCGTCCGCGCCGCCCTCGCCGCTCGACCTGGTCGACGGCCCGGTGCTGCCGGTCGTCGTCCTCGACGGCACCGGCCCCGGTGACGCCGTCGCGCTGGCGCGGGCGCTGGTGGCGGGCGGTCTGACGGCGGTCGAGGTCACGCTGCGGACCCCGGGCGCCGTGGAGGCGATCCGCCGGATCGCGGCGGAGGTGCCGCGGGCCGTGGTGGGCGCGGGCACGGTGCTGGACCCCGGGCAGGCGGCGGCCGCCGCGGAGGCCGGGGCCCGCTTCCTGGTCTCCCCCGGCTGCACCGAGCGGCTGCTGGAGGCCGCGCACGCCTCGGGGGTGCCGTTCCTCCCGGGGGTGTCGACCGCGTCGGAGGCCATGGCGCTGCTGGAGCGCGGGGTGACCCGGATGAAGTTCTTCCCGGCCCGCGCGGCGGGCGGCCCGGCGTACCTGGCGGCACTGGCCTCGCCGCTGCCGCAGGTCCGCTTCTGCCCCACGGGGGGCATCGGCCCCGGCACGGCGGGCGACTACCTCGCCCTGCCCAACGTGGCCTGCGTCGGCGGGAGCTGGATGCTGCCGCCGGAGGCGGTGCGCGCCCGGGACTGGGCGCGGATCGAACGCCTGGCCCGCGAGGCGGCCCGACTCGGCCGGCCGCGCCCCGCGGAGCCGGACGTCAGTGCAGGTGGGAGGTGTCGTTGAGCAGCCGCAGCGAGGCGTTGCCGTCGGCGTAGCAGGCCACCGCCGACAGGGAGGCGGCCGACAGCTCCATCCGGAACATCGCCTCCAGCGGCGCGCCCAGGGCCCGGCAGGCCAGCACCTTGACGGGCGTGACGTGGGTGACGACCAGCACCGTGCGGCCCCGGTGGCGCTCCAGGATCCGGTCCCGGGCCGCCTCGACGCGGCGGGCGGCGGACGCGAACGACTCGCCGCCGGTGGGGGCCGTCTCGGGGGAGGCCAGCCAGGCGTCCAGGTCCTCGGGGTGGCGTTCGCGGACCTCGGCGAAGGTCAGCCCCTCCCAGGCCCCGAAGTCGGCCTCGCGCAGGTCCTTGTCGACCTCCACCGCCAGGCCGAGCCGGTCGGCGACCGCCCGCGCGGTCTGGCGGCAGCGGGCCAGCGGCGAGCTGACGACGGCCTGCACCGTGCCGCGGGCCGCCAGCGCGGCGGCGGCGGCCTCGGCCTGGCGGCGCCCGGTCTCCGACAGCTCCGGGTCGGTGCCGCCGCTGCCGGAGAAGCGCTTGTGCGGGGTGAGCGGGGTCTCGCCGTGCCGCAGCAGCACCAGGGTGGTGGGGGTGCCCAGGTCCGCGCTCCAGCCCCGGGAGGTCTCCGCGGCGGCCGCAGGAGCCGTGGGGTCGGTCCCGGCGGCCCCCGCCGGGTCCGGCTCCCCGGGGCCGGCCGCCGCGGCGCCGCTGGCGGCGGGCCGCGCGGCGGAGGCCGCCGGCCGCCACGCCTCGCCGCGGCGGCCGGCGTCCATGGCCTCGTTCGCCAGCCGGTCCGCGTGGCCGTTGCGCTCGCGCGGGATCCACTCGTAGGCGACCGCCTCCGGCGGGAAGACGGACGCGGCCTCCCCCGCCAGCGGCCGCAGGTCGGGGTGCTTGATCTTCCAGCGCCCCGACATCTGCTCGACGACCAGCTTGGAGTCCATGCGCACCCGTACCGACGCCTCCGCGTCCAGCGCGCGGGCCGCGCGCAGCCCCGCGATCAGGCCGCGGTACTCGGCGACGTTGTTGGTGGCGGTGCCGATGTACGCGGCCGTCTCCGACAGGACCTGCCCGGTCGCGCCGTCGCGGACCACGGCGCCGTACCCGGCGGGCCCCGGGTTGCCGCGCGAGCCGCCGTCGGCCTCGACGACGAGGGTCCTGGGCGGCCCCGGCGTCACAGGCCGGACTCGGGGGTGCGCACCAGGATGCGGCGGCAGTTCTCGCAGCGCACCACCGCGTCCGCCGGCGCCTGGCGGATCTCGTTGAGCTCGGTGATGTTCAGCTCCAGGCGGCAGCCCTCGCAGCGCCGCTGGTAGAGGCGGGCCGCGCCGACGCCGCCCTGCTGCCCGCGCAGCTTGTCGTAGAGCTTGAGCAGGTCCGCGGGGACGGCGGCGGCCACCACCTGGCGCTCCTTGGTCACCGAGGCGGTCTCGGCGTCGATCTCCGCCAGCGCCGCGTCGCGCCGCGCCACCGCGTCGTCGACCTTGGCCTGGACGGACTCCACCCGCCGCGTCAGCTCCGCCGCCCGCTCCTGCGCGGACTCGCGGCGCTCCATGACCTCCAGGACGATGTCCTCCAGGTCGCTCTGGCGCTTGGCGAGGGAGGCGATCTCCCTCTGGAGGTTCTCCAGGTCCCGGGGCGAGGAGACCGCGCCGGAGTCCAGGCGCTCCTGGTCGCGGGCGGCCCGCTTGCGCACCTGGTCGACGTCCTGCTCGGCCTTGGTCTGCTCGCGGGCGGTGTCGCTCTCCTCCGTCTGGGCGGCGACCAGCAGGTCGCGCACCTGGGCGAGGTCGGCGTTCAGACGGTCGATCTCGGCGTGCTCCGGCAGGTTCTTGCGCCGGTGCGCGAGCTGGGTGAGCCGGACGTCGAGGGCCTGGACGTCGAGGAGGCGGATCTGGTCGGCGGGCTCGGCGTTCAGTTGGGGGCTCCTGTGGTGGTGGGGGCGGCTCCGGCGGGGCCGGAGGCCGCATGGGTGGTCCAGGGGTCGGTGACCGTGCGGGAGACGTGGACGCGCAGTCCCCAGCCGTGCCGCTGGGACACCGCGTCCAGTTGAGCGGCGGCCTGCTCGCACCAGGGCCACTCGGTGGCCCAGTGCGCGGCGTCCACCAGCGCCGGCCCGCCGTGCTGCACGGCCTCGGAGGCCGGGTGGTGGCGGAGGTCGGCGGTGAGGTAGGCGTCGACGCCGGCCGCGCGCACCGCGTCGAAGAGGCTGTCGCCGGACCCGCCGCAGACCGCGACGGTGCGCACCGGGCGGTCGGGGTCGCCGGCGGCGCGGACGCCCTGCGCGGTGGCGGGCAGGGCGTCGGCCACCCGCCGGGCGAACCGGGCCAGCGGCTCGGGCGCGTCCAGCTCGCAGATCCGGCCGAGTCCGCGGCGGCCGGCGGGGTCGGTCGGATCCGGCACCAGCGGTCCGGTGGTCCGCAGTCCGACGGCCCCGGCGAGGGCGTCGGAGACGCCGGGGTCGGCGCGGTCGGCGTTGGTGTGCGCGACGTGCAGGGCGACCCCGGCGCGGACCAGGGTGTGCACGACCCGGCCCTTGAAGGTGCCGGCGAAGACCGTGGTGGTGCCGCGCAGGTAGAGGGGGTGGTGGGTCAGCAGCAGCTGCGCGCCCAGCTCCACCGCCTCCTCGGCGGTCTCCTGCACCGGGTCGACGGCGATCAGCACCCGCTCCACCGGGGCGTCGGGGTCTCCGCAGACCGTTCCGACGGCGTCCCACTGCTCGGCCCGCTCGGGGGGCCACAGTGCGTCGAGGGCGGCGATGACATCGGAGAGTGCAGGCACGGGGGAGAGGTTACCTGCCGTGCGGCACCGCGCGCCGGGCCCGGCCGGAACGGGGCCCGGGCGGCGCAGCACACCCGGCGCCGGTTTCTCCGGCGGACCCGCCCGCTGTCCTCCGTACGTGTGAAGGCATCCGTCCCGCGGCCCTCACGGGAGGGCGCGAAAACTAGTTTCCTCACTGGAGGTGATTGGTCGATGACCGTCTGTGCTGTCGACGCCGCGCCCGGTGAGGGCGGAAGAACGGCGCACCCCGGCTTCGCGATCGCCGCGGACGGCTCCTACGCCGCCCGGCTCGCCCCATTGGGGGACGGGCGGGGCTGGATCCCGGAGCGCTGGACGCTGGACGGCCCCGAGCCGTACGCGGTGCCGCTGCCGGGGCCCCGGCCGGAGGGGCCCGGAAGCGAGGTGCTGCCGCTCTCCGACGGCCGGGTGCTGATCCGCCGGGGCGGTCCCGACCGCCACCACCTGGCCCTCCTCTACCCCGCCGGTCCGGGCACCGGCGAGCTGTACCTGGGCGCCGTGGAGCACGGCCCGCTGCGGCTGCTGCCCCCCGCGCCGCACGGCATGCTCGCCTACGCCCTCTCCCCCGGCGAGCACGGCACGACGGTGTGGCTGGTGCACGGCGGCCCCCGCGGTCCCGAGCCGGTCGCCCGGGTACCCGGCCGCTGCTCGGGCGGGCTGTGGCTGGACCGCGCGGGGCGGCTGCTGGCGCTGGACCGCACGGACGCCTCGGGCCGCACCAAGACCGTCGCCGTCGACCTGGAGCGCGGCGGCGAGGTGTCGCCGCTGCTGCAGATCACCGACGACAGCGACGACCGGCTGCTGCTCGCCGATCCCGACAGCGGGCTGCTGCTGGTGCGCTCCGACGCGCCGGGCGAGGCCCGGCTGGGCTGGGGGGTGCTCGGCAGCCACCGGCCCGTGCGCTTCCCCGACGCGCTGCGCCCTCCCGGGGTCGCGCTCACGCCCTTCGCCGTCCAGCCCGGGCAGGCGCTCGACCCCGAGGGCTGCGCGGTGGCGCTGCGCGTGGACGGGCCGAACGGCACGTGGGTGGCGGTGTGGCGGCCGCTCCAGCGGGCCCTGCGGCACCTGGCGGCCCCGCCCGGCTGGGTGCGGGGCGCGGGGCTGTGGACGGCCGACGGCGAGCTGCGGCTGCCGTACACGGGCGGCCAGGCGCCGTGCGGGCTGGCCCGGATCGCGTGGCCGTGCCCGGAGCCCGGGGCGTCCTCGCGCCCGGTCCCCGGGCCGGGGCGGGAGCCGTCTCCGCACGCCTTCCCCGGGCCGGTGCCGCGGCCGCGCGGGGAGCGCCCCGCGGCACCGGAGGCGCCCCGGGGGGCGGCCGGACCGGAGGGTGCGCCGGCCCCGGCGGCGGAACCGCTCGGTCCGCCGGCCGGGCGCCTCCTGCCCTTCCGGCCCGTGCCGCTGCAGCAGGCGCCACTCGGGCAAAACCATGCGGAGCGAAGATCGTAGGACTACTACGATCTGGTCCGGTACGGAGTGAAGAGACCGCGATCCACGGAGTATTCCCGCGATGTCCCAGACCCAGACCGAGACGAGCCGTGAGACCACCGAGGGCCGGGGCCGGCACCGCGGCCCGGCCGCCGTCGGCGAGGAGGTGCAGGTACCGGTCCACGGGCGGCACCGCCGCCCCTCCCCGCAGGAGCGGGACGGCCAGGAGGGCTGACGGCCCGCCGCCCCTCCGGCACCCGGCCCCGGCCGCCGCGGCTCCCGCGGCGGCCGGGGCCCTCCCGTTGTCCCTCCCCCGCTTCCGTCCCGCCCCCGTCCGCGGCCCCCACCCCGCCCGTGCCCGCCGGCGACCCGTACGGCAGCATGAGGGCGCCACCGCCGGAGTGCCGCCGGCGGGCCCGGACGGGATCCGGGCAGGCAGGCATCGGTCGGGAGGTCGTCCATGGAGTCCGCAGCCTGGGCACCGGCGCAGTCGCCGCCGGAGCCCGCGCCCGAGGTCCTCGCCGCCTTCGAGGCGGCGAAGGGGTTCATGCCCCTCGACGAGGGGCTGGCGCTGTACGCCGCCGCCGCCGACGCGGCGCGGCTGGGTCTGCCGCTGCTGGAGATCGGCACCTACTGCGGGCGCTCCACCCTCCTGCTGGCCGACGCCGCCCGCCGGGCGGAGGGGGACGTGACCGTCCTCACCCTCGACCACCACCGGGGCAGCGAGGAGCAGCAGCCGGGCTGGGAGTACCACGACCCGGGGCTGGTCGATCCCGAGGTGGGCCTGATGGACACCCTGCCCTTCTTCCGCCGCACCCTGCACGCCGCCGGCCTGGAGGAGCACGTCGTCGCCCTCGTCGGCCGCTCGCCGCGGGCGGCGTCCGTGTGGGGCGGCCCGCTGGGGCTGGTGTTCGTCGACGGGGGCCACACCGACGAGCACGCCACGGCCGACTACGAGGGCTGGGTGCCGCACCTGGCCGAGGGCGGGCTGCTCGTGATCCACGACGTCTTCCCGGACCCGGCCGACGGCGGGCAGGCCCCCTACCGGATCCGCTGCCGCGCCCTGGCGTCGGGTGCCTTCACCGAGGAGCGCGCGGTGCGCTCGCTGCGGGTGCTGCGGCGGACCGGCCCGGGTATCTGACCGCCGGCGCCGCACCCACCGATACGATCCGATCATGTCCCTCGGCAGACGGCTGTTCGTCGTCCTCGCGATCGCGCTGCCCGTCTGCCTGGCGGGCTGGTCGGCGTGGCGGTGGGCGCTGCGGGCGGACGCCGGCCGGGCGCCCGGCGCGGCCGCCTCCCCGTCCGCGCGGGTCCCTCTCCCCGCCTCCGCGGAGCCCGGCGGGCGGGAGGAGCGCGACGGACCCCTGCGGGGCCGGGTGGTCGTGATCGACCCCGGGCACAACCCGGGCAACCGCGAGCACACCCGCGAGATCGCCCGCCCGGTGGACGTCGGCACGCACCGCAAGGAGTGCGACACCACCGGGACCGCGACCGGCTCCGGCTACGCGGAGGCGGCGTTCACCCTCGACGTCGCGCGCCGTGCCCGCACCCTGCTGGAGGAGCGGGGCGCCCAGGTGGTGTTCACCCACGACGGCGACCGCCCGTACGGGCCGTGCGTGGACGAGCGCGCGGCGATCGGCAACGCCGCGGGGGCCCACGCCGCCGTCTCGGTCCACGCCGACGGCTCCGCCGAGGGCAACCGCGGCTTCCACGTGATCGTCCCCGCGCGGGTGGCGGAGGGGGCCGCCGACACCACGGGGATCACCGGGCCGTCGCGCCGGCTGGGCGAGCACCTGGTCGACGCCTTCGCCGGGGCCACCGGCACCCGTCCGGCGGACTACCTGGGCGGGGAGGTGGCCGGCACCGGCCTGGTGACCCGCGGCGACCTGGGAGGGCTGAACCTCTCGCGGGTCCCCAAGGTGTTCCTGGAGTGCGGCAACATGCGCGACGCCCGCGACGCCCGCCGGCTGGCCGATCCGGCGTGGCGGGAGCGTGCGGCCCGCGGCGTCGCCGACGGTGTCACGGCCTTCCTGCGCGCCGCGGACGGGCGGTGACCGCGGGCGGTGCGAGGGGCCGCGGGGCGGTCCGCGGCGGCGGGCGGCGGCGCGCGGCGGGAGCCGCGCGGGGGTACGCGCACCCGCCGGACTCCGGGGGACGTCCTTCCGTACGATAGGGCCCGCCCCCGTCTGACCAGACCATGACGAGACCGACTAAGGACCTCACGTGAACATCCGCTCGCTCACCCGAAGCGATGGCGCGGTAATCGGAGCAGCGGTGCTGCTGTTCATCGCCTCGTTCCTCGCCTTCTTCAAGGCCGACGAATGCACCGAGAACTGCACGGTCAACAGCTGGGAGCCCGCGCTCTTCCCGCTCCTGCCGACCGTGACGCTCGCCGCGCTGATCGCAGCCGCTCTGATCGCCGCCGGGCGGATGCTGCCCGGCGACCGCAAGGTGGCCGGGCTCGGCCTCGCCCAGTGGGGCACCGCGCTGGCCGTCTTCGTCGGCTGGGCGGCGCTGTGGTCGATGTTCGCCAACGTCCTGCCGGACCCGGAGGGCCGGAACCTCAACCAGGGCCTGGACCTGGGCGTGGGTGCCTGGCTGACCCTCGTCGGCGGTCTGCTGATGGCCGTCTTCGCCCTGCTGGGCAACAGCGTCGCCGCGCTGCGGGCCCCGCTGGTCCCGGCCCCCGCGCCGCAGGCCCCGAACCCCTACGGCCCCGGCCCGCAGGCGGGCGGCTACGGCTACCCGGGCGGCCCGCAGCCGGGCCAGCCGCAGGGCGGCTACGGCTACCCGGGCGGCCCCCAGCCGGGCCAGCCCCAGCCGGGCCAGCCGCAGCCGTACGGCGGCGGCCAGCCGATGCAGCAGCAGCCGGCCCCCGTGGGCGGCGGTGCTCCGGCCCCCGACCCGGCCTTCCAGCCGTTCTGGTTCGCCGTGCCGGTCGCCCGGCCGCTGTTCCCCGAGGACGGCTCCCCCGGTCCGGTCGCCGAACTGGCGCCGGGCACCTGGTACCTGGCGGTCGAGCAGCGGGGTCAGGCTCTGGTGGCGCAGACGCAGGACGGCCGGCGCGGTGTCCTGCAGGACACCTCCGGCATCCAGCGCGGCTGAGGCCGGCCGGGTCGCACCCGGCCGCGGCGCAGCGGAGAAGGGCCCCCGTCCGGCAGCGGACGGGGGCCCTTCCGCCGTTCCCCGCGGGCCCCGCCGTGCGCGCCGGCGCCCCGCCCGGACCGGGTCAGCAGCAGTCCGGCTCCAGGCCCGACGGCAGTCCCTCGCCGCCGAACACCGCCACCGTCGCCTCGTCACCGCCCAGCGCCGCCACCGCCAGCAGCAGCGACCCGGCCGTCCAGGAGGTCAGCTCCTGCGGCCAGAAGGCGTCGTCCTCGAAGACGTACCCGGTCCAGTACAGGCCGTCCGCGTCCCGCAGGTGCTGCATCCAGCGCAGGATCTCCAGCGCCCGGTCCGACTCCCCCATCACCCACAGGGCCAGGGCGAGTTCGGCGCTCTCCCCGCCGGTCACCCACGGGTTGGGCAGGACGCAGCGCACGCCCAGGCCGGGCACGACGAAGCGGTCCCAGCCCTCCTCGATGCGCTCCTTGGCCGCCGGTCCGGTCACCGCGCCGCCCAGGACGGGGTAGTACCAGTCCATGGAGTAGCGCGCCTTGTCCAGGAAGCGCTCGGGATGGCGCCGGATCGCGTGGCCGAGCCGGCCCAGGGCCAGCTCCCACTCGGGCTGCGGCTCCTCGCGGTGCTCGGCCAGCGCCAGCGCGCAGCGCAGCGCCTGGTGGACGGAGGAGCAGCCGGTCAGCAGGGCGTCGGCGACGGGGGTGCCGTCGGCCTCCCGCTTCCAGCCGATCTGGCCGCCGGGCTGCTGGAGCCCGAGGGCGAACTCGACGGCCGCGACGACCACCGGCCACATGCGGTCCGCGAAGGTGTCGTCGCCGGTGGCGAGGTAGTGGTGCCACACCCCGACGGCGACGTAGGCGCAGAAGTTGCTCTCCTTGCCCAGGTCGGTGGGGCGTTCGGCGTCCCCGTCGGCGTAGGCGGCGTACCAGGAGCCGTCGGCGTTCTGGTGCTCGGCCAGCCACCGGTAGGCGGCCTCGGCCCGCGCGTGCTCGCCGGCCGCGTCCAGGGCCATGGCGGCCTCGACGTGGTCCCAGGGGTCGAGGTGGTGGCCGCGGAACCAGGGGATGGCGCCGTCCTCGCGCTGGAGGGCGGCGATGCCCGCCACGGTCCGCTCGGCCTGTTCGGCGGTGAGGACGCCGGGCAGGACGAGCCGTTCGGTGCGGCCCGGACTCGTCACGCCCGCTCCTCGCCCGCCGCCGCGGCGGCGTCCGCGCCGGAGGGGAGGTGGGGCTTGGTGGCGTAGGCCACGAAGCTCTTGCCCAGCACGGGGTTGAGGAGGTTCTCGGCGAGCCGGGTGGCCAGCGGCTTCTTCATGATGTCCCAGACCAGCAGCCTGTGGTAGGCGCGGACGGGCAGCGCGGCCTCGTCCCCGTCCCGGTTCACCCCGAAGGCGCACTTGAGCCACCAGTACGGGGAGTGCAGCGCGTGCGCGTGGTGCGTGCCGTACGGGCGCAGGCCCGCCTCGCGCAGCTTCGCCAGCAGCTCGTCGGCGCGGTAGATGCGGATGTGCCCGCCCTCGACCTCGTGGTAGGCGTCGGAGAGCGCCCAGCAGACCTTCTCCGGCCCGTAGCGCGGCACGGTGACCGCGATCCGGCCGCCGGGGCGCAGCACGCGGACCATCTCGGCCAGGACGCCCTTGTCGTCGGGGATGTGCTCCATCACCTCGGAGACGATCACGACGTCGAAGCTGTCGTCGGGGAAGGGCAGGGCGAGGGCGTCGCCTTGCAGGGCGGTGGCCTCGGCGCCCGCCGGGGCCTCGCCGGCCTCCCTCATCGCCGCGAACCACCTGGCGACCTCGCGGATCTCCTCGCCGTTGCGGTCGAGGGCGACGACGCGGGCACCGCGCCGGTAGCACTCGAAGGCGTGGCGGCCCGCGCCGCACCCCAGGTCCAGGACCCGGTCGCCGGGGGCGAGCGGGAAACGGGAGAAGTCCACGGTCAGCACTTGGCGGGTCTGCCTTCCTCGGTGACGGTCCGACGGTCCTGGGGGCGGGTGGCGGTGCGGGCGGCGGGCCGGCCCGGGCGGGGGCCGCGTCCGGGCGGTCTAGGGGCGGGCCGGCGCGGCGGCGCCCGCGGGGCGGGCGCCGAGGGCCGCCCGGTAGTGCTCCACCGTGCCCCGGGCGGCCTGCTCCCAGGTGAAGCGGCGCAGCACCCGCTCCCGTCCGGCCGCGCCCAGCCGGGCCCGCAGCTCCGCGTCGCCCAGCAGGCGCCCCAGCGCCGCGGCGAGCGCGCCGGCGTCCCCGGGGGGCACCGCCAGGCAGGTCTCGCCGTCCGGCCCGGCGACCTCGGGGATCGCGCCGCCGGTGGTGGCGACCAGCGGGGTGCCGGTGGCCATGGCCTCGGCGGCCGGGAGGGAGAAGCCCTCGTAGAGGGAGGGGACGCAGGCGACCTGCGCGCCGCGCACCAGGTCGGCCAGGTCGCGGTCGCTGATGCCCTTGACGAACTCGACGGCGCCGCCGAGGCCGTAGCGCTCCACCGCGTCGGCGACGGGCCCCTCGGCGGGGCGCTTGCCGACGACCACCAGGTGCGCGTCGTGGTGCTCGGTGCGGACCTTGGCCAGCGCCTCGACGAGGTGGACCAGTCCCTTGAGGGGGACGTCGGCGCTGGAGGTGGTGACGATGCGGCCGGGCACCTCGGGCACGGACGGGTCGGGCGAGAACAGCCGGGTGTCGGCGCCGATGGGCACGACGTGGATCCGTTCGGGGCGCACCCCGAGGTCCTCGGTGATCTCCCGGCGGGAGGAGCCGGAGACGGTCAGCACGGTGGGCAGCCGCCGGGCGACGCGCTTCTGCATCCGGGTGAAGCCGTACCAGCGGCGCACCGAGGCCCGGCGCTTCCAGCCCTCGGCGGCGGCCAGGTCCAGCCGGCGGTCCACGGTGATGGGGTGGTGGACGGTGGTGACCAGGGGGAAGCCGAGCCGCTCCAGGCCCAGCAGCCCGTAGCCGAGGGTCTGGTTGTCGTGGACGACGTCGAACTGCCCGCGCCGGGCGGCCAGGTGGCGGCGGGCGCGCAGCGAGAACGTCAGCGGCTCGGGGAAGCCGCCGGTCCACATGGTGGCCACCTCCAGCACGTCGATCCAGTCGCGGTACTCCCCGCGGTCCGGCGTGCGGAAGGGGTCGGGCTGGCGGTAGAGGTCGAGGCTGGGGAGCCGGGTGAGGGTGACGCCCTCGACCTCGTCCAGGACGGGGTAGGGCTGGGCCCCGATCACCTCGACGCGGTGGCCGAGGCGGGCCAGTTCGCGGGAGAGGTGACGGACGTAGACGCCCTGCCCGCCGCAGAAGGGGTTCCCCTTGTAGCTGAGCAGTGCGATCCGCAGCGGCCGGTCGCCGTCGGCGGCCGCGCTCGCCAGGGGTCCGGGCACGGCGTCCCGGGTGGCCTCTGCCGTCACTCACGGCCCCCTTCTGGCAGGTCCTCGCGGCGGAACTCCCGCCGGAGCGTAACCGCTCGCATTAATCTGGAACAAGTTTCACCGAGGCCCGGGCACGCTCGTCCGGCCCCCCGGCCGCGCCCGGCCCGAAGGGCCCCGGTGGCCCGGAACCGCAAGATTACCGGCCGGTACACGATCCGGAGCGAGCCGGTCCGGGTGATTCACGCCACGGCCCCCTCCTGCGGTGACGCGGCTTCCGCACCCCGCCCCGCCGGAGGCGGCGCGGGGGTGCCGGCCGGAGGGCGGGCGCCGGCGGGGCCGGAACGGATGGCAGGAGCGATGACGGAACAGCCCAGGTCCCCCCGCCGGCCCGCGCCGGCCGCCTCCGCCGCGCCGCTCACCGAGCGTCAGGAGGCACGCCGCCGCCGCATCCTGGCGGCCGGCGCCGAACTGGCCCGGCGCGGCGGCTTCGACGCGGTGCAGATGCGCGAGGTGGCCGAGTCCTCGCAGGTGGCGCTGGGGACGCTCTACCGCTACTTCCCCTCCAAGGTCCACCTGCTGGTCGCCGCCCTGCACGACCGGCTGGAGCGGCTGCGCGGGACGCTCCGCAGCCACCCGCCGCGGGAGGCCGAGCCGGCCGCCCGGGTGGCGGAGACGCTGCTGCGCGCCTTCGGCTCGCTCCGGCGGGAGCCGGAGCTGGCGGACGCCATGCTGCGCGCGTTCACCTTCGCCGACCGCTCCGCGGGGGCCGAGGTGGACGCGGTCTCCCGGCTCACCGCGGCGATCGTCCTGGAGGCCACGGGCCGGCGGGAGCCGCCGACGCCCGAACTGCTCTCGGTGGTGCGCGTGATCGGGCACACCTGGCACTCGGCGCTGATCGCCTGGGTCTCCGGGCGCTCCTCGGCCGACCAGGTGGACGCCGACATCAGGACCGTGTGCGGGCTGGTCTCCGCGGTCCTGCCCGGGGACGCCCGCCGGTGACCGGGACGCCGCGGGCGCGCCCCGGCCCTTCCCGGCACGCCCGCGGCGGCCCGCGCCACCGCGGGCGTGCGGTGGCGCGGGCCGCCGGTAAGGGCCGGGGGCCGGAGGACCCCCGCGCGGGGGCACCGGGGCCCCCGGCGTCCGTCACCTGCCGGCCTGGAGGGCCCCCCAGGTGCCGGCGCCGACGACGCCGTCAACGGCCAGGCCGCGGCTGCTCTGGTAGTCGCGGACGGCGGTCTCGGTGCCGGGGCCGAAGACTCCGTCGGTGTCCACGGTCCGGCCGAGCGCGGCGGTCAGCGCGCGCTGGAGCCGCTGCACGTCGGCCCCCGAGGCGCCCCTCCGCAGCACCGGCTCGGTGCCCGCCGACAGCAGGGCCGTCCAGGTGCGGGCGCCGACGACGCCGTCGGCGCCCAGCCCCCGGCTGCTCTGGAAGGCCCGGACGGCGCCCTCGGTGGCGGGGCCGAACCTGCCGTCCACCTCACCGGCGTCGAAGCCGTTCTGGTTCAGCAGGTGCTGGGCGGCCCTGACCTGCTCCCCGGTGGAGCCGCTGCGCAAGGTGGCGTAGGAGGCGTGGTTCAGCTGGACGGGAGCGGTGGCGCTGCCGTCGCGGACCAGCTGCATGTAGTAGGTCCAGTCCCAGTTGGGCCCGGGGTCGGTGTGGTCGTTGCCCGGCACCTCGTGGTGCCCGACGATGTGGGCGCGGTCCTTCGGGATGCCGTGGCGGTCGCACAGGTGGCGGGTGAGCGCGGCCGAGGAGCGGTACATGGCGTCGGTGAACCAGGAGGGGTCGTCGACGTAGCCCTCGTGCTCGATGCCGATGGAGTAGGCGTTGCCCGAGCGGGCGTGCCAGGCGGTGTCCCGGTCGCGGACGGTCTGCGTGACCTCGCCGTCGCGGGAGCGGATCACGTAGTGGGCGCTGACGTCGGAGTCGGGGTTCTGGAACCAGCTGATCGACCCGGCGTAGGAGCCCTGGGTGACGTGGACGACCACGTGGGTGATCGGCGCGCTGCGGCCGGGTGTGTAGTTGCTCGAGTGGGCCGCCGCCCACCGCGCGGGCGGGTAGTCGGTGCTCAGCGTGCCCGCCCCGGAGGCGCCGGCCGGCGCGGACCCGCCCGGCGGGGCGGCCTTCGCGTAGCGGCCGCGGTCGGGGTCGACGTCCCTGGCGTCCACGGTGACGCGTTCGCCGGCGGGGGTCAGCGCGCTGAACCCCTCGGCGAGGAAGTCGTAGACGGTGTCGGCGTACAGCCGTGCCGTGCGGTCGTCCGCGGCGCCGCTGTAGCGGGCCACCGCCGGGTACCAGGCGTCCGGGTCGCGGCGTTCGGCCGCGTCCAGGCCCAGCTCGTCGGCGTGGGAGCGCAGGACGGCGGCGCCGCCGAGGATGTTGGCGGCGGTGTCCCGCCTCAGGGCGGCCTCCGGCTCGCCGGTCAGCTCGGCGGCCCGGCCCAGGGTGTCCCGCACGGGGTTGTCGACCAGGTGCATCACGCCGTAGCCGCCCGCGTGGCTGGGTCTGCCGCCGTGGCCGTCGAGGTGGGTCTCCCCGTAGCCGACGGCGGCGAGGAGGTCGCGGGGGACCTGGAACTCCTCGGCGGCCCGTTCGAAGGCCCGGTTCACCGGTGTGCGCGCCTCCGTCTCGGCGGGGACCGCGCCGGCGGCGGGGTGGGCGGTGACGAGCAGGGCGGCCGCGGCCAGGCCGCCGAGGACGGCCGACGGCATCCGCCTCCGGCCCGAGGGACGTCGGGGCATTCTTCCTCCCGGTCAGCATGCGCGTGGGGGGTGAGCATGCGCTGCTCGCTCACGCCGATGGACGGGGACTTCCTATCGTGAAGTCATGTACACGTCAATGACGCTCCGTCTCCCCCGGCTCCCCTCGCGTCCCCGGGAGAAGGGCCGGCCGTCCGGGAGGTCCGGCGGCGGGCGCACCACCGCCGCCGGACCCGCCGCGGTCCGCGACGGCGCCTCCCCCGGCGCGACCGTCCACGCGCCGGGGGATCTCGGCCCCCCACGAGGGTGGCGTCCGGCGCTACGCGCGTCAACCAACTGCACGGACGGCAGCGGCAGTTCTTTGGTGTGGACCTCTGGAGGAACCCGCCGGAGGCGGGAGCGGCGGCGGCCCCCGGCCGCCCCCCTCGCCGCGCGGCGCGCGGGCGGCCGGCCCGCGCGGCCGGTGCACTCCCCCTCCCACCGGCCGCGGCGCCCCGCCCGCGGCCCGTTAGAGTGAGCCCGAAACGTCCTGTGCCCGAGCGGGGGAAACCGGTGCGAATCCGGTGCTGACCCGCAACCGTGAGCGCGGCGGACGCCCGTCCTCCCGCGGAGCCGGAGCACCCGCCCGGGCACCAAGGCTCCCGGCGACCGCAGCCCCGCTCCGGCGGAGGTGCGGCGCCGGCACCGGCACCGTCGAGGAACGCGGAGCCGAGCCCGGTGTGCCCCGCGCGGTGAGCGCGGCCGGCCGTCCGTGCCCGGCCGCGCCCCGAGACCCACGAGAAAGGGCACCGCCATGTCCCTGCGCCGCACCGCCGCGGCCCTGGCCGCGGCCACCGCGCTCTGCGCGGCCGCGGCCCCGTCCGCCGTCGCCGACGGGTCACCGTCCGCGCAGGCCCCGGCGCAGCAGGACCTGCCGTCCGCGCTGTACGGGAAGGGCGACCCGCAGTACGACGCCGTGTGGCGCCAGTCGACGGCCCTGCTGGCCCAGGACGCGGTCGGGGTGGAGCCCGCCGGGAAGGCCGTGGAGTGGCTGGCCGGGCAGCAGTGCGAGGACGGCTCCTTCGCCTCCTACCGCCCCGACCCCACCGAGCCGTGCACGGCGAAGACGGCGGCCGACGTCAACGCCACCGCCCTCGCCGTCCAGGCGCTGGCCGCCCTCGGCGGCCACGACGAGCGGGTGGAGCGGGCCGTGGAGTGGCTGAGGCTGGTCCAGAACGACGACGGCGGCTGGGGCTTCGGCCCGGGCGGCCCCAGCGACGCCAACTCCGTCTCCGTCGTCATCGGCGCCCTGGTGGCAGCCGGCGAGGACCCGGCCGAGGTCCGCTCCGGCAAGGGCGGGAAGACCCCGTACGACTCCCTGCTGGGCTTCCGGCTCGGCTGCGACGCGCCGGAGGCCGAGCGCGGGGCCTTCGCCTACCAGCCCGACGACGAGGGCCGCCTCGCCGCCAACGACGACGCCACGGCCGCCGCCGTCACGGCCGCCCTGGGCGAGGACATGCTCGTCGAGCCCGGCGAGGGCGCGCAGGACGGCGAGGGCGCGCAGGACCCCGCCCCCTCCTGCGCGGACGGCGGGGACGGGAAGGCCCCGACCCCGGCCGAGGCCGCCCGGGGCGGCGCCGCGTACCTGGCGGAGAGGCTCGAAGCCGGCGGCGGGCACCTGCGGTCCGCCATGCCCGGCGCCGAGGAGCAGCCCGACTACGGCAACACCGCCGACGCCGTGATCGCCCTGTCGGCCGCGGGCCACCGCGACGCGGCCCGCGCCTCCCTGACCTGGCTGGAGAAGAACGCCCCGAAGTGGGAGGCGTTCGAGAACAGCCCGGCCGCCCTGGGCCAGCTCGTCCTGGCCGCCCGTGCCGCGGGCGGCGACCCGTCCGACTTCGGCGGCGCCGACCTGGTGGAGCTGCTGAACGCCACCGGCCCGGCCCCGGCCTCCGCCCCCGGCGACGGCAAGGGCGCCGACGGCGGCAGCGGCGACGGCGGTGACGGGAGCGGCGGGGACGACGAGGACGACTCGCTGTCGCCGTGGCTCCTGGTCGGCGTGGGCCTGGCGGTCGGCGCGGGCATCGGCTTCCTGCTCAGCGGCCGGGGCGGGGGAGGAGCCAAGTGAGGGCTCCGCACGCCCCGCGAACCCCTGCCCGCCCCGCCGCCCGCGCCGCGGCGCGGGCGGCGCGGGCCCTGCCGGCCGCCGCCCTGGCCGCCGCGCTCGCGGTGGCGGGCGCGGCGCCCGCGCACGCCCAGGGGTACCGCTACTGGTCCTTCTGGGAGCGCGAGGGCGGCGCCTGGACGTACGCCACCCAGGGGCCGGGCACGCTGCGCCCCGGGGACGGCGACGTGCTGGGCTTCCGGTTCGCGGTGAGCGAGGACTCCGCCGAGGCCGACCAGCCCCGCGGCGAGGCGTCCTTCGAGGCGATCTGCGGCGGCACCGGGGCGGAGCCGGGCGCCAAGCGGATCGCCCTCAGCGTCGACTTCGGCGAGGCCGCCGACGCGCCCTCCGGCGAGACCCCGCCGGAGGGCCGCACCGCCTGCGCGGTCGTCCCCGAGGACGGGACCGCCGCCGAGGCGCTGGCCGCCGGGCTGAAGCCGCTGCGGTACGGCTCCGGGGCGCTGCTGTGCGCCATCGCGGGCTATCCGCGGACCGGCTGCGGCGAGCAGGTCTCCGGCTCCGGCCGCTCCGGTGGCGCCCCCTCCGCCGGCACCGCGGCCGGCCCCTCCGGGGACGCCTCCGGCGCCGACTCCGGCGGCGGCCCGTCCGTCGGGCTCCTCGTGGGCGCCGGGGCCGTCGCCGTCCTGGGGGCCGCGGCCGTCCGGCAGGCCCGCCGCCGGTCATGAGTCCGCGCCCGGCCGCCCCCGCCGCCTCCGCCCTGGCCGCCGCGCTCCGCGCCCCGCAGGCGACCCGCGCGGGCGCCCTGCACGCCGGCGCGTGGTGGCTGTGGGCGCTCGGATTGGCCGCGGCCGCCTCGCGGACCACCAACCCGCTGCTGCTCGCCCTGCTCGCCGCCGTCACCGGGTACGTCGTCGCGGTCCGCCGCACCGACGCCCCCTGGGCGCGCAGCTACGGCGTCTTCCTGCGGATCGCCCTGCTGGTGCTGGCCGTCCGCCTGGTCTTCGCGGCGCTGCTGGGCTCCCCGATCCCCGGCACCACGGTGCTGTTCACCCTCCCCGAGGTCCCGCTGCCCTCGTGGGCGCAGGGCGTGCGGCTCGGCGGCCGGGTCACGGCCGAGGGCCTGGTCTTCGCCCTGTACGAGGGGATGAAGCTGGCCGCCATGCTGGTGTGCGTCGGCGCGGCCAACGCCCTGGCCAACCCGGTGCGGCTGCTGAAGTCCCTGCCCGCCGCGCTGTACGAGGCCGGGGTGGCGGTGGTCGTGGCGATGACGTTCGCGCCCCACCTCGTCGCCGACGTGCGGCGGCTGCGCGCGGCCCGCCGGCTGCGCGGCCGCAGCGACCGGGGGATCGGGGCGGTGCTCCGGATCGGGCTGCCCGTCCTGGAGGGCGCGCTGGAGCGCTCGGTGGCGCTGGCCGCCTCCATGGACGCCCGCGGCTACGGCCGTACCGCGCAGGTGCCGCCCGCGGTGCGCCGCACCACCGCCGCCCTCACCCTGGGCGGCCTGCTGGGCGTGTGCGCCGGCACGTACGGGCTGATGGCCGCCGAGGGCGCCGCCTACGGGCTGCCGGTGCTCCTGCTGGGGCTGGCCGCCGCCCTCGGCGGGCTGTGGCTGGGCGGCCGCCGCTCGGTGCGCAGCCGCTACCGGCCCGACCGCTGGGGGGCGCGGGCCTGGCTGGTGACCGCCTCCGGCGCGGCCGTCGCCGCGGCCGTGGTCCGGGCCGCGGCGACCGCCCCCGAGGCGCTGCACCCGTCCGTGGTCCCGCTGACCGCGCCCGAACTGCCGCTGTGGCCCGCGGCGGCCGTCCTGATCGGCCTGCTCCCGGCCGTCGTCGCCCCCGTGCCGGCCCCCGCCGGGACCGGCGCGGAGGCGGGCGCCGGGGCCGGCCCGCGGTCCGGGAGAACCCCGCCGGCGAAGGAGACGACCCGCACATGATCCGCTTCGACCAGGTCTCCGTCACCTACGAGGACGCCGCCGCGCCCGCCCTGCACGGCGTGAACCTCACCGTCGACGAGGGCGAACTGGTGCTGGTCGTCGGTCCGTCCGGCACCGGCAAGTCCACCCTGCTGGGGGCCGTCTCCGGTCTCGTGCCGCACTTCACCGGCGGCACCCTGCACGGCCGGGTCACGGTCGACGGCCGCGACACCCGCGAGCACAGGCCGCGCGAGCTGGCCGACGTGGTGGGCACGGTGGGCCAGGACCCGCTCGCGCACTTCGTCACCGACACCGTCGAGGACGAACTCGCCTACGGCATGGAGTGCCTCGGCCTGCCCGCCGACACCATGCGGCGCCGCGTCGAGGAGACCTTGGACCTGCTGGGCCTGGCCGAGCTGCGCGGACGCCCCATCGCCACCCTCTCGGGCGGGCAGATGCAGCGGGTGGCCATCGGCTCGGTGCTCACCACCCACCCGAAGGTGCTGGTGCTGGACGAGCCGACCTCCGCCCTGGACCCGGCCGCGGCCGAGGAGGTGCTCGCGGTGCTCCAGCGGCTGGTCCACGACCTGGGCACCACCGTGCTGCTGGCCGAGCACCGGCTGGAGCGCGTGGTGCAGTACGCGGACCGGGTGGTGCTGCTGCCCGCGCCGGGCGCCCCGCCCGTGCCGGGCGACCCGGCCGCGGTGCTGGAGCTCTCGCCCGTCCGTCCACCGGTGGTCTCCCTGGGGCGGCTGGCGGGCTGGTCGCCGCCGCCGCTGTCGGTGCGCGACGCGCGCCGCCGGGCCGCCGGGCTGCGGGAGCGGCTGGCGGGTCTGGCCCCGGGACCCGCGGCGGCACCGGACGGCCCGCCGGCCGCGTCCGGTGCGGAACCGCTGGCCGAGGTCTCCTCGCTGGTCGTCCGCCGCGGACGGATCCCGGCCCTGGAAGGCGTGGACCTGACGGTCCGCCCGGGCGAGGCGGTGGCGCTGATGGGCCGCAACGGGGCCGGCAAGTCCACCCTGCTGAACACCCTGGTGGGGCTGCACGAACCGGTGCGCGGCCGGGTGGTCCTGCGCGGCGGCGCGGCCGGCCCGGCGCCGGGGACCGCCGTCGTCCCGCACCGCACCCGCCCCGCCGAACTGCTGCGCCACGTCGGCCTCGTCCCCCAGGACCCCCGCGACCTGCTGTACGCGGACACCGTCGCCGCCGAGTGCGCCGCCGCCGACCGGGACGCGGGCGCCGCGCCCGGCACCTGCCGCGCCCTGGTCTCCTCGCTGCTGCCGGACGTGCCCGACGGCACGCACCCGCGCGACCTGTCCGAGGGGCAGCGCCTGGCCCTGGCCCTGGCCGTCGTCCTCACCGCCGCCCCGCCGCTGCTGCTCCTGGACGAGCCGACCCGCGGCCTGGACTACGCGGCCAAGGAGCGGCTGACCGGCGTGCTGCGCTCCCTGGCCGCCGACGGCCACGCCATCGTCCTGGCCACCCACGACGTGGAGCTGGCCGCCGAACTCGCGGACCGCGTGGTGGTGCTGGCCGACGGGGAGGTGGTGGCGGACGGCCCGGCCGCCGAGGTCGTCACCTCCTCCCCCGCCTTCGCCCCGCAAATCGCCAAGGTCCTCGCCCCGCAGCCGTGGCTCACCGTCGGCCAGGTGCGGGCGGCCCTGGCGGAGGCGGGGGAGCCGGGGGGTGGCGCGTGAGCGGCACCGGCGCCGCGCCCGGGACCGGCGGCCCCGCCCCGGCGCGGCCCGTGCGGCCCGTGCGGCCCGTACGGCTGGGCCCGCGCTCCGTCGCGGCCCTGGTCCTGGTCTCGGCCGTCGGGGTCGCCGCCTTCGGTTGGCCGCTGCTGGCCGACCCCGCCTCCGGGCCGGCCCACTCGGGGGACGCGCCCTGGCTGTTCGCGCTGCTGCTGCCCCTGCTGCTGGCCGTGGCGGTGGCGGCCGTCGCCGACACCGGCCTGGGCGCCAAGGCGGTGGCGATGCTGGGCGTGCTGGCCGCCGCGGGCGCCGCGCTGCGCCCGCTGGGGGCGGGCACGGCGGGGCTGGAGCCGATGTTCTTCCTGATGGTGCTCTCCGGGCGGGTGCTGGGGCCGGGGTTCGGCTTCGTCCTGGGTGCGCTGTCGATGTTCGCCTCCGCCCTGCTGACCGGCGGCGTCGGGCCGTGGATGCCGTTCCAGATGCTGGCGATGGGCTGGGTGGCGATGGGCGCTGGCCTGCTGCCCGGCCCCCACCGCCTGCGCGGGCGGTGGGAGGTGGCGGTGCTCGCCGCGTACGGGGCGGTGGCGGCGGTGCTGTACGGCGTGGTGATGAACCTTCAGGGCTGGCCGTACATCGCGGGCATGGCGACGGGGATCTCCCATGTCCCCGCGGACCCGCTGGAGGTGAAGCTCGCCAAGTTCGCCGCCTACGTCCTGGCCACGTCGCTGGGGTGGGACCTGCCGCGTGCGCTGCTGACCGTGGTGCTCACCCTCACCCTGGGCGGCGCGGTGCTGCGTGCGCTGCGCCGGGCGACGCGGCTGGCGGCGTTCGACGCCCCGGTCGCGTTCACCGCTCCTCCGTTTGCGGGCACCAAAGGCGGCAATCCGGACGGATGACAGCCCGAGCAAGGGGACACTCGTGGAAGGCGAGCCATGTCCACAGGCTTGATCATCACTCTGATCGTGGCGGCGGCAGCCGTCCTCGCACTGGTCCTGCTGCTCAGCGGCAGGCTGGGCGGCCGGCCGTCGGTGAAGCGCCGGTTCGGCCCCGAGTACGAGCGGACCGTCGCCCAGCACGGCGGCGACGCGAAGGCCGCCGAGAGGGAGCTGAGGGAGCGGCTCCGGCGCTACGGCGACGTCCGGCAGCGGCCGCTGGCGCCGGAGGAGCGCGAACGGTACTCCGCCCAGTGGGCCGCCGTGCAGGAGCGGTTCGTCGACTCGCCCGTCGAGGCGGTCGCCGAGGCGGACCGGCTGCTGGACCGGCTGGCCGAGGCGCGCGGTTTCCCCGGCGGGGGGTTCGACGAGCGGGTCTCCGCCCTCTCCGTCCACCACCCGCGGCGCGTGCAGGGGCTCCGCGAGGTGCACGCGGTGGCCGTCCTGGCACGCGAGGGCCAGGCCGACACCGAGCGGCTGCGCGAGGCACTGGTGCACGCCCGCGCCCTGTACGAGGACCTCACCGCGCCGTCCGCCGACGACCGCGCCGCCGAGCGCACCGGCGGGCCTGCGGACGGGCCCCGCGACGGCGGGCACGGCGTCCGCGACGGCGACCGGGACCTCGGCGGCCACGGCGGACCGCAGCACCGCGGCGGGCCGGCCGGGAAGCTGCACACCGCCCGCACGGCGCACCGCCACGACGCCCACAGGAGGAGCGCATGAGCACCCCCCGTCACGCCGGTCCGGTACACGGCCCCGGCACCACCGGTGACCACGCCCGCCCCCCGGCGCCCGGGGGGCCGAACGGCGCGCACGGCGACGCGCACGGCACCGCCCCGGCGGACGTGCCGGTCACCGCACCGGGAGCCGCGCCGGTCACCGCACCGGAACCGGCCGAGGCGCCGGGCGGCGCCCACGGCACGCACGGCCCGCGCCACGCGGACGGCGCCTCCGCGCCGTCCGCGGCGCCCGGCCCGTCCGACACGCTGCTGCCGGCCGCCGAGCGCGAGGAGTTCGCCCGGCGCATGCACCAGGCGGTGAAGGGGTTCGTCGACAGCCCCCGGCACTCCGTCGAGGAGGCGGACGCCCTCTTCGAGGACGTCACCCGCCGCATCGGCGCGGTCCTCGCCGAGCGCCACCGCGGACTGCGCGGGTCCTGGCACGGCCCGGACGGCCGGGAGGGCACCGCGGAGACGGAGGAGCTGCGCAACGCCCTGCGGCACTACCGGGACGCCGCGGAGCGGCTGCTGCGGCTGTGAGACACGGCGGAGGGCCGGTTCCGCACCGTGCGGAACCGGCCCTCCGCCGTGCGGCGCTCCGGGCCGCGGGATCACTCCGGCGCTCCGGCCCCCGCCCTCCGGCGCTCCGCCTCCGGTCCCCTCCCCGGGGCGGCCCCGGCGGGGGGACCGGAGGCGCCCGGCCCGGCGGTATCCGCCGCGCCGGGTACCGGATCCGGGTCCGGCGCCCTCCCCGCCCGCTCCGCCCGCCGGGCCGCACGCCCCGCGGGCCCGTGCCGGAACCAGAGCCGGGTGATGCCGGCGCCCGCCGCGACCACCGCCGCGCCGCCCGCGGCGTCCAGCAGGTAGTGGTTGGCGGTGCCCATCACCACCACCGTGGTCAGCACCGGGTGGAGGACGCCCAGCGCCCGCAGCCACACGTTCGGGGTGCAGCGCACGACGACCACCGCGCACCACAGCGACCAGCCCACGTGCAGCGAGGGCATCGCCGCGTACTGGTTGGAGATGCCGGTCAGCACGCCGAAGTCGGGGGCGTCGAAGTCCTGCGGGCCGTGGGCGGTGTCGATGTAGCCCAGCCCCGGCATCAGGCGCGGCGGTGCCAGCGGGTAGAGCCAGAAGCCGACCAGCCCCAGCAGGGTGGTGAACGACAGCGAGGTGCGGGCCCAGCGGTAGGCGAGCGGCCGGCGCGCGTACAGCCAGGCGAGCAGGGCGATGGGAACGAGGAAGTGCAGGCCGGCGTAGTAGGAGTTCATGAACGACTCCAGCCGGGCCGCGTCCGCCACCGCGTGGTTGAGCCGGTGCTCCACGTCGAGGCCGAGCGCGCCCTCGATCTCCAGGATCTGCCGGCCGTGCGCCTCCGCCGTCTGCCTGCCGTCCGGCGCCAGACCGCGGACGAGCGAGTAGAGCCAGTAGCCGACCCTGATGAGGAGCAGCTCCAGCATCAGGTTGGGGCGGCTGAACGGCCCGGAGCGCTCGGGCGCGTCCCACAGCGGGGAGCGCGTGGAGACGAAGGGCAGGACGCAGGCCGCCAGCAGGGCGGCGATCAACGGCGCGTTCTCGCCCAGCGGGGTCAGGACGGGGACCTCGGGGACCAGCGCGGTGCTGTCGAGCGTCATCACCAGCACCAGGAAGACCGGCCACACCAGGCGGTCGCCGGAGCGGCGGCCCACCCGGCCCGCGGCGGCCAGCAGGATCCACAGCTGCTGGTGCTGCCAGGCGGTGGGCGAGACGGCGACCGCGACGCAGCCGGCGACGGCCGCGGCCAGCAGGAGCTGGCCGTCCCGCGCGTACCGGACGGCCCTGCGCAGCCCCACCACCGCCACCGACCCGGCCAGGACGGCGAACAGCGCGACCTCCGCCGGGCCGTGGACCCCGAGCCGCAGCAGCAGGCCGTGCAGGGACTGGTTGGCCGCCGCGTCGGCGGGGGCGCCCAGACCGGCGCCCGCGACGTGGTGGACCCAGTACCTCCAGGAGTCGGAGGGCAGGGCGGCCCAGGCCAGCGCGGTGCATCCGGCGAAGACCCCGCCCGAGGCGGCCGCGGCCCGGCGCCTGCCGGTCAGCCACAGCAGCGGGGCGAAGAGCAGCACGGTGGGCTGGAGCGCCGCGGCCAGGCCGACGGCGGCGCCCGCCCCGCGCGGGGCGCGCGCGGCGTACAGCAGGCCGCACAGTGCGAGGAGCACCGGGATGATGCTGGTCTGGCCGAGGTGGAAGGTGTTGCGCACCGGCACCGAGAGCACCAGCAGGACGACTGCCGCCGGGACGGCGGCCGCCCGCGCGGACCGGGTGGCCGGCCCGGGCAGCGCGCGGACGGCCACGGTGCCGAGCGCGGCGACGAGCAGGAGGGTGCCGAAGGTCCAGGTGACGCCGAGGACCTGCTCGGCGGTGTGGGCCAGCGGCCGGAGGACGACTCCGGAGAACGGCGTGCCGGTGAACGCCCCGGCGCCGTCGTAGAGGGACCCGCCGGTCTCCAGGACGCCCTGCTCGCCGATCCAGGAGTCGAGGTCGGTCAGGCGCTCGCCCGGCGGCAGCCGCAGCACCGCGACGGCCTGGCGCACGGCCAGTGCGAGCGCCAGCAGCCACAGGGCCGCCGGAACCGCCGCGCCCCACGGCTCCCGCCGCAGCCCCCGGCGCGGTCCCGTCGGCGCCGCCCCGCGCCCGTCCGCACCCACCACGCCCTCAGCCACGCCCCGCGCCCCCATGTCCCGCCGTGCGCCGTCCACCGGTCGCATCCGCCGCGTTCGTCACGTTCGCCGCGTTCGTCCGCAGGCCGACGTCCGCGTGAACGCGGATGCGCACATCATCTCCGAACGGTCAGACGCACGACACCGTGCGTACACCTGAGCGCGGGGCCGTGCGAGTCGGCGCGATATGCGCGGGCCCCGCGCGGGCCCCGGGGAGGCGCGGGGGGCACGATGGGGGCATGAGCATCGTGAAGATCAATGCCCTGACCGTCCCCGCCGAGCAGCGCGAGGTGCTGGAGCGGAGGTTCGCCTCCCGCGCCGGGGTGGTGGAGGGTTCCGACGGATTCGAGTGGTTCGAGCTCCTCCGCCCGCTGGAGGGGACCGACCGGTACCTCGTCTACACCCGCTGGCGCGACGAGGCGGCCTTCCAGGCGTGGATGGAGGGCCCGATGAAGGCCGCCCACCGGGGCGGCGGCGAGGAGGGCGGCGCGGAGGGCGGTCGCCGGCCGGCGGCCTCCGACTCCACCGTGTGGACCTTCGAGGTCGTCCAGCAGGCCGGCCCCAAGCCGAGGGAGGAGTCCGGGGAGTGATCCCGGCGGCGCCGCCCGGACCGCCCCGGAGCCGGGACGCGGCCCGGGCGGCGCGCGGGGAGGGGCCGGGCACGGGCGGGCCGGGTGCGGGGCCGCCGGGATGCGGCGGCCGTCACCTCCTGCCCGCGCTGCCCGCCGGCCGGCGCGGGTACTCGCTCTCCGAGCCGGCGGCCTCCGTGCACAGCGCGTGGACGATCTCGCTCAGGTCCGCGGGCCGGTCGGGCGTCCACCAGTCGCCGAGCAGCTCGGCCAGGCTCTCCTCGCGGGCGGCGGCCAGCCGCTCGGCCACGTCCCGGCCCGTCCCGGTCAGGTACATGCGCAGCCCCTCGCGCACGGCCAGCCCGCGCTCCTCCAGCTGGCGGGCCGCCACCAGCACCGCGTCCAGCGGCACCGAGTGGCGGTCGGCGAGCAGGGCGGGCTCCACCCAGCCGTGGCGCCTGATGCGCAGGGCCATCCAGCAGGACGCCGGCCTGAGGTCGACGCGGGCCCGCCGGGCGACGTCGCGGTAGACGTCCCGCCGGCCCTGGAGGGTGCTCAGCAGGGAGAGCGCCCGGGTGACCTCCTCGCGGGAGGAGCGCTCGACGGGGTTGGGCGGGATGACCTGGCTGCCGTCGGGGGACCTGACACTGCCCCGCAGGGGGTCCTCCCGCAGGAACCAGGAGAGGGCGAAGGCGGCCAGCACCACGGGCACCGCCCACAGGAAGACCTCCGTGATGGCCCCGGAGTAGGCGGCCAGGACGCCGTCGCGGGTCCCGGCCGGGAGCCGCTCGACGGCGCTCGGGTCGCCCTCCAGCCCCTCCGCGCTCACCCCGGGGGGCAGGGCCGCGCCGCGCAGGGCACCCGCCAGCCGGTCGCCGAGCGTGGCGGCGAAGACCGCGCCGAAGGCGGAGACGCCGACCGAGGCGCCGATGGAGCGGAAGAAGGTGACGCCGGAGGTGGCGACGCCCAGGTGCTCGTAGGGGACGGCGTTCTGCACGGCCAGGACCAGCACCTGCATCACCAGCCCCAGGCCCAGGCCGAAGACCAGGAAGGCGCCGGACATCCGCCAGTCGGAGCTGTTCTCGTCCAGGGTGTGGAGGAGCAGCAGGCCGATCGCGGTGACGGCGGTGCCGGTGACGGGGAAGACCTTCCAGCGGCCGGTGCGGCTGACGATCTGGCCGGAGCCGGTGGAGGAGACCAGCACCCCGAGCACCATCGGCAGCATGTGGACGCCGGACATGGTGGGCGAGATGCCGTGCACGACCTGGAGGAAGGTCGGCAGGTAGGTCATCGAGCCGAACAGCGCGAACCCGACGATGAAGCCGATGACCGAGCAGAGGGTGAAGGTCCGCACCCGGAACAGGCCCGGCGGCAGCACCGGTTCGGCGGCCCGCCGCTCGACGGCGGCGAAGGCGGCCAGCAGCACCGCACCGAGCACGGCCACTCCGACGACCTGCCCCGATCCCCACTCCCAGGTGGTGCCGCCGAGTGAGGTGACCAGCACGACGCAGGTGGCGGCGGAGGCGATCAGCAGGGTGCCGAGGTAGTCGATGCGGTGCTTCTCGCGGTGGACCGGGATGTGCAGCACGGCGGCGATGACGGCGAGGGCGACCGCCCCGACGGGCAGGTTGACGTAGAAGACCCAGCGCCAGCCGACGTGCTCGGTGAACAGCCCGCCGACGAGCGGGCCCAGCACGCTGGCCGCGCCGAAGACCGCGCCGAACGCGCCCTGGTAGCGGCCCCGGTCGCGGGGCGGGACGATGTCGCCGACGATGGCCATCGACAGCACCATCAGCCCGCCTCCGCCCAGTCCCTGCACGGCGCGGAAGGCGATCAGCTCGCCCATCGTCCGCGCCAGGCCGCAGAGCACCGAGCCGATCAGGAAGAGGACGATGGCGCCCTGGTAGAGGCGTTTGCGCCCGTACTGGTCGCCGAGCTTGCCCCACAGCGGGGTGACGGCGGTGGAGGCCAGCAGGTAGGCGGTGACCACCCAGGACAGGTGCGCCAGTCCCCCGAGGTCCCCGACGATCGTCGGCAGGGCGGTGGCGACGATCGTCTGGTCGAGCGCGGCGAGCAGCATGCCCAGCAGCAGGGCGCCGATCGCCAGCCGCACGGTGCGCGCCGGCGGGCCGGCGTCCGGCTCGCCGGGCGGGGATCCGGCGGCCCCGGCGGCCGGTGCGGGCTCGGGCTGCGTCATGGGCGCCTCCTCGCCGGCGTACGGGTCCGCGCGGGCGGCGGACCCCGGTCTTCCGTCTCCGCCGCCCCGGGTGCCCAGCGAGCCGCGCGTCAAGCCGGACGGCGGCTGCGGCGGCGGGCGCGGGCGTGCCGCCCGCGCCCGCCGGACCCCGGCCGGCCGGAAGCGGCCCGTCCAGTAGTCTCGTGGCGTTCTGAGGGAGGGGAGCCCGCCGTGACGGAAGCACCCGTCTGTCCTATATGCCACAGGCCCGCCGACGACTCGGGCCGGGCCGGCTGCCGGTGCGCCGGGGTGGAGGTGCTGCCCCGGCCGGTGACCCGGCCTGGGCAGGGCCCGGATCCGGCCGACCTGGCGATGTTTCCCGACGGCCCGGACCGGGGCGGGGGCGACACCGCGCCCCTGCCGGTCGTGGGTCCGGGCGGGTCCGCCGGCCCGGACCCGGGGAGGCGCCGCGGAGGGGAGCCGCGCCACCGCGTCGGGCGCGGCATGGTGCTCGCGGTGGGGGCCACCGCGCTGGCCGTGATCGGTTCGGGCGCGCTCGCCGTCGGCCTGCTCACCCAGGGCGACGACCCGTTCGACGAGGCCCGCTTCGGCGGCCGGGGCGGCGCGCCGACCGCCGTCGTCCCCACCGGCGGGGAGGACGAGGAGGGCGGGGCGGCCGTGGAGTCGGCCGGGACGGACCGGAAGGGCTCCGCCTCTCCCTCCGCCTCGCCGTCGCGGTCCTCCGCCCCGCCGTCCGCGAGCCCTTCGGCGTCCGCCTCGCCGTCGGCCTCGGCCCGCACCCCCTCCGCCGTTCCGGCGACCACCGCCGCCGCCCCCTCCTCCCGGCCGCCGTCCTCCACCGCCCCGGCCGGGGACGGCCGGGGCGAGGGGGGCGACGGGGACCGGGGCGGGGACGGCGGGCAGTCGCCCGTGCTGCGCGAGGGCGACACGGGGCGGGAGGTGGCCGAGCTCCAGTACCGGCTGCGCCAGACGTACGCCTACCGCGGCGACGTCGACGGCCGCTACGACGACGAGGTCCGCGACGGGGTGGCCAGGTTCCAGGAGTGGTACGGGGTACGCGGCGACCCGGAGGGCGTCTACGGGCCGAACACCCGCCGGGCGCTGGAGGGCGCCACCCAGGGGGGCCGGGAGAGGCGCTGAGCGAAAAAAGGAGATCCGACCCGGGGGTGGGGTGGCGCAAAGGCGGACCGCTTTGTATCGTGGAGGAACAAAGTGGTTCCGCCCGTTCCGTTCCTCCCTGACGAACGGCCTCCCTGACCGGCGGGCGGAGCCACTGTCCTCTTCCGGTCCGTCCCCTGGAGCCGCGCGCCATGCCCTCCGAGACCTCGAAGACCTCCGAGACCCCGGCGCCGTCCGGCACCGCCGGCCCGCTGACGGCCCGCGCCCTGCTGCTGGACATGGACGGCACCCTGGTCAACTCCGACGCCTCCGTGGAGCGCGTCTGGCGCGGCTGGGCCGCCGAGCACGGCCTGGACGGCGACGAGGTCATGAAGGTGGTGCACGGCCGGCAGGGCTACGCCACGATGGCCGAACTGCTGCCCGACCGCCCGATGGAGGTCAACCACGAGGAGAACCGGCGCCTGCTGGCCCTGGAGACCGCCGACACCGAGGGCGTCGTGCCGATCCCGGGTGCCCCCGCCTTCCTCGCGGCGATCGAGCACCTCCCCCACGCGCTGGTCACCTCCGCCACCCTCCCCCTGGCCTCGGCCCGCATGACGGCGGCGGGACTGCGGATGCCGCGGGTGCGGGTCACCGCCGAGTCGGTCGGCGCCAGCAAGCCGCACCCGGAGGGCTTCCTCAAGGCCGCCGCCGAGCTGGGCTTCGCGCCGGAGGACTGCGTCGTCTTCGAGGACTCCGCGGCCGGTGTCGCGGCGGGCCGCGCGGCGGGCATGCCGGTGGTCGGCGTCGGCCCCCGGGCCGCGGCCCTCTCCCCCGCGCTGCACGTGTCGACGCTGGAGGAGCTGCGCGTCGAGCCGCTGGACGGCGGCGGCGTGCGGCTGAGCACGGTCCGGGCCGCCGCCTGACGCGGCGCGCCGATCCGGGCCGCCCCCGCGCGGCCCCCACCGACACACGCCCCTCATCCCGGGTCCCCTCCCCGCCGATCCGGGAGGCGGGGCGTGGCAGTCCTCGGCGGCGCCGGGCCCGGCCCGGCGCCGCCGGTCCCGGCTCCGGACCGGGGCCGGGCCCCGGACCGGGGCCGGCCCTCAGCCGGTGACCGCCTCGTAGAAGCTGAGCGCGGCCAGGACGAGCATCACGCACGCCGCGATCCGGGAGATCAGCCGCAGCGGGACGCGCCGCATCAGCGCCCGGCCGCCCAGGATGCCGATGGCGGCGACCGCCCACAGCGCGAGCACCGCGCCGAGGGCCACCGACAGCGGGTTCTCGTAGCGGGCGGCGAGATTGGCCGTCATGATCTGGGTGAGGTCGCCGAACTCGGCGACCAGGATCAGCATGAAGCCGCTGGCCGCCACCTTCCAGAAGGACTGGTCGGCGGGCCTGCGGACCTCCTCGTCCCCGTCGTCCTTCCGCAGCAGCAGCACCAGCGCGCCCACCAGGAAGAGCGCTCCGGTGATGCCCTGCACCAGCCGCTGCGGCAGCAGGGTCAGCACGCTGCCCGCGGCCACCGCGAGCGCGACGTGGAGCGCGAAGGCGGCTGCGACGCCGGCGAAGACGTACGAGGCCCGGTAGCGGGTGCCGAGCACCAGCCCGGCCAGGGCGGTCTTGTCGGGCAGTTCGGCCAGGAAGACGACGCCGAAGGTCACGGCGGCTGCGGTGAGACTGAACACGGAAAGGGTTCCTCGTCGGTCGGGCTGCCCTGCCGGGACCCGCGGAGCGAGCACGCTTCGGCACGGCAGCATCGGGTGACTGCCGCGGGCAGTCGTGGACACTGCGGCCGAAGGTCTCGCTGGCGGGGGCGCGGCGCGCACCCGCTCCGGGCGCCGGGCCGGCCGCGGCTGCGCGGTCGGCCAGTGTGTCGACGGTCCGGCGAAGAGCTACTCCCCTTCAGACGCGGACCAGCCTACGCGAACCGTCCGCGTTCTCCGACCCCCGGTCCCGCGTTCTACGGCCCGCGCGTCCGGACCGGTCCCGGCAGCGCTCTTGATCTGACGTGCTCATGTCGCCACCCTGTTACCTGACACCCACCGGGCGGAAACCTTTCGGCGCCACTGTGACGGCGTTCCACCGCACGGCCCGTCCCGTCCGGCTTCCCCACCCCAAGGGAGTACCCATGCACGGCATGCGCAGGTCCGCCCTCCGGCACGGTCTCTACGCGCGTCGATCCACCACCCTCGGCGCCCTCCTGGCGATCTGCGCCGGCCTGTTCCTGGTGAACGGCCCCACGGCCCAGGCCGCTCCCCCCACCCCGCCGAGCGCCTCCACCGCCCGCTCCTACCTCGGCGCCCTGGCGGTGCGGGCCGAGGGCTCCTCCGACGGCTACAGCCGCGACAAGTTCCCGCACTGGTCCGGCCAGGGCGGCACCTGCAACACCCGCGAGGTCGTCCTGAAGCGCGACGGCAGCAACGTCGTCCAGGACGGCAGCTGCGCGGCGACCAGCGGCAGCTGGTACTCGCCCTACGACGGCGCCACCTGGTACGCCGCCTCCGACGTGGACATCGACCACGTCGTGCCGCTCGCCGAGGCCTGGCGCTCGGGCGCGTCCTCCTGGACCACCGCCCGGCGGGAGGCGCTGGCCAACGACCTGTCCATCGCGCAGCTCATAGCCGTCACCGACAACGTCAACCAGGCCAAGGGCGACAAGGACCCGGCGGAGTGGATGCCGCCGCGCTCCGCCTACCACTGCACCTACGCCCGGATGTGGGTGTGGGTGAAGCACCAGTACGGCCTGTCCGTGGACTCCGCGGAGAAGTCCCGGCTCGGCAGTGTCCTGAGCGGCTGCTGACCGGCCGCGGAGGCGTGCCGGCCCTCCCCCGCCCCGCCCGGACCGGCCGTCCGGAGGGCGGGAGGAGGGCCGGCACGCGTTCCCGGGGCGTGCGCCCGGGGGCGCGGGACGGCTGCGGCTGAACCGGCCGGCGTCCCCGGGCCGGGGGCCGGCGGCCCCGCTAGCCCCGCTCCACAGGGCTGAACGGCACGGTGACGCAGGCCACCCGCCGTCCCGTGTCGCCCGTGCGGGCGGAGTCGTGTCCCGCCGGGTGCTCGTGGATCACCACCGAGCGCGCCCCGCCGGGGCGGAAGCGCCAGGAGTGGGCGGACACCGCATCGCCCCGGCCGTACCCGTCGGTGGTGAAGTCCAGCCAGACCTCGTTGTCGGGGTTGGCGTACCGGGGGTCGGTGGACGGCGTCCGCGGGTCCTGGACGTCCTGGTAGCGCGGGCCGGAGTCGCCCGGTTGCGTGCCGCAGGGCCGGGTGTGGACGCGTGCGCCGTAGCTCCGGTCCCCCAGGAAGCCGCGCACGGAGAGCGCGATCTCCATGCCCTGGCGGGTGTTGACCTGGGTGACCCTGGCCGAGGCGCCGGAGGGGACGAGGCCCTCGTCGTACACCACGGCGTCCCGCGAGGCGGCCCCGGCGGGCGGGAGGAACGTCCTGCCGCCCCACACCAGGCGGTCCCCTCCTCCCAGTCCGCCGTCGCCGAGGACCTCGCCGACGGCCTCGACGAGGCGGGTGAGGTCGGGGTTGCCGGCGCCCTCCGCGGCCGCCGTCGTCCCCGCTCCCGTCACCGCCAGCGTCACCGCCAGCGCCGCGGTCAGCGCGGACTTCCTGCTTCTGGACATGTCGGCTCCTCCTGCTCGGGTGGTCGCGGTGTGCCGGCCGGTCGCCCATGCTCCGCCAGGTCCGCCCGGACGGCGGGGAGGTGCCGCGCCGTGCCACCCCGGCCGATCCCCACGGGGGACGCGGACGTAGGCTGTTCGGCGGTACACCGCCCGCGGACGGGGACCGCGGACGGTGCGTGACGGGGGTGGAAGTGCAGGAAGCGCTGGGGGAGTTGGTCTACGCCCCCTGGATCTACGTGCTCGTGGCGCTGTCGGTGCTGCTCGACGTCTTCCTCCCCGTCCTGCCCAGCGGGGTCATCGTGGTCGCGGCCGCGACCGTCGCCGCCGGAGCCGCGGCCGAGGCGGCCGGCACCGCCGGTCTCGCGGGGCCGGCCGCCGCGGGCACGAACACCGCGCTCCCCGAGACCTTCGTCCTGGTGCTGTGCGCCGCGGCCGCCTCGGTGCTGGGGGACCTGGCGGTGTACCGGCTGGCCCGGCACGGCGGGGCCCGCTTCGGCCGGGTCGTGGCCCGCTCCCGCCGGCTGGCGGCCGCCCAGGCGCGGCTCGGGCACGCGCTGCGGCGCGGCGGCGGCCCGCTGTTCGTCCTGGCCCGGTTCGCCCCGGCCGGGCGCTCGGTGATGAGCCTGGCGGCGGGTGCCGCGCAGCGCCGCACCCGGGAGTTCCTGCCCTGGTCGGCCCTGGCGGGGCTGGCGTGGGCGCTGTACAGCGTGGGCATCGGCTACTTCGGCGGCCAGTGGCTGGGCGCGACGTGGCTGGGCGCGGCCGTCCCGGTGCTGGCGCTCTTCGGCGCGGGTGGGCTCGCGGCCTGCCTGGTGCGGCACCACGGGACGCGCTCCCCGTCCCCGGCCTGACGCCGTACGCCCCGCGCCCCGGCGCGGCCCGCCGCTCCGGCCGCCGCGCCGGGGGAGCGGCGGCCGGAGGGGATGGAGGTCAGGGCTTGCGGGCGACTCCCGCGTAGAGGGAGACCTCGGCGTCGGTGACGTCCGCGTAGGGCTGGCCGGGCTCCGGCCTCCAGCGGTGCGGCACCACCAGCCCCGGCTCGACGAACTCCAGCCCGTCGAAGAAGCGCAGGATCTCCTCCCGGGTGCGGTCCTGGGCACCGGCCGCCGAGCCGGACATCGACATCTGGTGCAGCCGCTCCCACGTCTCGGGGTCGAGGTCGGGGGTGCAGTGGGTCAGGGTCAGGTAGCTGCCCGACGGCAGCGCCTCCACCAGCCGCGCCACCAGCTCGTACGGCTTCTTGTCGTCGTTGATGTAGTGGAGCAGCGCGTTGAGGGAGAGCGCGACCGGACGGCTCATGTCCAGCGTCTCGTGCAGCTCGGGGTGGTTCAGGATCGAGTCCGGGTCGGTCGCGTCCGCGTGCAGGTAGGCGGTGCGGCCCTCGGGCGTGCTGCGCAGCAGCGCCTGCGCGTAGCGCAGCACGATGGGGTCGTTGTCGGCGTAGACGACCCGCGCCTCGGGCGCCGTGCCCTGCACGACCTGGTGCAGGTTGGGCTCGGTCGGTATGCCGGTGCCGATGTCCAGGAACTGGCGGATGCCGGCCTCGCGGACGAGCCACCGGGCGGCCCGGTGCATGAAGGCGCGGTTGACGCGGGCGCCGGTCCGCACGCCGGGCCAGATGCCGATGACGGCCTCGGCCCCCTGGATGTCCGCCTCGTAGTTGGTCTTTCCTCCGAGGAAGTAGTCGTACATGCGGGCCGAGTGCGGCCGACTGGTGTCGATGTCGTCGGCGTGGAAGCCCTGAGCGGTCATCTGCTCTCCCGTGGGGGGTGGTGGTGGACTCGGGGCCCGCTCAGGCGAGCAGGAAGTCGGCCTCGCCGAGCTTGGCTCCCCGGATGAACGACTCGATCTCCTGATGGGTGTAGATCAGGGCGGGACCGTCGGGGTCGTTGGACTGCCGCAGGGCCACCCGGCCGTCGCCGAGCTTCATCGCTTCCACGCAGTTGCCGCCGTTGGTGCCGCTCCAGGGCTTCTGCCAGCCCTCGGTCCCGAGCTCCTTGGCCGGCATCCCGTTGTAAATGTGACCCATCGGTCAGAACTCCTTGCGAATGTCACCGAGCAACTCCTCGGTGTGTCGTACTGATACGGCCTGCGCACCCATGCGGTCCAGGGCCTCCAGGTAGGCGGCCGTGTCGGGGCGCTCGTCGATGTAGACGGCACCGGTGAGGCTTTCGGTGTAGACGATGTCCGGGAGTTCCGGTATGTCGAACCGGAAGAGCTGGAACGGACCGAACATCCCCGGGTGGGGGCCCACGTCGAACGGCAGGACCTGGAGTGTGACGTTCGGCGCCGCCATCGCCTCCAGGAGCCGGTCGATCTGCTCCCGCATGACCCCGGCGTCCCCGACCGGCCTGCGCAGGACCGTTTCGTCCGCCACGACCCACAGGTGGGGGGCGTCTTCCCGGTCCAGGAGCGCCTGCCGCTCCATGCGCAGCGCCACACGGCGCTCCAGCTCCTCCTCGGAGGCGTTGGGGAAGCCGGTGCGCAGCAGCGCGCGGGCGTAGCCCTCGGTCTGGAGCAGGCCGGGGACGCAGTGCGGCTCGTAGCCGCGGATGACGCTCGCCGCCTCCTCCAGGCTCACGTACAGGCCGAACCAGTCGGGCAGGACGTCCCGGAAGCGGTGCCACCATCCCGGTCTGCGGGATTCCTCCACCAGTGCGAGGAAGGAGTCGATCTCCTGCCGTTCGACCCCGTAGGTCTCCAGCAGCTTCTCGACGAACAGCGGTTTCAAGCCGACTTCGGCCTTCTCCATCCGCCGTACCGTGGCGGCGTTGACGCTGAGCGCGCGGGCGGCCTCCTCGAAGGAGCAGCCGGCCCGTTCCCGCAGGTCGCGGAGTCTCAGGCCGAGCACGATCCGCCCGACGGTCGCCACTTTCCCTCCTCAAAACCCCGATCGAACAGAGAGTCTGACACACCGTCGATGGCGGACACAGCCTGCCTCTGAAGTTCTGCAATTTGCAAGACGCCTCTTGCCTTCTGCCTACCGCAGCGAGGATAGTGAGGGCTCCCGGCGGAACGAAGGACACGGAAGGCGGACGGCCGTGGCGCTACCCCTAGGCACGATGACGCTCCCGGACCCGGTCGGCGTCTGCACCGACCTGCGCCAGGAGACCTTCGAGCTGCCGGCCCAGGCCGTCTCCGTCTCCGACGCGCGCAACCGGGCCTTCGAGCGCCTGCTCCAGTGGGGGTTCGCCCCGGAGACCTGCCACACGGCGCGGCTGGTCGTCTCCGAGCTGTTCACCAACGCCGTACTGCACACCGACAGCGACCGGATCGGCTGCCTCCTCTACGTCGCCGACGGCCAGATCCGCATCGAGGTGCGCGACCAGGGCAGCTACACCAGCACCCCGGTCCGGTGCTTCCCCGGGGCCGACGAGGAGCGCGGCCGGGGACTCCAGCTGATCGAAACGCTCACACAGGCCTGGGGGGTGGAGTCCGCAGGACTCGGACTGGGCCACATCGTGTGGGCCGTCATCCGGCCCTGAGCCGTCCGGTGGCCGGATGACCGCGGGTCCGGCCCCGCCCCGGCGAGGGGGTGGGGCCGGACCGCAAAGGACCGGGCCCGAGCCGCGTGGGGGCGGCTCGGGCCCTTCCTCTTCCCTCCCTTTCCCTCCCTCTCCCTCCCCGCCCCGGCCGCCCGGCCGGAGCGGGGCCGTCGGCGCGGCCGCCCCGGGGTCACGAGGCGGCGTGCTCCACGGGGATCCACAGCTCCGCCTCCGCCTCGCGGCCGTCCTCCGACAGGCGCGCCCGCAGCATCTCGGGCCCCTGCCTGCTGCGGTAGGGGTTGGAGGGGAACCACTGCGTGAAGACGTCCCGCCACAGGTGCTGCACGGTCCGGGGGAACTCCCCCGAGACCTCGAACACCGCCCACGTCCCCGCCTCGACGGGCAGGGCGTCCATGCCGGACGGCGGCTCGGCACCGGTCGCCACCGCGTACCAGTAGTCGAGTTCGGTGCCCTCCGCGCGGTCCTCGGACAGGCCGTGACTCACGTTCACGATGCCGCGCGGCTCCTGGTCGGAGAGCTCCTCGATGCGCCGGGCCGTCTCCCGGCCCAGCCCCCGCACGAACCGCTCGATCGCGGGGTTGGGGCCCTCGTGCACCAGGGGCACGCGCGCCTTCCTGCCCACCAGGGCGAACCCCTCCTTCTCCACCAGCCGGTACCGCATGCCACTGCTCCCTTCGACGACGAGGCGGAAGGACATCCGGGGCTGGGCGCTGAGGGCGGCGCCGGTCCGCCTGGCCTCGCCGGGACCGACGCCGTGCACCGCGCGGAACGCCCGCGCGAACGCCTCGCCGGAGCCGTAGCCGTAGCGCACCGCGATCTCCAGCAGCGTGCGCTCCCCGGAGAGCACCTCGGCCCCCGCGACGGTGAGCCGCCTGCGGCGGACGTACTCGGACAGCCCGATGCCCGCCAGGGCGGAGAACATCCGGCGCAGGTGGTACTCCGAGGTGGCGGCGATCCGGGCCAGCTCGGCCGCCCCGACCTGCCGGTCCAGGTTCCGCTCGACGTGCTCCAGGGCCTGGTTGAGCCGGTCCAGCACTCCGGTCTCCTTCCTTCACCAACGGCGTCCACGCTAGGAAGGGGCGGTCCCGCCGGGCCCGACGATCCGTGCCCGATTGTGTCGGGTGGCCACCGGGTCATCCGCTCACACTCTTGCGCAAGGGATTGAAATATTTTTCGGCCACTTCTCCCCCACCGGGGCGGCGCCGCCCCCTTCCCGCGCTTCCGCTGGTCACCACGTCGCCCCCGCACCCCTGGACGGAGTCGGCAGCACAGGGAGTCCGCGGAGGCCGCAGAGGCAGGAGCCGGACCGACGCCAGATGAACCGGTCCGTACTGCGGCGAACCACCCGGCCCCCTCCCGGCGGTCCGACCGGCCGGCAGGACGGCTTCTTGCGCAAGACGTCGCAAAAAATTCCACCGCGAGCCGGGACTCCCTACGCTCGGACCGAGACGACACCCCCCGTTCCGAGCCTTCGTGAAGGGAAACCGCCGTGCGCGTTCCGATACGCCGCCCCGCCCTGCCCACCGCCCCCGCGGCCGTCCTCACCGCCGCCCTCGCCCTCCTCCTGGCGGGCACCGCCCTCGGCGGCACGGCGCGGGCCGCCGGGGAGCCGGCGGACGGAGGGGACTCCGCCTCCGGCTGCCTCCGCTACGCGGCCGGCTGGCGCTACACCCTCGTCACCAACGACTGCGACACCGCCCGGCACCTCACCGTGGTGTACTCCGACGGCCGGACCGTCCCCTGCCGCACCGCCGCGCCCCGCGAGACCGTGACGTTCCCCGGCCACGGCTTCGGGACCGGCACCGGCGTCACCGGGCTGCGCGACTGCCCGGCCGAGCCGGCCTGACGGCCCCGGCGCATCCGGGCTCCGGTGCGCCGGCCCGGCGGGGCCCGCGCCCCCTCACCCCTCCACCGGTCCGCCGCGCGCCCCCGCCTCCTCGCCGGCGGCGTCCAGCGCCAGGTGCCACGGGTACTCCTCCGGCCGCCCCTGCCCCGGCGGGTTCGGCTCGAACCCGCCGGGGCCGTACAGCATCCGCACCCCCGCCCCGCGCAGGATCTCCACCGAGCGGCCGAACTGCGGGTGCCGGGCGTAGGTGGAGTTCAGGCACGGCATCATCACCAGGGGGATGCGCTTGCCCACGGCCTCCGCCGTGAACCCCACGACGAACGTCGAAGTGATGCCCAGCGCACAGGCGTTGACCGTGTGCAGCGTCGCCGGCGCCACCACCACGACGTCCGTCCGGGGCCACGTCTCGGGCTCGCCGTACGCCCGGTAGGAGCTGCGCACCGGGTGCCCGGTCAGCTCCTCCAGCTCCTCCAGCCGGTCCGCCAGCCACTCCCGCGCGGTGGGCGTCAGGCCCAGGCACACCTCCCACCCCCGCGCCTGGGCGTCCCGGACCGCGCGGTCGACGTATACGACCGGCGGCGCCGCGCAGGCGAAGAGGTACATGACTCGCTTCCTCATGCCCGGAAGTCCATCACACCCGATCGGTGCGGACGTGTGGGAAGGACGGCCCTCCACGGGTAGCGTTCCTGCACTTGCACGGAACGGAGGAACCCTGGGTGCCCCCCTTCGACGACGAGCACATCGGCATCCGGATCGCAGCACAGCGGAAACGCGCCGGACTCACACAGCAGGGCCTCGCCCAGCGCATCCCCTACTCGTACAGCCTTCTGCGGCACGTCGAGAGCGGCCACAAGAGCGCCTCGCCGCAGTTCGTCGCCGCCGTCACCAGAGCCCTGGGCATCGACACCGCCGCGCTGACGGGCCAGCACTCCCCCTCCCCCCGGCCCGGCCGCGTCACCTCCCTGGTCCAACCCGTCCGCGAGGCGCTCGACCTGTTCGACCTGCCGCCGGACCCCCACCTGCCCACCGCGCCGCCCCAGGAGCTGGCCGCGGCCGCCGAGGCCCTCTGCCGCGACGTGCGCGGGGCGCGCCTGTACCAGGCGGCGACGGCGCTGCCCGCCCTCCTCGCCGACCTCACCGCCGCCTGCCGGGAGCACCCGACGACCGAGCTGTGGCGGGCCCTGGCCTCGGCCTGCCGCAGCGCCCACGACGTGACCACGAAGCTCGGCTGCTACGACCTGGCGACGGTGGCCCTGGACCGGATGGGCCGAGCCGCCGAGCACGCCGGCGATCCGCTGCTCGGCGCGATCCGCCAGTACAAGCGGGCCCTGTCCTACCGCAGCAGGGACGCCGAGCACCGCATCGGCCTGCGCATGGTGGCCGCGGGGCACGAGATGCTGCGCCAGACCGGGGAGAGCACCGAGTCGCTGGCCGTGGCCGGACAGCTCCACCTGGGCGCGGCCGTGATCGCCGCCCGGGCCGGCGACCGGGGCGCCGTGGAGTCCCACCTGGAGCGGGCCGGTGAGATCGCCCGGCGCACCGGCGAGGTCGGGTCGGTGCACTGGCTCTCCTTCGGTCCGGCGAACGTGGGGGCGCACGAGGTGTTCGCGCGGCTGGAACTGCGCCAGTACGACGAGGCGCTCGCGGCGGCCCGCGCCGTCCGGCCGCCGCACGGCTGGGCGGCGTCGCGGCGGGCGGCGCTGCTGGTGGACCGGGCCCGCGCGGAGATGGAGACCGGGCGGGCGGAGGCGGCGCTCGCCTCACTGGCCAAGGCCCGCGAACTGGCCCCCCAGCAGACCCGTTTCCACCCCCGGGTGCGCGAGACGGTCAACGGCCTGCTGAACCTGCGGCGCCGTTCGCCGGACGCCCTGACGCGGATGGCCGCCTGGGTGGGTGTGTGAGGTCCGGCCGCCGCTCCGGACGCGCGGCGGCCGGTGCCCGCGGCGGATGCCGGCGGCCGGTGTCACCGAAGAGTGACAGTTGAGGGGTGGCCGCGCCGCCACCCTGGGTGCGTAAGCGACCATGACGACGCCCGGGGACCTCCGTTGCAGACGCCTCCCGACGCCCCTTCCCCCGCCTCCGCGCCACCCCACGCGGCCGGCCGGCCGCGGTCCGGAGCCTCCGGGCCGCCGGACGCGGCGGACCCGGCGGCCGCGGCGGGGGCGGTGGACGTCGAGGCCGTCCGGCGCGCCGTGCGCCGGGCCCTGGCCCACGGCAGCGCCCTTCCCTCCCACGAGGAGCTGGTGGAGCTGGAGGCGCTGCTGCGGGAGCACATCCGGCGGCTGCTGCCCGCCGCGCGGGCCCGCGCGGCGGCGCCGCGGCCGGTCACCCCCCAGCGGCTGCGGTACCGGGCCCGTCTGGAGTGGATCGCCAACCAGGCCGGACGCGGGCTCGGCGACGGGTTGTCGGCCGCCCGGCGGCAGGTGCGGTCCCTCGCCCAGGACTGCCGCTGGCTGCTGCACCAGACACCCGAGTGGAACAGGAAGGCGACACCGTGACCCTCTCCCCCCTGCCCGCGCCGGACCACCGGACCGACCGGACCGTCCCCCCGCTGGGCGCGGTCCCCCGCCAGCGCCCCGCCCGGGAGGCCGCGCCGGAGCCGCGCACCGGGCCGGCCCGGCCCGCCCTGCCGGACTGCGGCACCGACGGCGACCCGCCGGCGACCGGCTGGCTGCACCCGACCGGCCGCGTCCCCGCCGTCCTGGCCGCCTGGGGGCACGGCGCGCTGGCCGAGGTCCCCACCGGGATCGCCTGGGACGTCGTGCGCGTCCCGGCCGAGCTGGGACCGGACACGGTGCGGCGGCTGCGTGCCGCGGGGGTGCGGCCGGGCCCCGTCCTGGCCACGCCGCTCGGTGCGGACTTCGTCGTCGCGCCCGGTTCGGTGGAGGGCTGGTCCGTCGCCGGGACGAGCGTGCTGAGCCGCGGCACCCTGGTGCTGCTGCCGCACCCGGAGGCCGTCGGGACGCGGCGGGTCGGGAACCGCGGCTGGCTCGTCGCCCCGGACGGCGACGGGACGCTGACCTGCGCGGCGGACCTGCGGGACGCCTACACCGAGGCCCTGGCCGCGGCGGCGGCCCGGGAGGCGGCGGCCTCCGCCGAGTCCGTCTGAGGGGCGGGACCGGAAGCCGCCCCCGCCGTCCGCACCGCCGTCCCCCGCTCCGCCCCGCGAGCCCCCGCGCACCGGGGCTCGCGGGGCGCACGCATGGGAAGCGGTCACCCGGATAGGCGTACGGGGTGAGCAGTTACCAGGAGAGAGGCGTTCCCGCCGAGGCCGACGCATCCTCGCCCGCGCCGCCGCGCGCACCCGTGGCGCCGCGGGCGAGAACGCTGTCACCGCGGCCGATGGAGCCGCGGCGTGACGGCGAGGGCAGCCTGGCCCACGTGGTGGAGACCCTCCTCGACAAGGGCCTGGTGCTCAACGCGGACATCATGGTGTCGGTGGCCGGCGTCGAACTCCTCGGCATCCGGCTGCGCGCGGCCCTGGCCTCGTTCGAGACGGCCGCGCGCTACGGGCTGGAGTTCCCCTCCGGCACCGACGTCGAGACCGCCGCCTGGCGCGAGGCCCGCGAGGAGCGGGACACCTGCCCCGCGTGCGGCAAGCGCTCCCCGGTGCGGCAGCTGCTGGACGACATGTGCCCGTGGTGCGGGTGGCGCAGCGCCCGGTCGCGGCTGGCCGACGGCGCCGCCGCCTCCCGGTCCGCCCTGCCGGACGCCTCCGGCGCCCCGGCGGAGCCTTCCAGCCGCCCGGCGCCGCGCGGGGAACCCGCCCCCGGGGACGGCCGGCCGTGACCGGGCGAGCCCCCCGCACCGGACCGCCCGCCGCGCCGCCGGCCACCGCCCCGTCCGGCCGCACGCCGCCGCTGAAGCCGACGCGGGACCCGCGCGTGACGCTGGACGACCTCGTCGAGGTCCTCCTCAACAAGGGCGCCGTCCTCCACCTCGACCTCATCGTGGCGGTGGCCGACATCCCGCTGATCGGCGTCAGCCTGCGCGCCGCGATCGCCGGCATGGAGACCATGCTGGAGTACGGCATGATGCGCCAGTGGGACGAGGACACCCGCGCCTGGGTGGAGCGCTCCACCGCCCGCCGCGACCTGGAACTGTCGGACGGCGAGCGGCACGTGGCCCACATGCACGGCGGCCACCTGCTCGAGGACGGCCTCCAGACCACCTGGCGCCCCGGCACGATCCACCTCACCGACCGGCGGCTGGTGGTGCTGCGCCGCGAGCCGCGCGAGGTGCTGTGGGAGGCGGCGCTGGCGTCGGTCCGCGCGGTGCGGCCGGAGAGCGAGCGCACCGTCGGCGGCGAGGTGCGCACCCGGCTGCGCGTCGTCCTCGACGGCGGCCGCGAGGGGCTGCTGTCCGCCTCCGACCCGGAGAAGCTGCGCGAACTGCTGGCCGGCACCTGCCCCGGGCCGCTGGAGACCGGTCCGGCGCCGCAGGGGGGCGGCGGGGAGCGCACCGCCTTCGAGGGCCACCTGTGGTACCACGAGCCGCGCCGGAGCGGCCCCCTGTGGCGGGGCGGGCATGGACGGCTCACCCCGGACGGACTGGTCTGGAAGTCGCCGCTGGACGCCCGGCCCGCCCTCGTCGTGCCCGCCGGCGACATCGTCGCGGCCCGCCCCGTGCCCGGGGGCGGACCGTCCGGCGAGGGAACCGTCCTCGCCCTGGAGACGGCCTCGCAGGGGACGGTGGCGCTCGCGGCCGACGAACCGCGCCGCTGGGCGCGGGCCCTGGAATCGCTGCGCCTCGAACCGTCACCGCCGCGCCCGGCGTGACGCACCCGGCGCGACGCGCCCGCACCCGCACGGCAGCAGCTGGGAGGAGAGAGAACATGGCCATCACCGTCGACGAGAAGAGCCTGAAACAGGGTGTGCTGTCCCTGGTCGTCACCCTGGTCGAGGTGATCCAGGAGGCCCTGGAGCGCCAGGCGCTGCGCCGGATGAACGGCGGCGACCTCACACCGGAGGAGCTCGAACGCCTCGGCGACGCGCTCCTCGAACTCGACGAGGCGATCGAGGAGATCAAGGCGGACCACGGCATCACCGACTCCGTCGCGGACCTCCACCGGGGCCTGGACGAGGTCGTGGACGACGTGGTGGACAAGCTGGTCAATCCGGCCCGCTGGGCACAGGAGGCACGGAGGTGACGGACGCCATGGCGCACCGCCCGACGGCTCCGGCGGAGGACACCGCGTCCGCCGCCGGCCGGGCCCTGTACGTGTACGCCCTGCTTCCCGACCAGGGGGGCGCGGCCGACGGCGTCACCGGCGTCGACGGCCGCCCCCTGCGCCTGGTGGCCGCGCCGGGCACGGGCATCGCCGCGCTGGTGCACGACGCGGACCCCGTCCCCTACGAAGGGACGGACGAGGAGGTGCGCCGCCGGGTGGCCGAGCAGGACCGGGCGGTGGTGGCGGTGTGGGAGCGCACCGGGGCGCTGCTGCCCATGACCTTCAACGTGCTGGTCGCCCCCGAGGCTTCCGGCGCCGCCGACCCGCCGCGCCCGGCCGAGGACCGGCTGTGCGACTGGATCGCCTCCCGCGCTCCCGAACTCCGCGCCCAGCTCCGGTCCCTGGCCGGCCGGGCCGAGGTGCGGGTGGAGATCACCGTCGACCGGGCCGCCTCCGCGCAGGACGACGAGGGCGCCCGTGCCCTGGAGGCGGAGATGGCCCGGCGCTCCCCGGGGCTGCGGCGGCTGATGTCCAAGCAGCTGGAGCAGATGCGCCGGGAGGCCTCCGAGCGGCTGGCCGACGCCCTCCACGCCGACGTGCGGCGCCGTCTGCTGGCCGTGGCCGAGGACCTGCGCGAGCGCAGCCGGGCCGTGCGGGACCCGGGGGAGGCGGACGTCCTCTCCGCCGCCCTGCTGGTGCGCACCTCCGACATCGAGGAGGTCGGCGCCGTCCTCGCGGCCCTCCAGGACGAGTGCCCGGCCGCCCGCATCCGCTTCCTGGGCCCCTGGCCGCCGTACTCCTTCACCGAACTGCCCGAGGGCACGCCCCGCGAGCCCTCCGCCGTCCGCGGCTGACGTCCCGGGGCCGTGCGCCGCCCGGACGCCCGTGCGGCCCCCGCACGGCCGTGCGGGGGCCCGGCGGGCCCGGGTGCCGACAGGACCTCAGATGGAGAACTCCGCCGGGGAGATGCCCAGCGTGGCGCAGGCCTCGCGGATGACGTGCTGCTCGGCCTGGGCGATGTAGCCGTCGGCACCCGCGATGACGATGCCGGTCTGGATCACCGCCCGGGCCTCGGAGGGCTTCTTGGCGGCCTTGGCGACCTCCTGCATCGCCTCCGCGCGGCCCGCCGCGGGGTTGGCCATGATCCGGTCGACGTGCCGGTTGAACCGCTGGCGCAGCTGGTCGGGCGGGAAGTTCTGGAGGACGTCGTTGCCGACGATCAGCGTCTCCATCTGCCGCCGCTCGGAGGCGTCGACCTGCCCGTCCGCGGCGGCCACCAGCGCGCACATGGCCATGCTCGCGTCCCGGTAGGCACCGCTCTTCAACTCGGCCTTGGCCGCGCTGAGCTGGGACTTCAGCAGACCGACGAGCTGGGCCTTCGAACCCCCTCCACCGCCGGACCCACCGGACCCGCCGGGGCCACCGGACCCGCCGGGGCCACCGGACCCGCCGGACCCGAAGCCGTGGCCCTGGCCCTGGCCGCCCGCCCCCTGTCCGCCCCGGGACTGCTGGAGGTTCTTGGCCTGGTCCTTGATCCGATCCCACATCGCCACTGGCGCCACCTCGGCTTCGATTGCGGCCCGTCTGGTGCGGACCGCCGCGTCACTCGGTCTGCCCCGTCAACGCGCCCGGGCCCCCTCCTGGTTCCGCCGCGACCGGACCGATGTGGTGGAGCCACCCGATCCGGTCACGGCGGGGCGGGCGTCAGCCGCCGGCGCCGGTGGCGCACTCGCTCCCGTTGAGGGAGAACCGCTCCGGCGGGGACGTGTCACCGGTGTGGGAGGCCACGAAGCCGAAGGTGACGGAGGCACCCGGAGCGATCGCCGCGTTGTAGGGGGCGTTGCCGGCGGTGGTGACGGCGGCCTCGGAGAAGACGGCGCCCCAGCCCGAGATGATGTCCTGTCCCGTGGGGAGGGTGAAGGAGAGCTCCCAGCCGTCGACCGGGCCGGCACCGGTGTTGGTGACGGTGACCTCGGCGGTGAAGCCCGTGCCCCAGGTGTTCGTCCTGTAGTCGACGTGGCAGGTGCGCACGGGCTCGGAGTTCTCGAAGGCCACCCGGTGCAGTCCGCCGGGAAGGTCGTTGACGACGTAGAACTCGCCCTCCGCCGTGGTGCCGATCGCGGTCACCTGGGTGGGCATCTCACCGATCTCGGCGTGCAGGTGGCCGCCGCTGCCGTCCTCGCGCAGCGCCCACACGGTGGACGAGCAGTAGTCGGTGGCGATGTACGTGCCCCCCACCAGGTCGGCGAACCGCTCACCGCGGTAGACGTGCCCGCCGATGACCGCGCAGTTGCCGTCCTCGCCCAGCGGGTAGGCGAAGACCGGCTCGGTGTACTCCTCGCCGGGCAGGCAGTGCTCCTGCTCGAACACCTCCAGCCCCTCGTAGCAGGACCAGCCGAGGTTCGCCCCGCCCTGCCCGGGGGCCAGGTGGTTGATCTCCTCCCAGCGCCCCTGGCCGACGTCGCCGATCCACATCGAGCCGTCCGCGCTGTCGAAGGAGAACCGCCAGGGGTTGCGCAGCCCGTACAGCCAGATCTCCTCCCGGGCGCCCTCGACGCCGACGAACGGGTTGTCCTCGGGAACGCAGTAGGGCAGGTCGCCGCAGCGTCCGCCGACGTCGATGCGCATGATCTTGCCCAGCAGGGTGTCCAGCCGCTGCCCGCTGCGGAAGGGGTCGCCGGAACCGCCGCCGTCGCCGATGCTCCAGTACAGGTGGCCGTCGGGGCCGAAGGCGAGCTGGCCGCCGTTGTGGTTGCTGTACTCGGCGTGCTCCTGGGAGAGCAGCACCTCCGGGCCGGTGCCGTCGAGCCGGTGACGGGCCAGGGTCACCGCGCCGTCCGGCAGCGCCGTGTACGCCAGGTACACCTCCCGGCTGTCGGCGAAGTCGGGAGGCAGGGCGATGCCGAGCAGCCCGCGTTCGTTGCCCGAGTTGTCCACCGCCGAGGAGACGTCGAGGAGCGGAGTGGCCGCCAGACCCGTGTCCGGGTGGTAGACGCGGACGGTGCCGGACTTCTCGGTGATGAACAGCCGGCCCGTCCCGTCGTCGGGCGCGGCGATGGCGGTGGGGCGCTTCAGCCCGGAGGCGACCTGGGTGGTGGTCGTGGTGATGTTCTCCAGCGGCACCGACGCGGTCTCCGCCCGCCGTTCGGCGCCGCTCCCGGCGGATGCCGACGGGGCGGCGGGTGGGGAGGCGGACACCGAGGAGGGGGCGATCACGGCCAGTGAGAGGGCGAGCAGCAGCGAACCGGCCCAGCGGCGTCGTAACATGTGGCGACTCCAGGCGTGAGAACGTTGTCGTGGGGGGCGGGAAGCGCGTCCGCCCTCGCCGGCCGCCCCGGCCGCCGTCGATCGCATCCGGACCGCACAGGGCCGCGAAGACCGGCTGGGCATCCGGCACTTCGGTGCGTCCGGGGGACCGTACCGGCTCCCCCGGCCACCGCACCAGACGGCCCGGCGCCCCGGATCCGGGCCGTACCGCTCCTCCCCGCGGCCCGTGCGCCGCCGGTGCGTCCGTCGTCTGGTTTCGCCCACCGGTTTCGACGGCAGTCGTTCAGTTCTTCGGGAGGCGCCCGGCCGCGGCGTGTTCGATGTTCACGAGGAGCGACAGCACCCGCGCACGCCGATGAGAATGCTGCCGCTGCAGGCCGGCCCTACGGGTACTGGATGCTGCACGGTGCGGATGGTCGGGATCGGTGGGGCAAGCGAAGACGCTGGGCTTGCCGGAGCGGCCCTCGGTGACCTGGGCGGGGGTGCGGACCGAAAGGCGGGGGCAGGTCTCGCTCCTAGTGGCCGGCCGTCGGCGGGGCCGTCGGGTGCCACTCGCGGCGGAGGAGGCCGAAGACCCAGGAGTCGGAGACGTCACCGTTGACGACGCAGTCCTCGCGGAGGGTGCCTTCGCGGACGAAGCCGAGCTTCTCCAGGACCCGGGCGGACGCCACGTTGCGGGTGTCGGTCTCGGCCTGGACGCGGTTCAGGTCCAGGGTGTCGAACGCCCACCGCAGGACGGCGTGCGCGGTCTCCGTGGCGTAGCCGTGGCCCCACGCGGCGGCGTCGAAGACATAGCCCAGGGACGCGCTGCGGAAGTCCGGGTTCCAGCTGGTCAGGCCGCACCAGCCGATGAACGCGTCGTCGCGGACGCGGTCGACGGCCACCCGCGCTCCCGTGCCTTCCTCCTCGATCGTCCGGCAGGCCGCGATGAAGCGCTGGGCGCGGGCCGGTTCGGTCCACGGCGGGGAGTCCCAGTAACGCAGCACGTGGGCGCTGCTGTGCAGCGCGTAAAGCGGCGCCGCGTCGGCGTCGGTGAACGGCCGCAGCCGCAGGCGGGCGGTGTGCAGCTCGGGGGTGGGCAAGGTCATGCGGAGTATCCTGCCGCGTCACGCTCGCCCCGGACCATCCGTTTATCCGGACGGTCGGGGGCGCGTACGTCCCCGATGACACCGGACGCGCCGCATGGGCACGTCCGCTGGCAGGCACCCGATCAGCCGGACTGGTGGACCGGCACGGTCACCGCCGCAGGGCCGCTTCCACCTGCCGGAATTCAGCGCACCGGTGAGGTCGGAGCACTGGGGACCCCGACGGCGTCGGCCATCGCACCCCCAGTAGTGGCTCCCCGTGCCAGTGCTGCTGTCGAAACCCGTGAACATTTCGATTCCCCCTCGGGCGGCGGCTGCTTCCCGAACCGGTGTACATCCGCTGCCCGTTCTCGCGGACAGAGCCAGTCGTCCGTCAGGAGTCGAGCACGGCGGCGACCGCCTCGATCTCCACGAGCTGGTCGTCGTAGCCGAGGACGGTGACGCCCAGCAGCGTGCTGGGGACGTCGTGGTCGCCGAAGGCGTCCCGGACCACCTCCCAGGCGGCCACCAGGTCCCGCTGCCGACTGGAGGCGACGAGCACCCGGGTGCTGATGACGTCCTCGATCGTCGCACCGGCGGCGGCGAGCGCGGTCCTCATGTTCTCCAGCGCCTTGGCGGCCTGCCCCGCGTAGTCGCCCACCGCCGCCGTGCTCCCGTCCTCGTTCAGGGGGCAGGCCCCCGCGAGGAACACCAGGCGGGCGTCGGCCGGAGCGGTCGCGGCGTATGCGTACTCGGCGACGTCCGACAGGGAGTCGGACCGGATCAGCGTGACGGCACGTGCCATGGGAGGTCCCCTTCCGGCTGGTTTCAGGCCGCCATCCTCCCGGCGTCCCGCGGTGCGCCGCCAGCGGTTTTCCGGGGACCCGCCGGCGGGCGCGGGCGGGTTCGAACCGCCGGCATCCGCCTGCACGTTCGACCACCGGGCCGCGCGGCCTGCCCGGGCTCCGCCTTCGACGGCTCCCGGTCCTCCCGCGGCTGCCCCGGTCCGCAGTCGTCCGGGGACGCCGGTGTCACCCGGTGAGGTCGGCCGCGGCGGCGCCCGGGTTCACTTCCTGCGGCGCTTGCGCGCCTTCGCCTTGCGCTTCTCGACGGTGTACGACGACCAGTCGCCGCGGTGGAGGTGGCAGCGTGACGCGCCGACCATCGCGAGGTTCTGGCACCGGGTGCCCTTCTCCGTCCACGCTCCGCACTTCGACTGCGTACGCGCCACGATGAGCCCTCCCCTGCCTCACGAGCCGCCTCGACTCGTTCAGGGTCGCCGGTGCCGCGGTTCCGTGGGAGGGCGCACGGAGAAGCCGTTGAAGCGCTCCCGGAGCACATGCGCGCCCCTGACGGCCGCGTTCTTGGGGATCATGTCCGGGCCGGAAGGGCTCAGGCGGGCTCTCCGGGCACAGGCATGGCCCCTCCCACGTCGCAGACCGACTCCGGCCCCAGACCGGAACAGGGAGGCCGCCGTCACCCTCGGCCGTCTCTGTCATCGTCTGCCACCCCCGCACGGCTCACGGACGGCCCAGGCCCCGGTGCCCCTCCTGCTTCGACGGGACCGTCGGACCGCACCCGACCGCCCTGGGGTGCGACGTGGTGCGGGCCTCGACATGGATGGATGACGCGAACGATGCCGTCGCCCCGCGGCCCGGACTGCCGATGTCGCCTGTCCTCGGTGGCCGGACACGTCCACCGACGAGGGACCACGCGGGCGCATGGTCAAGGCTGCGTCGCGGCAACCTTGATGCCGAACCCGATCAGGACGACGCCGGTCACACGATCCATGACCCGTCGCACGACGGGCTTCCGGAAGAACGCGCGAGCCTTGGCCAGCAGTAGCACGTAGCTGCCCAGCCAGACCAGAGTGAGCACGGCATGCAGGAGCACAAGAAGAGCCATTCCCACATGCGGTGCCATGCCGGAAGGCGCGAGCGTGGGCAGCAGACCCGTATAGAAGACAGCGATCTTCGGGTTGAGGATGTTGCTCACGAAGCCCGTATGCCACGGACTCCCCTTCGGAACGGCTTCAGCTGGTGCGGGAGTGGCACCACGGTGACGCCGACTTTGCAGCAGCGCCTGCACTCCGAGGAACGTCAGGTAGGCAGCACCGACCAACTTGATCACCGTGTAAGCAGTGGCAGATGCCGCCAGTACGGCCGCCAGTCCAGCCACGGTGAGCACGCCCCAGGCGAGTAGACCAGCGGTGATGCCCCCGACCGTGCGCAGCCCGTCCCGCCGGCCGCACGCCACGGCTCGTCTCGTCACGACAGCCATGTCGGGGCCGGGAACCACGGTCAGCACAGCAAGCACACCGGCTGCGGCAAGGAGCTGTACGAACATGCGTTCATCATCCCACTCGACCGCAAGCCCCCGGTCCTCTTGCTTCGCCGTCGCCCCCACCTGCCACTCACCCCGGCCCCCATCCCCTCCGCCGTCGACCCACACCGTGGAGCGGGCGTGGTCCGTGGCGGGATCGTCTGCTCGGCTGCCGTGTGGACACGCCGCTCAGGACATCCGGCGGGAAGCGGTGAGCCACACGGACCGGCTGCTTCGGAGGCGTCCTGATCACGGCTGACCGCCGCCGTTGATGTCAGATGGTGATGTCAAAGCCCCCCGACCTCGCTCGGCCGGGGGGCTTCGTGCCGGTGGGCGCAGACGGGTTCGAACCGCCGACATCTGCCTTGTAAGCCTGGCACCTCTCGCTGGCAGACCTTCGATGGTCACTCCCCAGGCTCCGGTGCCGCTCCTGTCAGCGGTTCCCGCACCGTCATAGTCCCCGAGTGACCGTGGCTGACCCCTCGATCTGGCACGGCTGTGGCACGCGGCCCGCCTTCGACACTCGCCTTGTAAGTTCGATCACCGGCCTGCGTGGCCTGCTCAGCTCTCGCATCTCCGGCAGCTCTTGGTCCTCCTACGACTCCCTCGGTCTGCTGTTGTCCGGGGACGTTGATGTCACCTGGTGATGTCAGCGCACGCTGTGGCGCTTGGTAAGCGGTTAGTGATGTTTTGTTGCCGAACCGGGGTCGCTCTGAGCGACTGGAGTGGGACGATAGGCGGTCCAACCCTGCGCGAACGAGGGGGTGCCGGATGCGGCAGGTGGGACGCTGGCTGGCCATCGGGGTGGCGTCGTTGGCGGTGTTCGGGCTGTGTGTGTGGCTGGGGGATGTGGTGTTGCCGTGGGAGCGGCCGGAGCGTATCGCCACGGGTGCGGGAGCGGGCGCAGTGCTGGCGGCCGTGGTGGTGGCCTGGGCGGTCTGGCGGATCGGTTCCCCAGCCTCTCCCGCATCGTCCCCGGCCCAGAGTGGCCCGGTGGCGTCGGGCGAGCGGTCGGTGACGGTAGGCGGGGATAACTCCGGAACAGTCGTGACCGGGGACGGAAACACGGTGCAGCGGTGACCGATCCTGAGATTCTGCCCACTCCGGGCGAGCGATCGGTGACAGTTGGTGGGGACAACTTCGGAACAGTGATCCCCGGGAACCACAACCGGATCGAGCAGCACATCGTCGTGTTGCCTGAGGGGGCTCTGCGGGCGGCGGTGGAGGATGGCTCGGTGGCCCGGGTGAACAACCTGCCCGCCCCGGACAGCCAGGTGTTCAAGGGCCGCAAGGAGGCTCTGGCCCAGCTTGCGCGGCTACCCTCGGCCGGGACCGGAATCGTGGCGCAGAGCGTGAAGGGCATGGGCGGAGTCGGCAAGAGCACGCTGGTGCTACACCACGCCCACCGGCACCGCGACGATGGTGGCGGCCCGGTGTGGTGGTTCGACGCCGAAAAGGAAGAGCAAGTCACTGCAGGGCTGGCCGGACTAGCTGCCGCGCTGGATCCGGTGCATGCGGCGCTGCCGCTGGAGGACGCAGCCCAGTGGACGGTCACCTGGTTGCAGGGCTGCACCGGGTGGCTGCTGGTCTTCGACAACGTCGAGAACCCCGCTCACCTGCGCTCCCTGCTGGGTCGGCTCACCACCGGGCAGGTGCTGATCACCACCCGGCGCGACCTGCCCTGGCAGGACCTGGGCACCGCCGTGTATCTGGACACTCTTGACCCACCGGCCTCGCTGGCTGTCCTGCAGGACCTCACCGGCCGACACAGGGAGGGCGATGCCCCCGCCCTGGCCGGTTTGGCCAGCGAGCTGGGGCATCTGCCGCTGGCGCTGCAGCAGGCCGGCGCCTACCTTGCCCAGACCCGCACTAGTCCGGTCGCCTACCTGGACCGGCTGCGCACCGACCCGGCCACCACCTTGGCCACCACCGCTCCCGGCGATCCTCACCAGCGCACCATCGCCCGCCTGTGGACCCTCACCCTCACCGCCCTGCAGGGCATCGACCCGGACGCGGTGAAGCTGCTGCAGATCCTGGCCTACTACGCCCCCGATCCCTTGCCCCGCGACGTGTTGACTCCCGCCCTGCCCGACCCGCACGCGGTGGACCAAGCGCTGGGACTGCTGGCTGCCTACAGCATGATCACTCTCACCGATACTGCTGTCACCGTTCACCGCCTAGTCCAGGCTGTCGTGCGCACCACCACTCCACTCCACGAATCCCCGCCCCACCTCTCATGGTTGCGGCAGCTTCTCCGACGCCCGCATCCGAAGGCCGCGCCGCACCCCAGCAAAACCGCCCTGTTCCTGCTGCGCCAGGCACTGCCATCCGGCAGCCCCGGAGAGGCCCGCGACTGGCCACGCTGGCAGGATCTGCTACCCCACATCCAAGCCGTGGCCACCCACCACAACGACAACCACCCTCATCCGCTGGCATCCCATCTCCTGGGACAGACCGCCTTCTACCTCCACGCCCGAGGGCAGGCCGCACAAGCGTTGCCACTAGCTGAGCGGGCGCTGGGCATCGCTGAGGCCGCCCTGGGCCCTAACCATCCCGACACCGCCGTCCGCCTAGGCAACCTCGCCAGCACTCTGGTTGAGCTGGGGCGGCACGCTGAAGCCCTGCCATTCGCGGAACGGGCGCTGGGCATCGCTGAGGCCGCCCTGGGCCCTAACCATCCCGACACCGCCGTCCGCCTAGGCAACCTCGCCGCTACGCTGGGGAAGCTGGGGCAGCACGCTGAGGCCCTGCCGTTGGCGGAACGGGCACTGACCATCACCGAGGCCGTCCTCGGCCCCAACCACCCCGACACC
>NZ_JBHUFU010000001.1:0-301557 GCF_042681365.1 Streptomyces desertarenae | reverse complement strand
TGCCGTTGGAGGAGCGGGCGCTGGGCATCGCTGAGGCCGCCCTGGGCCCTAACCATCCCGACACCGCCCTCCGCCTAGGCAATCTCGCCCTCACTCTGGTTGAGCTGGGGCGGCACGCTGAAGCCCTGCCGTTGGCGGAACGGGCACTGACCATCACCGAGGCCGCCGTAGGGCCCGACCATCCCACTACCGCTACTAGTTTGGGCAACCTTGCTGGCACGTTGGGGATGCTGGGGGGGCACGCTGAGGCCCTGCCGTTGGCGGAACGGGCACTGACCATCACCGAGGCCGTCCTCGGCCCCAACCACCCCGACACCGCCCTCCGCCTAGGCAACCTCGCTTACACACTGTGGGGTCTGGGGCAGCGGGCGAAAGCCCTGCCGTTGGAGGAGCGGGCGCTGGGCATCGCTGAGGCCGCCCTGGGCCCTAACCATCCCGACACCGCCCTCCGCCTAGGCAACCTCGCCAGCACTCTGGTTGAGCTGGGGCGGCACGCTGAAGCCCTGCCGTTGGCGGAACGGGCACTGACCATCACCGAGGCCGTCCTCGGCCCCAACCACCCCGACACCGCCCTCTATCGGGTCGACTTGTCTCGTCTGAGACAGACGTTGGCCGATGGTGACAACGCTCCGCAGTGATTCAGATTCAAGGAGGCGTTTGTAGGCAACTGGTCGTCCTCGTGGCCTCAGCGGCAAGCAGTCGCACCATGCCCCGAGAGGCCGGCGGAGCGGCTTTGGGCGGGAGCTGCCTTGGGGCGAGAGATCGGGGCCCGTAAGCTTTTGGCGACTCGGGCGGTCTGTGGACCTGCCCGCTAATGCCCGATGTGGGCCCCGATCTTCGAGGCTCGCCCCAAGGTGGCTGCCTAAAGCCGTGGAGCCGACCGGGCCCAGCCACCGCGCTTCCCACGTCGGGCGGTCGCTCAGCCGCGCGGCCAGCGGACGCCGGGGCGGAGCGGGGCGGAGACAGGAGCGCAGGCCGGCGGGGAGCCGGGCCGCGCGCGGCGAGCGGAGCGAGCCGCCTTGACGCCGGGGTCGGCCCGGCCACCGTCGCCAAGTCCTACCAACTCCTGCGGGCCGTCCTGAACACGGCCGTCGACGACGGGTTGATCCGGCGCAATCCGTGCCGCATCAAGGGCGCCGGGGCGGTCAACCACGCCGAGCGGCCGTTCCTCTCGGTGCCGGAGGTGTACCGGCTCGCCGATGCCGTACCGTCCCGCTTCCGCGTCCTGGTCCTCCTCGCTGCCTTCTGCGCTCTCCGCTTCGGTGAGCCGACCGCCCTCCGACGCCGGGACATCGACCTGGAAACCCGCACGGTCTCCGTCCGCCGCTCGCTCGCCGAGACCCGTGCGGACGGGATCACCGTCAAGGCTCCCAAGAGCGCGGCCGGTGTCCGCACCGTGGCGTTCCCGGCCTCGCTCGTGCCGGAGCTGGCTCATCACCTGGACGAGTACGCCGAGGCCGGCCGCACCGGTCTGGTCTTCACCGGTGCCCGCGGCGGCGTGCTGCGCCGGAACAACTTCCGCCGTATCTGGCTCCGCGCCCTGGAGGCGACCGGCCTGGGTGACGTGCACTTCCACGATCTGCGGCACACCGGCAACACCCTCGCCGCGACCGGAGGTGCGACCACGCGCGAGCTGATGCAGCGGACGGGGCACTCGTCGGTCCGTGCCGCGCTGATCCACCAGCACTTCGTCAACGGCCGTGACCGCGAGATCGCCGACTACGTCGACGGCCAGATCCGCAGGGCGAAGTGGACTCCGGGTGGACTTTCTGGCACGTAGGTGGCACGGCGGCACCGAGCGGCCGGGAACGGCAGAGGCCCAGGTCTCCGGGTGTCTACCCGCTGACCTGGGCCTCTGCCTCGTCCTGCTGCCGGTGGGCGCAGACGGGTTCGAACCGCCGACATCTGCCTTGTAAGGGCAGCGCTCTACCGCTGAGCTATGCGCCCGGGGGTGGGCTCACAGCCTACCGTGCCGGAAGCGATGCGCCACAAACCGCGCGAGCTGGGGATAGCCCCACCCTCGGCCCGGTGGCGCGCGGGAGCACGGGCCCGGTGGCGCGCGGGATGCCGCGGCGGGGGCGGCGGCTCCTACCGTCGGAGGGGACGCGCCGATCCGCCGCGCCCGACCGATGGGAGACGCCCCGATGACCACCGAGACCCGCCGCAGCACCGTCCGCGCCCTGGTGGCCGTCGCCATGGCGGTCGCGGCCACCGCGGGGATGGCCGGCTGCGTCGACGCCGACGACGCCCCTCCCGAGCACCGCGTCTTCGGCCTCGGCCAGGAGCGGCGGACGCTGGTGGTCGATGTGGACGACTCGCCGCTGGAGCTGGTCGCCGCCGACCGCGGGGACGTGCGGGTCACCCGCTGGTTCGACGGTCTCGCCTACGGCGGCAGCACGGGCGCGCGGTGGTCCTTCGAGGACGGCACCCTCTCCCTGGGGCCGAGGTGCAAGGGGCCGGCGAGCTGCGACATCCGGCACCGGGTCGAGGTGCCGCACGGGGTGGCGGTGCGGGTGGTCAGCGACAACGGCGACGTCACCGTCCGGGGACTCCGCGCCGCGCTCGCCGTCGAGGCGGACAACGGGACGGTGCGGGTGCGGGACGTGTCCGGGCCGCTGGAGCTCAGCGGTGACAACGGTTCCGTGGAGGCCACCGGCGTCCGCTCCCGCGAGGTCACCGCCGAGACCGACAACGGCAGGCTGAAGCTCGCCCTGGCCGAGGTGCCCGAGGAGGTGGCGGCCCGCAGCCACAACGGCTCGGTCACCGTCGAGCTGCCGCGCGCCCGGTACCGCGTGGACGCCGGGGCGCACAACGGCAGTACCCGGGTCGAGGTGCCGCGCGACGCCGGCAGCGGGCACACCGTCACCGCCCGCAGCTCCAACGGGGACGTGACGGTGCGCACGGCGGAGTGATCTCTGCCGGTGTGTTCGCGGATCCCGGGTGGGAGAATGGCATCCGGGCCGGCGAGCACCTACGGGGAGAGGACACGCGTGGCGAGTGCGAACGGTGGCGGCACGCGCCGCTGGGGCTGGGGAGGCGGCGGACGCGCCGAGAGCCGCCGTGCCGAGGCCCAGGCCGCCCGGGACGCGGCGGCCGCGGCGTTCTACGAGCTGGACACCGCCCAGCGCGACCTGCGGATCTCCATCGAGACGCTCGGCGCCGTCGACGACTCCCCGGCCGTGCGCCGGGCCGTGGCCGACTTCGCGGAGTTCGGGCGGCGGATCGACCGGGTCAGCCACGAGTACATCACCGCTGTGGACGCCCACGACCTGGACCGCGACGACCTGGACTCCGACACCGCCGCGCGCGCCCGCCAGGCCCTGACCGCGGCCAGGGAGGAGTTGGAGCGCACCCGCGAGGAGCTGGAGCGGTTCGGGCGGGGGCTCGCCCCGCTGCTGGAGAAGGCCGAGACCCAGCTGGCCCGGCTGGCTCCCGCCGTGGAGCGGGCCCGGCAGGCGCTGCTGGCCGCCACCGGGGCGCTGGACTCCGTGCGGGCCTCGGGGCTGCGGGCCGACGACCTGGCCGCCCGGCTGGCCGCCCTCTCCCCGGAGCTGACGAAGCTGAACGAGGGCGCGGGACGCCACGGGGTCCGGGAGACCCTCCAGCGCGCCGACCGGCTGCTGCGCGAGGCGGAGGCGGTGCGCGGGGAGGCCGAGCGGCTGCCGGAGCGGGCGGCCGAGATCGACCGCCGGCTCGGTTCGCTGCGGACCCGCGCCCAGGCGCTGCAGACCCGGGCGGGCGCGGTCGAGCCGGTCCTGAGCGAGCTGCGGCGGCGGTTCACCGCGGCGTGCTGGGAGGACCTCCAGCAGGTGCCCGAGCAGGCGGGGCGGGCGGTGCGGCAGGCGGAGGAGCGGCTGGCCGAGGCGCGCCGGGCGCGGGAGGAGCAGCGGTGGGCGGACGCCACCGCGCTGCTGTCGACGGTGCGGGCGCTGCTGAACGACGCGGACGAGGCGGTGTCGGCCGCCGGGGACCGCCTCCGGCGGCTCAACGACGTCTCCTTCGACCACTCCGACGAGGTGGAGCGGGTGCGCTTCGCCATCCGCGACGCCCAGCGGCTGGCGATGGACGGGCGCAGCCATCCCGATCCCCGGCACGCGGGCCCGCTGGACGGTGCGGTGGCCCGGCTGGAGCAGGCGGAGGCGGAGCTGTCGGGGCGGCATCCGGACTGGTGGCGCTTCCTGAGGGAGCTGGACGCCATCCGCGGGACGGTGGCACGGGTGGTGCAGGAGATACGGCGGGAGCGGGCGGCGGGCGCCTGACCGCCCCGCTGGAGCGGCTCGGTGCCGGCGCGGCCGCTCCGACCTCGTACGACGTGTCCCGTGCCGGGCCCCGCCGGGTTGTCCACAGCCTGTCCGTCGTGGTTGACCTGCGGCTATCCTGCTCGCATGCCCCGTTATGAGTTCCGTTGCCGCTCCTGCGGCACGACGTTCGAGGTCAACCGTCCGATGGCCGAGTCCGGTGCGCCCGCGAGCTGCCCGGAGGGCCACGACGACACGGTGAAGCTGCTGTCCACCGTGGCCGTGGGCGGCGGTGCCGCCCGGTCCTCCGCCCCCGCGCCGAGCGGCGGCGGCGGCGGTGGCGGGTGCTGCGGGGGCGGCTGCTGCGGCTGAGCCCCGGGGCCCCGGGCGGGCGGCTACCGCCTGCGGGCGATCGTCATCCCGTCGGCGACGGTCAGCAGGACGGCCTCGGTGCGCCCGTCGGCGGCCACGTGGTCGTTGAAGGCGCGGATGGCGGCGGCGTTGCCGGTGGCGTCCGGGTCGGCGACCTCGCCGTGGAAGAGCACGTTGTCGGCGACGATCAGCCCGCCCGGCCGCATGCGCGGCACCAGCTCCTCCCAGTAGCGGACGTAGTTGCCCTTGTCCGCGTCGAGGTAGGCCAGGTCGATCCACGGTTCGGCGGGAAGGGCGCGCAGGGTGTCCAGGGCGGGTGCGAGGCGCAGGTCGATGCGGTCGGCGACGCCCGCCCGCTGCCACGCCTCGCGCGCCAGGGCCGTCCACTCCTCGGAGATGTCGCAGGCGATCAGCCGGCCGTCCTCGGGCAGGGCCCGGGCCATGGCCAGGGCCGAGAAGCCGGTGAAGGTGCCGACCTCCACGATGCGGCGGGCGCCGGTCAGCCGGACGAGGAGGGCCAGCAGCGGCGCCTGCTCCTGGGCGGACTGCATCCCGGCCCGCTCGGGGAAGCGGGCGCGCGTGGTCTCCACCAGTTCCCGCAGGGCGGGTTCGAGCGGCGGGTTGTGTTCGAGGACGTACCGGTACAGCGCGTCCGTCCGGGCGGGGCGCTTGTCGCGGGGCGGTGGTGCGGTCATACCGGCATCGTCGCTCACCGGCGCCCGCACCGCAGCAGCATCTCCCGCGCGATGCGCTCCCCGGCCGCCGCTCCCCGCTCCGGCAGGGCGGTGATGTGCGGGGCCGTCCAGCCCAGGTCGGCCAGTTCCCCGTGGCCGGGGCGCCAGCCGGCGTCGGCGGCGAGCAGCAGGTCGGCGTCGAGGAGGGAGTCCCCGGCGGCCAGCACCTCGTCGGCCCCGGTGCGGCGGGCGACCTCGGCGACGGCGGCGCTCTTGGTCAGCGGGCGGGGGACGGCGTAGACCTTGCGGCCCTGGAGGGAGACCGTCCAGCCGCGCGGCCCGGCCCAGTCGGCCAGTTCCTTCACCCAGGTGTCGGGGAGTCCCGCGCGGTCGACGACCAGGTAGGCGAACAGGTCCTCGGCGACGCGCTCCTTGAGCAGCCAGGCGGGGTCGGCGGTGCCCACCATGCGGGCGCGGACCTCCTCCAGCGAGGCGCAGTCGGCGTCCAGGGCGCGGCGCACCCGGGCGTGCCAGGCGGGGTCGGAGACGCCGTCCACCAGCAGGTGGCCGCCGTTGGCGCAGACCGCGTAGGCCGGGGGCGGCCCGGGCAGGTGGATGCGCCCGTACTGCTCGCGGGTGCGGGTGGTGGTGGGGACCAGGGCCCCCCGCCCGGCCAGTTCGGCCAGCAGGGCGGCGGCGGTCTCGGTGACGTACGACAGGGGCTTGGACCGGTAGACCTCCACGCACAGCAGCCGGGGGGCCTCGGCGTCGGGCACGGTCAGGTCGAGGGCGGCGGCGGAGTAGATGAGGGTGCGGTCCAGGTCGCTGGCGACGAGGGGGCGGGGAGGGGTCACCGCACGGCCCTTCCGTCGGTGCCGGTCGCGCCGCGCGTGTAGCGGGGGTGGATGAGGCCGACGCAGGAGTAGGGCAGGTCGTCGGTCTCCTCGACGGGCACGCCCCGCTGCTCCGCGAGCAGCCGTATGTGGTCCAGGTCGGCGCCCGCGCCGCGCCGGGCGAGGACGCGCCAGGGGACGCGGCGCAGCAGTACCCGGGTGGTCTCGCCGACGCCGGGCTTGACGAGGTTGACGTCCCCGATGCCGTACTCCTCGCTGATCCGCTCGACCGCCCGCCAGCCGGCCCAGGTGGGGGCGCGGTCGGCGGCGAGCAGGTCCCGGGCGGAGGCGGCGGCGCCGGCGCGCACCGCGTCGAAGCGGGCCTCGACGGTCTCCAGGAAGTGCCGGGAGACGTCCGCGCCGGCCAGTTCGCGGTAGAACTTCGCGCCGTGGAAGTCGCCGGGGCCGACGAGGTCGGCGCGGAGCACGGTGCGTGAGACCAGGCCGGAGACGGTGGAGTTGAGGCAGGCCGACGGGATGAGGAAGTCCTCACGGGTGCCGTAGGTGCGCACGCAGCCGCCGGGGTCGGCCAGGACGGCGATGTCCGGGTCGAAGCCGGGGAAGGGCCGCAGCGCGTCGGCGAGTTCGCGGGTGATGGCGCCCTTGCCGGTCCAGCCGTCGACGAAGACGACGCCGGCCGGGTCGTGGTGGGCGGCCAGCCAGCGCAGGGCGGTGGTGTCGATGCCGCGCCCGCGGACGATGGAGACGGCGTAGTGCGGCAGGTCCAGGCCGTGGACGTGCCGGGCCCAGCGGCGCATCAGCACCCCGACGGGCGTGCCGGCGCGGGCGAGGGAGGCCAGGACGATGCCGCGGCCCCGCTCGGCGAGCAGGACGTCGGTGACGGTGCCGACCGCGTGGGCGACGCGGTCGGCGGAGGCCTCCAGGGCCTGGTGGAACAGCCTCTGGTACTCCCGGCTCGGCTGGTACTCCACCGGCAGCGACTCGGCGTAGTGGGCGCCGCCGGACTGGATGGCCTCCTCGCGCTCCTCGGTGGGGGCCTCCAGGCGGACGCCGGAGAGGTCCTGGAGGAGCCAGCCGACGTCGTCGGCGTCGTAGGAGGAGAACTCCGGGCCGCGCAGCGGGGAGGGCAGGGGCAGGTGGGAGGGGACGACGGCGAGCAGCACCCGCCCGGTGTGGGCGGCGAGGTGGGCGAGCAGGCCGTCGGGGGCGTGGAGGGCCGGGGTGTCGGCGGCGGAGTCCACCACGGCGACGACGGCGTCGAACCCCTGCCCGGCGACGTTGTAGGCGTAGCGCGGGCCCGGTCCGTCGGCGGGGTCGTCGTGGGCGGGGAAGACCAGGCGGGTGCGGATCGCGTAGCCGGGTTCGTCGACCGCCAGGACGGGCGAGCGGGTGGTGGTGGAGAAGCGGACCTCGGCGTCGGTGGCGCCGGTGAGGGCGTCGGCCAGCCGCAGCGGCGCGTACATCAGCTCCTCGCAGCCCAGGACGAGCACCCGGCGTGCCCCGTCGGGCAGTTCCGCGGCGATCCGGTCGGCCATCCGCGGCAGGGCGGCCTCCAGCCGGGCGCGGTGGGCGGGGGTGAAGCCGTGCCGGCCGCCGTCGGGCAGGCCCGGCGGCCAGCCCAGGTCGACGCGGTGCACCGGGTACGGGCCCCCGGCGGGCGGGGGCGGCGGGGCGTCGTGGGCCCGGGCCAGGGCGGCGCCGCGCTCCAGCACGTCCCCGGGCAGGCGGACGGTGCCGGTGGCCAGGGCCACCACGTCGATGCGGGCGCCGAGGTCGGCGGCGAACTTCTCCAGCCGGGCGCGGTCGGCCTCTCCGCGCAGGTCGGTGAGGGCGACGATCACGTACCGCTCGCGCGGGAAGACGCGGTGGAGGGCGGCGACGGTGTTCAGGACGGTGGTGCCGGTGGAGAACTCGTCGTCCACCAGGACCAGGGGGCCTCCCCCGGCGAGCAGTGCGGGGTCCTCGGGCAGCAGCAGGTGGGAGGTGGCGTGGGAGTGCTCCTCCTCGAAGCCGCCCACGGGCTCCGCCCCGGGGACGGGGCGGCGGGTGGAGTGGAGGTAGGGGGCGGTGCCCAGGCCGTCGGCGACGCTGTGGCCGAGCGCGGTGGCCGTCTCGGCGTAGCCGAGGACGACGGCGCGGTCGGCGTCCTTGCCCAGCAGGACGCGCACCCTCTCGCCCAGGCCGAGTCCGGTGCCGTGGACGATCTGCGGGAGCTGCGGCACGTGCTTGCCCAGGACCCGGGAGACCAGCAGGTGGGCGCGGCGGGGGTTGCGGCGCAGGGCCAGGCCGACCAGGTCGCGCAGGGCGCCGGCCTCGCCCGGGGGCGCCTCCAGCCGCACGTCCAGCCGCTGTGCGACCCACTCGCCCGGCCAGCGTCCGGCGCCGGGGTCCCGCCCGGGGCCGTCCGCCCCGGGCGTCTCCGCCGCCGTGCCGTCCGCGCGTGCTTCCGGGGCCGCCGACCGTGCCCGCCCGTGTGCTTCCGTCACCCGTGCCGTCCCGCCGTCCGTGTCCGTCGTGGTCTTCGTCCGTGGTGCGCTCATGTGGCCGTCCCCGCCGCCAGCAGCTCGACGAACCCCACTCCCTCGCGCGCGACGCCGAAGACCTCGGCGCGCCGCAGGGTGCGCTCGGCCCAGGCGCGGTGCGGCTTCACCTCGTTCATCTTGTTGGTGTACGCCGACCGCAGCACACCGCCCCCGCCGCACTCGGGCCGCAGGATGTCCGTGGCGTCGCTGAACTCCTCGTGGCTGACCACCGACAGGGCGTGCACGGGTGCCACGTGGGAGGGGTGGATGCAGGTCTTGCCCGTCAGGCCGTTGGCCCGGTCGAGTTCGATCTCGCGCAGCAGCCCGTCCATGTCGTGCTCGATCAGCGCGGTGCGCAGCTCCTCGGCGCGGCCGGTGAACGGGCTGCGGCGCAGCTGCGGCTTGAACATCCGCTCCTGGAGGCGGAAGTACTCCCACACCGGGCCGGTGACGGTGAAGCCCGTCCCGTCGGCGCGGCCGAACACGTTGACGACGTCGGCGATGACGGAAGCGACGATCTGGACGTCGTAGGCGGTCATCTCGGGGCTGCGGCGCAGTCCGTAGGCGGAGCAGAAGTCGGTGACGCCGAGGCGGAGCGCCAGGACGCGCTCGCGGTACTTGTCGACGGCGCGGGCGATGCCCGCCAGCGTCTCCGCGCGCGTCTCCAGGTGCAGCAGTTCGGGGGATTCCAGGACGGGCATGGCGAACAGCCGCCGCCCGCAGGCCGATTCGGCCTCCTCCAGCGCCTCCAGGAAGGGAAGGCCGCGTTCCTCGGTGAACTTGGGGAGCACGAAACCGGACAGCAGGCGTACGGCAGGACCCAGGCGGCGGACGAGACCGGTGATCTGTCCGGGCTCGCGGACGCGGACGAACAGCAGCGGCGGCTCGTCGACGCCCGTGCCGGTACCGTCGGCCAGCGCGGTGAGCTGGTCCACCAGGTTCTCCTCGGCTCCGGTCACGTCCGCGTCGCCTATGGAGTCCTCCAGGCAGAGGACCATGGACAGCACTCCGCCGCGTCCCTGCTTGAGCACGTCCTCGGCGAGCCGGGGGCGGGTGGCGGGGCTGTAGAGGGTGGCGCCCAGGGCCACCGAGAGCAGCCCGGCCGGGGAGTGCGAGGAGAACTCGACCGGCTCCTGGTGGAACAGCTCGCTCCGGATCTCGGGCAGAAGGTGTCCGAAATGCCGCACAGGACCCCCGTTTCCTTACCGGTCTCATGGCTTTCATGACCGCGAACCGGCCAATCATCCCTTGCACAGTACGCATGTGCGTGGCTCGAAAGTTACTCCACGCCCGAACAAAACATTACTTACGGACAAAATCCAGGGGTCATCACCCTCGCGTTGTCCGCGCGCGCCGGGGCAGGCAGGATGGCCGTATGACGCACGCGATGCTGAAGGGCTCGAACATCCAGCTCCAGGCGACGGCCGTGCGTGCCGTGCTGCGCTGGACACCGGGCACGGGCGTGCGCGCCGTCGACGCCTCCGCCCTGCTGCTGGGCGCGGACGGGCGCGTGCGCTCCGACGAGGACTTCGTCTTCTACAACCAGCCGCGGCATCCCTCCGGGCTGGTCCGGTACCTGCCCAGGCGGCACGAGCCCGAGGGCCTGACCGACACCGTCGAGGTGGACCTGGCCGGGCTCGATCCCACCGTGGAGCGGGTGATGCTGTCGGCGTCGGCGGACGGCGGCACCTTCGCGGAGGTGCGCGACCTGGTGCTGCTGATGGTGGACGCCGGCAGCGGTGAGACGGTCGCCCGCTTCGAGATCCGCCCGGAGACGGGCTCGGAGACGGCGCTGATCTGCGGCGAGCTGTACCGGCGCGGGGACGGCTGGAAGTTCCGGGCGCTGGGCCAGGGCTACGACACCGGGCTGACGGGGCTGGCCACGGACTTCGGCATCACGGTCGAGGAGGGCGCGCCGGAGACGGCGGACGGCCCGGAGCAGACGATCCCGCAGCCGCCTCCCGAGCCGGACTTCCCCGAACCGGACCCGGCGCCCGAGCCCCGCCCGGAGCCGCAGCCGCACCCCGAGCCCCCTCCCGGCCCCACCCCTCCGCCGCCGCGGCCCGTCCCCGGACCCACGCCCGGCCCCGACCCGCTGCCGGAGCCCGACCCGCAGCCGGAGCCGGCCGCCGCGGCCCCGGTCACCCACCCGACCGCGCCGGTGCCCGCGCAGCCCCCCGCGGGGCTGCCCCCGGTTCCGTCCGCCCCCCCGGCGCAGCCCGCCTACGGCTATCCGCAGCCGCCGCCGCACGCGCCGCGGCACCCGCAGCCCGCCTACGGGTATCCGCACCCCCCGGTGCCGCCGCCTCCGGCGCAGCCGCCCACCCTCCCGCCCGCGGCTCCCCCGCCGGTGACGGGGGCCCCTGTGGCGCAGCCCGCCTACGGCTACCCGCAGCCCGACCCGGCCTTCACGCTGCCCCCCCAGGGGCCGCAGTTCCTGGGGCGCTGACCGGCCGGCCGCCCGCACCGGGGCTCCGGGCGCGGGCGGCTGCCGACGGCGGCGGACGGTCGGGGAATCAGGCCCGGGAGGTCTTCTTCTTGTAGCCCCGCCCCCACTGCAGGCCCCAGCCGTAGAGCCGGTCCAGCTCGGACTGGAAGCCGTAGACGTAGCGCACCTCGCGCCGCACCACCAGGCCGTTCCTGCCGTCGTGCTCGATCAGCACCACCGCGCACGAGCGGGCCTCGGGAGCGCGTTCGTCGAGTCCGATCTCGATGCGGGGCCCGTTGCCGGGGATGAGGGTGACCACGGCCTGCGTACGGTCGAAGGCCGGGGTGCCGTCGTAGATGTAGACGAAGACGAGGAGCCGTTTGATCTCGTCCTTGTGGTCGAGGTTGACGTAGACGGTCTCGCCCGACGAGCCGCCGAACCGGTCGTCGCCGCTGAGCTTGACGTACGGCGGCGCGTTGATCTCCCCCAGCAGGCCGCCCAGCGGCTGGACGACGCCCTTGGAGCCGTCCTTCAGCTCGTACATGCAGGCCAGGTCGAGGTCGACCGTCACCATGCCCTGCGTGTGGCCCTGCACCGGCACCGGCTTGAACGCCTGGAGCGGATTGCGGAGCAGGCCGCCGCGCCGCGGCCGCCCGTCGAAGTCGGACGAGCGCATCCGCCAGGAGAGGTTGATCTGCAGGTGGCCGCTGTCGGCGCCCTGCCGGGTGAGCGAGATCGTCGGATGCCGCCTGGTCAGCTCCACCGCATAGGTCGACGGGCCGCCGACGGTGTCGAACCTCGGGCCCCTGCGCATCCCGCCGCGCCAGTTCTCCCACAGGGAGACCATGCCTTCCTACCCCCAACTCCCGAGCGGACCGTCCGTCCGCGCCGCACGTGGTGCCGCGGCGCACGGTGCGCCGCGCGTCATGCCGCGGGGGCGGCCCCGAGGCCTCGCCTCGTGGCCGCCCCCGCACAGAGCGTTCCGCAATCGGGGAGCCGTCACACCCCGGAGGGGACTTCCGGCTTCTTCGCCGGGGTGCCGCCCTCGCCGCCGCCCTTGGCCGCGTCGATGCGGTTGTGCCGCACCGAGGTCCAGAAGGCCGAACCGATCAGGGCGACGCCGATGAGGCCGGTGACGACCTCGTTGACGTGCCACCTGATGGTGATCAGCAGCAGGATGCCCAGGGCGCCGATGGCGTAGTGGGCGCCGTGCTCCAGGTAGCGGTACTCGTCCAGGGTGCCCTGCCGGACCAGGTAGACGGTCAGGGACCGGACGTACATCGCGCCGATGCCCAGGCCGAGGGCGATGATGACCGGGTCGTTGGTGATGGCGAAGGCGCCGATCACGCCGTCGAAGGAGAAGGAGGCGTCCAGGACCTCCAGGTAGAGGAACATGAAGAACGCGGCCTTGCCCGCCAGCCGGACGGCCGAGGGCTCCTTGCCGGCGCGCCGGGCGGCCTCCTCGGCCTCGTGCTCCTGCTCCTCCTCCTCTTCGATCTTGTTCTCGAAGTGGCTGGAGAGGCCGTTGACGATCAGGTAGGTGAGCAGACCGGCGATGCCCGCGAGGTAGACCGTCGCGGACTCGTCGGCGTGGCCGTCGTAGAGCACGGCGTGGGTGCCCAGGACGGAGCCCGAGATCAGCAGGGCGATCAGGGCGACGACCACCGAGAGCCCCTCGACCCGCCCGAAGCGGGACAGCGGGCGCTCGATCACCTTGAGCCAGTGGATGTCGCGGTCCCCGTCGAAGATGAAGTTGAGGAAGATCATCAGCAGGAACATGCCGCCGAAGGCCGCGATCGCCGGGTGGGCGTCGGTGACCAGCTGCTCGTAGCGCTCCTGGTCGTTCAGCGCCAGGTCGACCGCCTCGATCGGCCCGAGCTGCGCCGAGACCGAGACGATCACGATGGGAAAGACCAGGCGCATGCCGAAGACGGCGATGAGGATGCCGATGGTGAGGAAGATCTTCTGCCAGAAGTCGTTCATCTTCTTCAACACGCCGGCGTTGACGACGGCGTTGTCGAAGGACAGCGAGATCTCCAGGATGGAGAGGATTCCCACCAGGGCGAAAGCCTCCCACCCCCCGAACAAGAAGGCGGTGACAAGCCCGGCGGCGGTGACGCCGAAGGACCAGCCGAATGTCCTTAGAACCACTGACTACCCAATCTTCTCTGTCGTGGGAATCCCCCCGCGCCGTGGGCGGTGGGGCCGCTGCTCGCGGTCCGCTTTACGAAACGTTGACCCCGAAGTCTAGGGCGATGCCCCTCAGCCCCGACGCATACCCCTGTCCCACCGCACGGAACTTCCACTCGCCGCCGTACCGGTACAGTTCGCCGAAGATCATGGCCGTCTCCGAGGAGGCGTCCTCGGTGAGGTCGTAGCGGGCCAGCTCGACGCCGTCGGCCTGGTTCACCACGCGGATGTAGGCATCGGTGACCTGCCCGAACGTCTGCCGGCGCGCGTCGGCGTCGTGGATCGACACCGCGAAGACGACCTTGTCGGCCTGCTGGGGCACCCGGGCGAGGTCCACCAGGATCGTCTCGTCGTCGCCGCCGACCGTGCCGCCGACCAGTTCGTCACCGGTGTGCTCGACCGAGCCGTCGGGGCTGGTGAGGTTGTTGTAGAAGACGAAGTACTCGTCGCCGAGCACCCGGCCGCCCGCGCACAGCAGCGCACTGGCGTCCAGGTCGAACCCCGCACCCGTGGTGGAGCGGGCCTTCCAGCCGAGGCCGACCTGGACCTGGGTCAGGTTCGGTGCTGCCTTCGAGAGGGAGACGTTGCCCCCCTTGGCGAGCGTGACGCCCATGATCTTCTTCCTCTCCCGATGCGATGCGCCCAGTGTTGCGAAACCACCCGGCGCCGCACACCTCCCGGACGTGGAAGTCTGCGGCGCCGGACACTGCCGGAACCGGGTGCAACCGGCCGGCGGTGTGGTGCGTACGGGCCCGCGGCTCAGACGTTGACGCCGAAGTCCTGCGCGATGCCCCGCAGGCCCGAGGCGTAGCCCTGGCCGATGGCCCGGAACTTCCACTCGGCACCGTGGCGGTAGAGCTCGCCGAAGACCATGGCGGTCTCGGTGGAGGCGTCCTCGCTGAGGTCGTAGCGGGCCAGCTCCCGGCCGTCGGCCTGGTTCACCACGCGGATGTAGGCGTTGCGGACCTGGCCGAAGCTCTGCTGGCGGGCCTCGGCCTCGTAGATCGACACCGGGAACACGATCTTGGCGACGTCCGCCGGTACCGCGGCGAGGTTCACCTTGATGACCTCGTCGTCCCCGTCGCCCTCGCCGGTGAGGTTGTCACCGGTGTGCTCCACGGAGCCGTCGGGGCTGGTGAGGTTGTTGAAGAAGACGAAGTTCTGGTCGTTGGCGACCTTCCCCTCGGCGTTGGTCAGCAGTGCGCTGGCGTCCAGGTCGAAGTCCGCGCCCGTGGTGGTGCGGGCGTCCCAGCCCAGACCCACCACGACGGCGGTCAGGTTCGGGGCTTCCTTGGTCAGCGAGACGTTGCCGCCCTTGCTGAGGCTGACTCCCACGAGTCCTCCCGGTTGTTCTCGGGGAGCACGGTGTGCCCCCGAATGCGTATGCCGTAGACAACGAGCCGATCCTAGTGATCGGTTCCCTCCGGCCGCAGGGGCTTGCGCCCGCGCGGCCACCCGCGCGGCTAGAGGTTCTCGAGGGCCTTCGCGTACTCGTTCAGGTCCCGCGCGTCGGGCAGCGCGTTGACGACGCTCCAGCGCACCACGCCCTCCTTGTCGATCACGAAGGTGCCCCGCAGCGCGCAGCCCTTCTCCTCGTCGAAGACGCCGTACTCCCGCGCGGCGCGGCCGTGCGGCCAGAAGTCCGACAGCAGCGGGTAGCCCAGGCCCTCCTGCTCGGCGAAGACGCGCAGCGTGAAGGGCGAGTCACAGGAGACCGCCAGGAGCTGGACGTCGTCGTTGACGAAACGGGGCAGCTCGTCGCGCAGGGCGCACAGCTCCCCGGTGCACACCCCGGTGAAGGCGAAGGGGTAGAAGAGCAGGACGACGTTCTTGCGTCCGCGGAAGTCGGAGAGCCGGACGGTCTCCCCGTGCTGGTTCCTCAGTTCGAACTCCGGGGCCTTGGTGCCCGCCTCGATCGCCATCGGCGTTCCCTTCGGTAGGTGACGGCCCCAACCCTACGCAGCGAGCCCCCGTGCGGCGGAGGCCGCACGGGGGCTCGGGGGTGGGGCGCCGGCGCCGCCGGCCGGTCAGCGCTTTCCGGTGCGGGCGGTCTTCGGGGTGACCAGGCGGTTGCCCGTCCAGTCCTTGCCCGCGTTGACGGTGCTGGTCTGGGCCAGGCCCGCCGTCTGGGCGGCCTCGCCGATCTCGCTCGGCTCGACGTATCCGTCGCGACCGGTCTTCGGCGTCATCAGCCAGACCGGGGCTCCGTCCTCGATCAACGTGATGGCGTCCACCAGCGCGTCCGTCAGGTCACCGTCGTCCTCGCGGAACCACAGGACCACGGCGTCGGCCATGTCGTCGTAGTCTTCGCCGACGAGCTCCTGGCCCGTGATGGCCTCGATTCCCTCACGGAGTGCCTGCTCGGCGTCGTCGTCGTAACCGAGCTCCTGGACCACCTGCCCGGGCTGGAAACCCAGCCTTGCGGCGGGGTTGGTCCGCTCCTCCGCGTGGTCCGCGGTCGCGCTCACGGATTGCCTCCTGTCGTCTTTCGAAAGTAGTGGGTGCCCGCGCAGACGCGCGGGGCATGGGGCGTAGTCCACACGGGCCGGACCGATCGCGCAAGTACCCGGCCGCCGGGCCCGCCCAAACGTTGACGTGTCGCCGCACACCACCTGAACCAGCATGACGCGCGGCACGGCCGTACGCCTATTTTGCCCCATTGGATGGCGAATGAGGGAGGAGTCGAACGGCCGTGCGCGGAGGGCGGGCGGCGGGAGGCGTAGGGTGGCCGTTCGGCCGACTCACGCCCCGGCCGTACCGGCCCGGGCACCCGGGCGTCTCACGGAGTGGGGTTACCACTCGGTAGAGATGACGTATCCGCCCCAGCGGTACACGATGGGAGACGGCGCGACATCCCTGCAGAGCAAGACCGAACAAGCGAAGGAACAGCGTGGCTTCCGGATCCGATCGCAACCCGATCATCATTGGTGGCCTTCCCAGCCAGGTCCCGGACTTCGATCCCGAGGAGACCAAGGAATGGCTCGACTCGCTCGACGCGGCCGTCGACGAGCGGGGCCGGGAACGTGCCCGCTACCTGATGCTCCGCCTCATCGAGCGCGCCCGCGAGAAGCGTGTGGCCGTGCCGGAGATGCGCAGCACGGACTACGTCAACACCATCGCGACCAAGGACGAGCCGTTCTTCCCCGGTAACGAGGAGATCGAGCGCAAGATCCTGAACGCGACCCGCTGGAACGCGGCCGTGATGGTCTCCCGCGCCCAGCGGCCGGGCATCGGGGTGGGCGGCCACATCGCCACCTTCGCCTCCTCCGCCTCCCTGTACGACGTGGGCTTCAACCACTTCTTCCGCGGCAAGGACCGCGGCGACGGCGGGGACCAGGTCTTCTTCCAGGGCCACGCCTCCCCCGGCATCTACGCCCGCGCCTTCCTGCTGGACCGGCTCACCGAGGCCCAGCTCGACGGCTTCCGCCAGGAGAAGTCGAAGTACCCCAACGGTCTGTCCAGCTACCCGCACCCGCGGCTGATGCCGGACTTCTGGGAGTTCCCGACGGTCTCCATGGGCCTCGGCCCGATCAGCGCCATCTACCAGGCGCGGATGAACCGCTACATGGAGGCGCGCGGGATCGCCGACACCTCCAACAGCCACGTGTGGGCCTTCCTCGGCGACGGCGAGATGGACGAGCCGGAATCACTGGGACAGCTCTCCCTGGCCGCCCGCGAGGGCCTGGACAACCTGACCTTCGTCGTCAACTGCAACCTCCAGCGGCTCGACGGCCCGGTGCGCGGCAACGGCAAGGTCATCCAGGAGCTGGAGTCGTACTTCCGCGGCGCCGGCTGGAACGTGATCAAGGTCATCTGGGACCGCTCCTGGGACCCGCTGCTGGCGCAGGACCGCGACGGCGTGCTGGTCAACAAGTTGAACACCACCCCCGACGGCCAGTTCCAGACGTACGCCACCGAGACCGGGGCGTACATCCGCGAGCACTTCTTCGGCGGCGACCACCGGCTGCGGAAGATGGTCGAGAACATGACCGACGAGCAGATCCTGCACCTGGGTCGCGGCGGTCACGACCACCGCAAGGTGTACGCGGCCTACAAGGCGGCCCGCGAGCACAAGGGCCAGCCGACGGTGATCCTGGCGCAGACGGTCAAGGGCTGGACGCTCGGCCCGAACTTCGAGGGCCGCAACGCCACGCACCAGATGAAGAAGCTGACCGTCGAGGACCTCAAGCGCTTCCGGGACCGGCTGCACCTGCCGATCTCCGACAAGGAGCTGGAGTCCGGGCTTCCCCCCTACTACCACCCGGGGCGGGACTCGGAGGAGATCCAGTACATGCACGACCGGCGCCGGGAGCTGGACGGCTACGTGCCCACGCGCGTGAACCGCTCCAAGCCGCTGGTCCTGCCGGGCGACAAGACCTACGCCTCGGTGAAGAAGGGCTCCGGCCAGCAGCAGGTCGCCACCACGATGGCGTTCGTGCGGCTGCTGAAGGACCTGATGCGGGACAAGGAGATCGGCCGGCGGTTCGTGCTGATCGCCCCCGACGAGTACCGCACCTTCGGCATGGACTCCTTCTTCCCGTCGGCCAAGATCTACAACCCGCTGGGCCAGACCTACGAGTCGGTCGACCGCGAGCTGCTGCTGGCGTACAAGGAGTCCCCCAACGGACAGATGCTGCACGACGGCATCTCCGAGGCCGGCTGCACGGCCTCGCTGATCGCCGCGGGCTCGGCCTACGCCACCCACGGCGAGCCGCTGATCCCGGTCTACGTCTTCTACTCGATGTTCGGCTTCCAGCGGACCGGCGACCAGTTCTGGCAGATGGCCGACCAGCTCGCGCGCGGCTTCGTGCTCGGCGCCACCGCCGGCCGCACCACCCTGACGGGTGAGGGGCTGCAGCACGCCGACGGCCACTCGCAGCTGCTGGCCTCGACCAACCCCGCCTGCGTCGCCTACGACCCGGCCTTCGGCTTCGAGATCGCGCACATCGTGCAGGACGGCCTGCGGAGGATGTACGGCGAGAACGCCGAGGACGTCTTCTACTACCTGACCGTCTACAACGAGCCGATCCAGCAGCCGGCCGAGCCCGAGAACGTGGACCGCGAGGGCATCCTCAAGGGCCTGTACCGCTACCGGCAGGGCGAGGCCGGCGAGATCCCGGCGCAGATCCTCGCCTCCGGCGTGGCGGTGCCGTGGGCCCTGCAGGCCCAGCGGATCCTCGCCGAGGAGTGGAACGTCCGGGCGGACGTGTGGTCGGCGACCTCCTGGAACGAGCTGCGCCGCGAGGCCGTCGACGCCGAGGAGCACAACCTGCTGCACCCAGAGGAGGAGCAGCGGGTGCCGTACGTGACCCGCAAGCTGCAGGGCACCGAGGGCCCGGTGCTGGCGGTGTCCGACTGGATGCGCTCGGTGCCGGACCAGATCGCCCGCTGGGTCCCCAACCGCTACCAGTCGCTGGGTGCCGACGGCTTCGGCTTCGCCGACACCCGCGGGGCGGCGCGCCGCTTCTTCCACATCGACGCCGAGTCGATCGTCCTGGGCGTGCTCACCGAGCTGGCCGCGGAGGGGAAGGTGGACCGCTCGGCCCTCAAGCAGGCCATCGACCGCTACCGGCTGCTCGACGTGGCCGCGGCCGACCCCGGCCCGGCGGGCGGCGACGCCTGACGGGCGAACCGGCGCAGGACCCCGGGGGCGGCAGCCCCCGGGCCCTGCACGCCGGCCCTTTCGCAGCTCGGCCCCGGCCGCCCGGCCGGGGCCGAGCTGCGCTCCGCACCCCGCGCGGCCACAGCGCGGTCACATCACCAGGCCCCATGAGCCGGCGGCGGTCAGCAGCCATATCAGCGCCAGGGCGGTGTCCACCGCTCCCAGGACGAGGGCCACCACGGCGGGTACCGGACGGTTGCCGGACCAGCTCCGCCCCATGGCGAGCCAGCCGCAGACCATCGCGATGGGCCCGAGCACGATCCCCATCGCGAAGAACCCGGCGACCGCGCAGACCACGCCGATGACGCCGAACGTCGAGCGCTCGTCCCCGGTGAGATCCCCGCCGCCGCGCCGCTTGCCCTCGAAGTACCGTGCGCCCGTCATATCGCCTCCCGAGGTCGTCGGACCGGGCTGCCGTATCTGATGCCCCGGGTGGCCCATACGATGCTGGGATGGCGGGCAAATCGGAAACCGGGGACAACGCGGCCAAGGAGCGCTGGGAGCGCAGGACGCAGGGCCCACTGCTGGTGACGGCGGTGCTCTTCGCCATCGCCTACGCCGTGCCGATCGTGATGACGGACGCCGACCCGTGGCTTCGGACCGCCTGCCGGTACGTGGAGTGGAGCGTGTGGGCCTTCTTCGCCCTGGACTACGCCGTCCGGCTCCGGTTGGCTCCCAACCGGTGGGCCTTCGTCCGCGAACAGCCGCTCGCGCTCCTGGCCGTGCTGCTGCCCCTGCTCCAGCCCCTGCGGCTGCTGCGCCTGGTCTCCGCCCTGCTGCTGGTCGGGCAGCGTGCCCGGATGACCTCCCAGGTGCGGCTGACCACCTATGTGGCCGGCTCCTGCGCGGGCCTGCTGGTGTTCGGTTCGCTGGCCGTGCTGGAGGTCGAGCGGAACTCGCCGAACGGCACCATCCGGACGCTGGGCGATGCGGTGTGGTGGTCCTTCACCACCATGACGACGGTCGGCTACGGCGATCTGGCACCGACCACCGGACTGGGCCGGGTGCTGGCCATCGGCCTGATGCTCTCGGGCATCGCCCTGCTCGGTGTGGTGACCGCGAACATCGCGGCCTGGTTCATCGCGCGGTTCGACCAGGAGACCTCCGAGGAGCGGCGGCAGACCGCCGCGATCGAGGCGTTGACGGCCGAGGTGCGGGCCCTGCGGGAGGAGGTCGCGGAGCTGCGGGGCGGGAGCGCCGCCCCCGGCGGCCCCGCACCCGGCGGCCCCGCGCCCGGTGCGTCGCCGCACGTCAGCTCTCCCAGATCTTGATCGCCCGCACCCGGTGGCCGGCCTGCGGCGCCCAGGAGCCCGACGGGTAGGTGTCGAACTCGCCCGTCTCGGCGCACTCGGCGCTCTGGTAGGCCGTCACGGGCCTGCCGGTGCGGTTGGCCAGCGAGGCGGCGCCGGTGCCGCCCGGCAGGGGGACGCAGCTCTCGATGTCGGTGTCGGCCAGCTCGCGGGTGTGGCGCGGACCCCGGAAGTCCGTCCGCTCCCACAGGCACAGCTGCCCTGCCGCGCACTCGCCCAGGCGCGGCGCCCGGTCGGCCGCTGCGGCCGCCGGCGGCGGCAGGGCGGTGAGCGCGACGGCGGCCACCGCCGCCAGGGCCGCCGGCAAGGCGGTGCGAAGCCCCAGGGCCCGCCGCACGCGGTGCGGGCGGGGCGGGCGGTGCGCGGTGCGGGCGCGGTGGGTCTCGTGCAGGTGACGCATGCGGGTCGCTCCCCCGTGTCGTGCGTGTCGTGGTCGTCGCGCGGCGGCCGGACGGCGGCCGGGTGGCGACCGGGGACGGCCGCCGCGCAGTGGCCAGCTTCGACACGGAACGGCCGGCCTGCCAAGGGCAGACCGGCCGTTTCACCGGGACGGGTAACGGAGTTGTCCACAACCCGCCGGTCGTCCACAGGCGTGTGCGGGTTCAGATGTGCACCGAGGGTCCCGTGCCATGCTGGCCGCCCTTGGTGAACAGCGCGACGCCCGCGGCCAGGACGGCCACGATGCCCGCGAGGGTGAAGGCCAGGCCCATCCCGGAGAGGAAGGAGTCGTGCACCACCCTGGTCATGGCCTCGGCCGCCTGCTCCGGGGTGCCCCGCGGGGCCGGCGGGGCGAAACCCAGCTCGGCGGCCTCGCCGAGGGCGGCGGCCTGCTCCGGCGGCAGCTGGGGCAGCTGGGCCTCGGCCCACTTGCCGGGCAGGACCTCGTGGACGCGGGAGGCCATCACCGCGCCCAGGACGGCGGTGCCCAGGCTGCCGCCCACCTGCATGGCGGCCTGCTGGAGGCCGCCGGCGACCCCGGCGTGCTCCAGTGGTGCGTTGCCCACGATGACCTCGGTGGCGCCCACCATCACCGGGGCGAGACCGAGGCCGAGCACGGCGAACCACAGCGACATCTCGGCCGTGCCCGTCCCCCGCTCCAGGGTGGACAGGCCGAACATGGCGATCGCGGTGACGACCATCGCGACGACTAGGGGGACGCGCGGGCCGACCCTGGTGATCAGCGCGCCGGCCAGCGGGGAGGAGACGATCATCATCGCGGTCAGCGGCAGCAGGTGCAGCCCGCTGTCCACCGGGCTCATCCCGTGGACGTTCTGGAGGTAGAAGGTGACGAAGAAGATCCCGCCCATGAACCCGAAGGCCATCAGGACCATCAGCACGGTGCCCGCCGACAGCGGGACGGAGCGGAACATCCCCAGGGGCAGCAGGGGCTCGCCGACCCTGGCCTCCCAGGCCACGAAGGCGGCGAAGGCCGCCGCCGCGACCAGCAGGAACAGCCACGTCCCGAGGTCGCCCCAGCCCCACTCGGGGGCCTTGATGATCGCCCACACCAGGCAGAACATCGCGGTGGACAGCAGGACGATGCCGGGGATGTCGAAGGACCGGGGGGCGTTCTCCGGCCGGTGGTCCACCAGGATCGCCAGGCACAGGACGACGGCCAGCACGCCGACCGGCACGTTGATGAAGAAGACCGACTCCCAGCTCACGTGCTCCACCAGGAGCCCGCCGACGATGGGACCGGCCGCGGTGGAGGCGCCGATCACCGCGCCCCAGATGCCGATCGCCATGTTGAGCTTCTCGGCCGGGAAGGTGGCGCGGAGCAGGCCCAGGGCGGCGGGCATCAGCAGGGCGCCGAAGAGTCCCTGGAGCACCCGGAAGGTGATGACCATCGTGACGCCCTCGGACAGGCCGATGGCCGCGGAGGTGGCGGCGAAGCCGACGATGCCCGCGAGGAACGCCTGCCGGTGGCCGAAGCGGTCGCCGAGCTTGCCCGCGGTGATCAGCGCGACGGCCAGGGCGAGCAGGTAGCCGTTGGTTATCCACTGCACGTCCTGGAGCGAGGCGCCCAGGTCCTGCTGGATCGCGGGGTTGGCGATGGCGACGATGGTGCCGTCCAGGGCGACCATCACCACGCCGAGCGCGACGGCGAGCAGTGTCAGCCAGGGATGGCCGCGCAGTCCGGTGCGGGAAGGCGCCGTCTGCGCGGGCTCCGGTCCGGGCCGGCCCGAAGGAGCAGGGGCGGTCTTGGAAGTCATGGCGCGAGCTTAGTGTCAGTCACTGTCACTTTCGGAGTCGTTTATGTGTCGCCCAGTCGTCGCGCCGCTCACGGATAGGGTGTCCGCCACCACAGAGCCGGCAGGAGGTGACGGGTTGACCGGACTGCGCGAGCGCAAGAAGCAGCGCACCCGGGACGCGCTGGTCCGCACCGCCCACGAACTGTTCGTGGACCGGGGGTACGAGCGCACCACGGTCGGTGACATCGCCGGGGCCGTCGACGTCTCCCAGCGGACCTTCTTCCGCTACTTCGCCAACAAGGAGGAGGTCGCCCTCGCCCTCCAGCGGATGGTCCAGGAGCGGTTCCTCACCGCCGTCGAGGAGCGCCCCGCGCACGAGACCCCGCTGCAGCTTTTGGGCCATGCCCTCGGCACCGCGTGGGACGGCATCAGCGACGCCCTCCGGGAGGTCGTCCCGATCGAGCTGTACATACGGATGTGGCAGGTCATCGAGACCACCCCGCCCCTGCTGGCCGCCCGCCTGCGGTACTCCGCGGAGCAGGAGAGCCGGCTCGTCGCCGAGATCGCCCGCCGCGCCGGGGTGGACCCGGACGCCGACCCCCGGCCGCGCGTGCTGGTCGCCGCCTTCTCGGGGGTGATGCAGCTGGCCGGACGGCGCTGGGCGACCGGCCCGGACGCCACCGTCGAGGGCGCCCGCAGGCTCTTCCAGGGGTACCTGGAGCAGTTGGGGCCCGCCCTGGCCGAGGAGTGGGGGCCGCCCCGCGGGAGCGCCGGCGGCGGGGGCGGGGTGCGGGGGTGAAGGGAGGCGCCTCCGCCACCCTTCACCCGTTCAGGTGAGCTCGCACCGCCGAAACGTGAGGTGCCTCACGCAGCGGGCGGGTCCCTCCCCGCTCCTCCCAGGCCGGCGGACCAGTGATCCCGCCCCCTGCCCCGGCATCCCCGTGTGCGGCTTGCCCGACATCGCACCGCACGGCGCGTCCTCCCGCCGGCACCCCCGGCGCACCGGGCGGCGGGGGGGCGCGGGCCCGGACGGGGGTGACGCGCTGCGAGGGCGACCGGACCGAGGACGCGCCGAACCCGGAGTCCGGCTGCCTCGGCCGCGGCACCGACCCCGTCTCCCCGCCTTCGGCGCCCGCCCCCCGGCCACCGGCGGCGCCACCGGCCACGCCGGCTGTTCCGTGCCGGGCGCCCGCCGCCCGGCGAACATGGCGGCCGTGGGGACGGGGGCCCACCACCAGGTGCACGGGGTGTGACGCACGCGGTTCCTCTGGAGGAGGACGGCCGGGCCACCGGCGCATACGATGGCCCCCATGGGTGACGTGCTGGCCGGAATTAACTCCTCCTGGGAGTTCGACACCGACTCCGTCCTCATCCGCTTCGAGCGGGGGATCCGCACGCCGAAGCTGTTCCACGTACTCGGCGAGCGGCGCGTCCCCTACGAGGCCCTGAGCTCGGTCGAGCTGGTCCCCGGCGCCAGGAAGGGCACGGTGGTGCTGCGCGCCGAGCCGCGGCCGGGCGCCGACCCGCTGATGGACGCGGCCGCCGGGCAGCTCCGGGAGACCAGCGACCCCTACCGGCTCGTCCTCCCCGCCGAGCACGAGCCCCTGGCCGCCTCCTGGGTCAGCGAGGTGGCCTCCGTCCTGGGCGCGTCGGCCGCCGAGCCCGCCGAACGCCACCTGGTCGCCGCCCCGGCCGCGCCCCTGCAGTTCAAGGCGTACGACGGCAAGGTCTCCTTCGACGGCCAGACGGTGTCGTTCCGCTGGTTCTGGACGGGGGCGTCCTCGGCGAAGTGGAAGGCCGGCGACCAGACGTTCGCGGTCGGCGAGCTGGAGGACGTCGAGTGGCGTTCGCCCGAGGTGGTGGGCGGCCGCCTCCGGCTGGTCCGCCGCGGTGAGCGGGACCGGCCGTCCGGCGGTCCGCCCGAGCCCGACCAGGACCCGGCCGCCGTCGTCTTCGGCCTCGGTTACGGCCTGGTCCACGAGTCGCTGCCCCTGGCGGCCTCGGTCCTGGAGGCGGTGCGGGCGGCCGGCCCGCCCCCGCGCCCGGACGGGCCCGCGGCGGCGCCCGTCCCCGGTGCCCGGGAGCTGCCCGCGTCGGTCCGGCCCGCTCCCGCCGACATCGCCGACCGCATCCGGCACCTGGGCGAGCTGCACGACGCCGGGCTGCTCACCGACGACGAGTTCAGCTCGAAGAAGGCCGAACTCCTGGCCGAGCTGTGAGCCCCGGCGCCGCCCGGGCGCGTTCCGCGGGAGCGCGGCCGGGAGGCGGGGGGACCGCGCCGCGGCCCGCCGCCCGCCCCCTTACTCCCGTCCGGCCGACGTGAAGCCCATGTCGGCGTAGCGGCCGCCCACCACCTCGGAGGCGATCGGCTCCAGCGCGGCCAGCTCCTCCTCCGTCAGCTCGATCCGCGTGGCGGCGGTGTTCTCCTCGACCCGGCTCCTCCTGCGCGTCCCCGGGATCGGGACGACCTCCAGCCCGTGCACGGACGCCTGCCGGTGCACCCAGGCCAGGGCGATCTGCCCGGGCGTGGCCCCGTGGGCCCGCGCGATGGCGCGCAGCGGCTCCAGGAGGGCGGCGTTGGCCGCCGCGTTCTCACCGGTGAAGCGCGGCATCGTGCGCCGGAAGTCGTCCTCCGTCAGCTCCTTGCCGGCGTCGGTGAAGGCACCGGTGAGGAAGCCGCGCCCGAGGGGCGAGTAGGGCACGAAGGCGACGCCCAGCTCCCGCGCGGCGGGCACGGCGGTGCGCTCCACGTCCCGGCTGAAGACCGACCACTCGGACTGGAGCGCCGCGATCGGGTGCACCGCGTGCGCCGCGCGCAGTTCGTCGCCGGTGACCTCGCTCAGCCCGAGCCACCGCACCTTGCCCTCGGCCACCAGCTCGGCCATGGCGCCGACGGTCTCCTCGATCGGCACGTTCACGTCGCGGCGGTGCATGTAGTACAGGTCGATGGTGTCGACGCCGAGGCGTTCCAGGCTGCCCTCGACGCACTGCCGGAGGTAGGGGGCGTCGTTGCGGATGCCGCGCCTGAGCGGGTCGGCGGGGTCCATGACGATGCCGAACTTGGTGGCCACCACCACCTCGTCCCGGTGCGCCCGCACGAACGGCGCGATGAACCTCTCGTTCTCCCCGAAGCCGTACATGTCGGCGGTGTCGTAGAGGGTGACGCCCAGCTCCAGGGCGCGCTCCAGGGTGGCGCGCGCCTCGTCCGCGTCCGTCGGCCCGTAGGCGAAGCTCATGCCCATGCAGCCCAGGCCCTGGACGCCGACCTCGGGTCCGTCCGCGCCGAGCCGCGCCGTGCCGATCGTTCCGCTTCCGGTCTTCTCCGTGCTCATCGGGTCAGAACCTCTCCGACGCCCGGCGGGCGTCCGCGTAGAATTCGATCTTGAAGTCGAGCACCGCGAGGGTGCTCCGCAGCTCGTCGATCCTGCGCAGCACGTCCTCGCGGGTGGCGCGCAGCAGTTCCTGCCGCTCCTCGAAGGTGTGGTCGCCCTCGCGCACCAGCTCGGCGTAGCGCACCATGTCCGCGACGGGCATCCCGGTCAGGCGCAGCTTGCCGACGAGTGCCAGCCAGTCCAGGTCCCGGTTGGTGAAGCGGCGCTGCCCGGTGTGGGAGCGGTCGATGTGCGGCATCAGGCCGATCCGCTCGTACCAGCGCAGCGTGTGGGCGCTCAGCCCGGTGACGGCGGCGACCTCGCTGATGGTGTAGCGGTCCTGGCCGTCGGGCCGCGGGTGCGCCACCTCGGCCGTGGCGCACGCGTCCAGGTGCGGTTCCCCCGGCGCGCTCCCCGTGTCCTTCTCTTCCCGCTGCCCTTGCTCCGCCTGCGTCTGCATCACGGTCATACCGTGCACGCTACGGAGTTGGAGTGCACTCCAGGCAAGCGTGTTCCGCGGCGGATCCCGCCGCTCCCGCCGGGCTCCCCTCCCCCGGTGCGGGCCCGCCCCGCGGCGGGGCCCCGGCGGGCCGGGGACCCTGCGGCCGCCGCGGGGCCCCGCGTTAGGCTCAGGCCCCATGGAGAGCCTGCGCACGATCGAGAACTGGCCGGCCACGACGGCGGCCGCGGCCGTGGTCCGCGCCGACGGCACGGTGGCCGGGACGCACGGCCCCGTCGACCGCCGCTTCCCGCTGGCCTCGGTCACCAAGCCGCTGGCGGCGTACGCGGCGCTGGTCGCCGTCGAGGAGGGCGCGATCGACCTGGACGAGCCGGCCGGCCCCGAGGGCTCGACCGTGCGGCACCTGCTGGCCCACACCTCCGGCCTGGCCTTCGACGAGCAGCGCACGATGGCCGCCCCGGGCGACCGGCGGATCTACTCCAACACCGGCTTCGAGGTCCTCGGCGACCACATCGCCCGGGCCACCGACATCCCCTTCCCCGAGTACCTGCGGCAGGCCGTCCTGGAGCCGCTGGGCATGACCGGCACCGACCTGCCCGGCTCCCCGGCCAAGGACGCCGTCTCCACCGCGTCCGACCTGGCCCGCTTCGCCGCCGAACTCCAGGCCCCGCGCCTGCTGGACGCGCGCACCGTCGCCTCGGCCACCTCGGTGGCCTTCCCCGGCCTGTCCGGCGTGCTGCCCGGCTACGGCAACCAGCGGCCCAACGACTGGGGCCTGGGCTTCGAGATCCGCGGCGGCAAGTCGCCGCACTGGACGGGGTCCTCCTCCTCGCCGCGCACCTTCGGCCACTTCGGGCAGTCCGGCACGTTCCTGTGGGTGGACCCGGAGGCGGGCGCCGCCTGCGCGGTGCTGACCGACCGGGTCTTCGGCCCCTGGGCGGTCGAGGCCTGGCCGCCCTTCACCGACGCGGTCCTGGCCGAGTTGCGCGGGCGCTGACGGCCCGGGGGGCGAAGGCATGGGCGAACGGCCGCGCGTCCTGGCCGTGCAGCACACCCCGGACGGCGGCCCGGGCCGGTTCGGCACGTGGCTGGCCGAGGGCGGGCTCGCCCTGGACGTCGTCCGCGCCCACGACGGCGAACCGCTGCCCGGCCGGCTCTCCCACCAGGCACTCCTCGTCCTCGGCGGCGGGTACATGCCGGACGACGACGAGCGCGCCCCCTGGCTCGCCCCCACCCGCGATCTGGTGGCCGGAGCGCTGGACGGCGGCGTGCCGGTGTTCGGGATCTGCCTGGGCGGCCAGCTGCTGGCGCTGCTCGCGGGCGGCGCGGTCGCGGCGGGGCACGGCGAGCCGGAGATGGGCAGCACGGCGCTGACGCTCCGGCCGGAGGCGGAGCACGACCCGCTCTTCCACGGGCTGCCGCGCCGCACCACGGCGATCGAGAACCACGTCGACGCCGTCACCGGACTGCCGCCCGGCGCGCGGTGGCTGGCGGAGAGCGAGCGCTGCCCGTACCAGGCCTTCTCCGTCGGCGACCGGGCGTGGGGCACGCAGTTCCACCCCGAGGCCACGGCCGCCCGGGTGCGGGCGTGGGATCCGCGGCGCCTGGTCCGGCACGGCTTCGACCCCGCCGGGACCGTCCGCCGGGCGGAGGCCGACGAGCCCGCCTCGGCCGCGGTCTGGCGCACGGTCGCCCTCCGCTTCGCCGGGCTGGTCCGCGGGCTCTGAGCGGCCGCGGCCCCGCCGGGGCGGTGTCCGCGCCGGGCGGTCCCGCCGTCCCGCCGCCCCGCGCGCCGCGCGCCGCGGCGCACCACCGCCGCGCCCCGGCCCTGTGGAACGGGTTCCAGAACAGGCAAGCGTCCGTTCAAAGAACATTCAAAACCGATAAAAGGACAGAGCCGCAACGCGCTCCGTTGGTCCCTTTTCTTACTCCAGTGCACTTATTTCCGTGGCCTCGACCACATCGGCCTGTTTCGTCCCCGCCTCCACCCCGTGGTAGACGTTCACGACCGACAGCCGTGACCCACCCGCGTCGCGGACGTCGGCGCCAGGCCGGCCGACCGCCGGTACGCGGAACTCCAATCCGGGGGGGACCGGATGAACCGGCCCGAACGCACCGGGCCGGACGCGGAGAAAGGCGTGACACCACCATGACCCCTGAGAAGGTCGCGGGCCGCACCGCCGCCGAGGGCACCGAGCCCCGTCCCGGCGGTCGGACCTCCGAGGAGGGGTACCGAAGAGGGCTCGGCAGCCGCCAGGTCCAGATGATCGCCATCGGCGGCGCCATCGGCGTGGGCCTGTTCATGGGCGCCGGGGCGAACATCGCCAAGGCGGGTCCCAGCATCATCCTCATGTACGCCCTGGCGGGCGTCGTGGTCTTCTTCATCATGCGGGCGCTGGGCGAACTGCTCCTGTACCGGCCCGTCTCCGGAAGCTTCGCGGAGTACGCCCGGGAGTTCCTGGGGCCCTTCTTCGGCTTCGCCACCGGCTGGACGTACTGGCTGATGTGGGTCGTCACCGGCATGGCCGAACTCACCGCCGCCGCGATCTACGTGCACTTCTGGTTCCCGCAGATCCCCCAGTGGGTCAGCGCGCTGACCTTCCTGGTGGTGCTCTTCGGCGTCAACCTGATCTCGGTGAAGATCTTCGGCGAGGTCGAGTTCTGGTTCTCGATGATCAAGGTGACCGCGATCATCGGCATGATCGTCATCGGTCTGGGCGTGCTCACCCTGGGCTTCTCCGACGCCGGCGACACCGCCTCCGCCGGCAACCTCTGGTCCCACGGCGGCGTCTTCCCCGAGGGCGTCGGCTCCAGCCTGATGACCCTCCAGGGCGTCATGTTCGCCTACCTGGCCGTGGAGCTCGTCGGCGTCACCGCGGGCGAGTCCGAGGACCCCGAGAAGACCCTGCCCAAGGCGATCAACACCCTGCCCTGGCGCATCATCATCTTCTACGTCGGCGCCCTGACCGTGATCCTCTCGGTGGTGGAGTGGACCGAGTTCGGCGCCGGGGAGAGCCCCTTCGTCCACGCCTTCGACCGGATCGGCATCCCGCTCGGCGCGGCCGTCGTCAACTTCGTGGTCCTCACCGCCGCGCTGTCGTCCTGCAACTCCGGCATGTACTCCACCGGCCGCATGCTGCGCGGCCTCGCCACCAACGGCGAGGCTCCGGGGTTCCTGGGGAGGCTGAACGCGCGCAGCACCCCGGCCGCGGGCATCGCGCTGTCCGTCGCCCTGATGGGCATCGGCGTGGTCCTCAACCACGTCGTACCGGAGAAGGCGTTCGCCTACGTCACCTCGGTGGCCACCGCCGCGGGCATCTGGACCTGGATGATGATCCTCGTCAGCCACATCCGCTACCGCCGCGCCGTCCTGGCGGACCGCCTGCCGGCCTCGTCCTTCCCGGCGCCCGGCGGCAGCACGTGCAGCTGGATCGCGCTGCTGTTCCTGCTCTTCGTCACCGGGATGATCGCCCTCGACCCCGACGCGCGCGTCTCGCTGTACGTCGGCGCGGGCTGGGCCGCGGTCGTCGCCGCCGGCTGGGCGGTGCTCGGGCGCCGGTCCGCGGCCGGAGGGAGCGGCGGTTCGGACCGCGGCCTCCCGGACGGGGAGGGGGAGCGGCAGCCCGCCTACGCGGGCGACTGACGCCCCCCGCGCGCTCCCGCGGCGGCCGGCCGGTGCTCCGGAGAGCACCGGCCGGCCGCCGTTCCGCCGCCGTACACCGCTCACCGCTGCCGTACGCAGCAGTAGGCGGTCCCCGGTCTTGCCCCTCCGCCGCGTCCGGCGGCTAGCGTCACGCGCGCACGTGACGACCACCGCCCCCCACCGGAGGACGCGCAGACCCATGCGAAGAAGAAGACCGACCCCCCGCACCCCGTTCGGCGCCCCCGCAGCCGGCCTCCCCCACCCCGCGCACCCGGCGGCCTCCCCCGAGCGGCGCCCCTCCCGGCTCTCCCGGCTCTCCGGCCTGGTCTCCGCGGCCGCCGTCGCGGCGACCGTGCTGGCCGCCTCCGTCCTGACCGGTGCCCCGCCCTCCTCCGGGGAGGGACGCGACGGGGCCGCCTCCGACGGCGACCGGACGACCCGGGCGGCCCGGACCGCCGAGGGACCCGGCCGGCACGCACGGCCGTGGGTGCACACCTGGGCCGCGATGCCGCAGCTGACCGAGCCCCACAACATGCCGCCCGCCCCCTTCACCCAGGACGGCCTGGTCCTCGACGACACCACCCTGCGGCAGACCGTCCGCGTCACGGCCGGCGGCGGCACGCTGCGGCTGCGCTTCTCCAACGCCTTCGGCGGCACGGCGCTGCCCGTCACCGCCGCGTCCGTGGCCCTCCCGGCGGACGGGAGGGCCGGCGTCGCCGCGATACGTCCGGGCACGTCCCGCACGCTGACCTTCGGCGGCCGGCCCTCGGCCGTGGTCCCGGCCGGGGCCCAGGTCGTCTCCGACCCGGTGAACCTGAGGGTGGCCCCCGGGTCCAACCTCACCGTGACCGTCTACCTCGCCCAGGGGCAGGCGTCGAACGAGATCACCTCCCACCCCGGCTCCCGCACCACCTCCCACCTGCTGCGCGGCAACCACCTGGAGGCCGCCGACCTGCCGGGGGCCACCCCCACCGACCACTGGTACTTCCTCAGCGGCGTCGAGGTGCGGCCCGACCGGCCCACCACCGCCGTCGCCGTCGTGGGCGACTCCCTGACCGACGGGCGCGGCTCCACCACCAACGGCAACGACCGCTGGCCCGACCAGTGGTTCGACCGCCTCCGGTCCCGCCGCGGCGCCTCCCAGGCGGCCGTGCTGAACCAGGCCGCCGGCGGCAACCGGGTGCTCCACGACGGTCTGGGCCCCAACCTCCTGGCCCGGCTGGACCGCGACGTGCTGGCGCACACCGGCGTCGAGTCGCTGATCGTCTTCGAGGGCGTCAACGACCTCGGCACCGCCGAGGCGACCGAGGCGGCCCAGCAGCAGGTGGTGGACGACCTGATCGCCGCCTACGACCAGATCGTCACCCGCGCCCACGCCCAGGGCATCGAGGTGTACGGCGCCACGCTGACGCCCTTCGGCGGCAACGGGATGTACGACGACCCGGCCGGGCACCGCGAGCGGGCCCGGCAGGCGGTCAACGAGTGGATCCGCACCAGCGGCCGGTTCGACGGCGTCGTCGACTTCGACCGCGCGGTGCGCGACCCGGGCGCCCCCGAGCGGCTCCGGCCGGACGCCCACGACGGGGACTGGCTCCACCTCAACCCGAAGGGGTACGGCCTGCTGGCCGCCGCCGTGCCCGACCGCGTGGCCCGGTAGCCGGTCAGGGCACCAGCGGCCCGTCCAGCACGCGCCGTCCCGCCGCCTCGTCGCCCTCCCACACCGCCGTCCCGCCGACTGCGGGGCGGCGGCCCCACAGCACCAGCAGCAGCTCCCCGGCCGGGGCGGAGAGGGTGGCGACCGGTGCGCCGGGGCCGTAGGTCCACGAGGCGCCGGTGTCCGTGGCGCGCAGCCGCAGGCAGCGGGAGGGCGGGGCGGCGCGGCCCCGCGCGATCTGGCGCGGGGCCATGGTGTCGAACACCTCGGCCACGCCCTCGCAGGCCGGGTCCGCCTCCGGCGGGCGGGCCGCGCCGAGGGCGTTCTCGGCGTCCCAGCGGTGCACCAGGGTCTCCAGGCAGCGGCGGCGGCGCCAGAAGCCGACGGTGTGCGGCGGGTGGAACGTCCAGGCCGGAGCGGACGGATCGGCGCCGAGCGCGTCCAGCAGCACGGCGGACGTCTCCTCGAACCACCGCGCCAGGGCGGCCCGGCCGCGCGGCGCCGCCGGGGGGTCGAGGTCGCCGCGCCGCTCGGTGACGGCCGCGGCCGCCCAGAGGTTGCCCCGGCCCAGGTGCTCGGCGAGGTCGTGCAGCGTCCAGTCGCCGCAGTGCGCCACCGGGGCCGCCGAGTCCCCGTCCAGGCAGGCCCGGAAGGCGTCGAGGTCGCGCCGCAGGTGGTCGAGGAGGGAGTCGGGGTCCACGGCGGGAGCCTAGGGGGTGCTCCACCGCGGGCGCTCCCGGTTTTCCCCGGGGCGGACCGGCTCCCGCCCGCCGCCGGGGCCGGCGCCCCCGCCCTCCGGCGGCGGAGGCCCCCGCGGTGCGCGGGCGCACCGGTACGATCGGATGCATGAACTCCCAGACGAACGTCCTGCGGCTGCCGGTGTGCGCCTGACGGGCGCACACTCCGACGGTCCGGTCTGAAAAAGGCCCGTCCACGGCCCCGGACACCCCGCGGGGTGCCAGGGGCCCGCTGTCGTGCGCCCGTTCTCGGATCCCGTCCACGACGCATTCGACAACGGAAGTCCACGACGTGCAGAACCAGACGACCTCTTCCTCTTCCTCCTCCCCGGCTCCCGCCCGGCGGTCCGGCGCCGGGCCGCGGCCCCCATGGAACCGGCCGGCCGGCGCGCTGAGCGGCCCGCTGCCCATCCTCGTCGCGGCGGTGCTGTGGGGCACCACCGGAACCGCGAGCTCCCTGGCTCCCGCCGGTGCTTCGGCGGCGGCCATCGGCGCCGCCGGCATGGCCCTCGGCGGCCTGCTGCTGTTCCTCACCTCCCGCGGCGCCCGCTCCCTGCCCGCCCGGTGCACCGGCGCCGAACGCCGGCTGCTCGTCCTCGGCGCCCTGGCCACGGCCGGCTATCCGCTCACCTTCTACCCGGCCGTGGCGCGGACGGGCGTGGCCGTGGCCACGGTGATCGCGCTGGGCAGCGCCCCGGTCTTCACCGGTCTGCTCGCCTGGGCCTTCGGGCGGACCCGGCCGACGGCGCGCTGGACCCTCGCCACCCTGGCGGCCGTGCTCGGCTGCGTCCTCCTCGTCCTGGGGCCGCAGTTCGCCGGGGACGCCGGGCGTGTGGACACCCTCGGCGTCCTGCTCGCCGCGCTGGCCGGGCTGTCCTACGCCGTCTACTCGCTCATCGGCGGACGGCTCATCGTGCGGGGGCACGCCTCCGGCGCCGTGATGGGGACGATGTTCGGCGCCGCGGGACTGCTCGTGCTGCCCGTCCTGCTCTCCGCCGACACGCACTGGCTCACCACCGCGCGCGGCGCCGCGGTCGCCGTGCACCTGGCGTTCTTCACCACCTTCCTGGCCTACCGGCTCTTCGGCCACGGGCTGCGCCACACCACCGCCTCGGCGGCGACCACGCTGACGCTGGCCGAGCCCGCCGTCGCCGCCGCGCTGGGCGTGGCCGTCCTCGGTGAACGCCTGCCGGCCGTGGCCTGGTGCGGAATGGCCGTCCTGGCGCTCGGCCTGGCCGTGCTCACCGCGCCCGCGGGCCGCCGGGGCCGGTGACGGGAGCGGGCCGGGGCCGTCGCGCGACGGCCCCGGCCCGCTCCCCGGTCGCTCAGCCGTAGGACGGCTCCGCGTGCATCTCCCAGATGAGCACCTCGGTGCCGGAGACCTCCCCGGCCGCCTCCAGCCGCTTCGCGTCGGTGATCCGCGCCGCGTCGCCGGCCTCCAGCAGTTCGTCGCCCAGGCGGAGTCCGCCGCGCACCACGTGCACGTACACCCACGGGGCGTCCGGGACCGCCGTGCGCTCCCCCGCGCCCAGCCGCCGCACGTGCATGACGGCGTCGGCACGGGCCAATCCGTACGGGGTGCCGTCGGCGATGCCGCGCACCACCTCGTACTCGGCCTCGCCCCCGAACACCCCCGGCACCAGCCACATCTGCACGAACCGCAGCGGCTCGCTCCCGGCGTTGCGCTCCACGTGCCGGATGCCGCGCCCGGCGCTCAGCCGCTGGACGTCCCCGGGCCGGACCACCGCGCGGCGCCCGGCCGAGTCCTCGTGCGTCAACTCGCCCTCGATCACCCAGGAGACGATCTCCACGTCCGCGTGCGGGTGTTCGGCGAAGCCCGCGCCCGGCGCGAGCCGCTCCTCGTTGCAGGCGACCAGCAGTCCGAAGCGCGTGTTGGACGGATCGTAGAAACCGGAGAAGGAGAAGGCGTGCCGTGTCTCGATGCCGGCCGCCGCGTCACCACCTCGGTAACGGTCGACTTCGCGCCATATGTGCAGCATTCCTCCACGGTACGTGCACGGCCCCGGAGCGTCACACGGCGGCCGTGGTGCCCATCCACAGCCGCCCCAGGGCGGTGCGGGTGCGCAGGTACTCCTCCACCTCGCCCGGTGTGGAGTCCGGGGCGAGCGGATCGAGGCCGGCCAGCAGCGCCACCGGCCCGCCGGCCCGCGCGAAGTCGGTCCACTCCCGGCACGCCCGCGCCCGCAGTCCCATGCCGCACTCCCCCAGCCGCACGGTCAGGGTCCCCCGCCCGCCGTCGGCGTCGGGCCGCGCGGCGGGGAGCGTGACGCACGGTCCGACGTACACCAGCGGGCGGTCCGCCTCGTCCAGTCCCAGCAGGGTCGCCAGGCGGAGCATCCGCCGCTCGGCCTCCTGGGCCGTGCTCCCCCAGGGAAGGGGCGCCGACGGCGCGATCAACAGGAAGGCCATGCGGCCCACTTCGGTCGCCTCCAGCCAGGTCCAGGCGGCCACGCGGCGCGGCAGCCCGGTGACGCGGGTGGCGCTCACCGGCCGCCCCCTTCCGTGTCGAGGGCGGCCGGGAGGGGGCGCGGGCCGGTGAGGCGGCACAGCAGCCGGTGCAGCGCGGCCGGTTCCACGAAGGGCGCCCGCCCGGTGGGCGTGCGGCGCCAGGACAGCGGCCACGTGGCGCCGCGCAGGGCCGGGACGCCGACGTAGGAGGCGTACCGGTCGCCGCTGGTCAACCCGCGTGCGCCGGGCGGCCAGCGGTACGCCCGGACGGTGCCCGGCGGCAGCAGGAAGTACGTGTACCGCTCCCCCGCGTGCTCCCGGACGACCGGCCCGTCCGTCTCCCGCGCCGCCTCCTCGGCCAACTCCCCGGCGACGCGCACCGCGTCGAAGTGCACTCCGGCCAGCCGCAGCGAATGCCCCGCCCTCGGCAGCCACTCCCACCCCGGCGGCGGGTCCCGGTCGGCGGCCGGTTCCGCGCCGGGGGCGGGGGTGACGCTTTCGGTGGTTGTTTCTCCGTTCACGCCACCGACTCTGGCCGCTCGTGCCTACCGTGACCAGCAGAGATCGATCCACATCCCTGCGCTGTCGCAGGGGCCCCGGGGGAGGGTGAGAGGCATGTCCGCGACCACGCCCAACAGCACGGGCTCGGACGGGATGAAGGTCTTCGGCGCGGTGCTGAGCGCCTTGCGCGAGGCGCACGGAACCACACGGGAGGAACTCGGCCGACAGGTCGGCTACTCGAAGTCGACGGTCGCCAAGATCGAGTACGGGGAACGGCTGGCGAGTCCGGCGTTCATCGCCAAGGCGGAGGAGCTGCTGGACGCCCGGGGCGCGCTGCGCGCCGCCGCACCGCACCTGAAGTGGACGCGGCTGCCGTCGTGGTTCGGCGAGTACGCGCGGCGGGAGCAGGAGGCGGTGAGCCTGTGGACGTACGACACGCACGTGATCCTCGGGCTGGTGCAGACCGAGGACTACGCCCGCGCGGTCCTCAGCGCCCGCTGCCCGGTACTGGACGAGGAGGAGATCGAACGCCGGGTGCAGGCGCGCATGGAGCGCCAGGTGCTGCTGACGCGCAAGCCGTCCGTCTCGCTGGCCATGGTGGTCGAGGAGTGGGTGCTGCGGCGGCCGGTGGGGGGAAAGGCCGTCCTCAAGGCGCAGTTGGAGCGGCTGCTGGAGCTGTCCGAACTGCGGAACGTGTCGGTTCAACTCATGCCGACGCACTACGAGACCCACGCCGGGTTCAGCGGTCCCTTCACTCTGCTGGAGACGCCCGACCGCCAGTGGGTCGCCTATGTCGAAACCCAGGCCGGCGGCGAGGTGATCGACGACCGGCACACGGTCAGCGAGTTCCAGACGCGCTATGGGATGCTTCGAACGCAGGCTCTAACCCCGAAGGACTCCGCGCAGTTGATCGAGGAGATGATCCGCGAGCTATGAACACCGCAGATCTGGTCTGGCTCACGTCCAGCTACAGCGGCGACTCAGGCGGCCAGTGCGTCGAGGTGGCTGTCGAGTGGCACAAGTCCAGCCACAGCGGCGACTCGGGCGGTGACTGCGTGGAGGTGGCGGCCTGCCCGCACGCCGTGCACGTCCGCGACTCCAAGGACGTCTCCCGGCCCCACCTCGCCTTCTCCCCCGACGCCTGGTCCGCCTTCCTCGGCTCCGCCCGCGCCTGACCGTACGGCGCCGTGGGGCGGGGCTCCGTCCCACGGCGCCGTACGGCGCGGCCGCCGACATCCACAGCAAGGTCCACGCCGACGGCACCTTCGAGGACGGGGTCCACAGCGGCGGACACACCTGCCCCACCGGCCGGTTGTCCTTCCCGCAGGACGCGATCGGGGCCGTCGCGGCGCTGGAGCCGCACTCCGCCGGCACCACGAGCGCACCGCCGACGCCGAGGACGGCGTCCCCACCGGTGACACGGCGGCCGACGGCACGCTCTCCCCGCACTACGACAGGGAGCGGGCGGCACGCGGGATCCGTGCCGCCATCGCGCTCCGCGCGGACCCGGAGGCGGTCGACACCGGCCAGGGCGGCCGTATCCCTCACGCCCCCCGGCGGAACAGGGCCGTCCAGAGGAAGGACTCGCCGAAGTACGGGGAGTCGGAGGGCTCGTCGCGCATGCGGCGCACCTCGACCTCCTCCAGGTCGGAGAAGATCCGGCGCAGGGAGTCGGGGGTGTAGGCGAGTCCGCCGTGGAGGCCGGACGGACCGGACGGGCCGGACGGGCGGTACAGCTCCGCGTCGGACAGTTCGCAGCCCATCCCGCCGGGTCCGGCGGCGAAGCAGGTGAGGGCGAGGTGGCCGCCGGGGGCGAGCACGCGGTCGACGAGGGCCAGGTAGCCGACGCGGCGGTGCGGCGGCAGGTGGTGGAAGCAGCCGGAGTCGCAGATCAGGTCGTAGGGGCCGGGGAGTTCGCCGGCGGTGAGGACGAAGGCGTCCCCGCGGTGGAGGCGGACGCGGGCGCGGAGGTCGGGCGCCGCCTCGCGGAGGCGTTCCCCGGCCCAGTCGATCGCCCGCTCGGAGAGGTCGACGGCGTCCACGGTGAAGCCTCCGGCCGCCAGGTGGAGGGCGTTGCGGCCCGGTCCGCAGCCCAGGTCGAGGGCCCGGCCCGGGGTGATCAGGCCGCGCTCCAGCCAGGAGGCCAGGCTCTCGTCGGGTTTCGCCGCGAAGAACGGCACGGGCCGGGAGCGGTCCGCGTAGAAGCCGTCCCACCAGGAGGCCGCGCCGTCCGTCCAGCGGTCGGCCCCGGGCGCGAACAGCCCGTCGAGAAGCCCGAGTACGTCCTCCACCGTGCGGATGTCCCGCCGCATCCGGCGCCCCCTTCGTCCGGTCCGCCGCCGTCCCCAGGACTCTGGGAGCGGGGCGGCCCGCGGGCCAGGACGGACCGGCGGGCCCGAGGGCGCCGATGGGCGCGAGGCGGCCGGACACGGGGTGGGGAAGGTCCCCGTACGCGGGGAGGGGCGAACGGCCGGGCGTTCCCCCGCGGCGGGCCGCCACGGGGCCTTCGCCGGCCCGTCCGGGGACGGTTTCTTCACGGGTTCGGCGCCGGGGCGTCCGGGGCCGGTCCGGGTGCGGCGGGCTCAGCCGCCGTCGCGCGCCGGGTCGCCGTGCCGGCGGTCGTGGCGCTCCTGGGCGGCGAGCACCTCGGGCATGTGGGCCTCCAGGTGCTCGATGAGGTCGATCAGCTTGGCGGTGGTGGTGCGGCCCAGCTCAGTGAGGCTGTACTCCACCTGCGGCGGCATGACGGCGCGGACCTCGCGGTGGACGAAGCCGTCGCGCTCCAGGGCCTGGAGGGTCTGGGCGAGCATCTTCTCGCTCACGCCGTCGACGCAGCGGCGCAGGGCGTTGAAGCGGGCGGCCCCGTCGTACAGGCCGGCCAGGACCAGCACGCCCCAGCGCCCGGTGAGGTGCCCCAGGACCGGTCGGGAGGGGCAGGCGCGGGCGAACACGTCGAATGCCGCTTCCCGGGCCGCCCGGTCCTCCGCCGCCTCGGGTGTGGGGGTCGTTGTGTCCATGCCCGCAGGCTACCGGAGCACAGCACTTTCTAAAAGTTTGCGCTTTCAATTATGCCGTGTACGGTGGGCGGCACGCCGGGTCCCGCAGATCCGTTCCGCTCCCCACCCCCGACCGAAGGAAGCCTTCGATGATCGTCGTCACCGGTGCCACCGGGCAGTTCGGCCGCCTGGCCGTGGAGAAGCTGCTCGCGCGCGGCGTGCCCGCCGCCGAGATCGCCGCCGCCGTCCGCACCCCCGAGAAGGCCGCCGACCTGGCCGCCCGGGGCGTGGAGGTCCGCGAGGCCGACTACGACCGGCCCGAGACCCTCGCCCCCGCCTTCGCCGGGGCGGACAAGCTGCTGTTCGTCTCCGCCAACGGGCCCGACGCCCTGCGCATCGCCCAGCACCGCGCCGTCGTCGACGCCGCGCGGGAGGCCGGGGTCGGCCTGGTCGCCTACACCTCGGTCGTCGACGCCGACACCAACCCGCTGGGACTGGCCCGCGTCCACCGCGACACCGAAGCCGCCCTGGCCGGATCCGGCCTGCCGACCGTGCTGCTGCGCAACGGCTGGTACACCGAGAACTACACCGCCGCCCTGCCCGACGCCGTCGAGCGCGGCGCCATCGTCGGCTCGGCCGGCGAGGGCCGCATCGCCTCGGCCGCCCGCGCCGACTACGCCGAGGCCGCCGCCGCCGTCCTGACCCGCGACGACCAGGCGGGCCGGGTGTACGAGCTGACCGGCGACCGCGCCTGGACACTCGCCGAGCTGGCCGCGGCGGCCACCGCCGTCTCGGGCCGGGAGGTCGTCTACACCGACCTGCCCGCCGAGCGGTACGCGCGGATCCTCACCGACGCGGGCCTGCCGGACTTCCTCGTGGAGCTGCTGGTGGACTCCGACACCAAGGTCGCCCAGGGGGCCCTGGAGCGGGTCGCCGGCGACCTTCCCGCCCTCCTGGGCCGCCCCGCCACCCCGCTGTCCGACTCCGTCGCCGAGGCCCTCAAGGGCTGAGCCCGGACCGCGCCCCGCCCCGTGGGCGCGCGTGGCCCCGCCGGACGCGGCCGCGCGCCTACGGGAGGGGGGGTGCCTTGGGGAAGGTGCGGCGGTAGTCGCTCGGCGAGACCCCGACGTGCTTCAGGAAGTGGTGGCGGAGGTTGTTCGCCGTGCCCAGGCCGCTCAGTTCGCCGATCCTCTCGACCGGCAGGTCCGTCGACTCCAGCAGGCTCTGGGCCCTGGCCAGGCGCTGGCCCAGGAGCCACCGCACGGGCGTGGTGCCCGTGGCGGCCCGGAGCCGCCGGTAGAACGTGCGCGGACTCATCGCCGCGCGCCGCGCCAGGTCCCCGACCGTCAGCGGTTCGTCCAGGTGCGCGCGGGCCCACTCCAGGACCGGCGCCAGCCCCTCGTCGTCGGTGGCGGGCACGGCCAGGTCGACGAACTGGGCCTGGCCGCCCGGCCGGTGGGCGGGCACGACCATCCGGCGGGCGAGCTGGTTGGCGACGTGGGCGCCCAGGTCACGGCGCACGAGGTGGAGGCAGAGGTCGAGGCCGGCGGTGAGTCCGGCGCTGGTGAGGACGTCGCCGTTGTCGACGTACAGCACCGAGTCGTCGACCTCCACCTCCGGGTAGCGGGCGGCGAGCTGGGCGGTGTGCATCCAGTGGGCGGTGGCGCGGCGGCCGTCCAGCAGGCCCGCCTCGGCGAGCGCGAAGGCGCCGGTGCACAGGGAGACCATGCGGGCGCCGCCCTCGTGGGCGCGGCGCAGGGCCTTGACCAGCTCCGCCGGGATCGGCTCGCCGTCCTCGACGCAGGCGTCGGGGACGGAGGAGACGATCACGGTGTCCGCGCCGACGAGGTCGTCGAGGCCGTAGGGGGTCCGCAGGGCCAGCCCCGCACCGCCCGGCGGGCCGTCCCCCGTCCCGCACAGCCGCAGCTCGTACCAGGGGTCGGCCAGATCCGGCTGCGGCTTCCCGAAGACGGTGCAGGGGATGCCGAGTTCGTACAGGTCCCAGGAGGGGATCTCGATGCCCTCGGGCACGACCACGGCGACGGAACCGGCACCCATGCCCCGAAGCGTAGGCCACACCGCCGACGGCGTGGCAGGAATTTGGCGCCGGCCGTCACCGCCGTCACTGTCCCGGGCCGCCGCGCACTGCGAGCGTGGTCCCCACGTGAACGACACGACCGTCCGCCGCGTGCGGACGTACTTCGGGGAGTGGTGGCATGAACGCGCACTATCCGGCCGTGACCGTCCTGGGCCTGGGATCGATGGGCTCGGCACTGGCCGCCGTACTGTCGGACCGGGGGCACCCGACCACCGTGTGGAACCGCTCGGCCCACAAGGCGGAGGCACTCGTGGCGCGGGGCGCCCTGCCGGCCGCGACGGCCGGGGAGGCGGTCGCGGCGAGCCCGCTGGTCGTCGCCTGCGTCCTGGACTACGACGCGCTGCGCACCGTCCTCGACCCCGTGGCCGGCGCCCTGGCGGGCAGGACGCTGGTCAACCTCACCTCCGGTTCGCCGGAGCAGGCCCGGGAGACCGCCGAGTGGGCCCGCTCGCACGGGGCCGACTACCTCGACGGCGCGATCATGACCACCCCGCCGGGGGTCGGCAGCCCGGAGACGATGTTCTTCTACAGCGGCCCGGAGCCCGTCTTCGAGGCCCACCGGCCGATCCTGGCGGCCCTGGGCGAACCCCTGTACCTGGGGGCCGATCCGGGAACGGCGTCCCTCTACGACGCCGCCCTGCTCGGTCTGATGTGGGCGGTGCTGACCGGCTGGCTGCACGGCACCGCGCTGGTCGGTGCGGAGGGGACGCAGGCCACGGCGTTCACCCCCGTCGCCGTGCGCTGGCTGACCGCCGTGGCCGGCTTCATGACCACCTACGCGCCCCAGGTGGACGCCGGCCGCTACCCGGGCGACGACGCCACCGTCGACGTGCAGATCGCGACGATCGACCACCTCCTCCACGCGGCCGAGGCGCGCGGCCTGGACAACGCGCTGCCCGCGCTGCTGAAGGCCACCATGGAACGGGCGAAGGCCGCCGGGCACGGCTCGGACAGCTACGCGAGCGTGATCGAGGTCCTGCGGGGACCGTCGGCCGGCGGGTGACCGCGCGCCGGGGCGCCGGGCGGGGGCCGGCTCCCCGGCGGTCCCGCGCCTCAGTCCCCCACCGGGGCGCGCTCGTCCAGGAGGCCCTCGCCGCGCAGGTCGGACCAGAGCCCGGCCGGTACGTCCGCCTCGAAGGCCGCCACGTCGGCCCGCACCTCCTCCGCCGAGCGCATGCCGACCACGATGCCCGCGACCACGGGGTGGAGCAGGGGGAACGCCATCGCCGCCTGAGGGAGGGTCGCCCCGTGCGCCTCGCAGACGTCGGCGATGCGGTGGGCCCGCCGCAGCAGTTCGGACGGGGCGGGGCCGTAGTCGTAGAACGCGCCGTCGGCGGGCCGCGGCGCGGCCAGCAGACCGGAGTTGAAGACGGAGGCCGCCAGCACCGAGACGCCGCGCTCGGCGCACGCGGGCAGCAGGTCGTCCAGGGCGCCGTGCTCCAGCAGCGTGTAGCGGCCGGAGAGCATCACCACGTCGGCGTCGGTCTCCCGCACGAACCTGGTCAGCATGCCGGTGTGGTGCATCCCCGCCCCGACGGCGCCCACCACGCCCTGGGCGCGCAGTTCGGCGAGCGCCGGGTAGCCGTGGCGCAGGGCGTCCTCGAAGCGGCCCTCCGCGTCGTGGAGGAACAGCACGTCGAAGCGGTCGACGCCCATGCGGGCGAGGGAGTCCTCGACGCTGCGCAGGATGCCGTCGCGGGAGAAGTCCCACACCCGCCGGTGCGTCGCGGGCACCGTGAACGCCTCGTCGGTCCGGCCCGCCGGGTCCTGCGGCACGAGCAGCCTGCCGACCTTCGTCGAGAGCGTGAACCCGTTCCGCGGCCTGCGGCCCGAAGCCCAGCTCGGTGACCTCCACCGTGCTCCGCCCCAACCCGCCGGTCCTCATCCGTCGGTTCTCATCCGTCGGTTCTCATCCGTCGGTTCTCATCCGGTTCCGACGCCGTGTGCACGACGTACGCCACACCTCCAGTCTCGTCCGCTCCGCGGCGCCGCTCCAACCGGTTTTCCGGCGGACGGGGACCACCGCCCACCGCCCCGCCGCACCGGCCCGGTTGTGCGGATCCGACACCCGCCCTCCTCCTCTCCGTACCAATAGGGCAGTCTTGTCCCCGTGCCAGAACCCACTCAGACCCCAGCACCCGACAAGCAGCGCCCGCATCCGCACCCCGCGACGCTGCGGCGGCTGGAGCAGTCCTCCGGCAAGCTGGCCGCCGCCGCCCTGACGCGGATGGGGGAGCAACTCCCCTGGTACCGCGCGATGCCGCCGGAGAACCGGTCGTGGATCGGCCTGGTGGCGCAGGCGGGCATCGCGGCCTTCACCGAGTGGTTCCGGCACCCGGAGACGCCGCAGGCGATCAGCACGGACGTGTTCGGCACCGCGCCGCGCGAGTTGACGCGGGCGGTCACGCTGCGGCAGACCGTGGAGATGGTCCGCACCACCATCGAGGTCGTGGAGTCCGCGATCGACGAGGTGGCCGCGCCCGGCGACGAGGGCGTGCTGCGCGAGGCGCTGCTCGTCTACGCCCGGGAGATAGCCTTCGCCACCGCCCAGGTGTACGCCCAGGCCGCCGAGGCGCGCGGCGCGTGGGACGCGCGCCTGGAGTCGCTGGTGGTCAACGCGGTGCTCTCCGGCGAGGCCGACGAGGGGGCCGTCTCCCGCGCCGCGGCGCTGGGCTGGAGCTCCCCCGAGCACGTGGCCGTGGTGCTGGGCACCGCGCCCGACGGGGACAGCGAGCTGACCGTGGAGGCGATACGCCGCGCCGCCCGGCACGCCAGGCTCCAGGTGCTCACCGGGGTGCTGGGCAGCCGCCTGGTGGTCGTCGCGGGCGGCTCCGACGATCCACTGCACATGGCCAAGGCGCTGATCGGGCCGTTCGCGCCGGGTCCGGTGGTGGCCGGGCCCGTGGTGGGCGACCTGCTGTCGGCGACGCGGTCGGCGCAGGCCGCCGCGGCCGGCCTCAAGGCGTGCGCGGCGTGGCCCGACGCACCGCGGCCGGTCCTCGCCGACGACCTGCTGCCCGAGCGCGCGATGGCCGGGGACTCCACCGCGCGCGCCCTGCTGGTGGAGGAGATCTACAGACCGCTCCAGGAGGCGGGGGCGGCCCTGCTGGAGACTCTGAGCGTCTACCTGGAGCAGGCGAGCAGTCTGGAGGGGGCGGCGCGGATGTTGTTCGTCCATCCCAACACCGTCCGCTACCGGCTGCGCCGTGTGACGGATGTCACCGGCTGGTCCCCGTCCGACGTCCGGTCGGCTTTCACCCTGCGTGTGGCCCTGATCCTGGGACGACTCCACGACGGAGGCGGCCGCATGTAGTCGTGCCGGACGGTTTTGTCGGCTCCGGACAACTAGCCTGGATGTTCTTCGTGCCGGTCCCCACCGGCGGTGACCTCCGTCGACAAGAGAGAGTGTGAGAGTGCTCGTACTCGTCGCCCCCGGCCAGGGTGCCCAGACACCCGGCTTCCTGACTCCCTGGCTCGAACTCCCCGGTGTCGCCGACCGGCTGCGTGAGTGGTCGGCCGCCATCGACCTGGACCTGGTGCACTACGGCACCGAGGCCGACGCCGAGCAGATCCGCGACACCGCCGTGGCCCAGCCGCTGCTGGTCGCCGCAGGGCTCGTCTCGGCGCAGGCGCTGCTGGACGGGATGCCCAAGGAGGCCCTCGGCGCGGTCGCGGGCCACAGCGTGGGCGAGCTGACCGCCGCCGCGATCGGCGAAGTCCTCAGCCCCGAGGACGTGATGGGCCTCGTGCGCACCCGCGGCCGGGCGATGGCCGAGGCCGCCGCCGTCACCCCGACCGGCATGACCGCCGTCGTCGGCGGCGACCCGGAGACGGTGACCGCGCACCTGGAGAAGCTGGGGCTCACCCCGGCGAACGTCAACGGCGCCGGGCAGATCGTCGCCGCCGGCACCACCGAGCAGCTCGCGGCCCTCGCCGAGGACAAGCCGGAGGGCGTGCGGATGGTGAAGGCGCTGTCCGTGGCGGGCGCCTTCCACACCCACCACATGGCCCCGGCCGTGGACGCGCTGGCCCGCGCGGTCGAGGGCGTCGCGGCCAAGGACCCGGTCGTCCGCTACGTCTCCAACCGGGACGGCCGGGTCGTCGCGGAGGGCGGCGAGGTCGTGCGGCGGCTGGTGGCCCAGGTCTCCAGCTCCGTGCGCTGGGACCTGTGCATGGAGACCTTCCGCGAGCTGGGCGTCACCGCGCTGGTCGAGGTGTGCCCCGGCGGCACCCTCACCGGCCTGGCCAGGCGCGCCCTGCCCGGGGTGACGACGCTGGCGGTGAAGACGCCCGAACACCTCGAGGCGGCCCGCGAACTGATCGCCGAGCACGCCGCCGGCACGGTCCGGCAACCGGACAGCAGCCGATAGGAGACCCGAGAGCATGACCGCGAAGATCAGGCCCGCCAAGGGCGCCCCGTACGCGCGCATCCTCGGTGTCGGCGGCTACCGGCCGACCCGCGTGGTGCCCAACGAGGAGATCCTCAAGCACATCGACTCCTCCGACGAGTGGATCCGCTCCCGTTCCGGGATCTCCACCCGGCACTGGGCGGGCCCGGAGGAGACCGTCGCCGAGATGACGCTCGCCGCGGCGGGCAAGGCCATCGCGGACGCGGGGATCGACCCGGAGCAGATCGGCGCGGTCGTCATCTCGACCGTCTCCCACTTCAAGCAGACGCCCTCGATCGCCACCGAGATCGCCCACCGGCTGGGCACCGGCAAGGCCGCCGCCTTCGACATCTCCGCGGCCTGCGCCGGCTTCGGCTACGGCCTGGCCATCGCCAAGGGCCTGGTCGTGGACGGCAGCGCCGAGTACGCGCTGGTGGTCGGCGTCGAGCGGCTGTCGGACCTGACGGACCTGACGGACCGCACCACCGCCTTCCTCTTCGGGGACGGCGCCGGGGCGGTGGTCGTCGGCCCGTCCGAGGAGCCCGCCATCGGCCCCGTCGTGTGGGGCTCGGAGGGCGACAAGGCGGACGTGATCTCGCAGACCGTGCCGTGGGACGGGTTCCGCGTCGGCGACGTCTCGCAGCTGCCCGTCGGCGAGAACGGCGAGTTGAAGTTCCCGGCGATCCGGCAGGAGGGCCAGACGGTCTTCCGCTGGGCCGTCTTCGAGATGGCGAAGGTCGCCCAGCAGGCCCTGGAGGCCGCGGGCATCAGCGCCGACGACCTGGACGTCTTCATCCCGCACCAGGCCAACATGCGGATCATCGACTCGATGGTGAAGACCCTCAAGCTGCCGGAGCACGTCACGGTCGCCCGCGACGTGGAGACCACCGGCAACACCTCGGCCGCCTCCATCCCGCTCGCCATGGAGCGGCTGCTGGCGACCGGGCAGGCGAAGAGCGGCGACACCGCGCTCGTCATCGGGTTCGGGGCGGGTCTCGTCTACGCGGCGACGGTCGTTACCCTCCCCTAGGCGGCGGTCGATCCGCCCCCACACGCAACAGACCGCAGCACAACGCAACACAACGAGAAGGAGCGCCACAGATGGCCGCCACCAAGGAAGAGATCGTCACCGGTCTCGCCGAGATCGTGAACGAGATCGCCGGCATCCCGGTCGAGGACGTCCAGCCGGAGAAGTCCTTCACCGACGACCTGGACGTCGACTCGCTGTCCATGGTCGAGGTCGTCGTCGCCGCCGAGGAGCGCTTCGGCGTGAAGATCCCGGACGACGACGTCAAGAACCTCAAGACCGTCGGTGACGCGGTGGACTACATCACCGCCCACCAGGACTGACCGGTTCGCAGTCCGTCGAGGCGTTTGTCGCCACCCGGCTCGCGGTGGCGGATGACCGCACATCCCTACCAGTGGAGACGAGGAAACCCGTGAACGCGACCAATCGCACCGTGGTCGTCACCGGTGTCGGCGCAACCACACCGCTGGGTGGCGACAGCGCATCGACGTGGGAGGGCCTGGTCGCCGGCCGTTCCGGCGTCAAGGCCCTGGAGCACGAGTGGGCGGCCGGGCTGCCGGTGAGGATCGCCGCCGAGGTGGCGGTCGAGCCCTCCGAGGTCCTGCCCCGCCCGCTGGCCCGCAAGCTGGACCGCTCGGCCCAGTTCGCCCTGATCGCGGCCCGCGAGGCGTGGGCCGACGCCGGCTTCGAGGGCAAGGCCGGGGAGAGCGGCCAGGTGGACCCGGACCGGCTCGGCACCGTCGTCGCCTCCGGCATCGGCGGCGTCACCACGCTGCTCGACCAGTACGACGTGCTGAGGGAGAAGGGCGCGCGCCGCGTCTCCCCGCACACCGTGCCGATGCTGATGCCCAACAGCCCCTCGGCCAACGTGGGCCTGGAGGTGGGCGCCCAGGCGGGCGTGCACACCCCGGTCAGCGCCTGCGCCTCGGGCGCCGAGGCGGTGGGCTACGCCGTGGAGATGATCCGCAGCGGGCGCGCCGACGTGGTCGTCACCGGCGGCACCGAGGCGGCCATCCACCCGCTGCCCGTCGCCGCGTTCGCCAACATGATGGCGATGTCCAAGAACAACGACGCGCCGGAGAGGGCCTCCAGGCCCTTCGACAAGGCCCGCGACGGCTTCGTGCTCGGCGAGGGCGCGGGCATCGTGGTGCTGGAGTCGGCCGAGCACGCCGCCCGGCGCGGCGCCCGCGTCTACTGCGAGGTGCTGGGCCAGGGGCTGTCCGCGGACAACCACCACATCGCCCAGCCCGAGCCGACCGGCCGGGGCATCGCCGCCGCGCTCCAGCACCTGATGGAGTCCACCGGCCTGGACCCCGCGGAGGTCGCCCACGTCAACGCGCACGCCACCTCCACGCCGCAGGGCGACGTCGCCGAGGTCAAGGCGCTGCGCAAGGTGCTGGGTTCCGACCTGGACCACGTGGCCGTCTCCGCCACCAAGTCCATGACCGGCCACCTGCTGGGCGGCGCGGGCGGCATCGAGACGGTGGCGACGGTGCTGGCGCTGTACCACCGCACCGCCCCGCCGACCGTCAACGTCGACGACCTGGACGAGGAGGTCGACGCCGACATCGTGCGCGGCGAGGCCCGTCCCCTGGGCGAGGGCCGGCTCGTCGCGCTCAACAACTCCTTCGGCTTCGGCGGCCACAACGTCGTCGTGGCCTTCCGCACGGCCTGACGCCCACCATCCGCCGCGGCAGCGGCACGAGGGCGCCCGAGGGGCCCGCCGGGACGATCCGGCGGGCCCCTCGCCCGTCTCCCCGGGGCGCGCGGGAAGCGGGCCCCGCCGGGCGGGGCCCGGGGGCGTCAGGGGCAGGCGACGACCTGTCCGGCCCAGGAGAGCCCGCCTCCGAAGGAGAACAGCAGCACGGGCGCGCCCGGTTCGATCGCGCGGCGCTCCACGAGCTTGGAGAAGGCCAGCGGGACGGAGGCCGCCGAGGTGTTGCCGGAGTCGACCACGTCGCGCGCCACCACGGTGTCCTCCACCCCCAGCCGCCGCACCAGGGCCTCGATGATGCGCAGGTTGGCCTGGTGGGTGACGATGCCGCCCAGTTCCCGGGGCGTGGTGCCGGCCTCCTGGCAGGTCCGCTCGATCAGGGGGACCAACTCGGTGGTGGCCCAGCGGAAGACGGTCTGGCCCTCCTGCGCGAAGCGCGGCTGCCAGGCGCCCCGCAGCCGCACGGCGTCGCCGCGCGTGGGGTCGGAGCCCCAGACGACGGGGCCGATGCCGTCCCGGCCGTCGCCGCCGCCCTCCCCGGCGCTGACGACGGCCGCGCCCGCGCCGTCGCCGAGGAGCACGCAGGTGGAGCGGTCGGTCCAGTCGGTGACGTCGGACATCTTCTCGGCGCCGATGACGAGGGCGTGCCGCGCGGCTCCCGCGCGCAGCGCGTGGTCGGCGGTGGCCAGGGCGGTGGTGAAGCCCGCGCAGCCGTTGTTGAGGTCGAAGGCGACGGCGGCGGGGACGCCCAGGCGTCCGGCGACCTGGGCGGCGATGGACGGGCAGCGGTCCTGGGCCGAGCAGGTGGCGACCGTGACCAGCCCGATGTCGGCCGGGTCGAGCCCGGCGGCGGCCAGGGCCTTGCCCGCCGCCGCGGCGGCCAGGTCGGCGACGCTCTCGTCGCGGGCGATGCGGCGGGTGGCGATGCCGGTCCGCTGGCGGATCCACTCGTCGCTGGTGTCCACCATCCCCGCCAGGTCGTCGTTGGTCAGCACGTGGTCGGGCTGGTGGTGGCCCAGGGCGGCGATACGGGTGCGGGGCACTGCGGTCCTCCTCGGCTGGCCGCGGCCGGGGGCCGGGATCCGGCTCCGGGCGCGGCCTCGACTCGTCAACACCCGGACCTTATAGCGACCGATCGATCGGACTCTATTGGGGTCCGGTCCTCGGTACGCCGTACGATGGCGCCCGTGAGCCCCCGCCGATCCGCCGCCGAAGCCCGCCGCACCCGCGAGCGGATCGTCGAGCGCAGCGTCGCCCTCGCCTCATTGGAGGGCCTGGAGGGCCTGACGATCGGCCGACTCGCCGCCGACCTGGGCATCAGCAAGTCCGGCCTGCTGGGGCACTTCGGCTCCAAGGAGGCGCTCCAGCTCGCCGCCCTGGAGCGGGCGGCGGTGGTCTTCGACCGCGAGGTCTGGCGCCCCGCGGCGGACGCCGAGCCGGGGCTGGCGCGGCTGCGCGCGGTCTGCGCGGCCTGGATCTCCTACCTGGAGCGCGGGGTGTTCCCCGGCGGCTGCCTCTTCGTCAGCTCCACCTTCGAGTACGACGGCCGCGCCGGACCCGTGCGCGACCTGCTGCGGCGCCAGTTCGGCGCCTGGCGGCGCAGGCTGTCGGCGGACGTGCGGGCGGCCGCCGACCGCGGCGACCTGCCCCGCGGCACCGACGCGGAGCAGGTCGTCTTCGAGCTCTACGGGATCCTGATGAGCCTGAACCACACGCTCCAGCTCCACGGCGACCCCGCCGCCGCCGACCGCGCCCGGCGGGCGGTGGACCGGCTGCTGCCGCCGCCCGCGCCTCAGCCCCCCGCCCGGCCCTCCCCGGCCCCCGCCTCCGGCGGGCCGGCGGCGAAGCCCGCGTAGTACGAGGCGGCCATGTCCTCGTCGCCGTGGCCCTGCTCGGCGGCGCGGCGGAAGCGCTCGGCGCCCGCCGCCGTCACGTCCATGCGCACCCCGGCCCCGCCGGCCGCCGCGAGGATGAGGCGGGCGTCCTTCTCGGCGGTGCGCACGGCGAAGCTCGCCGTGAGGTCGCCGGAGCGGATCAGGGCCGCCTTGGCCCGCAGGTAGCCCATGTCGAGCGGGCCGCCGGCGACCGCGTCCAGGAAGTCCTGCGGGTCGACGCCCAGGCCCTCGGCCAGGGCGAGCGCCTCGGCGACGCCGTGGGTGACGGTGAGCACCCAGGAGTTGCAGACGAGTTTGAGCCGGGTCGCGGCGCCCGGCTCGTCGCCGACCCACGAGGTGCGCGAGCCGACGGCGTCCAGCACGGGGGCGAGTGCGCCGCGCACCTCGCGGGGGCCCGCGGCCAGCACCGTCAGCTGCCCGTCCTCGGCCGGCTTGCGGGTGCCGAGGACGGGGGCGTCCACGTAGCGCAGCCCGTGCTCGCGGGCGAGGGCGGTCAGGGCCGGGAGGTCGCCGGGGCCGACGGTGGTGCTCTGGAGCCAGACGGCGCCGGGCCGCAGCCCGGGCGCGGCGGCCCGCACGGCCTCCAGGACGGCCCGGGCGTCGTGGACCATGGTGAGCACCGCGTCGGCGCCCCGGACCGCCTCGGCGGCGTCGCCGGTGACGAGCGCGCCGTCGGCCGCCAGCGGCTCGGCGCGGGAGCGGGTGCGGTTCCAGGCGCGGACCTCCAGCCCGGCGCGCAGCAGGCTGCGGGCCATCGCCGCGCCCATGATCCCGGTGCCGAGGACCGCCACGGACGCCGCGGGGGCCGGCGGGGTGGTCGAAGTGGTCGGAGTGGTCATGCCCGGGAGGCTACGGCCCCGAGCGCTCCCGGGGCCCGTCGGCACGGCCGGCCGGACCGCCCGTCAGACCACCTGGTGGAGCCAGCGGACCGGGGCGCCCTCACCCGCGTAGCGGAAGGGCTCCAGCTCGTCGTCCCAGGGCTTGCCGAGCAGCTTGGCGATCTCGCTCTCCAGCTCCGCCTCGCCGCGCGCGGCGCGGTCCAGGGCGGCGCGCAGCCGGTCCTCGGGGATGAGGATGTCGCCGTGCAGGCCGGTGACCGCGTGGAAGATGCCCAGCTCGGGGGTGGAGCTGTAGCGCTCGCCCTCGGCGCTTGCGCACGGTTCGGAGGTGACCTCGAAGCGGAGGAGCCGCCAGCCGCGCAGCGCGGAGGCGAGCTTGGAGGCGGTGCCCGGTTCGCCCTGCCAGGACAGTTCGGCGCGCCAGGTGCCCGGGGCGGCGGGCTGCTTGATCCAGTCGAGGCCGACGCGGGCGCCGAGCACCCCGGCGACGGCCCATTCGACGTGCGGACACAGCGCGCGGGGCGCGGAGTGGATGTACAGAACTCCACGTGTCGTCACCGGGACCTCCTGTGCGGTTCGCGTGCGACCTTCCGTGGCGGCCCCGAAACCCTGTCGGCCGTGCGCCGGATCACCGCTCGACGTCCCGTCCCATCGGTCACATGTCCTCCAGCCTCCGAGGTTACGAACAGTAAACACTATTCGTGCTGATTCTCCCTAAAAGGGACAGCAAGTGACGCGATGTAATCTGTCGACCGTGTCCGACGGCCATTTTCGGACCGTCATGGAAAAAGCTACCGTGCCGCGGCGCGCAGGGGGTGACGTACCGTCCGCCACGACGGTCAACCCACCCGACCGAACCATCGTCACACCGGGAAACGGGAAGCAGCGACGGGAGGACGACATGCCGGCAGACCCCCCGTCCGGTGCCCCGCGGGCCCGGCGCACCGGGCACCGCGGGCTCCTGGGCGCCGCGTGCGCGGCCGCGGCCGCGGTGGTGGCCCTGGTCGTGTTCGCCGTCTCGTGCGGCGGTCCGGGCGGCGGCGGAAGCGGTGGTGGTGACGGCGGAGGTGACGGCGCGCCGCGCCCCCCGGGCGCCTCCGCCAGCGCCCCTGCCTCCCCCACGCCGGAGTGGGACACCTCCCCCGACTCCCTGGCGGCCCTGGGCGACTCCATCACCCGCGCCTTCGACGCCTGCTCGCTGCTGGCCGACTGCCCGGAGGCGTCCTGGGCCACCGGCACCTCCCCGGAGGTGGACAGCCTCGCCCGGCGGCTAGGCGTCCCGGCCGGCGCCCGCTGGAACCTGGCGCGCTCCGGCGCGCTGATGGCCGAGCTGCCCGCCCAGGCCCGCCGGGCCGCGGCCCGGCGGCCGGACCTGGTGACGGTGCTGGTCGGGGCGAACGACGCCTGCCGGCCGACCGTGGGGCGGATGACGCCGGTGGAGGAGTTCCGGGCCGACTTCGCCGAGGCGCTGCGCGTGCTGCGCGCCTCCTCGCCCGGTACGCAGGTGTTCGTCGCCAGCCTGCCGGACCTGGAGCGGCTGTGGTCGGTGGGCCGCGCCCACCCGCTGGCCGCCCAGGTGTGGAAGCTGGGCATCTGCCCGTCGATGCTGGGCGGCGCCTCCCCGGACGCCTCCGGCTCCGCGGCCGCCGAGCGGCGCGGGAAGGTGGCCGAGCGGGTGCGGGCGTACAACGCGGCGCTGGCGGAGGTCTGCGCACGCGACGCGCGCTGCCGCCACGACGGCGGGGCGGTCCACGCCTACCGCTTCACCGCCCGGGAGCTGAGCACCTGGGACTGGTTCCACCCCGGCAGGGAGGGCCAGCGCCGGCTCGCCGGGATCGCCCACCGCGTGGTCGCCTCCGTGCGCCCGCCCTCCTGAAAGGGCGCGAATCCGCGCCCGCCCCATTGACGCCGGTCGGAGCCCGTCACTACATTCACGCCAGCATTTCGAACGTGTGACGAAATATCGAACGGCGAGGAAGGGCAACCGCTGTGCGCATCACCGGAATCAGCACCCATGTCGTCGGTACCCCGTGGCGCAACCTGACCTACGTCCAGGTCCACACCGACGAGGGGCTCACCGGGGTCGGCGAGACCCGGATGCTCGGCCACACCGACGCGCTGATCGGCTACCTGAGGGAGGCCGAGGCCAACCACATCGCCGGCTCCGACCCCTTCGCCGTCGAGGACCTGGTGCGCCGCATGAAGTACGGCGACTACGGCCGGGCCGGGGAGATCGTGATGTCCGGCATCGCGGTCGTGGAGATGGCCTGCTGGGACATCAAGGGCAAGGCGCTGGGCGTACCCGTCTGGCAGCTCCTCGGCGGAAGGGTCACCGACCGGGTCAAGGCGTACGCCAACGGCTGGTACACCGTCGAACGCACCCCCGAGGCGTTCCACGAGGCGGCCCTGAGGGTCGTCGGGCGCGGTTACCGGGCGCTCAAGCTCGACCCCTTCGGCACCGGCCACTTCGAGCTGGACCACGCCGAGACGCTGCGCTCGGTCGCCCTGGTGGAGGCGGTGCGGGACGCGATCGGACCGGAGTGCGAGCTGCTGCTGGAGATGCACGGCCGGTTCAGCCCGTCCACCGCCGTCCGCATCGCCCGCGAGGTGGAGCCGTTCCGGCCGGCCTGGCTGGAGGAGCCGGTGCCGCCGGAGAACCTCAAGGCCCTGGCGAAGGTGGCCGAGAAGGTGGACATGCCGATCGCCACCGGCGAGCGCATCCACGACCGGATCGAGTTCCGCGAGCTGTTCGAGTCGCAGGCGGCCGACGTCATCCAGCCCGACCTCGGCCACCTCGGCGGCATCCTGGAGACCCGCAAGCTCGCCGCCACCGCCGAGACCCACTACATGATGGTCGCGCCGCACAACGTCGGCGGCTCGGTGCTGACGGCCGCCTCGCTCCAACTGGCGGGCTGCACGCCCAACTTCAAGATCCTGGAGCACTTCAACGACTTCGCGGACGCCGAGATCAAGAAGGTGGTCAAGGGCGCTCCGGAGGTCGTGGACGGCTACTTCGCCCTCCCCGACGCCCCCGGTCTGGGCGTGGAGCTGGACACCGACGCGGCGGCGGAGTTCCCGCAGCAGCAGGCCCGGTTCGACCTGTGGGCCGAGGGCTGGGAGAAGCGGGACCCGCACGGGACACGGGCATGACGCGCACCCCGCGCACGGGCCGGGCCGTCGTCGTGGAGCGGCCCGGCACGCACCGGCTCGCCGAGGTGCCGTACACCCCGCCCGGACCGGGCGAGGTGAGGGTGGCGGTGTACGCGGCCGGGATCTGCGGCAGCGACCGGGAGGTGTACGCCGGGACCCGCGCCGAGGGCTACGTCCGCTACCCGGTCGTCCCCGGCCACGAGTGGTCCGGGACGGTGCAGGAGGCCGGGGAGGGCGTCGACCCGGCGCTGGTGGGCCGGAAGGTGGTGGGCGAGGGGTTCCGCGCCTGCCTGGTCTGCGACCGCTGCCGGGAGGGCGCCGGCAGCCTGTGCACCGGCGGCTACGACGAGACCGGGTTCACCCGGCCCGGCGCCTTCGCCGACACGCTGACCCTGCCGGCCCGGCTGCTGCACGTCCTGGACGACGGAGCCGACCTGCGCGCCGCCGCCCTGCTGGAGCCGGCCGCCGTGGTCGCCGCGGCCGCGCTGGCGGCCGGGCCCCGGCCCGGTGAGCGGGTGGCGGTGGTCGGCGCGGGCACCCTCGGCCTGCTGGCCGTCCAGTTCCTGGCCGCCTCCTCCCCCGCCGAGCTGCTGGTCGTGGACCCCAGGACCGGGCACGCCGGGCGGGCGCTGACCCTGGGCGCCACCGAGGTGCGCGGGCCGGCGGAGGCGGAGGAGGTGCGCGGCCGCTACGACCTGGTGGTGGAGACCGCCGGCGCGCCCACCACCGCCCGCGACTCGTGCCTGCTGGCCCGGCGCGGCGGCCGGGTGGTCCTGACCGGGCTGCCCGGACCGGGCGCGGCCGGCATCGACCCGATCCACCTGACCGTCGGGCAGATCACCGTCCGGACCGTCTTCGGCGCGCCGCCCGCCGCCTGGGCGCACGCGGTGCGCGCCTTCGCCTCGGGCCTGCTCGCACCGGCCTCCCTGATCACCCACGAGCTGCCGCTGGAGGAGTTCGCCGCGGCCGTCGCGCTGGTCGGCGGCGGCGATCCGGCGGTCGGCAAGGTCCTGCTGCGCCCCTGACCGGCGGGCCCGTCCGGCGCCGGACGGGCCCGCCCCACCGGGGCCGGCGCCCGCGCCCCGCCCCGGTCCCGCGCCACACCCACGACGACGAACGCTGTACGACACACCGAACCTGGGAGCATCGTGACCGACGCGTCCATCGAACCCTCCGGCCCCCGCCGCCCCGGCGAGGCCGCCCTCGCCTCCCTCGGGTACGCCTGCCCCGCGTGCGACCCCGCCGACGCATCCCCGCACGCCTTCCCCGACGGGGGCACCTGGCGCACCGAGATCCCCTCCGTGGAGGGGCCGGAGGCGCTGGCCACCGTGTTGAAGGAGGCCGAGGCGCTGGACGTCCCCGTCCACCGCATCAGCCAGGGCAGCGGCGTGTGGATGCTGACCGACGCCGAGATCCGCGAGATGGTCGGCGCCTGCGCCGAACACGGCGCGGAGCTGTGCCTGTTCACCGGCCCGCGCGGCACCTGGGACACCGGGGCCGGCACCCGCACCTCCTCCGGCGGCGCCGGGCTGCGCGCCCGCGGCCACGACGCGCTCGCCGGGTGCGTGGAGGACGCCCTGCGCGCCGCCGAACTCGGCGTGCGCTGCCTGCTGGTGGCCGACGAGGGCGTGCTGCTGACCCTCCACCGGCTGCGGGAGCGCGGCGCCCTGCCCGCCGACACCACCTTCAAGGTCTCGGCCCTGATCGGCCCGGTCAACCCCGCCTCCTTCGCCGTCTTCGAGCGCCTGGGCGCCGACTCGATCAACGTGCCCTCCGACCTGAGCCTGGAGCACCTGACCGAGATCCGCCGCGTCAGCCGCGCCCCGATGGACTTCTACCTGGAGGCCCCCGACGACCTCGGCGGCTACGTGCGGATGTACGACGCCGCCGAGCTGATCCGGCGCGGCGCGCCGATCTACCTCAAGTTCGGCCTCAGCAAGGCCCCCGGCATCTACCCCTACGGCGCGCACCTGCGCGACCTGACCGTGGAGACCGCCCGCGAACGGGTCCGCCGCGGGCGGCTCGCCCTGGACCTGCTGGCCCGGCTGGGCGCCGGCGCCGGGATGTCCCCCCGGGGCTCCCGGCTGCCCGGCCCGCTCCACCGCTTCCCCGAGGACACCGGCAGCACACCGGAAGGGAACTGACCACCATGCGCGACCGCATCCCCACCCGCACCCGCGCCCGGAGGCGCACCGCCAGGGCCGCCGCCGGGGCCTGCGCCGCCCTCGCCCTGGCGCTCACCGCCTGCGGGCAGAACGCCGAGGGCGGCAGCAGGGACGACGGCGGCGGGGCCGAGGGCGGCACCATCGGCATCGCCATGCCCACCAAGTCCTCCGAGCGGTGGATAGCCGACGGCGAGAACATGGTGGAGCAGTTCGAGGCCAAGGGGTACCGGACCGACCTCCAGTACGGCGACGACAAGGTGGAGAACCAGGTCGCGCAGATCGAGAACATGATCTCCAAGGGCCACGAGGCGCTGGTGATCGCCGCCATCGACGGCTCGTCGCTGACCAACGCGCTCCGGCGCGCCGCGGACGCCGGCATCCCCGTCATCGCCTACGACCGCCTCATCCGCGGCACCGACGCCGTCGACTACTACGCCACCTTCGACAACTTCAAGGTCGGCGAACTCCAGGGGCGGTACATCGTCGACGCGCTGGGCCTGGCGGAGGGCAAGGGGGAGAAGTTCGACCTGGAGCTGTTCGCCGGCTCGCCGGACGACAACAACACCGGTTTCTTCTTCCGCGGCGCGATGAGCGTGCTGAAGCCCCACATCGACGGCGGGCGGCTGGTGGTGCGCAGCGGCCAGACGGAGCTGAACCAGGTCACCACCCTGCGCTGGGACGGCGGCACCGCCCAGAAGCGGATGGACGACCTGCTCAGCCGCCACTACGGCGGCGAGCGCCTGGACGCCGTCCTCTCCCCCTACGACGGCATCTCCATCGGCGTCGTCTCGGCCCTCAAGAGCGCCGGCTACGGCACGGAGGCCAAGCCCTACCCCGTGATCACCGGGCAGGACGCCGAGCTGGCCTCCGTGAAGTCGATCCTCGCCGGGCAGCAGACGCAGACCGTCTTCAAGGACACCCGCGAACTGGCGGAACGGGCCGTGCAGATGACCGACGCCGTACTGAAGGGCGGCGAGCCGGAGGTCAACGACACCGAGTCCTACGACAACGGCGCCAAGGTCGTCCCCGCCTACCTCCTCCAGCCCGTCAGCATCGACAGGTCCTCCACCGACCTGCTCGTGGACGAGGGCTACTACACGGCCGACCAGCTCTCGTAGCCCGCCCGCACGCACGCCCCACACCACGGAGGGGACGACCATGAGCAGCGTTCTGGAGATGCGCTCGATCACCAAGACCTTCCCCGGGGTCCGGGCCCTGTCCGGGGTCGACCTGACCGTCCGCCCCGGCGAGGTCCACGCGGTCTGCGGGGAGAACGGAGCGGGCAAGTCGACGCTGATGAAGGTGCTCAGCGGGGTCCACCCGCACGGCAGCTACGAGGGGGAGATCCTCTTCGAGGGCGAGCCGTGCGCCTTCCGGGACGTCCGGGCCAGCGAGCGGCGCGGCATCGTCATCATCCACCAGGAACTGGCGCTGGTGCCCCAGCTCTCCATCGCCGAGAACATCTTCCTGGGCAACGAGATCGCCTCCCGCGGCATCGTCCGCCGGAACGAGACCGTCCGCCGCGCCGCCGCGCTGATGCGGCAGGTCGGGCTGCGCGAGAACCCGCAGACCCGGGTCGCCGACATCGGCGTGGGCAAGCAGCAGCTGGTGGAGATCGCCAAGGCGCTGGCGAAGAAGGTGCGGCTGCTGATCCTGGACGAACCGACCGCCGCGCTCAACGACGAGGACAGCGCCAAGCTCCTCGACCTCATCTCGGAGCTGCGCTCCCAGGGCATCGCCTGCATCCTCATCTCCCACAAGCTGGGCGAGATCCGCCGCGTCGCCGACACCGTCACCGTGCTGCGCGACGGCCGGACGGTGGAGACGCTCCCCGTCCGCCCCTCCCCGAAGGCGCCCGCGGCGCTCCCGGAGGACCGGATCATCCGCGGCATGGTGGGCCGCGACCTGGACCACCGCTTCCCCGAACGCACCCGCTACACGGGCGCGGACGCCGGGCGGCCGGCGCTGGAGATCCGCGACTGGACGGTCCGCCACCCCGTCGACCGCCGGCGCAAGGTGGTCGACGGGGTGTCGCTGACGGTGCGGCGCGGGGAGATCGTCGGCATCGCCGGGCTGATGGGGGCGGGCCGCACCGAGCTGGCCATGAGCGTCTTCGGCCGCTCCTACGGGATCCACGACGGCGGCACGGTGCGGATCGGCGGCGAGGAGGCCGACACCCGCACCGTGCCCGCCGCCATCGCCCGCGGTCTGGCGTACGTCACCGAGGACCGCAAGACCTACGGGCTGAACCTGATCGACACCGTCAGCCGCAACGTCTCCCTGGCCTCGCTGCCGAAGCTGGCCCGCGCCGGGGTGGTGGACGAGCACCGGGAGCGGCGGGTCGCCGAGCACTTCCGGACGTCGTTGCGGATCAGGACCCCGACCGTCCTGGAGCAGGTGGGGCGGCTCAGCGGCGGCAACCAGCAGAAGGTCGTGCTCGGCCGGTGGATCCACACCGACCCCGAGGTGCTGATCCTCGACGAGCCCACGCGCGGCATCGACGTCGGGGCGAAGTACGAGATCTACACCGTCGTCGACCGGCTCGCCGCGCAGGGCAAGGCGGTGCTGATGATCTCCTCGGAGCTCCCGGAGCTGCTGGGGATGTGCGACCGGATCTACACCATGGCGGCCGGACGGCTGACCGGCGAGGTGGCCCGCGAGGACGCGAGCCAGGAAGTGCTGATGCGTTACATGACCGAGGACGGGAGCCGGGGCGCGCGATGAGCGACGACACGATCACCGGGGGAAGGACCCCCGCGGGCGGGGGCCTTCCGGGCAGGACGGCCGAGGACGGCCCCGACGGGGGCGGAGGCGGTACGGGCCGGCCGGGGGCGGCCTGGGCGCTGCTGGCGCGCACCGTGCGCGCCAACACGCGGCAGTACGGGATGCTCGTCGCGCTGGCACTGATCGTGGTGCTGTTCCAGGTGTGGACCGACGGCAACCTCCTCAAGCCCGTCAACGTGTCCAACATCGTCCAGCAGAACAGCTACATCCTGATCCTGGCCATGGGCATGATGATGGTGATCATCGCCGGGCACATCGACCTGTCCGTCGGTTCGCTGGCCGCCTTCGTCGGCGCGGCGGCGGCCGTGATGATGGTCGAGTACGGCATGGCCTGGCCCGCCGCGCTGGCCTGCTCGCTGCTGATCGGCGCGCTGGCGGGCGCCTGGCAGGGCTTCTGGATCGCCTACGTCGGCATCCCGTCGTTCATCGTGACACTGGCGGGGATGCTGCTGTTCCGGGGCGGCACCCAGATCCTGCTGGAGGGCCAGTCCCTGGCGCCCTTCCCGCGCGGCTTCCAGGAGATCAGCCAGGGCTTCCTGCCCGAGGGCGGCCCGCTGTCGAACTACCACGACCTGACGGTGCTGATCGGCGTGGTCGTGGTGGCGGTGGTGCTGGTGCAGGAGTGGCGCGACCGGCGGCGGCAGCTGGCGTACGAACTGGAGGTGCTGCCGTTGAACCTGTTCCTCCTCAAGTGCGGCGCGATCGTGGCGGCGGTGGTGGCGTTCACCCTCACCCTGGCCAGCTACCGGGGCGTCCCGGTGGTGCTGCTGATCATGTGCGCCATCCTGGTCGGGCTGGGCTTCGTGATGCGCAACGCCGTCGTCGGCCGCCACGTGTACGCCCTGGGCGGCAACCGGGCGGCGGCCAAGCTGTCGGGCGTACAGGACCGGAAGGTGACCTTCCTGGTCTTCGTCACCATGGGCGTGCTGGCGGCGCTGGCGGGCTGCGTGTACGCCGCGCGGCTGAACGCCGGCACCCCGCAGGCGGGCGTCAACTTCGAACTGGAGGCGATCGCCGCGGCGTTCATCGGCGGTGCCTCGATGAGCGGCGGTGTGGGTACCGTGCTGGGTGCCGTCATCGGCGGTCTGGTGCTCGGGGTGCTCAACAACGGGATGTCCCTGGTGGGCATCGGCACCGACTACCAGCAGGTCATCAAGGGCCTGGTCCTGCTGGCGGCGGTGGGATTCGACGTCTGGAACAAGAGGAAGGTGGGATCGTGAGCACCAGCAGGCGCGCAGTGATCACGGCGGCCGCCGCGGCGGGTGTGGCCGCCGCGGCCGTGGGGCCGGGGACCGCGCACGCCGCCGGGGAGGCGGACGGGCCGCGGCGCAGGCGGTTCGGGGAACTGGCGGACGGCACCGCGGTGGACCTGTGGACGCTGGAGAACGGCGGCACCCGCCTGGCGGTGCTCTCCTACGGCGGGATCGTGCAGTCGCTGGAGGTGCCCGACCGCGACGGCCGGTACGACAACGTCTCCCTCGGCTTCCGCGACCTGGACTCCTACGTGGAGCGCTCCCCGTACTTCGGCGCGCTCATCGGCCGCTACGGCAACCGCATCGCGGACGGGCGCCTCACGCTCGACGGGCGGGTGCACGAACTGCCGCGCAACGACAACGGGCACTGCCTGCACGGCGGCGACCGGGGGTTCCACGCCCAGGTGTGGCGGGTCGAGCCGTTCTCCCGGCGCGGCGAGGTCGGCCTGGTCCTCGCCCGCACCAGCCCCGACGGCGAGATGGGCTTCCCCGGGACGCTGGAGGTCCGGGTGGAGTACACGCTGGACCGGCACGGGAGCTTCCGGATCGACTACGAGGCCACGACGGACAGGCCCACCGTCGTCAACCTCACCAACCACACGTACTTCAACCTCGCCGGCGAGGGCAGCGGCAGCGTCTCGGACCACGTCCTCCAGGTGGCCGCCTCCCGCTACACCCCGGTCGGCGAGACGCTGATCCCGACCGGGGAGCTCGCGCGGGTCGCGGGCACGCCGTTCGACTTCCGCCGGGGCAAGCCGATCGGGCTGGACCTCCGCGAGGCGCACCGGCAGGTCCTGTACGCCCAGGGGTACGACCACAACCTCGTGCTGGACAAGGGCATCACGGCCGGACCCGAGCACGCCGTCACCGTCACCGAGCCCGTCTCGGGCCGGGTGATGAGGATCGCCACCACCGAGCCGGGCGTGCAGTTCTACAGCGGCAACTTCCTCGACGGCACCCTGGAGGGCACCTCGGGGCGGGTCTACCGGCAGGGCGACGGGTTCTGCCTGGAGACCCAGCACTTCCCCGACTCCCCCAACCAGCCGGCCTTCCCCACCACCGTGCTGCGCCCGGGCCGGACGTACCGGAGCACCACCGTGCACTCCTTCTCCACGCAGTAGGGGCGCGGGGGGCACGCGCGGCGGGGGCGGTCCGGACGGACCGCCCCCGCCGCCGTCCCCGGCTGCGTCAGGCGAGCCGGATCATGTTCCACGACATCGGCTCCAGGACGGCGCGCAGCGTCCCGCCGGCCAGTTCGGTGCCCTCCCCGGCGTGCGGGAGGACCCGCTCGGGTTCGGCGAGGGTGTTGCGCGCCTCGGGGTCGGAGTCCGCCAGCACGCTGTGCTCCACCACGCGCTCCGGGGCGAGGCCGCGCAGGTCCACCTCCAGCGGCAGGGCGTCGTGCCGGGAGCGGTTGACGGCGAAGACGGTGACGGCGCCGGTGGCCTCGTCGCGCACGGCGGTGGCGTGCAGCAGCGGGACCTCGCCGTACTTGGCGGTGGTGTACGTGGGCGACTGCACCCGTACCTCCAGGACCCGTCCGCGCCCGTGGCGGGAGGCCTGGGCGAAGGGGAAGAAGGTGGTCTGCCGCCAGGCCGGGCCGCCGGGCTCGGTCATGATCGGGGCGATGACGTTGACGAGCTGCGCCAGGCAGGCGACGGTGACCCGGTCGGCGTGGCGCAGCAGCGCGATCAGCAGGGAGCCGAAGACCACGGCGTCGGTGACGGTGTAGTTGTCCTCCAGCAGCCGGGGCGCCTCCTCCCAGTCGGGCAGGGGCGCGGCCTGGAAGCGCCGCTGGTACCAGACGTTCCACTCGTCGAAGGAGAGGTTGATGCGCTTGGGCGACTTCAGCCGGGCCCCGACGTGGTCGCAGGTGGCGACGACGTTCTCGATGAAGGACTCCATGTCCACGGCCGAGGCCAGGAAGGAGTCGCGGTCGCCGTCGACCTCCTCGTAGTAGGCGTGCAGGGAGATGTGGTCCACCAGGTCGTAGGTCTCGGCCAGGACGGTGGCCTCCCAGGCGGCGAAGGTGTCCATCGCCTGGGAGGAGCTGCCGCAGGCGACCAGTTCGAGGGAGTCGTCGAGCTGCCGCATGGCGCGGGCGGTCTCGGCGGCCAGCCGGCCGTACTCGGCGGCGGTCTTGTGGCCGGTCTGCCAGGGGCCGTCCATCTCGTTGCCCAGGCACCACAGCCGGATGCCGTAGGGCTCCTTGTCGCCGTGGGCGGCGCGCAGGTCGGACAGGGCGGTGCCGCCGGGGTGGTTGGCGTACTCCAGCAGGTCCCGGGCCTCCTGGACGCCGCGGGTGCCGAGGTTGACGGCCATCATCGGCTCGCCCCCGACCTTGCGCACGAAGTCGATGTACTCCGACAGCCCGAAGCGGTTGGTCTCCACCGAGCGCCAGGCGGCGTCGAGCCGGCGGGGGCGCTGCTCGGCGGGGCCGACGCCGTCCTCCCAGCGGTAGCCGGAGACGAAGTTGCCGCCGGGGTAGCGGATGGCGGTCACGCCCAGCTCGCGGACCAGCTCCAGCACGTCGGTGCGCAGGCCCTGCTCGTCGGCGGACGGGTGTCCGGGTTCGAAGACGCCCGTGTAGACGCAGCGGCCGAGGTGCTCCACGAAGGAGCCGAACAGCCGGGGGTCGACCTCGCCGACGGTGAAGGCGGGGTCGAGGGTGAACCGTGCGGTGGTGCTCATGGATTCCTTCCGTCCGGGGCGGTTCGGGGCGGGGTCCGCGGCGGCGTGGGCCCGCGGGGTCCGCGAAGGGGTGGGGAGGGTGGCGCCGGCCGCGGGCGGGCGGGGTGGCCGCCCGCGGCCGGCGGGTCGTCAGTGGGCCACCGGCCAGCCCGCGTCCCAGCGCATCAGGTTGATGCCGAGGGTGGGCGAGCCGTTGTTGCCCCCGTCGTAGTAGTGGTAGACGAGCAGGTCGCCGTCGGTGTCGGCGAGGACGGACTGGCCGCCGGGGCCGATGACGCGGCCGTGGGTCTCCAGCACGACCGTGCCGCCGTTGTTCCGCATGTCCACTCCGCGGCGGTCGCGGAACGGTCCGGTGGGGCTGGTGGAGCGGCCCACGCGGATGCTGTAGGTGCTGTCGGTGCCGGCACAGCACTTGTCGAAGGAGGCGAAGAGGTAGTAGTGGCCGCCGCGCTTGATCAGCGTCGGCCCCTCGATGCCGTTGCTCGTGGGGTTGCGGGCGGCGACGGAGTACAGGGTCCGGTCGCCGGCGTGCTGCTTGCCGGTGGCCGGGTCGAGCCGGATCGTCTTGATCCCCGACCACCAGGAGCCGAAGGTCAGCCACCACGTCCCGTCGTCGTCGACGAAGAGGTTGGGGTCGATGGCGTTGTAGCCGGAGTTCGAGGTGGTGGAGTGCACGATGCCGCGGTCGGTCCAGGTGCCGGGCAGGCCGCTGGTGCTGGTGGCCACGCCGATGGCGGAGTGGCTGGAGCCGAAGGTGGAGAGCGAGTAGTACAGCCAGTACCGGCCGTTGTGCTTGGAGATGTCGGGCGCCCAGGGGCTGCGCTCGGGCGAGTACCCGGCCCACCAGGAGGGCGGGTCGGGGAAGGCCGGGCCGGCGTGGGTGAAGCGGACCCGGTCGGTGGAGATCCGGGCCTGGGGCCCGTCGTGGGTGGAGTACAGGACGTACCGGCCGTCGTCGAGGCGGATCATCGACGGGTCGTGGACGGAGACGTCACCGGTGACCCGGCCGGGGAGCGGGTAGGCGTGCGCGCTGCCGGGGACCAGGGCGACGAGCAGGCCCAGGAGGACGGCGGCCAGCGCGACCGGGGAGCGGCGCGGACCGGTCCCGGCGGGCCTGTGCGGATGTCTCGTTCGATCGTTCATGTTCCTCCTTCGGACATTCTCGGCAATCGCTCGGAGCACACGGCTCCTTGGTCTCCCTTTCCGTTGCGGTCGGAGGGATCGGCGGGATCCGCGGCGGCCCTCGGGTCCGCCGGGCGGCCGGGGGTCCGGCTCCGCGGCGGCGGGGGTCCGGCTCCGCGGCGGCGGGGGGCGTGACGGAGGGGGAGGTCCTCCGGCCCGGACGCGGCGGGTACGGCCTCACCGCCGCGGACGAGCCGGTGAGGACCGCCCGCGCCGGCGGGTGCGGGGCGCCGTCACTGCCCCGCCAGTCCGGTGTGGGCCACGCCGCGGACGATCTGCCGCTGGAAGAGGGCGAAGACCAGCAGCAGCGGCAGTCCGGCGATCACCAGGGAGGCCATCACCTGGGCGTAGCGGGCGCCGTAGGTGGACTGGACGTTGACCAGGCCGACCGGCAGCGTCATCGCGTTCGGATCGGTGGTGACCAGGAACGGCCACAGGAAGTTGTTCCAGGTCTGGATGAAGGTGAAGATGGCGACGGCGGCCAGCACCGGCCGCGACAGCGGCAGCACGACCGTCCAGAACACCCGCCAGCGCCCGGCGCCGTCGACGTGGGCGGCCTCCTCCAGCTCGCGCGGCACCCCCTCGAAGAACTTCACCAGGATGAACACCATGGCGGGGACGGCGACCTGGGGCAGGATCACGCCCCAGTAGGTGTCGACCAGTCCCAGGGCGACCATCTCGGCGAACAGCGGGGCGATGAGCACCTGCGGCGGCACCATGATCCCCGCCATCACCAGCCCGTAGAGCGCCTTCCGGCCGCGGAACTCCGTGCGGGAGAAGCCGTAGGCGGCCATGGCGCAGGTCAGCACGGTCAGCGCGGTCGTCACGACCGAGACGTAGGCGGAGTTGAGCATCCACTGGGCCAGGTCGCCGGAGGCCCACACCTTCTCGTACGCCTCGAAGGTGAGGCGCGAGCCGACCCACTCCAGCGAGGTCCGCGTCGTCTCGTTCTCGGGCTTGAGCGAGGTGGCCACCGCCCAGGCCAGCGGCAGCACCCACAGCGCCGCCAGGACGAGGGCCGCGGCGAACACCGCGGCGCGCCCCGGGGTCCAGCGCGGGCGGCGGCCGCCGCCCGGTCCGGAGGGCCGCCGGGCGGTGCGCGCGCGGGCGGTGCCCCGCGCGGCGGGCGGTGCGGTCGCCGGGCCGCCGGGCCCGTCCTTCACGGTCGCGCTCATTGGGCGGCCCCCTCACGGAAGCGGCGGGTCATCCGCAGGTGGACCAGCGAGACGACCACGATCAGGGCGAAGAAGACGTAGGAGACGGCCGAGGCGTAGCCGATGCGGTAACCGGTGAAGCCGGCCTCGTAGACGTACTGCAGGATCGGGCGGGTGCTCTCGTCGGGGCCGCCGCCGGTCATGATGTAGACCTGGTCGAAGATCTTCAGCGAGGCCAGGAGCTGGAGGATGACCACGACCCCCGTGGTGCGGCCGAGCATCGGCACGGTGATGTGCCGCAGCCGGTGCCAGGCTCCGGCGCCGTCCAGTTCGGCCGCCTCGTACAGGTGCTGCGGGATGGCCTGGAGCGCGGCGAGGTAGAGCAGGAAGTTGAAGCCGACCGTCCACCACACGGTGGTCAGGACGATCGAGAGCATCGCGTAGCGGGTGTCGGTGAGCCAGCCGATCCCGGAGTCGAGGCCGAGGGAGCCCAGCAGCAGGTCGGCCAGGCCGAAGTCGGAGGGGTAGATCATCCACAGCCACAGCAGGCCGACCACGCCCGAGGGCAGCAGGAACGGCGCGAACCACGACAGCCGCCACAGCCACTGCACCACCCGCAGGTGGTGGGCGAGCAGGGCCATGACCAGGCCGGCCAGCACCAGCGGCGCGGTGGACAGGAGCGTGAACCACACGGTGTTCCCCAGCGAGGACCACACGTCCGGATCGCCCAGCGCCTCGGCGTAGTTGTCCAGGCCGACGAAGCCGCCGCCGGCGCCGGTGATGTCGTCGTCGCCCAGGCTCATCCTCAGGCCCAGCAGCAGCGGCCAGACCAGGAAGAGGGCGTAGAGCAGCAGGAAGGGCGCGGTGAAGACCAGGCCGTGCTCGATCCAGCGGCGGCGCACGGCCGGCGGGCGGGGAGCGGCGGCCCGGGGGGCGGTTCCGGGGGGCGGGGCCGGGGCGGTGGGCGCGGTCGCGGTCATGCGTCGCCTCCGAGCGGGTCGGGGGTGTCGAGCAGGGCCTGGAGCCGGTCCCGCATCTCCGCCAGGGCGCCCTGCGGGGTGCGGGAGCCGGTCAGGACCCCGGAGAGGACGGCGCCGAGTTCGATCCACATCGTGGAGGCGGAGCCGGCGAACCAGGCGGGCGGGTCCAGGGCCACGTCGTCGATCACGGACCGGTACTCCGACTGCGGGTGCAGGTCGAGGTAGGCGGGTTCCTCCAGGACGGGCAGGTAGGCGGGGACGTGGCCGCCCCTGGCCCACTCGGCGCTGTTCCTCAGCAGCCAGGCGACGAAGGCGTGGGCCGCCTCGTTGGTCTCGCCGCCGCGGTCGCGCTGGTGGGGCAGGACGAGGCAGTGGGAGTCGGCCTGCGCGGTGGGGCGGCCGAACAGGTTCGGCACCCGGGACATGGAGAAGGGGAGGCCCAGGTTGGTGAAGGTGCCGACCTCCCACTCCCCGTTGAGGAGGAAGGCCGTCTCCCCGCCGCCGAAGACGCCGACCGTGCCGTTGTAGTCGACCCGGCGGTGGGCCAGGCCCTCGTCGGTGAGCCGCCGCATGAAGCGCAGCACCCGCAGTGCCCTGGTGTCGTCGAGGGTGATGCGGGTGGCGCCCTCGTCCAGCAGGGTGCCGCCGGTCTGCGAGTAGAAGGTGGCGAACAGCCGCCAGGGGCCGATGGTCCCGGCGCCGAGGGTCTCCACGACCAGTCCGGGCCCGCCGGTGGCCTTCCCGGCCGCGCGCAGGGCGGCGGTGAACTCCTCGGTGCCGCGGACCGGCTTCAGCCTTCCGTCCGGGCCGAGCAGTCCGGCCTTCGCGCAGAGGTCGGTGTTGTAGTAGAGGACCATCGGGTGGGTGTCGAGCGGGACGGCGTACTGCCGGCCGCCGATCCGGCCGCGGCGCCACAGGTCGGCGGGGAAGTCCTCCTCGGTGACGCCGTGTTCGGCCAGCAGGCCGGTGTCGAAGGGGTCCAGCAGGGAGCCGGGGCCGAACCCGGGCAGTCGCGCCAGGTGCAGGGCGGCGACCTCGGGGGCGCGTCCGCCCGCCCCCGCCATCCCGAGCTTGGTGTAGTACGGGGCGCCCCACTGGAGGGTGGAGGCCTCCAGGGCGACCTCCGGGTGTGCCGCGCGGTAGGCGTCCAGCATCGTCCGCATGCTGACGCCGTCGCCGCCGCCGAAGAGGTGCCAGAACCGTACGCGGGTGCGCCCCGCGCCCACGGCGGCCGGGGCGGCGCAGCCCGCGGTTCCCGCGCCGGTGGCCGCCAGGGCGGCCAGGGCGGCCATGCCGCCCAGCAGGCGCCGCCGGCCGGGCGCGCGGGCCGGCAGGGGGGTCTGACGCATACACTCCACCCCACGTTCGAAATATCGAATAACGATCGGAGTTCCGAACGGGAAGGTAGGAGCGAAGCCCTGCCGCGTCAATGGTTTGCGCAGAAACCGCCGCGCCGGGACGGGAGCCGCCCGGCCCGCGGCGCGGCGCGGGCGCGGAGGAGGCAGGGGGAGGCGAACACGGGAGGGGGGCCGTCCCGGCGGTGCCGGGGCGGCCCCCCCTCCCGTGTTCGCGGGCGCCGCGCGGCCGGGCGTCAGGCGTCGAGGCTGACGACCATCTTCCCGACGTTCCGGCCGCGCAGCATGCCGAGGAAGGCGTCCACGGCGTTCTCGATGCCCTCCACGACCGTCTCGTGGTACTTGAGCTCACCGGAGCGGATCCACCCCGAGACCTCCTCCACGAACGCCGGCCGCAGGGCGGAGTGGTCGCCGACCAGCATCCCCTGGATGCGCAGCCGCTTGCCGATGACGAGCGCGAGGTTGCGCGGGGCCGCGGGCGGCTCGGTGGCGTTGTACTGCGCGATCATGCCGCAGACGGCGACGCGGCCGTGCACCTTCAGCGAGCCGATGGCGGCCTCCAGGTGGTCGCCGCCGACGTTGTCGAAGTAGACGTCGATGCCGTCGGGCGCGGCCTCCTTCAGCTGCCGGTACACCGGCCCGTCCTTGTAGTTGAAGGCCGCGTCGAAGCCGAGCTCCTCGGTGAGCAGCCGCGCCTTCTCCGCCGAGCCGGCACTGCCGATCACCCGCGAGGCGCCCTTGAGCCGGGCGATCTGGCCGACCTGGCTGCCGACCGCGCCCGCCGCACCGGAGACGAAGACGGCGTCCCCCTCCTTGAAGGAGGCCACCTCCAGCAGACCGGCGTAGGCCGTCAGACCGGGCATGCCGAGCACACCCAGGTAGGTCGTCAGCGGGGCCAGCTCCGGGTCGACCTTCGAGGCGTGCCGGGCGTCCAGCGTGGCGTACTCGCGCCAGCCCAGGCCGTGCAGCACGTGGTCGCCCGGGGCGAGGCCCTCGGCCTCGGAGGCGACGACGACGCCGACCGCCCCGCCGTCCATCGGCTCGTCCAGCCGGAACGGCGGCACGTAGGACTCGCGGTCGTCCATGCGGCCGCGCATGTACGGATCCACCGACATGTGGAGGTTGCGCACCAGGATCTGGCCGGGACCGGGAGCCCGTACGGGCGCCTCGCGCAGGGCGAAGCCCTCGGGGGCGGGCCAGCCCTCCGGGCGGGCCGTCAGGTGCCACTCTCGGCCGGTCGTGGGCAGTGCCATGGGAGAACCCTCCAAATACTTCAGTACCTGAAACAACCATCCACAGGATGTTTCAGGTTGTCAAGCACATCGGTATCCTGGCGGTATGGCCTCCCGCAGCGCACCCGCCGATCCGCTCACCCTGGAAGTGGTCGAGCTGATCGGCACCGTCGTCGACCGCTTCCACCGGGAGTACGACGAGGCGGCCGGCCGGCACTCCCTGACGGGCCCCCAGGCCCGGCTGATCGCCCTGCTCCACCACCGGCCCCTGCCCATGCGGGAGATCGCCAGACGGCTGAAGTGCGAGCCGTCGAACATCACGGGCCTCGTCGACCGGCTGGAGTCCCGCGGCCTGGTCGAGCGCCGTCCCGATCCGGCCGACCGCCGCGTCAAGCTCGCCGCCCTCACCGAAAGCGGCCTGGGCACCGCCGAACTGCTGCGCGGCTCCCTGGACTTCGCCCGCGAGCCGCTGGGCGAGCTGACCCCGGTCGAGCGCGCCCTCCTGCGCGACCTGCTCAGGCGGATGCTGGGTGCCGGGCGCACGGAGGGCGCGGCGGGCGGCACGGGCGCGGAGCCGGACGGGCCGTGACGCGGCCCGGGGCTCCCGGGCCGCGGCCGCGCCGCGGCCCCGTCCCGGTCGCCCCCGGTCCGCCGCGGTCCTCCCCGCGCACGGGTCTCAGACGCACCACCACATGAAGCGGTCGCAGGTGGGGGTGGGCTCCGGCTCCGGTTCGGGCTCGGGTTCGGGCTCCGCGGGAGGCGGGGGCGGCGGATCGGCCGGTCCGGTGCTCTGCGGCGGCTCGGGCTCCCCGGTGGGCTCGGCGGTGGGCCGCGAGGGCGCCTCGACGGTGCCCTCCTCCGTCACCGTGGGGGCCGGCGCGGAGGGCTCGGAGGCCGACGGGGACGCCTCCGCGGAGGCCGCGGCCGACGCGGACGCCCCGGCGGAGGCCGCGGCCGAGGAGGCCGGGGAGGCGGCGGGGCCGCGCTCCGTCCCCGGCCGGTCCGCCGCAGTCGGCGGGCCGCCCGGTCCGCCACCTGCGGCGCCGCCGCCGTCGCCGCCGGTCCGCTCCGCCCCGTCCACGTCCTCACCGGCGGGCGCGGACGGCAGCAGCGGCAGTTCCCTCAGCACGCCCTCGGTGGTGAACTCGGCGATGCCGAGGGTGGACAGCCCGGCGCCGAGCACCAGGCCCACGAGGGCGGCCCGCCTCCGCCTCGCGGCCCGGTCGGCCCGGCGTCCGCCGCCGCGGCCGTCCCCGTCCGGTTCCCCGCCCGTCCCCTCGCCGCCGGGCGCGTCGCGGTGCCCGCCGCCGGGCCCGTCCCCGGCCGCGCGGCGGCTCCTGCCGTACGGGGCGTGCGGCGCGGCGAGGGGGCGGGGGGCGGTGTCCGCCGGCGCCAGGTCGCGGCTGGGCGTACCGCATCCGGGGCAGCAGAGGGCGCCGTTGAGGTGCCGGCGGCATGTGACGCAGTAGGTCATGGAGCCCGTAGGCTACGGCTCGCCGGGTGTCCCGCAGAAGGGGCCCGGGGTGAAGATGGTGTGCCGACCCGCGTCAGCCCGCGAACGGCGGCTGGACCAGCCCCCGTCCCGCGTCCGGCAGCACCAGCAGCGCCCCGGCCAGCGGCTCGGCTCCGGGGTCGACGCCCGTCCGGGCCGTGGTGACGTACAGGTCGCCCAGCCCGGGCCCGCCGAAGGCGCACGCGGTCACCCGGGAGGCCGGAACGGGCACCGTGCGGTCCAGTCTGCCGTCGGGGGTGTAGCGCCGCACCGCGCCGCCGTCCCACAGGGCGACCCAGACGCACCCGTCGGCGTCCACCGTCAGCCCGTCGGGGAAGCCCGCCCCCGCCTCGATCGCGGCCAGCGTCCGGCGGCCGCCGAGGGCGGCGGCGCCGTCGGCGTCCGGGTCGACGTCGAAGACGTCGATGCGGCGGGTGGGGGTGTCGACGTAGTACATCAGCCGCCCGTCCGGGCTCCACCCCGTGCCGTTGCTGATCGTCACCTCCGGCAGGACGGTGGCGGCCGTCCCGTCCGGGGCGACGCGGGTGAGGGTGCCCGCCCCGGGGGTCTCGTCGTAGGCCATCGTGCCCGCCCACAGCGCGCCGTCCGGGGCCACGGCGGCGTCGTTGCCCCGCCGGCCGGGCACCGGGTCGCGGTGCAGCCAGGCGAAGGAGCCGTCCTCGCCGTACAGGCCCACGCCGTCGCGGAGGTTGACCACGAGGCCGCCGCCGGCGCGCGGCTTGGCGGCGCCGACGTGCTGTTCGGTGGCCAGCACCGTGCGGCGCCCGCTGCCCGGCTCCCAGGTGTGCACCCGCGAGGAGAGGATGTCCACCCAGACCAGCCGGCCGCGCTCCGCGTCCCAGGTGGGACCCTCGCCCAGCAGCGCCTCCTGCCGCACCGCGACGTCGAACCGCGCCGTACTCCCCGTTCCGGTCATGCCGTCCCGCCCCTTCGCCGATGGTCCTCCACGGCCTCCGTGCGGCCGTGCGTCCGTGCCTCCGCGGGCCGCCCCCCGCCTTCCGGTCAGGCGGCGCCCCGGTATCCCAGGCGCGCCGACAGCTCGGCGGCCCCCTTGGCCGCCAGGGCCTCCAGTTCGGTGCGCCGCTCCTCGCTCCAGCGGATCATGGGCACCGAGATGCTGAGCGCCGCCACCACCCGGCCCGCGCTGTCGCGCACCGGCGCGGCCACGCAGCTCACGTCCGGGTTGGACTCACGCCGTTCCACGGCGATGCCCCGCTCCCGGACCTCCGCCAGCGCCGCGCGCAGTTCGCCGGGCGAGGTGATGGAGTTCGGCGTCATCGCCCTCAGCGGTTCGCCGCCGGGACCGGGCAGCCGCGCGTCCAGCTCCTCCTCGGGCAGGGAGGCCAGCAGCATCTTCCCCACGGAGGTGCAGTGCGCGGGCAGGCGGCGCCCGGCGGCGGAGACCATGCGCACCGCGTGGGTGCTGTCCACCTTGGCGATGTAGATGACGTCCGCGTCCTCCAGGATCGCCACGTGCACCGTCTCGTCGCAGGTCTCGGCGACGCTGCGGGCCACCTGCTGCCCCTCGGCGGCGAGGTCGAGCTGCTCGGCGTAGCGGCTGCCGAGCTGGTAGGTGCGCACCCCGAGCCGGTAGCGTCCGGGCTGTTCGGGCACGGGCACCAGATAGGAGCGTGCGGCCAGGGTGGTCACCAGCTCGTGGACGGTGGTGCGGGGCAGCCCCAGCTTCCGCGTGATCTCCGGCGCGGACAGGGTGCCGTCCCCCCCGAGGAAGAGCTCCAGTATGTCGAGAGCCCTGGTCACGGCCGGTACGAGACGTCCCATCGCCGCCCTCCCCTCCTCCCCCTGGCCCGGAGTCGCGGTGCCGCTCGGCCCCTGACGCCGGACCCTCTGCTCGTTCGGGATCCCGAAGGATGACCGGAATCACGAACGTAGGCTAGTGGCAGCCCGGGTCCCCCGGCAACGCGCTCCGGACCGGGGCGCCGAGGCGGTGTGGGACCGCACCGCCGCGGCAACCCGTATCCCATGCCGAACACCGTCGTGGAGGGCCGGACCCTCTCCCTCTCCCGCCCGGACAAGGTCCTCTACCCCGAGGCCGGCTTCACCAAGGCCGACGTCGTGGAGTACTACACCTCCGTGGGCGAGGTGCTCCTGCCCCACCTGCGGGACCGGCCGGCCTCCTTCGTCCGCGCCCCCGGCGGCGTGGCCGGGAAGTCCTTCATGGCCAAGCACGTGCCGCCGGGCACCCCCGACTGGGTGGCCGTGCGCGAGGTGCACCGCGTCGACGGGAGCACGGACCGCCAGGTGGTCGTGCAGGACCTGCCGACCCTGGTGTGGGCCGCCAACCTCGCCGCCCTGGAGCTGCACGTCCCGCAGTGGCGGCTGCCCCGGGAGGGGCGGGCCGACAGGCTGGTGTTCGACCTCGACCCCGGCGCCCCCGCCACGGTCGTCGAGTGCTGCGCCGTCGCCGGGTGGCTGCGCGACCGGCTGGCGCGCGACGGCCTGGAGGCGTGGGTCAAGACCTCCGGCTCCAAGGGCCTGCACGTGCTCGCCCCGCTGCGGCCCACCGACTCCTCGGCGGTGGCCGACTACGCCGAACGGCTGGCCCGCGAGGCGGCCGAGGAGCTGCCGGAGCTGGTGGTGCACCAGGTGCCCAGGAAGCTGCGGAAGGGGCGGGTCTTCGTCGACCACAGCCAGAACGCCTGGACGCGCACCACCGCCGCTCCCTACACGCTGCGCGCCAAGGCCCGCCCCACCGTCTCCACGCCCGTGACGTGGGACGAGGTCGCCGGCTGCGAACACCCCGACGACCTCGTCTTCACCGCCGGCGACCTGGCCGCCCGGCTGGAGAGGCACGGCGACCTGCTCGGCCCGCTGCTCGACTCCTCGCGGGCCGGGCGGCTGCCGGACGGCGGCTGACCGGCGCGCGGCGCCACCGCCCGGCCGGCGCCGGCCGCCCCCTCAGGAGCCGCTGGTGCCCCAGCCGTCGTCGAACGGCGTGCGCTCCTCCACGCGGCGGACGCGCAGCGTGCGCACCCTGTCGGAGACGGTGGCGGGCACGCGGTCGCCCATCCGCTCGGAGACCGCCCCCAGTGCCTTGCCGGCCATTTCCCGCCCGTTCTGCGTGGCGGACTCGTAGGCGTTGCGCACCGCCGGGTTCTCCGCGAGCCGCCGGGCCCTGGCGCGCAGCTCCTCGTACTTCTCCCGCCCGGCCCTCGTGCCGAACACGTACCCGACGGCCACTCCTGCGACGAACGTGAGCCGGTAGCGCATGGCTCCCCTTCCTGAAGGTCTCTCCCGGCGCGCGCCGGCTCCGCGGCGCGCGCCCTGCCGGTCTGCGGCGGACATCCGACGGGTACCCCCGGCAGGCTCGGCGAATACCGATTTCGGAGCCGGCCGGGGGATGCGCTACTGTATTCCTCGCCAGCGGGGAAAGCCCCCGGGAAACCGGGCAGGCGATCTCCGGGAAGCATTCCCCTGTAGCTCAATTGGCAGAGCAGCCGGCTGTTAACCGGCAGGTTACTGGTTCGAGTCCAGTCGGGGGAGCACCTGCCGAGAGGGGCCCGGAAGGGCCCCTCTCGGCGTATGGTCCGCGTACCGTGCGGCGCCCCGGGTAAGCGTCCCGCCGCGGCGGAAGCCGACAACCCGGTGATCACGGGCTCATCGGTACATGCCTGCCCCGGCACCCCCCGGCACGGGCGGGAGATCGTATGAGCGGCTATGCTGCGGCAGACGGCGCGCACAGATGTGCGCGGCACGCCGTCCCGGGGCGGTAGCTCAGCCGGTTAGAGCAGCGGACTCATAATCCGTCGGCCGTGGGTTCGAGTCCCACCCGCCCCACTCACCGGACCGGGGGAACGTTCCGGCCCGGCCTCCGGGAGCCGGGGCGACCCCTTCACGCCCCCTCGGGACTCCCCCGGCCGCCCGGCCCGGACGAGGCGCCGCACACGCCGCGGAGCGGCCGGCGGCCCGCGCCCCGCGCACCTCTGCGCGGGCCCTGTCCAGGCACTCTGTGAGAAACTGACCGGCGCTTCACCCGTACGGGCTCGTCCGTCCCGCCGGCTCCAGGGCCCGCCCGATCCGTTCCTCGGAGAGAGCCTTGTCCATGAAACGCACCCCGCTTCCGGGCGTCGGAGTCCAGTACGACGTCACCACGCGCTCCGGGCGGCACCTGTCCGTCGTCGTCCACCAGGACGGGCGGCGCTTCCTCGGGTTCTACGCGGCCGACGACCCCGACACCTGCCAGGCGTCGTTCAAGCTGGACGCGGACGAGGCCGCCTCGCTCGCCGCCCTGATCGCCCCCGACGCGGGCCCTCCCGATCTGGCGATGGGGGAGCTGGACCTGGCCACCGAGCGGATCCCGGTGACCGCCAAGTCGCCCTACCGGGGGCGGCCGTTGGGCGACACCCGCGCCCGCACCCGCACCGGAGCGTCCATCGTCGCCGTGCTGCGGCGCACCGCTCCCCACCCGGCCCCGGGGCCGGACTTCAGGCTTGAGGCAGGTGATCTCCTCGTGGTCGTGGGCACCCGCGAGGGGGTCGAGGAGCTCGCCCAGATCATCGCGGGGGGCTGAGTATGCACAACACCACCATGCTGCTCATCGAACTGGGCGCCATCATCCTCGGACTGGGCGTCATCGGGCGGTTCGCCGGACGGATCGGCCTGTCCGCCATCCCCCTCTACCTGCTGGCCGGCCTCGCCTTCGGGCACGGCGGCATCTTCGAGCTCAGCGCCAGCGAGGAGTTCGTCGCGATCGGCGCCGAGATCGGCGTGATCCTGCTGCTGCTCCTGCTGGGCCTGGAGTACAGCGCCTCCGAACTGGTCGACAACCTCAAGACCCAGTACCCCTCGGGGGCGGTGGACTTCGTCCTCAACGCCACGCCCGGTGCCGTCGCCGCCCTCGTCATGGGCTGGGGGCCGGTGGCCGCGGTGGCGCTGGCGGGCGTCACCTGGATCTCCTCCTCCGGCGTCATCGCCAAGGTCCTCACCGACCTGGGCCGGCTCGGCAACCGCGAGACCCCCGTCGTCCTCGGCGTCCTCGTCATGGAGGACCTGGCGATGGCCGTCTACCTGCCGATCCTGACCACCCTGCTGGCGGGCGTCGGACTGGCGGGGGGCAGCCTCAGCCTGATCATCGCCCTGGGCACGGTGGGCCTGGTGCTGTACGTGGCGCTGCGCCACGGGCGGCTGATCAGCAAGGCCGTCTCCTCCGACAACCCCGAACTGCTGCTGCTGGTGGTGCTCGGCCTGACCGTCCTGATCGCCGGCATCGCCCAGCACCTGCACGTCTCGGCGGCCGTCGGCGCGTTCCTCGTCGGCATCGCGCTCTCCGGCGAGGTCGCCGAGAACACCCATCGGCTGTTCGCCCCGCTGCGCGACCTGTTCGCGGCGGTCTTCTTCGTCTTCTTCGGCCTGTCCACCGACCCGGGCAACATCCCGCCGGTGCTGGTCCCGGCCCTGATCCTGGCCGTGGTGACCGTCGTCACCAAGGTGGTCACCGGCTGGTACGCGGCCCAGCGCGCGGGCATCAGCCCCAAGGGCCGGCTGCGGGCGGGCGGCGCGCTGGTGGCGCGCGGCGAGTTCTCCATCGTCATCGCCGGCCTGGCCGCCGGGGTCGCCGCCGAGATCCGGCCGCTGGCCACCGCGTACGTGCTGCTGATGGTGATCATCGGCCCGCTGGCCGCCCGCTGGACCGAACCCGCGGTCAGGGCGCTGATGCCGCGGCTGGTGCGGGTCCCCTCCGGCACGGCCGGGCAGTCGCCCCCGGCCCGGGAGGAGCCCGGGATCCCCTCCGGCACCACGCTCCGCGCGGACTCCCCCACCCAGCCGTAGGGCCGGGGAACTCCCCCGCGGCCGGTGAGGCATCATCTCTGCATGGGGATAGTCGCCGGTCTGGACAGTTCGTCCGAGTACACCCGCATCGTCGTCTGCGACACCGACACCGGTGCCGTCGTCAGACAGGGATACGCCCCGCACCCCGTGCCCGGGGGCGCGGACGCCGGGGAGGACGGGGCGCCGGCCGCGGGGAGGCACGCCGAGATCGACCCGCAGGCCTGGCTGCTCTCGCTCGGCGAGGCGGCGGCCGGCGGGCTGCTGGAGGGCGTCCAGGCGATCGGCGTCTCGGCGCAGCAGAGCGGGCTGGTGCCGCTGGACGAGGCGGGCGCCCCGGTGCGGCCCGCGCTGGTCGGCAACGACCGGCGGGCCCAGACGGCGGCCGCCGACCTCGTCGACGCGCTCGGCGGCCGCGAGGCGTGGGTCCAGGCGGTCGGCTGCGTGCCGCGGCCCTCCCAGCCGGTGGCGAAGCTGCGCTGGCTGGCCCGGCAGGAACCGGAGGCGGCGCAGCGCACGGCCGAGGTGCTCCAGCCGCACGACTGGCTGGTGTGGCAGCTGCTGGGGCGCCCGGTGCGGCGCACCACCGACCGCGGCGGCGCCTCGGGGACGGGCTACTGGTCGGCCGCGGCCGAGTCCTGGCGACCGGACCTGGCGGAACTCGCGCTGGGCCGGCCGGTGAGGCTGCCGGAGGTGATCGGCCCGGCCGAGGCCGCCGGGCAGACCCCGGAGGGCCTGCTGATCTCCGCCGGCACGGGCGAGACGATGGCCGCCGCCTTCGGGCTGGGCGTCGGAGTGGGCGACGCGGTGGTCTCGCTGGGGGCGTCCGGGTCGGTCTTCTCCGTGCACCCCCAGGCGCTGGTGGAGCCCACCGGAATGATCACCTCGTTCGCCGACGCGACCGGCATGCACCTGCCGGTGGTGTACACCCTCAACGCCGTACGGGCGCTGCGCGGCACCGCCGAACTGCTGGGCACCTCCCTGGAGGAGCTGTCGGAGCTGGCGCTGGCGTCGACGCCCGGTTCGTACGGACTGGTGCTGCTGCCCTACCTGGAGGGCGAGCGCACCCCGGACCTGCCGCACACCGCCGGCACGCTGGCCGGGCTGCGGCGCGAGAGCATGAAGCCGGAGCACCTGGCGCGGGCCGCGTTCGAGGGCATGCTGTGCGGGCTCGCCGACGCCCTGGACGTGCTGCGCGGCCGGGGCGTGGCGGTCCACCGGGTCTTCCTGCTGGGGCCCGCCGCCGAGCTGCCGGCCGTCCAGGCGATCGCCCCGGCGCTGCTGGGCGCGCAGGTGGTCGTCCCGCAGCCCGCCGACTACACGGCGCTGGGAGCGGCCCGCCAGGCCGCCTGGGCGCTGGGGGTGTACCAGGGCACGCTCTCGCCGCAGCAGCCCCCGCTGTGGCCCGCGCCCGCCGGCCAGGTCTTCGAGCCGGGCGAGGAGTTGGCGGTGGGCCAGGCCGTGCGGCAGCAGTACGTGGCCGTGCGGGAGCAGACCCACCCGGGAGCGTTCGGCTGAGCGGGCCCGGCGGGGCGCCGGGCGGGCCCGATCAGTCGAGGTAGCCCCTGAGCTGGTCGGCGTAGGCGTGGTCGCGGAGCTTGCCGAGCGTCTTGGACTCGATCTGGCGGATGCGTTCGCGGGTGACGCCGAAGAGGCGGCCGATCTCCTCCAGCGTGCGGGGGCGGCCGTCCACCAGCCCGTAGCGGAGCTGCACCACCCTGCGCTCGCGCTCGCCCAGCGTGGACAGCACCGCCTCCAGGTGCTCGCGCAGCAGCATGAACGCCGCGGACTCCACCGGTGAGGGGGCGTCGCCGTCCTCGATGAGGTCGCCGAGGCTGACGTCGTCCTCCTCGCCCACCGGCGCGTGCAGCGACACCGGCTCCCGCGCCAGCCGCAGCACCTCGCCGACCCGTTCCCCCGTCAGGCCGAGGTGGACCGCCACCTCCTCGGGCGTCGGCTCGTAGCCGCGCTCCTGGAGGATGCGCCGCTGGACGCGGACGACGCGGTTGATCAGCTCCACGACGTGGACGGGGACCCGGATGGTGCGGGCCTGGTCGGCCAGCGCCCGGGACATCGCCTGGCGTATCCACCAGGTGGCGTAGGTGGAGAACTTGAAGCCCCGGGTGTAGTCGAACTTCTCCACCGCCCGGATCAGGCCCAGGTTGCCCTCCTGGACCAGGTCGAGCATGGTCAGCCCGCGCCCGACGTATCGTTTCGCCACCGAGACCACCAGGCGGAGGTTGGCCTCTATCAGCCGGCGCTTGGCCAACCGGCCCATGACCACCAGGCGGTCGAGGTCGAGGGCGAGCCGCTCGTCGGGGACGGGGGTGCTGCCGAGCCTCTCCTCGGCGAACAGCCCCGCCTCCACGCGCCGGGCCAGCTCGACCTCCTCGGCCGCGGTGAGCAGCGGGATGCGGCCGATCTCGCGCAGGTACTGGCGGAAGAGGTCCGCCGAGGGGCCGCCGCCGTCGGAGCGCACCGCCCGGAGGGCGAGGGGCGACTCGTCCGCCTCCCCGCCCGGCACCTCCCCGCCCGGCACCTCCCCGTCCGCCGCCGTGCCCGGCACCCCGGGGACCGCGGGGCCGCCCCTCGCGGACGGCACCTGCTCGGGGCGGTCGGACGGGGCGGCCGGCGGCCCGGCGTGGGACACCGGGACCGGCGGGGCCTCCAGGGACACGGCGGCGGTACGGGCCGGCGGCGGTACGGCCAGGGTCGCGGTAGGGGCGGCGGGAGCCTCGCCGGTCAGGGTCCGGGTCTGCACGGGGGCGGCCTCCAAGCTGTTCGCTGCCGGTTCGGGACGACACGCGAGACGAGGACGGGCGCGGACGCACCGGCGTCCGCGCCGGGGCGGACGAGCGGTGTCACGGGGCAGTCGCGCTCCGGTAACTCAGGCACCGGCTCCAGTGTGGGGTACGACACACTCCGGCCACGAGGGTCGTGCGCCCGCTTTTTGGAACTCCTCGGTGACCGACCGGGTACGGAACGCAGCAGAAGCGGCCGGACCGGCCGCCCGGTCGGGTCGGTGCGGGGCGGGCCGGTACGGGGCCCGAGGGCGCGCCCGTCAGCCCCAGAGGGCGGCGGCGCCGCGGTCGCGCAGCGCCCGGCCGTACCGCTCCAGCGTCCACAGCTGCTCGGCGACGGCGCCCTGGCCCTCGTCGCCGCTGCTCACCATCCGCTCGAAGGTGCTGCGCAGCTCCGCGATCCGGCGGTTGACCGCCTCCAGGCGCACCTTCACCAGGAACTCCCCGGCGTACGCCGGGTCGGGCTCGCGCGGGGTCCGCAGCGGTTCGACGCTCAGCTCGGTGACCAGCGACCGCACGGTGTCGTCCGGCGCGGCGTCGCGCACCCGGGTCAGGTACCCGGCGTCGGCCCGCTCCACCCCCCCGGCCTTCTCGACGGCCTCGCGCACCGCCGCGTAGGGGGCGGCGGTGAACTCGTCCGCGCCGTAGGCGTCGAAGAGGGGGGAGACGAGCTGGGGGAACTGCAGCGCCAGCTTCAGCAGTTCGCGCTCGGCCAGCCGCTGGGGGGTGCGCAGGTCCAGCCGGGGACCGCGCGGGGACGGACCGGGGGCGGGCTGCGGCACGGGAGGACCGGCGGGCGGGCGGTGCTGCCGGGCGGCGGAACCGCCGGGGCCGGCGGGACCGGCGGCGCGGCGCTCGCGCTCCCAGCGGGCGAGCTGCCCCACGCGCCGCACCACGAACTCGGTGTCGAGGATGCCCAGCAGGCCGGCGAGGCGGACCGCGTACTGGTGCTGGATGGAGCCGTCCTTGATCCGGGCGACGATCGGCGCGGCCTCCTCCAGAGCGGCCGCGCGGCCCTCGGCGGTGTCCAGGTTGTACCGCCCGGTGGCCGAGCGGAGGGCGAACTCGAACAGCGGCGAGCGGCCCTCCACCAGGGCGGCCACCGCCTCGTCGCCCTGGGCCAGGCGCAGTTCGCACGGGTCCATGCCGCCGGGGGTGATGGCGATGGAGGTGCGGGCGGCGAACTTCTGGTCGTCCTCGAAGGCGCGCAGGGCGGCCTTCTGCCCGGCGGCGTCCCCGTCGAAGGTGAAGACGACCTCCGAGCGGGAGTTGTCCATCAGCAGCCGCCGCAGGATCTTGATGTGCTCGCCGCCGAAGGCGGTGCCGCAGGTGGCGATCGCCCCCGTCACCCCGGCCAGGTGGCAGGCCATCACGTCCGTGTAGCCCTCGACGACCACGGCCCGGCCGCTCCTGGCGATCTCCTTCTTGGCCAGGTCGATGCCGTACAGCACCTGGGACTTGCGGTAGATCGCCGTCTCGGGGGTGTTGAGGTACTTGGGTCCGTTGTCGTCCTCGCGGAGCTTGCGGGCGCCGAAGCCGACGACCTCGCCGGTGATGTCGCGGATGGGCCACACCAGGCGGCCGCGGAAGCGGTCGATGGGCCGGCCGTTGCGGCTCTCCTGGGCGAGCCCGGCCAGGATCAGCTCCTTGTCACTGAAGCCCCGACCGCGCAGGAAGCGGGTGAGGTGGTCCCAGCCGGCCGGGGCGTAGCCGACGCCGAAGTGCGCCGCGGCGCCGGAGTCGAAGCCGCGCTCGGCGAGAAAGCGGCGGCCGATCTCGGCCTCGGGCGAGTCGAGCTGCTCGGTGTAGAACGCGGCGGCGGCCTTGTGGGCCTGGACCAGCCGGATGCGCTCGCCCTGCTGGCGGCCGGGCGCGTAACCGCCCTCCTCGTAGCGCAGGGTGATCCCGGCCTGGGAGGCGAGCCGCTCGACGGCCTCGGAGAAGGAGAGGTGGTCCACCTTCATCACGAAGTCGAGGGTGTCGCCGCCGGCCTGGCAGCCGAAGCAGTGGTAGAGCCCCTTGCTGGGGCTGACGTGGAAGGAGGGGGACTTCTCGTCGTGGAAGGGGCACAGCCCCTTGAGGTTGCCGCCGCCCGCCGGGCGGAGCTGGAGGTACTCGGAGACGACGGCGTCGATCGGGACCGCGTCCCGCACGGCCTTCACGTCGTCGTCGTTGATCCTTCCCGCCACGGCAGAAGTCTACGGCCGTCCCGTGACACCCGGACGCGGCCCGCGGCGGGACGGGGCCGCGCCCGGGTGCGGCGGGACGGTCCGGGGGTCACGTGCCCTTGCGCAGGACGCGGGTGATCTCCAGACCGGTCTCCCGGGTGAGGCGGCCCTCCCCGCCGAGGCCCAGCGCCCCGGCCAGCTCCCTCCCGTGGAGGTCGACGGCGGCCTCGACCAGCTCGGCGAAGGCGGAGACGGCCTGGCGCCCCCGGTACCAGGCCGCGGCCAGGACGGTCGCGGCGATCAGGGCGGCGGGCCACCACCACAGGGCCGGCACCGCGTACAGCACGGCCCAGCCCGCGCGGCGGGCGGCCGCGGTGAGAGCGGTGCGCGCGTGCTGCACCTCGGCGCGCCCGGTCTCGGGCAGGAGCAGCCACAGCCGGGGCCAGGCGGAGGCGAGGTCCAGGTCGTAGACCCGGTGGACGCGCAGGTCGGCGGCGGCGATCCGGTCGCCCATCCAGGTGGGGCGGCTCGGCGGGGCGAGGGCGATGCGGTTGCGGGCCTCGTTCAGGGCGGCGGTGTCGGGCACCGGGGCGACGGGGCCGGGTGCGGTGGCGGGACCGGGTGTGAGCGCGGGCGCGGCCGCCTCCTCCGGCGCGGCGGCCGCCCGCAGCCGGGCCTTGTCGGCCAGGGCCCGGCGGTAGCGCTGGTGCGCGGCCTCCCAGCGGCGCGCCCGGCGCCCGGTCAGGGCGCGGGCGGCGCGCGCCGCGGGGCGGGGCCAGTCGCCGAGCCAGAGCCGTTCGACCGCGCCGCCGAGCGCGGCGGCCAGCAGGCTCGCCCCGGCCGAGCAGGCCAGGACGCCCGCCGCGGCCAGGACGACGGTCCCGGTGGCGTGGGCGGCCGGTTCGGCGGCCAGCGCGTCGATCCGGTGGGCGAGGTGGTCCAGGGCGAAGGGCCGCCGGTGGCCGAGGACGCCCGCGGCGGCCGACGTGGTCACGTACAGCAGGCCGGGCAGGACCAGCAGCGACAGCCAGGTCTCCGCGAGTCTGCTGCCCAGGGTGGTCAGGAAGCCGGTCACCGCTCAGAGCCTCACCGGCCGCAGGGGGCGGTCGAGGATCCCGCACACCGGTCCGTCACCGTCCCGCGGCGCGCCGTCCCCCACCTCGTCGGCGAGCACCACGCGCGTGCAGCGGCCGGCCGGGCAGACGTACGCCTCCTCCACCGCGTGCCCGCCCAGGCGGGGCAGCCCGTGCGGCGGTCCCGTCCAGGGCGCGGGGGACGGCGGCGGCACCGGCGTCCCCCGCAGCTCTCCCAGGCCGCGGGCCGCGCCGCAGCGCCGCAGCAGCTCACCGGCCTCCGCCAGCAGCACCGCCGTGTCGCCGTCCGCGCGCAGTCCGGCCAGGATCCGCTCGAACTCCGGTCCCTCGCCCCGCGCCCCGGCGAGCGCGCGCACCGCGGCGGTGTTCCCGCACAGCCGGGCCAGCGCCTCCGCACCGCCTCGGCCGCCCTCCTCGGTCTCCACCGGTCCTCCCCCTCCGGTCCGTCCCGTCCCCGGTCCGTCCCACCGTAGCCCTCCGAAGCGGCGCCGCGGGGCCTTACCGTGGCGAAGTGGCTTCCGCACGTGACGAGTTAGTCCACTCGCTGACCGCCCGGGTGATGCTGTTCGCGGCATCGTACGACCGGGACGCGGTGCTCGCCCCCGAAGCGCTGGAGGAGGCGCGCGCGCTGATGGCGTGCGTCCCCGACCCGGTCCGCGACCCCGGTGCCGTACGGGCGGTGGCGGACCTGTACCGGTTCCGCTCGCTGGCGCGACCGGACGGCTCCGGCGAACGGGACGGCGCCGTCGCCGACGCCCTGGAACGCCTCCTGCCCGCCGGGGCCGCGGACGGTTCCGGCGGCGGGCCCGGCGACCGGATCGACGGCGGCCGGATCGACGCCTCGCACCGCCGCGCGGCGGTGCTCCTCGACGCCGCCGTCCACAGCGGCGATCCCGGCGTGTGGGACCGGGCGGTCGACGCGGCGCGGGAGGCGGTCGGCGCCACACCGCCGCGGCTGCCGCCCCTTCGGGCGTCCGCACTGCTGGTGCTGGGCCAGGCGCTGCGGCTGCGCTTCGCCCGCACCGGCGCCCTGGAGGACCTGCACGAGGCGGTGGAGGTGCTGCGCGCGGCGGGGGCGGCGGCGGGCGAGGCCCACCCCCACCGGGTGAGCCTGCTGGCCACGCTGGCGCTCGTGCTCCGCGAACGCCACGAGCGCACCGGCTCCCTCCCGGACCTGGAGGAGGCGCTGCGCCTGTCCCGGGAGGTGGTGGCCCGGCGCCCGGCCGGGGACGTCAACCGGGGCGGGGACCTGGCCAACCTCGGGATCGCGCTCCGGCTGCGCCACGAGCGCACCGGCGACCCGGCCGACCTGGACGAGGCGGTGCGGGCGCACCGGGAGGCGATCGCCGTCACACCGCCCGCCCACCCCGGGTACGGCATGTTCCACACCGGCCTGGGCAACGCCCTGCGGGCCCGCTTCGAGGCCGGCGGCGACCCGGCCGACCTGGACGGCCGGCTGGCGGCGCACGAACGGGCCCTGGCCGCGGCCGGGCCGGGCGGGGCCCACCGTCCCGCGCTGCTGGCCAACCTCGCCTCGGCCCTCCAGACGCGCCACGACCTGACCGGTCGCGCCGCGGACGCGGAGCGGGCCGAGGCGCTGCTGCGGGAGGCGGCCCGCGGCACGGCCCCGGGCGGCGCCTACGCGGCGGGCGTCCACCACGAGCTGGCCCTGGTGCTGTGGAGCCGCCTGCGGCGGACCGGCGAGCCGCACGTGCTGGCGGAGGCGCTGGAGTCGTCGCGGACCGCCGCCCGGCACCCGGCCGCCCCGCCGCACCGGCGGCTGGCGTCGGCGGTGGCCTGGGGGCGGCTGGCGGCGGACGCGGGCGACGTGGAGCAGGCGTCGCAGGCGTACGAGCTGGCCGTCGGACTGCTGCCCGCCCTCGCCCCGCGGCAGCTGGCGGGCGAGGACGCCGAGCACGTCCTGTCCCGCTTCCCCGGGCCGGCCTGCGACGCCGCCGCCTGCGCGGTGGCGGCGGGACGCCCGGAGCGCGCGGTGGAGCTGCTCGAACTCGGCCGGGGCGTCCTGCTGGGCCGCGTGGTGGAGGGCCGCGACGGGCTGGATCCGCTGCGGGAGCGCGATGCGGAGCTGGCCGGGCGGCTGGAGGAGCTGCGCTCCGCGCTCGGCGCCGGGGACGCCGGGGCGGAGGCGGGGGCGGTCCCGGCGGGGGCGGAGGCGGCGCCGCTGACGGCGGCGGACCGGCGGCACGTGCTCGCGGCCGAGTGGGACCGGCTGCTGGCCCGGGCCCGCGCGCTGCCGGGCCTGGAGCACTTCCTGCGGCCCCCGCCCGTGCGGGAGCTGACGGCGCAGGCGGCGGAGGGGCCCGTCGTCGTGGTCAACGCCGGCCGCCTGCGCTGCGACGCCCTCGTCCTGACCCCGGGCGGGGTGGAGGTGGTGCCGCTGCCCGCCCTGACGCTGGAGGACGCCGTCCGGGAGGCGGGCGCGCTCCTCACCGCCCTGGCGCGGCTCTCCTCCGACGAGGGCGGCGACCTGGCCGAGCTGCCCGCCCACGAGGACGCGGTCTCCCGCTGCCTGGCCTGGCTGTGGGACGGCGTGGCCGGGCCGGTGCTCGACGCGCTGGGCTTCCGGGAGCCGCCCGCTCCCGGCGCGCGGTGGCCCCGGGTGTGGTGGGTGCCGACCGGTCCGCTGGCCTTCCTGCCCCTGCACGCCGCCGGGCACCACCGCGACCGCGGGGCCGGACGCGCGGTGCTGGACCGGGTGGTCTCCTCCTACGCCCCCACCGTGCGCGCCCTGGCCCGGGCCCGCGCCGGCCGCTCCGCCGCCCGGCGGCCGGTGCGCCCGCTGGTGGTCGCCCTGCCCCGGACCCCCGGCGCGAGGCCGCTGCCCGGTGCCGCGCAGGAGGCCGCCGCGCTCGCCGGGCTGCTGCCCGGCGCCCGGCTGCTGACCGGTCCCGAGGCGACCTGCGGGCGCGTGGTGGCCGAACTCCCCCGGCACACCTGGCTGCACTTCGCCGGGCACGGCGAGGCCGACCCGGTCAGCCCGTCGCGCTCGGCCCTGCTCGTCCACGACCACGCCGACCACCCGCTGACCGTGGCGCGGCTGGCCGGGCTGGAGCTGCACCACGCCGAACTGGCCTACCTGTCCGCCTGCACCACGGCGCGCACCGGTCCCGCGCTCGCCGACGAGGCGCTGCACCTGGCCGGCGGCCTGCAACTGGCCGGTTTCCGGCACGTGGTGGCCACGCTGTGGTGGGTGGACGACACGGTCGCGGCGCGGATCGCCCGGCGGACCTACCGGGAGCTGGGCGCCCCGGACCCGGACGCCGACCGGGCCGCCCGGGCGGTGCACACGGCCGTCCGCGCGGCCCGCGAGCGCTACCCGGCCACCCCGTCGCTGTGGGCGGGGCATGTCCATGTGGGCGCATGAGGCCCACAATCGTTGCGGTGGTCCGGTACGGCGGAGGGGGTCGGCATGGGCGACGGGACGGGCCGCGGGCGGTGGTGGCGCAGGCGCCGCGGGCGTGCGGGGGACGCCGGCGGACCCCGGCGCGCCGGAGGGGAAGGCGGGGCCGGAGGGGCCGAGGAGGTCCTCGGGGAGCTGACCCGGCTCGCCGCCGAGGCCGGCGATCCGCAGGCCATGACGTTCCACGGCATGGCACTGGCCGCCGGCGGCGACCCGGCGGGCGCCGAGCGCTGGCTCCGCGCGGCGGCCGGCGCCGGCGAGGCGGACGCCGCGGCGGGCCTGGGCCTGCTGCTGCTGGCGCGCGACCGGCCGGAGGAGGCGGAGCCGCACCTGCGGACGGCGGCGGACGCGGGCCGCACCGACGTGTTCGGCGTACTGGGCCTCCTGTACCTGCAGCGGGGCGACACCGGCGGCGCCCGCACCTGGCTGAACGCCGCCGCCGCGGCCGGGGACGGCAGGTCGGCGCGGCTGCTCGGCCTCCTGCCGGACCCCCGGGGGCAGGCGGCCGGGCCCGCCGGTCCGGACGGCCCGGACGGCCCGGACGGCCCGGACGACCTGGAGGAGCTGGAGGAGCTGCTGCGCCGTTCCGCCGGGCGCGGCGATCCGGGCGCCCTCTTCTGCCTGGGACTGCTGCTCGCCCGCCGCGGCGACCTGGCGGAGGCGGAGGACTGCTTCGCCCTCGCGGGGGAGAGCGGCGATCCGGAGGCCCTGGCGCACCGGGCCTACGCCCACGCCCGGCGCCACGGCGAGGAGAGCGCCGAGGTCCACTACCGCCGCGCCGCCGAGGCCGGGCACCCGGCCGCCCGGCACGCCGTGGGCGCCCTCCTGCACGCGCGCGGCGAGACGGCCGAGGCGGAGCGGCACTACCGGCTCGCCGCCGCCGGCGGCCACCACGACTCGCTGGTCAACCTGGGCGTGCTGCTGCGGCGGCGCGGCGACCTCGACGGGGCCGAGGACTGCTACCGGCGGGCCGTGGCCCTGGGCGACGCCGACGCCATGAACAACCTGGGCAACCTGCTGCGGGAGGACCGGGGCGACCTGGCGGGCGCCGAGGAGTGGTACCGGCGCGCGGCCGAGGCCGGCAACGCCGACGCCCAGGCCAGCTACGGGGCCGTCCACGCCGGGCGGGGCGAGTGGGGGCGGGCCGAGGAGTGGTTCCGGCGGTCGGCGGAGAACGGGTGCGCCGCCGGGATGATCAACCTCGCGCAGGCACTGGCCCGGCGGGGCCTGGGGCACGAGGCGGAACGGTGGCTGCGCGCGGCGCAGAAGGCCGGCCCGGCAGGTCCGGGGCGCACACCACCGCGGCCGGGTCGGCCCCCGTCCGGCCCCGGGCCGTCGGACGACCTGGACCGGATCGCCGACTGGCTCGGCGGCCCCGCTGCCCGGGGCGACGAGGACGCGCGGGCCGCCCTGGACATGCTGCGGCGGGCGGCGGGGGACGGCGCACAGGACACCGGGACCCCACCGGACCGCGCCTGACGCCCGCCGCCGCGGGGCGGCGAGGAGCGGCGGGCGTCAGGCGCGGTCCGGTGCGTCGCCGCGCCCCGCGCTCCCCCCGCCGCGCCCGATCTCCTTGACGAAGACGAGGTGCGGGCCGACGCCCTCGATGACGAACTCCCCGCCGTGGACCGCGAAGCCGTGGCGCTCGTAGAAGCCGCGGGCCTCGGTGCGGCCGTTGCACCACAGCAGTCCGGCGCCGCGCGCGGCCGCCTCGGCCGTGCCCGCCCGCAGCACGGCCGCCCCGAAGCCCCGGCCGCGGGCGGCCGGGGCGCTGGCCATGCCCCGGAAGCGGTACGCGGTCGCGGCCGCCCCGGGGAAGGGGTCGGGGAAGAACGTGGCGCAGCCCAGGACGGGCGCGCCCTCGCCGGCGTCCGCCTCGTAGGCGGCGACGTGGAAGGCGGCGGGGTCGGCGTCCTCGGGGAAGACCGCCGCCTCGCGCGGCAGCCCCGGGCGCAGCACCTCCCACCGCAGTCCGAGGATCTCGGAGGCGGGCACCACGGCGGTGCGGATCGCGGGTCGGCTCATGCCCGCCACGCTACGGCTCCTCCGGCGCGGGCCGCAGGCCGGGGCGGGGGGCGCGGGCGGCACGCGGGGCGGGACCCGTCAGCCGGCCGCCACGGACGCCAGGGGCACCGAGGGGTCGGCCAGCCGCTCCCGGTCCACCTCGCGCCCGGAGCGGATCAGCTCCTGGACCGGCCCGGTGACGTCCCGGACGTTCATGTTCAGCCCGGCCAGCACCCGTCCCCCGTTCAGCCAGAACGCCAGGAACTCCCGCCTGCCGGGGTCGCCGCGGACCACCACCTCGTCGTAGGAGCCGGGCGGCGCCCAGCCGGAGTACTCCATGCTCACGCCGTACTGGTCGGAGAAGAAGTACGGCACCCGGTCGTAGACGACCTCCCGGCCGAGCATGGCGCGGGCGGCCGCCGGGCCGCCGTTCAGCGCGTTGGCCCAGTGCTCGACGCGCAGCCGGGCGCCGAACAGGGGGTGGTGGACGGCGGCGACGTCGCCCGCGGCGTAGACGTACGGGTCGCCGGTGCGCAGGGAGGCGTCCACGGCGATGCCCCCGACGGGCTCCTCGGCCAGCTCCAGGCCGGCGGACCGGGCCAGGGCGACCCGGGGTGCGGCGCCCACGGCGGCGAGCACGGCGTGCGCCGGGTGCTCGTCGCCGTCGTCGGTCCGCACGGCCAGCACCTGGCTGTCCTGGCCGACGATCTCGGCGATCCCCGCGCCGAACCGGAAGCGCACCCCGTGCTCGCCGTGCAGGTCGGTGAGGACGGCGCCCAGCTCGGGGCCCAGAACGGGGTGGAGCGGGGTGGGGTGCGGCTCGATGACGGTGACCTCGGCGCCGTAGGTGCGGGCGGCCGCCGCCACCTCCAGGCCGATCCGGCCGCCGCCCGCGATCACCAGGTGCCCGTTGTCGCGGCCCAGCCCGGCCAGGGTGCCGCGCAGCCGGTCGGCGTGGGCGAGGCGGCGCAGGTGGTGGACGCCGGCCAGGCCGGTGCCGGGGACGTCCAGGCGGCGCGGTTCGGCGCCGGTGGCCAGCAGCAGGGCGTCGTAGTGGATCGGGGTGCCGTCGCCGAGCTCCACCGCCTTCGCCTCCCGGTCGAGGCGGACGGCGGGCTGGCCGAGGTGGAGCTCGACGCCGGCCGCGGTGTACCAGCCCGGGTCGTGGACGAAGACGCTGTCGCGCCCGGCGGTGCCGGAGAGGTAGCCCTTGGAGAGGGGAGGGCGCTCGTAGGGGTGGTCGCGCTCGTCGCCGATCAGGATGACCCGGCCCCGGAAGCCCTCGGCCCGGAGGGTCTCGGCCGCCTTCGCCCCGGCCAGTCCTCCGCCGACGATGACGAACGTGCGATGTGCGTCGACCACGTGGTTCCTCCTCGGTTGCGGTGCCCCCCTCTTGCCGTCGGTGTGTGTGGACGCGCCGTGCCGTGCCGGCCGCGCCGGTGGGCGGGGCGGCCGGCGGACGCCGCGGGTGTGCTCCGCGGCCCGGTCCGCGCTCCCTCCCCGTTGTCTTCCCCGCCGGCCGCCCCCGTGCACCCGGCCGGCCGCGCGGTTCCGCGGGAGCCAGGGCGCAGGAACGGGTGTGCGCGCTCCGCTGTGCGCCGCGCTCACACCGCGGCGCGCGTCCTGAGCCCCTCGTGCGCCGCGCCGCCGTGCCCCCCGGTCCCGTACGCCGTCCCGCGGAGCACCCGGCGGGCCGTCAGGGCCAGGGAGAGCTCGGCCACCTCGTGGGGGCGGGCCAGGGACCGCCCGGTGAGCTGCTCGAAGCGGCGCAGCCGGTTGAGGACGGTGTTGCGGTGGCAGAAGAGGCGGTCGCCGGCCCGCCGCGCCGACCCGTCGCACTCCAGCCACGCCGCCAGCGTGTCCAGCAGCAGGTCGCGGTCGGCGCCCTCCAGCCGCAGCACCGGCCCCAGCACCCGCTCCGCCAGCGCGGCGGCCAGGTCGGGCGAGGAGACCAGCAGGGCCGCCGGGAGGTGCTCGTGCAGCAGGGCCGGCGGTCCGCCGGCGGTGGCGGAGCGCAGCGCGGTCTCGGCCAGGCGGCGGGCGTCCCCCACGGCGGCCAGCCCCTCGACCGCGGGGCCGACGCCGGTGCGCACGCAGGGCAGGGCGGGCAGGGAGGCGGCCAGGTCCTCCAGGGAGGCCCCGTCCCTTCCGTCCCCTCCGCCTCTTGCGCCCCTTCCGCTCTCCCCGCCCCCGCCGCCGAGCAGGGCGATGCCCAGGTCGGTGTCGGGCCGGGAGTGCCACAGCACCCTCGCCCCCGCCGGGGTCCGGGAGCGGTGGGCGGCCCGGAGCGCCTCCCGGCCGGGACCGGCGACGACCACCACCGCGTACCGGCCGCGCTCGGGCAGCCCCAGCACCTCGGAGACCTCCGGCAGGTCGGCCACCCGCACGGTGCCCTCCAGCAGGGCCTCGGCCACCAGCCGCCGGCGGTTCTCGCCGCGCCAGGTGAGGCGGCGCTCGGTCCGCCGGTACGCCTCGGCCACCACCGCGCAGTGCTCGTCGACGAAGTCCCAGACCACCGCGGCCACGTGGACCAGGAGCCGGGCGCCGTCGGGGTCGTGCCGGGTGACCCGGTCCACCAGGGCCTGCCAGACCACGCCGCCGCCGAGGCGGAAGGCGCGCATCAGGGCGTCCAGCGGCAGGCCCTGCTCGGCGCGCTCGGCCCCGATCCGCCACGAGCACCGGCGGGCGGCCTCGCGCAGCTCCCCGGGGCGGAGCAGGGATCCGACGTTGTGCCGCAGCGAGCGGTGCACCTCCTGCCACAGCCCCTCGGGATCCACGGAGGCGGCGCGGTAGGCGGGCTCCTCCTCGCGCAGCAGCGCGACCACGCGGTCGGTGAGCTGGGGCAGTTCGTCCATCAGGGGGCGGGCCGCCCGGTGCAGCACGGCCACGGCCTCGGCGTTCACGGGAGCGCGTACGACGGGGTGCATCACGGTCCTCCACCTGGCGGGTGTGGGGGGCGGCTGGTGCAGCATTGTCGGCGGGTCCGCCGCGGGATATCCAGAGGCGTGCGGAGATTCCTTAGCGACCGCTCAGTCTCCCAGGTCCGCCCGGACTTCCCCGGAAGCCGGAGGGCTCTGCCGGGTGAACCGGTCCGGCCTGCGGCGACGGCCGCGCGCCGGGGCCCGGCACACCGGTCCGGGCCCCGGCGGGACCGGCGGGACCGGATCCGGTTCCGGACCGGCGTCAGCCGTCGCCCGCCGCCGCCAGGACGCGGGTGAGCTCCACCCGGGAGCGGACGCCCAGGACCGCGAAGACGTTCCGCAGGTGGTGGTCGACCGTGCGGGGACTGACCGAGAGCCGCAGCGCCACCTCCCGGTTGGTGGCGCCCTCCGCCACGCACCGGGCGATGCGCAGCTGCTGGGGCGTCAGCCCGTCCAGCGGCCGCGGCCGCTCCCGGGTCCGCCGCCCCCCTCCCCCCGCCGCCCGCGCCGCGGCGGCCCCCGCCGTCCCCGCCGCCTCGCCGGTGGCCCGCAACTCGGCGCGGGCCTGGTCGGCCCAGCTGCGGGCGCCGCACCGCTCGAAGGCCAGCAGCGCGTCGCGCAGCACCCCGCGCGCCGCGCCCGGCCGCCGCCCGCGCCGCAGCGCCTTGCCGTGCAGCAGCCGGGTGCGGCCGAGCTCGAAGTCGCTGTCGATCCGCGCGTGCTCCTCCAGCGCCCGCTCGAACAGCGCGGGCGCCCGGTCCGGGGCGGCCGTCAGGGCGCGGCAGCGGGCGAGCTGGACGGACGCCATCGGATCGGCGGTGACGGCCGTCCACTTCTCGAAGCACTCCAGCGCGGCGCGGGCCGCCGTCCGCTCCCCCGCCGCCACCGCCGCCTCGACCAGGCAGGGCGCGGCGAGCGCCTGGAGCGCGAAGTGCCCGCGCCCGGCCCCGGGCCCCTCCCCCGGCCCGGAGCCCACCAGCGGCTCCAGCCGGGCGGCCGCCTCGTGCGGGCGGCCGTACCCCATGTCGCAGCGGGCCAGCGCCCACTGGGCCAGGGTGGCGGCGACCCCCAGGCCGTGCGGGCCCGCCTCCTGGCCGGCCGCGCGGGCGTGCTCCGCGCAGGCGGCCGCGTCCCCCTCCACCGCCGCGGCCATCGCCAGCACGGCGTGGTGGTGGGCCGCGCAGTTGCGCTGGCCGGTGCGCGAAGCCAGGCGCAGCCCGGCCTCGGCGTGTGCGCGGGCGCGGCTGTGCCGCCCGGCCCGCAGCTCGCTGTAGGCCAGGTGCTCCAGCGCCAGGGGGACGAGGGCGGCCGGGCCGCGGGCCCGCGCGGCGGCCAGGGCGCGGGTGTCGAGGGCGTGGGCCGCGGCGACGTCGCCGAGGACCAGGGCGGCGACCCCGGCGCGGAGCAGCAGCCACGGCCGCCGCTCCCCGGCGGCCCGCTCCACGGCGCGGCGCAGCGCGGGGACGCCCCGGGCGAAGTCGCCGGACATCACCGCGTCCATCCCGGCGCAGTAGTCGTCCGGCAGCGGGTCGTCGCCGGGGCACCGCAGCTCGACGACGCGGGCGAGGTCGGCGCGCAGCCCGGCGATGTCGCCGACCGCCCAGGAGGCGTCGCTCGCGTGGAGCAGCGCTCGGCGGGCGGCACGGGGGTCGTGGGGGCCCAGCAGCCGGGCGGCGTGCCCGAGGACCTCGTGGGCGTCGGTGACCACGCCGTTGCGCAGCTCCAGGGCGCCGCGCACGAGTTCGGTGCGGCCGCGCACGACGTCGTGGACGGGCAGGGCGCGGGCCCGGTCCAGCAGGCTCAGGGCCCGCTGGGGGCGCCCGGCCGACCAGGCGTGCTCGGCGGCCGCGGTCAGCCGGGCGGCGCGCACCCCGCCGGCCTCCTCGGCGTCGTCGGCGCCGTCGCCCCCGCCGGTGAGCTCGGCGGCGCGCCACAGGGCGTCGGACAGCTCGGCGTGGGTCCACTCGCCGGCCGTGGGCCGCGCGCAGGCGGCGGTGGCCAGGGCGTCGGCGAGCCGGGGGTCGGGGCCGAGCGCGGGGTCGGCCGCCGCGGCGCGGTGGCGCAGGGCCAGGAGCCGGTGCGGCGCCCCCGCCGCCGGCTCCGCCCCGGTGGCGGGCGTGCCGTCCGGCCGTGCGGCGCCGGCGGTCTCCAGGGCCCGTGCCAGGAGCCGGTGCGCGGCGCGGCGCCGCTCGGGCGGTTCGCCCCAGTAGGCGGCGCGGCGCAGCAGGGAGTGGGCGAAGCGCAGGGCGTCCCCCTCGCGCCGCAGCAGTCCGCGCTCCTCGGCCGGGCCCGCGTCGTGCGGCCCGGCCCCGGCGGACGCGGCGGCGCGCAGCAGGGTGGAGCAGTCGGCCGGGCCGCCGAGTTCGTGCGCGGCGGCCGTCAGCAGGAGCAGGGTGCGGGTCGCCTCGGGCAGCCCCGCCAGGACGGCGGCGGCCGCGCGCAGCCGGGGCCCGGTGGCCGGCAGGGGGTGGGGGAGCGGTTCGGCGCCGGCGAGCTGGGCGGGGGTGAGGGAGGCGACCAGGTCGGTGAGGAGTCCGGGGTTGCCCTCGCCGGCGTGCAGCAGCTCCTCCCGTACGGCCGGGTCGGCGCCGGCGGGCAGCAGGTCGTCCAGCAGCGCGGCGGCGGCCGTGTCGTCCAGGGGTCTCAGGTCGAGCACGGGCAGGCCCGCCAGCAGCGGGTCGTCGGCGCCCTCGGGGTGGGTGCCGAGCAGCATCGCGGCGGGCAGCGGCGCGCCCGTCCGCCGGGCGGCGAAGCCCAGGGCGCGGCGGGAGGCCCCGTCCAGGAGGTGGACGTCGTCGGCGCAGACCAGCAGTGGCCCCCCGGCGGCCAGGTCGCCCAGCAGCGCCGCCAGGGCGGCCAGCACCGGGCCGTCGCCGTCGGGCGCCGGTGTGCCCAGCGCCAGGACCTCGGCCAGGGCCGCGGTCCGCCGCCCGCCGGCCCGGAGCCGGCCGGCGACCGGGTGCAGCAGGGCGTGCAGTCCGCTGTAGGGGACGGCGCTCTCGGCGGCCACCCCCCGCACCCGCAGCACGGTGCCGCTCCCGCCCCCCGCCGCGAAGACGCCGGCGGCGTGCTCCAGCAGGGCGCTGGTGCCCAGGCCCGGCTCGCCCCGCACCAGCAGCGCCCCGCCGCGTCCCGCGCGGGCGCCGCCGACCAGTTCCGCCACGGCTCTCCGCGCCCTGTCAGCACCGTGCATCCGCGCACCCCTCCTCGGAAGGGACTTCCAGGCAGCCCGGGTCCTTCCCACGACAGCACCGAACCCGCCCAGTGTCCATGACGGCGGCGGGCGCCGCGACCACGGCCCAGCGGTCGCGGCGGCCGCGTGTGCGTCCGCACAAGGCACGGCCGCGGCCGCGGCCGGCGGTCCTACCGTCGGGCCATGACACACCACTTCACCTCCTTCGACGGCATCACCATCCGCTACCACCGCTGGGATCCGGCCCCCGGCGGCGACCGCGGGCTGCCGGCCGTGGTGCTGCACCACGGGTTCATCGCCGACACCCACACCAACTGGGTCCGCACCGGCGTCGTGGAGACGCTGGTGCGGCGGGGGCGGCGGGTGGTCGGCATCGACGCGCGCGGCCACGGCCGCTCCGACAAGCCGCACGACGCCGGCCGCTACGGCGAGGAGGCCATGGCGCGCGACCTGTCGGGGCTGCTGGACGTGCTGGGCGAGGACCGGGTGCACCTGGTGGGCTACTCGATGGGGGCGGTCACCGCGCTGCTGTCCGCCGCGCGGGACGGGCGCGTGGCGCGGCTGGTCGTCGGCGGGGTGGGCGCCGGGGTCGTGGAGCTGGGCGGCGTGGACACCCGGGAGCTGCCGCCCGCGCTGGTGGCCGCGGCCCTGCTGGCGGAGGACCCGGCCGACGTGCCGCTGCGGATGGCGGGGCTGCGGATCTGGGCGGACGAGGTGGGCGGGGACCGGCTGGCGCTGGCCGCCCACAGCCGCGCCCTGCGCCGCGGCCCGATGCCGCTGTCGGAGGTCACCGTGCCGACCCTGGTGCTCGCGGGCACGGACGATCCGCTGGCCGCGCGGCCGCAGGTCCTCGCCGACGCGCTGCCCGACGCCTCGCTGCGCACGTTCTACGGGGACCACCTCACCGCCGTGCGCCACCCCTCCTTCGCCCCGGCGATAGCGGACTTCCTGGAGGCGGCGGGGTGAGCGCCCGGCCGCCGCTCCCCGGCCGGGTCACGTCCCGGGCGGTGCGGCGCCGCCGTGCTCCTCCAGCTCGCGGGCGAGGGTCCGCGCGTCGTACGGCCCGGTGTGCCGCCGCGTGCCGACGAAGAAGGTCGGCGTGCCGCGCGCGCCGCCGGCCTCGGCGCCGGCGACGTCGGCCCGCACCCGGGCCGCCGTGCGCTCGTCGTCCAGGTGGCGCAGGAAGCGCTCGACGTCGAGGCCGACGTCGACGGCGTAGCTCACCAGGTCCTCGAACTCCAGCCGGTCGTGGTGCTCGAAGAGCAGGTCGTGCATCTCCCAGAAGCGCCCCTGGGCGTCGGCGGCGACCGCCGCCCGGGCGGCGAGTTCGGCGTGCGGGTGGACGTCGGGGAGCGGCAGGTGCCGGAAGACGTACCGCAGGCGGTCGCCGAAGTGCTCCCGCAGCTCCTGCGCCACGCCCGTGGCGCGGGCGCAGAAGGGGCACTCGAAGTCGCCGTACTCCACCAGGGTCAGGGGCGCGTCGGCCAGGCCCCTGATGTGGTCCCGGGCCGGATCCACCGGGCGCGCCAGGACGCGCGGCAGGTCCGCGTCCGTCTCGCCGCGCAGGGCGGCGGCCCGGAACAGCAGCCATCCCAGGCCGGTCGCGAGCACCGCCGCCAGCAGCACCCCGACGGTGGCCCGGTCCCGCAGCTCCTCGCCGTCGAAGGCGAGCCCGGCGATCAGCAGGGAGACCGTGAACCCGATCCCGGACAGGGCGGCGCCGCCGAACACGTGCCCGGCGCCCACGCCGCGGGGCAGCCTGCCCAGCCCCAGCCGGACGCCCGCGAGGGCGCACAGCCCCACCCCCAGCGGCTTCCCCGCCACCAGGCCGGCCGCCACGGCCCAGGTGACCGGGGAGGACAGGGCGTCGGCCAGGACGCCACCCCGCAGGTCGACGCCGGCGTTGGCCAGCGCGAACAGCGGGACGACGACGTAACCGGTCCAGGGGTGGAGGACCGCCTGCAGCCGCTCGTTGACCGAGACGGCGCGGTCCAGCCCGGCGCGCGCCAGCATGCCCACGTCCACCAGCGGGGCCTGCTGGAAGGCGCGCAGGTGCAGGGCCGCCCGCTCGACCTCCTCGCGGCCGGGCGCGCGGGAGGCGATCAGGAGGCCGCCGAGCATGCCCGCGATGGAGGCGTGCAGGCCCGCCAGGACGGTGGCCAGCCACAGGGCCGCGACGGCGGCCACGTACGGCGTGGCGCGCCAGATGCCCAGGCGGCTCAGCAGCGCCGGCACCCCGCACAGGGCGAGGACCGCCAGCAGCGCCGGCAGGTCGGTCCTCCCCGAGTACACCAGGCCGATCACGCTCACGGCCACGATGTCGTCGATGACGGTGAGGGTCAGCAGGAAGACGCGCAGTTGCGTGGCGAAGCGGGGCCCCACCACGGCGAGCGCGCCCAGCATGAACGCCGTGTCGGTGCCGATGACGACGCCCCACCCCCGCCACGCCTCCCCCGCGGGTGCGACCGCCAGGTAGAGCAGCACGGGGACGGCCATGCCGCCGAGCGCGGCCGCGGCGGGGACGGCGAGGCGGCGCCGGTCGGTGAGCTCGCCGACCGACAGCTCGTGCCTGACCTCCAGGCCGACGACGAAGAAGAACAGGGCCATCAGCCCGTCGCTCACCCAGTGCGCCAGGTCCATCGACAGGGCGAGGTCCCCGAGGGAGAGCGACGCCTCCGTCGCCCAGAGGGCCTCGTACGAGCCGGACCACGGGGAGTTGGCCCACAGCAGGGCCGCCGCCACGGCGCCCAGCAGGAGGCCCGCGCTGCCTGCCTCCGTGGCCAGGAAGGACCGCACGGGGCGGGAGAGCTGGGCCAGGAGGGCGGTCCGGCCGGCCCGGGTCTGGAAGGCTCCGCGCCGCCGCGCCGCCATGTCAGTGCGCCGCCCGGGGGTCCGGGCGGGGGGCGCCGCGGGCGGTGGCGCTCACCGCTCCCCCTCGGCCCGCTGCCAGTGCGGGGGGCCGACGGGGATCCGCGGCAGGGAGGAGCGCACCCGGCCGAACCGGTCGTCCTGCGCCGTCCAGGCGGCGTGGGCGGCGTCGATCTCGGCGCGGGTGCGGCCGACGAAGTTCCACCACATCAGGATCGGCTCGGGGAACGGCTCGCCGCCGAGCAGGAGGGCGCGGGTGGGTTCGCGCACCTCCAGGCGGAGTTCGCCGCGCCCCTGGCCGAGGTAGCCGAGCCTGCCCGGGGGCAGCGGCTTTCCGTGGACGGCGACCGCCCCTTTCAGGACCACGACGGCGTGCTCGAAGTCGGGCCGCAGGGGCACGGTGGCAGAGGCGCGCAGGTCGAGGTCGACGCCGACCAGCGGGGTGTCGTGGCGGGCCGGGCCGGTGGTTCCGGTGAAGTCGCCGACCAGGACGGTCGCCGCGCCCGCGCCGCCGTCCAGGTCGGTCCGGGGCAGGTCGGCGTGGTGCTCGAAGGCGGCGGGCCCGTGCCGGGTGGCCTCCGGCATCGCGATCCACAGCTGGATGCCCTCCAGGGTGCCCCGGTAGTGCCCGGTGGCCTCCTCGGCGTGCGAGACGCCGCTTCCGGCGGTCATCAGGTTGAGCCGGCCGGGCCTGATCACCTGCTCGGAGCCGAGGCTGTCGCGGTGCAGCACCTGCCCGTCGGTGACCCAGGTGAGGGTCTGCAGGCCGATGTGCGGGTGCGGGCCGATGTCCAGGCCGCTGTCCTCGGTGACGTCGGCGGGCCCCATGTGGTCGGCGAAGCACCAGGCGCCGACCGTGCGCCGTCCGCGGCGGGGCAGCGCGCGGCGCACGCGGATCCGTCCCACCCGCGCCTCGCGGCTGTCGCTCACCTCCACGCACGGCGCCGTGGGGTGGCCGGTGTCGGCCCGGGAGGCGGGGGCGTCGACCGTGCCGACGGGGCCGCTCACCGCCGCGCTCCGCTCCGGTGCGCCTGCGGGGGCGGGGCGGTGGGGTCCGGGCAGGGGTCGGTCATCGTTCTCCTCCGTCGGGGCCGGGGCGGGCGGCGGTCAGGGGAGGTGGTACCCGGATCCGCGCTCCGTAACGGGCGGCCGCACCCGGCCGGGTGGCGCGGCCCGCGCGCGGCCCGCGGCACGCCGTGCCCCCGCCCGGCGGTCCGTGCGGAACGGAACGATCGGACCTATTGGTCTGTACCAATTTCAGACATCGGTACATCTTCCGCATTCCGCCTCATAGGGATCACCCCGCCCCAGGCCCCAGGCGCCCTCCGGGGCACCCTGACCCCCTCCCACCTGCACGGATACCGCGCCCCGGCGCGGCCCGCCCGACTCCGGCCGTGCGCCGCACCGCCGTCCGGCGGACCGGGAGCCGAACCGAAAACAGTCTTAACGGTTTCCCGGCGCCGCCCTACCGTCGTCAGCAGTGTGCCGCGGCTCCCGAACGGCCCGCCGCGGCGCCCTCCCCACCCACCCCACGCGCCCGGCCGGCCCGGCCCCCGGGCGCACCGGCGGAGCAAGGAGTCCCCACATGAGCCGGACCAGGCAGGCGAGACGGAACACCCTCGGGAAGCTGCTGGCCTCCCTCTTCACCTTCGCACTGGCACTGCCCCTCACGATTGTCATGACCTCAGCAAGTCCGGCCGGTGCCCACGGCTGGATCACTTCCCCGCCCAGCCGCCAGGACCACTGCGCCACCGGGCGGGTCACCGGCTGCGGCGGCCTGCAGTACGAGCCGCAGAGCGTCGAGGCCCCCAAGGGCTCGCGCCTGTGCAGCGGCGGCAGCGGCTGGACCGTCCTGGACGACGAGAGCAGGAACTGGCCGGTCACCCAGGTGTCCGGCACCGTCACCTTCCAGTGGCGGCTGACGGCCGCCCACCGCACCAGCACCTGGGACTACTACGTCGACGGCGTGCTGTTCAAGCAGTTCGACCAGGGCAACACCCAGCCCCCGTCGAACATCTCGCACACCCTGTCCGGCCTGCCCTCCGGCAAGCACAAGATCCTCGCGGTGTGGAACGTCGCCGACACCGTCAACGCCTTCTACAACTGCGTCGACGTGCAGGTCGGCAGCGGCGGCGGGGGCGGCGGCGAGACGCCGCAGGAGCCCCCGACCCGGCCGGCCGAGTGCTCCGCGGCCGCCTGGAACGCCTCCACCGTCTACACCGGCGGCCAGTCCGCCACCCACCGCGGCCACGCCTGGCGGGCCGCCTGGTGGACGCGCGGTGAGGAGCCGGGCGTCACCGGATCCGGGGTCTGGCGCGACCTGGGCGCCTGCTGAGCGCCCCCGGCCCGGCACGGAGGCGCCCGTGCCGGGCCGGGAAGCCCGGCGGCCGTCCCGCGCCGGCGGTCACCCCGCGCCGGTGAGGCGGGCGTGGAGGCGGCGGGCCGAGGCGTCGGTGAGGGAGGCGATCTGGTCGACGACCACCCGCAGCCGCGCCGCGTCGTCGGCGGCGTCCGCGAACAGCGCGCGGAACTGGGGGTCCAGACCCTCCGGGGCACGGGCGGTCAGCGCCCCGGCCAGTTCGGTGAGCACCGCCTGCTGCTCGCCGCGCAGGCGCTCCTGGTCGGGGCGCTGCATCACGTACCGGTCGGCGACGGCCTTGAGGACGTCGCACTCCAGCCGCGTCTCGCGCGGCACCACCAGGTCGGCGGCGTACCGGGTGAGCCGGCCCGAGCCGTACGCCGCCCGGGTGGCGGCCTCGGCCGCCAGGCAGAAGCGGCCGATGAGCTGGCTGGTGGCGTCCTTCAGGCGGGCCTGGGCGACGGCCGTCCCGTCGTAGCCGTGCGGCCACCACTCCTGCTCCAGCAGCCGGTCCAGGGCCTCGGCGAGCTCCTCCTCCCCGGTGCCGGGCGGTGCGTAGCGGCGGGCGGCGACGGCGAAGACCTCCCGGCGCTCGGGCTCGGCCAGCAGCAGGTTGGGGTCGAGGTGCCCGGCGTGGAGGCCGTCCTCGACGTCGTGGACGGAGTAGGCGACGTCGTCGGACCAGTCCATGACCTGCGCCTCGAAGCACCGCCGGTGACCGGGGGCACCGTGCCGGAACCACGCGAAGACCGGCAGGTCGTCCTCGTAGACCCCGAACTTCCGCGAGGCGGGGTCGCCCGGCCGGCCGCCGCGCGGCCAGGGGTACTTGGTGGCGGCGTCCAGCGCGGCACGGGTGAGGTTGAGGCCGACGCTGACCGGCCGGGAACCGCCGTCCCCGCCGCTCCCGCCCTCCTCGGCGAACCGTTTCGGCTCCAGCCGGGAGAGCAGCCGCAGCGACTGGGCGTTGCCCTCGAAACCGCCGCAGGGGGCCGCGATGTCGTCCAGCGCCCGCTCGCCGTTGTGGCCGAAGGGCGGGTGGCCCAGGTCGTGGGCCAGGCAGGCGGCCTCCACCAGGTCCGGGTCGCAGCCCAGGGCCGCGCCCAGCTCGCGGCCGACCTGGGCGCACTCCAGCGAGTGCGTCAGCCGGGTGCGCGGCGTGGCGTCCCACGCCTGCGCGGTGGTCCCGGGCGTGACGACCTGCGTCTTGCCCGCCAGGCGCCGCAGGGACGCGGAGTGCAGTACGCGGGCCCGGTCGCGCTGGAAAGCCGTCCGGCCGGGGCGTTTGTCGGGTTCGGGGACCCACCGTTCGAGTGCCGCCTCGTCGTAGGGCGCGGCGTCGCACAGGGTCTCGTTGCTGCCGTCCATGCCGTACACATCGCCCCATCCGCCGTCCACACACCGACGGTATCCGCACCGGGTGACAGCCGCCGGACGCCCGGGCCCCGGACCGGAAGGCGCGGGCCCGGTGTCAGGAGGCGCGGGCCAGGCGGCGGCCGCCCCGGCGGGCGGGGCGGTCCGCCGGGGCGTCCCGCCGTGCGCGGGCCTCGTCGTAGCGGTGCAGGACGAGGCGGGCCAGGGACGGGTGGGCGCCCAGCGGGCGGGCGGCCGGCAGGCCGGGCACCGCCCGCGCGCACCGGGCCGCGAAGAGACCGGGGGCGGTGAAGCACGAGGCCAGGGCGGTGCGCCCGCGTCCGGCGGCCCGCAGGGCGGCCACCGCCTCCGGGACGGTCGGTGCGGCGGCGGAGGCGTAGGCGGGGACGACCGGCACGCCGCCGAGGCGGGCGGAGAGCAGCTCGGCGGTGCGGGAGGCGTCCTGGGCCGACTCCGGGTCGCGCGAGCCCGCGGCGGCCAGCACCACACCGCCGTCCGGCCGCCCCGCCCCCGTCCAGCCGGTCTCGGCCAGCCGGCCGGCGAGGGCGTCGGCGAGCAGCGGGTGCGGACCCAGGGGGGCGGCGGTCCGCACCGACAGGTGCGCGGCGCCGGCGGCGGCCCGCGGCAGGTCGTGCTTGACGTGGTGGCCGCGGCCGAACAGCAGCGGGACGAGGACCGCGTCACCGGCCGGAAGCGCCGCCAGGGCGTCCGCCAGCAGGGGTTCGTCCAGCTCGATGTGGGCCGGCACCACCCGCAGTCCGGGGCGCAGCGACCGCACCAGCTCCAGCAGCGCGGTGACGGCGGGCAGTGCCCCGGGGTGGCGGGAGCCGTGGGCGACGGCCACCAGGGCCGGTTCCGGGCGGTGTCCGGGGCGGCCTTCGGCGGGGCGGCGGACGGGACGCGGGGAGGGAGGTGCCATGGGGCCGAGTGTGGGTACCGCCCGTTGCCGCGCCGTTGCGCCGGTGTGTCGCCGTGTTGCACGGGGACTCACCGCGCGCTCCCGCGCGGGCTGAGGCCGGCGTCCCCGCGCCGTAACCCGCGAGGGCGTGCGGCGTAACACGCGCGACGCACGCTGGGCCGCATGAGCGCGACGACTGCCCCCTCCGCCGGAACGGCCCCCGGCGGCCCCTCCGCCGCCGTGGACACCCATTGCCCGTACTGCGCCCTGCAGTGCGGGATGGGGCTGCGGCCCGTCCCCGCCTCCGCGGGCACCGGCGCGGACCCGGCGCCGGGCCTGGAGGTGGTGGAGCGCGCCGCGTTCGACGTCAACCGCGGCGCCCTGTGCGGCAAGGGCCGTACCGCCCCCGCCCTGCTCTCCTCCCGGGTGCGCCTGACCGGGCCGCTGGTCCGCCGCCGCCGGGGCGGGCCGCTGGAGCCGGCCGGCTGGGAGGAGGCGCTGGACCGCGTCGCCGGGGAGCTGGCGGGGGTGCGGGCCGCCCACGGCCCGGACGCCGTGGGGGTGTTCGGCGGCGGCGGGCTGACGAACGAGAAGGCGTACGCGCTGGGCAAGTTCGCCCGCCTGGTGCTGGGCACCTCCCAGATCGACTACAACGGCCGGTTCTGCATGGCCTCGGCCGCCGCCGCCCACCTCCGGGCGTTCGGCCTGGACCGGGGCATGCCGTTCCCGCTGGCGGACGTGGCGCGCACCGGCTGCCTGGTCCTGGTGGGCTCCAACCTCGCCGAGACGATGCCGCCGGCCCTGCGCTACATCACCGAGCTGCGCGAGAACGGGGGGAGGCTGATCGTCGTCGACCCCCGGCGCACCCGCACCGCCGAGCAGGCCGACCTCCACCTGGCCCCGCGGCCGGGCACCGACCTGGCGCTGGCCCTGGGGATGCTGCACCTGGTGGTCGCCGAGGGCCGGGTGGACGCCGGGTTCGTGGCCGAGCGCACCAGCGGCTGGCCCGAGGCGCGGGCGGCGGCGATGGCGCACTGGCCGGAGCTGGTGGAGCGGATCACCGGGGTGCCGGTGCCGCACCTGCGCGAGGCGGTGGCGATGTTCTGCGACGCGGAGTCGTCGATGGTGCTCACCGCGCGCGGCCCCGAGCAGCACTCCAAGGGCACCGACACCGTCGGCGCCTGGATCAACCTGTGCCTGGCCACCGGCCGGGCCGGCCGTCCGCTGTCCGGCTACGGGTGCCTGACCGGCCAGGGCAACGGCCAGGGCGGGCGCGAGCACGGCCAGAAGGCCGACCAGCTCCCCGGCTACCGCAGGCTGGACGACCCGGCCGCGCGCGAGCACGTCGCGCGGGTGTGGGGCGTGGACCCCGGGATGCTCCCGAAACCGGGACGCAGCGCGTACGAGCTGCTGGACGCGCTCGGCACCGACGTGCGCGCCCTGCTGCTGACGGGCTCCAACCCGGTGGTCTCCGCGCCGCGCGCCGCCCACGTGGAGGAGCGGATCGCCTCGCTGGACTTCCTGGCCGTGTGCGACGTGGTGCTGTCGGAGACGGCCGAGCTGGCCGACGTGGTGCTGCCGGTGGCGCAGTGGGCGGAGGAGACGGGCACGATGACCAACCTGGAGGGCCGGGTGCTGCTGCGCCGCCGGGCCGCGGACCCCCCGCCCGGGGTCCGCACCGACCTGGAGGTGCTCGGTGCGCTCGCCGCCCGGCTGGGCTGGGAGAAGGGCTTCCCCGCCGACCCGGAGGAGGTCTTCGAGGAACTGCGGCGGGCCTCGGCCGGAGGCCCGGCGGACTACTCGGGGATCACCTACCGGCGCATCGCCGAGGAGGACGGCGTCTTCTGGCCGTGTCCGCAGGAGCCGGCGCAGAACGGGGTCGCCGGCCCCGCGGGCGGCCCCTCCCCCGCCCCGCACCCCGGCACCCCGCGCCTGTTCCTGGACCGTTTCGCCACCGACGACGGCCGGGCCCGCTTCGTGCCCGTCGCCCACCGGCCCCCGGCGGAGGAGCCGGACGCCGACTACCCGGTGCTGCTGACCACGGGCCGGGTGCTGGCCCACTACCAGTCGGGCGCCCAGACCCGCCGCGTGGCGGAGCTCAACGGCGCCGCACCCGGGCCGTTCGTCCAGCTCCACCCGCGGCTGGCCGAGCGGGTGGGGGTGGCCGAGGGCGAGCCCGTCGCGGTGGTCTCGCGGCGCGGGCGCGCGGTGGCGCCGGCCCGGATCACCCCGGACATCCGCCCGGACACGGTGTTCATGCCGTTCCACTGGCCGGGCGCCGGGCGCGCCAACACCCTGACCAACCCGGCTCTGGACCCCGCCTCGCGGATGCCGGAGTTCAAGGTCTGCGCCGTCCGGGTGGAGGCCGCCGGGGACGGGCCCGGCGGTGCGGGGCGGTGATCCCTCAGGCCCCGCCGTCCGGGCCGCCGGCCGTCTCCCGGGCCACCCAGGACAGGTAGTCGGCGCCGCCGCGGACGACGGGGGTGGCGATGATCTCCGGGGTGTCGTAGTCGTGCGCCGCGCGCAGGTGCGCCTCCAGGGCGTCGTAGCGCGCGGCGGTCGTCTTCAGCAGCACCTGCCACTCGGGCTCGGCCCGCACCTCCCCCTCCCAGCGGTACACCGACGTCACCGGGCCGCCGACCTGGGCGCACGCCGCCAGGCGGGCCCCGACCGCGCCGCGGGCCAGCGCCTCGGCCTTCTCCCGGCTGTCGGTGGTGGTCAGCACGGTCAGGAACCCGGCCGCCGCCCCGTCGGCCGTCCCGGTCCGCTCCGTCCCCGCCGCGTCCGCCATGCCGCCGCTCCTCCTCCGCACCGTCCTCGTCCTGCACGCCGCCCGCGGCCGCCGCGCCGCCGCGGCCGCCGCCTCCCGGCGGATCCACCCTAGCCGGGCGGCCCCGCTCACTCCTGGGAGGTATTTCACGACTCTTTTCTGCAACGTCGGTTGACCGTCCCCGCGGGGTGGGCGTTGCCTCCGGAGGGTACGGGCCGCACCCGGGCCGCTCCCCTCCCCTCCCACGGAGCCGACATGACCATCGCCCCCCGTCGTCCCCAGCACGGTCCCCCGGGCCGCCCCGGCCGCCGCCCGCGTCCCGCCCCGCTGTACGGGCCGGGCCTGGACGGGGACGCGCTGCCGGCGCTGTACGAGCGGCTGCGCGCCGAGCACGGCCCCGTCGCGCCCGTCGCCCTGGCCCCCGGCGTCCACGCCTGGCTGGTGCTGGGCTACCGGGAGCTGCTGCGGGTGGCGCGCGAGGAGCAGGACTTCAGCCACGACCCGCGCCGCTGGAACCTCCTCCACGAGGGCCGTCTGCCGCCGGACTCCCCGCTGCTGCCGTTCGTGGGCTGGCGCCCGGCGCTGATGTTCGCCGACGGCCGGCAGCACCGGCGGATGCGGGCGGCCGTCGCCGACGCGCTGGAGGGGGGCGCGCCCCGCGGGGACGACGGCGGGCGGCTGGGGCGCACGGTGCGGGAGGTGGCCGGCCGGCTGGTGGACTCCTTCGCCGCCCGGCGCGAGGCCGACCTCGTGCCGCACTACGCGCACAAGCTGTCCTCCCGCGTCCTGGCCCGGCTGCTGGGCGGGGACGACCGGGCGGGCGGGAAACTGGCGGACGCCGTCGCGGGCACGGCCGCCGCCACCGCCGACTCGGCCGACGCCAGCCGCCGCATGGGGCGGGTCCTGCTGGCGCTCATCCAGGAGAAGCGGCGGCGGCCGGGCGACGACGTCACCTCGCGGCTGCTGGCCCACCCGGCCGGGCTGAGCGACGAGGAGGTGCTGCACAACCTGGCGGTGACGGTGGTGGCGGGCACCCAGACGACGCGGAACTGGATCGCCACCACGCTGCGCGTCCTGCTCACCGACGCCGAGCTGCGCTCCTCCGTGGAGGACGGCCGGACGACCGTGGACGACGCCCTGGAGGCGGTGCTGTGGCGCTTCCCGCCCACCCAGAACTTCCCCGCCCGCTACGCCGTCCGCGACCTGCGTTTCGGCGGCCAGGACGTCCGCGCCGGCGACATGCTCGTCCTGGGCCTGGCCGCCGCCAACACCGACCCCGAGGTCCTGCCCGGCGGCGGACGCCCCGTCACCGGCAACCGCGCGCACATGGCGTTCGGTGCGGGCCCGCACGCCTGCCCGGCCCGCGAGCAGGCCCGGCTGATCACACGGACGGCCGTGACGGTGCTGCGGGAGCGGCTTCCGGACATGCGCCTCGCCGTGCCCGAGGACCGGCTGGTGTGGGCGTCCTCGCCCTGGACCAGGGGCCTGGCGGCACTGCCCGTCCGGTTCACCGCACCGCACGCCGCCCGGCGCACCGCCGCCCGTCCCGCTCCGGGGGCCGGGAGGACGGCGACGGGGAGCCGCACCGGTTTCTCGGCCGATAGTTCACAACCGCGCAACCATCCGGCCATACCGCGCAGCGCATCATCGTCCGGAACCGAGACTCAAGGATCTTCCCCTTTTTTCAAGCCAGTTGACGAGTAGGATCTCCCCGGCCCCGGGGCCGCCCGGTCGAGTGCGGTGCTGGACCGATTCTGATCGTTTCGTCTGAGAGGTCGTTGTCACCAGTGGTGAACCGGCAAGCGGGGGGACGGAAGTTCTGGTGGCCGGCCGCGGTGGTGGCCGCCGTGTGCGGCGCGGTGGCCGCGGCGGCCGCGGGACTCCTCCTCCGGACGGACCTGCCGTCGTCGGGCACGTGGTGGCTCGCCGCCGCCGCGGGCGCCGCCGCGGCGGCACTGGCCCTGTCCCTGGCCGGGATCCTCCTGCTGCGCCGGCAGCTCGCCGGCGCCCGGGAGCACGCCTCCCGCGAGCAGGCCGTGGCCGCCGCCCGGGGCGCCGAGGTGGCGCACCTGGCGTCCGTGCGGGCGCCGGCCATCGCCGAGCGGGTCCGCGAGGGGCGCGGGCTCGACGGCGTCCCCGGACCGGTCCTGCCGCCCGAGCAGACCGGTGAGGACTTCGCCCGGGCGCTGGCGTCCGTGGCGGAGGCGCTGGGCTCGGACGAGGCGGTGCGGCGGGAGCGGGCCCTGCGGGACTCGGTGCAGGCCGCCTTCGAGTCCGTCGCGCGGAACATGCACGCCATGGCGACGGTCCAGCAGCAGGTCCTGGACCACGTGGAGCGGCTCATCGACAACCCGGTGCTGATGGCCGAGGTGATGAAGGCCGACCACGCGGCGGCCCAGATGACCCGCAAGGCCCAGACGCTGCTGGTGATGTGCGGGATCTGGCCGGCCCGGCGCGAGTCCCGCCCGGTGTCGCTGTTCGACTGCGTGCGCGGCGCCCAGTCGCGGATCGTGGAGTTCGGGCGGGTGGAGGTGCACGGCGGCCAGAACCTGTACGTCGTGCCGCCCGCGGTGGAGGGCCTGATGCACGCCACCGCCGAACTCCTGGAGAACGCCACGGTGTTCTCGCCCTCGCGCACCCAGGTCGTCGTCTCCGTCCGGGAGGTGGCCGCGGGCGCGGTCGTCGAGATCGACGACGCGGGTCTGGGCATGCCCCCGGACGTGCTGGAGCAGGCCCTGGGCCGGCTCCGGCACGGCCTGGACCTGGCGGAGCTGGGCGCCGTGCCCCGGCTGGGCCTGGCCTGCGTGGGCCGCTGGTCGCAGGAGCTGGGCTTCGGGGTGGAGCTGACGACCGCCTCGGCGTACGGCGGCACCCGGGCGGTGCTGTTCGTGCCGCACCGGCTGATGACCGAGCCGACCGGGGCGGAGCCGGCGTCGGCCCCCGCCCCGGCGCCGGCGCGCGTGCGGCCGCCGGAGGTCCCGGCGGCCCCGGAGGTCCCGCCCGCCGGGCAGGCGCCCGCCGCTCCCGCCGCCCCGCGGCCGCCGGCCGCACCGCCGCCGTCCGGCGGTGCGGGCGCCGGGGCCGCCGCGGACGGCGGGACGGGGGCCGGCACGGGGGAGGGCGCCGGCACCGGCGCGGAGGCGGACGAGGAGACCCCCCGGACGCCCGCCGGCCTGCCCCGGCGGCGCAGCCGGCGCCGCTCGCCCGGCGCGCCGGGGGCGGACCGGCCCCAGCCCTGGGAGCGCCAGTACCACGCGCGCACGGGGGAGGCGGCGGGGGCGGCCGGACGTCCGGCCCCGCTTCCCACCAGGCCCTGGTCGCCGGAGGCAGCGGGCGCCTCGGTGGCCGACATCGTGTCCGGAACCCGGCGCGGGCGGGCCGAGCTGGAGAACGCCCCGCAGACCGACGAACGAGAGGAAGGCCGGTAGTGGCCGGAGCCATCACCAGACTGCCCGACGTGGGCTGGATGCTGCGTCCCCTGACGGAGATCCCGGGAGTGCGCCACGCCGTCGTGGTGTCCGTGGACGGACTCCGCCTGGGGCACGCCTCCGCCGAAGGGCTGTCGGGTCCTGTGCCGCGCCTGACCGTGGACGAGGCCGAGTCGCTCTCCGCCGCCTGCGCGGCGCTGACCATGACCGGGCGCTCCACGGTGTCGCTGCTCTTCGGCGAACAGGCCGGGGTCCGCCAGCTGATGCTGGAGTCCGAGTACGGCTTCGCGCTGTTCACCTCCGCCGGCGAGGGCGCCCACCTGGGGGTCGCCACCGACGCCGACGCGGACGTGGGGCTGATAGCCCAGCAGATGCAGCTGCTGGTCGCCAAGATCGGCGCGCATCTGAGCGCCCAGCCCCGTGACCCGGGGGACCCCTCCGCGTGAGCGGCGCCGGAGAGGGGCGCACCACGTCCTCGGTGCGCCCCTACGTGATCACGCGGGGCCGTTCCGGTTCCCCGGTGTCGCTGCCCTGGGAGACGCTCGTGGTGGCCTCCGGCGTCACGCCGCCGGCCACGCTCCAGCCGGAGTACCTGCGGATCCTGGAGTGCTGCCAGGGGCTGCTGTCGCTCGCGGAGGTCGCCGCCCACCTGGGGCAGCCGCCACCCGTGGTGCAGGTGCTGCTGGCCGACCTCGTCGAGTGGGGGCTCGTCGAGACCCGGCCGCCGGTGCCGCCGGCCGAGCGTACCGATGTTTCCCTGCTGAGAAAGGTGCTTCATGGGCTCGAGAGCCGCCTCTGACGCCTCCGCCGGCGTCGCCCCGTCCGACGGCGGTGCCTCACCGGGCGTCCCCGCCGCTTCCCCCGCTCCCGCGGGGGCCTCCCCCGCCCCCGGGGCCGGGGACGACCGCGGCGTGTACGTGCGTCCGACCGTCGCGGGTGCGGCCAAGATCCTGGTCGTCGGGCCGCTGGGGGTGGGCAAGACCACCCTGATCGGCTCGGTGTCGGAGATCCGGCCGCTGTCCACGGAAGCCGTGATGACCCAGGCCGGTGCCCGGGTCGACACGGGCGGGGAGCGGTCGAAGCGGACCACCACGGTCGCCCTGGACTTCGGGCGCATCACGCTCGACGGGGAGCTGGTGCTCTACCTGTTCGGCACCCCCGGGCAGCCGCGGTTCCTGCCCACCTGGCGGGAGCTGGCCAACGGCTGCCTGGGCGCGCTCGCCCTGGTGGACACCCGCGACCTGGAGGCGTCCTTCGACTCCCTGGGGCACCTGGAGGACCTGGACGTGCCCTTCAGCGTGGCGGTCAACTCCTTCCCGGACAGCCCCCGGTACGGCGAGGCGGAGCTGCGGGCGGCGCTGGACCTGCTGCCGCACACCCCCCTGACCGTCTGCGACGCCCGGGACCACGACTCGTCCCTGCGGGCCCTGATCGCCCTGGTCACCCACCTCATCGAAACCACCGGGGAGACCCCTTCATGACCTCCCCCTTCCACGAGCCGGCCGAGGCCGGGACCTCCTTCCGCGAGTCGTCCCTGCCCGGACACTCGCCCGCCGTCCCGCCGCCGGGCTGCCCGGCCCGCCAGGGCCCGCGTCCCGCCCCGCTGTACGGGCCGGGCCTGGACGGGGACGCGCTGCCGGCGCTGTACGAGCGGCTGCGCGCCGAGCACGGCCCCGTCGCGCCCGTCGCCCTGGCCCCCGGCGTCCACGCCTGGCTGGTGCTGGGCTACCGGGAGCTGCTGCGGGTGGCGCGCGAGGAGCAGGACTTCAGCCACGACCCGCGCCGCTGGAACCTGCTGCGCGAGGGCCGGGTCCCGGCCGACTCCCCGATCATGGCCTTCGTGGGCTGGCGCCCGGCGCTGATGTTCGCCGACGGCCGGCAGCACCGGCGGATGCGGGCGGCCGTCGCCGACGCGCTGGCCGAGGTCAACGGGCACGAGCTGCGCCGCATGGTGCGCGCCACCGCGGAGCGGCTGATCGACTCCTTCGCCGCCCGGCGCGAGGCCGACCTCGTGCCGCACTACGCGCACAAGCTGCCGATCCAGGTCATCGCCCAGCTGCTGGGCGTGGACGAGCGCACCGGCGTGCAGCTGGCCGAGGCCATCGCGGGCACGGCCGCCGCCAGCGCCGACTCGGCCGACGCCAGCCGCCGCATGGGGCAGATCCTGCTGGCGCTCATCCAGGAGAAGCGGCGGCGGCCGGGCGACGACGTCACCTCGCGGCTGCTGGCCCACCCGGCCGGGCTGAGCGACGAGGAGGTGCTGCACAACATCGTGGTGATGATCGTCGCGGGCAACCAAACGACGAAGAACTGGATCGCCACCACGCTGCGCATCCTGCTCACCGACCCCGCCCTGCGCTCGTCGCTGACCGGCGGGCACCTGACCGTGGACGACGCCCTGGACCTGGTGCTGTGGCGCTTCCCGCCCACCCAGAACTTCCCCGCCCGCTACGCCGTCCGCGACCTGCGCTTGGGCGGCCAGGACGTCCGCGCCGGCGACATGCTCGTCCTGGGCCTGGCCGCCGCCAACACCGACCCCGAGGTCCTGCCCGACGGCGGACGCCCCGTCACCGGCAACCGCGCGCACATGGCGTTCAGCGCGGGCCCGCACACCTGCCCCGCCCAGGACCCGGCCCGGCTGATCACCCGCACCGCCGTGGACACCGTCCGGCACCACCTGCCGGACATGGAGCTCGCCGTGCCCGAGGACCGGCTGGTGTGGGCGTCCTCGCCCTGGACCAAGGGCCTGGCGGCACTGCCCGTCCGGTTCACCGCACCGCACGCCGCCCGGCACACCGCCGCCGGTCCGCACACCGCCACCCCGCACACCCCAGCCGGCCAGGGAGACCGCAGATGACCGCCGCAGCCGCCCCCGAAGACCCCGCGCCGCACGTGCTGGACCCCGGCGGGGCCGATCCCCACCCGGTGAACGAGCGGCTGCGCGAGCGGGGCGCCGCGGTGCCGGTGGTGCTCCCCGGCGGGGTCGACGGGTACGTGGTGACCCGCCATGACGCGCTGAAAGGTTTCCTCAACAACCCCTCGGTGGCCAAGAACGCCTGCCACTTCGCCGCCCTCCAGCGCGGCGAGATCCCCGAGAGCTGGCCGCTGCGCACCTTCGCGACCGTCCCGGGCATGACCACCGCCGACGGGGCGGACCACCGCCGGCTGCGCTCCCTGGTCACCCGGGCCCTCACCCCCCGCCGGGTGGAGGCGCTGCGCCCCCGGGTCGAGGAGCTGGTCTCCGGGCTGCTGGACGACCTGGCCGAGGCGGCCCGCGAGGGCGGCGGCGTCGCCGACCTGCGCCGGCACGTGGCGTTCCCGCTGCCCATGAGCGTGATCTGCGAGCTGCTGGGGGTGGGGCCCGAGCACCGGCTGCGGCTCCACCGGCTGTCGAACCGGATCGTCAGCACCGAGATCTCCCCCGAGGAGACGGTGGCCGCCAACCGGGAGATGGTCGCCCTCCTGGCGCAGGTGGCGGCCGAGCGCCGCGAACGCCCCGGCGACGACCTGACCAGCGCGCTGATCGCGGCCCGCGAGGAGGACGGCGACCGGCTCAGCGAACAGGAACTGGTCGGCACCCTGCTGCTGATGATCGTCGCCGGGCACGAGACGACCCTCAACCTGATCACCAACGCGGTGCGCGCCCTGTTCGCCCACCCCGACCAGCTCGCCCTGGTCCGCTCCGGGCGCGCCGGCTGGGCGGACGTGGTGGAGGAGACCCTGCGCTACGACAGCCCGGTCAGCCACTTCCCGTTCCGCTACCCCGTCCGCGACCTGGAGGTGGAGGGCACGGTGATCCCCGCGGGGACGCCCGTGCTGGCCTCCTACTCCTCGGCCGGACGCGACCCGCGGGCGCACGGCCCGGACGCCGACCGGTTCGACGTCACCCGCCCGGCCGGGCGGCACCTGTCCTTCGGCCACGGACCGCACTACTGCCTGGGCGCCCCGCTGGCCCGCATGGAGGCCGCCATCGCCCTGGAGCGGCTCTTCGAGCGCTTCCCCGACATCGAGCCGGCCGGGCCGGACGCCGGCCTGCCCCGGCCGAGGAGCTTCGTGAGCAACAGCGTCCACGTCCTGCCCGTCCGCCCGGAGCCGGGGCTCACACCGTAGGTCCGAACGCGCTGAGGGCAGCGTTGCCCGCGGGAAACAGCGGGGATGCGGCCGGGAAACAGCGGCCGCGCACGCTGCCTGCATGACCTCGACGAAGCGTGTGGTGGTGATCGGCGGCGGGATGGCCGCGGCCCGGCTCGCCGGGCAGCTGTCCGCCGCCGGCTCCGCCGTGGAGCTGACGGTCGTCGGCGAGGAGCCGCACGCGCCGTACAACCGCGTGCTGCTGGCCGAGGTGCTGGCCGGACGGTACGGGCCGGAGGTCGTCGCCCTCCCGGTGCCGTCCGCCGTCCGCTGGCTGCGCGGGGTGCGGGCGGTCCGCCTGGACCGGGCCGAGCGCCTGGTGCGGTGCGACGACGGCTCCTCGGTGCCGTACGACACGCTGGTGCTGGCCACCGGGTCCAACCCGGTGCTGCCGCCGCTGCGCGGGCTGTTCCCCGAAGCCGGCGGCCCGCCCGGCCCCGCCCGCGGCGGCCGCGGACTGCCCCGGGGCGTGCACCCCTTCCGCACCCTGTCCGACTGCCGGGCCCTGGCGCAGGAGGCACGCCCCGGAGCGCGGGCCGTCGTCGTCGGCGGCGGGCTGCTCGGGGTCTCCGCCGCCCGCGCGTTGGCCGGACGCGGCGTCCGCACCGTCCTGGCCCACCAGGGCGAGCACCTCATGGAGCGCCAGCTCGACCCCCGCGCCTCGGAGCTGCTCCGCGACCACCTCGCGGCGCTGGGGGTGGAGGTCCACACCGAGTGCCGGGTCCGCGGCCTGCGGACCCGGCGCGCCGGCGGGGACGGCGGGGACGGCAGGGCCGCCGGCGTCGAGCTGGCCGACGGCTACCTGCTGGAGGCCGAGCTGGTGGTGCTCGCCTGCGGGGTGCGGCCGCGCACCGGGCTCGCGCGGGCGGCCGGCCTGGAGGTGCGGCGCGGGATCGTCGTCGACGACGCGCTGCGCACCTCCGACCCGGCCGTCCACGCCGTCGGCGACTGCGCCGAGCACGGCGGGGTGGTCTACGGGCTGGCGGGCGCCGCCCAGGACCAGGCCGACGCGCTGGCCCGCGTGCTGCTGGCGGAGCCCGGCGGACCGGTGGACCGCCCACCGCGGACCGCGGGGGGCACCGCCCGGGGCGCCCCCGCCCCGTACACCGGCACCCGGGCGCTGACCCGGCTCACCCTCTCCCCCCTCCCCCCGGGGCGGGGGCGCGCCCTGGACCTCGCCGCGTTCGGCGAGACCGTCCCCGGCCCGGGCGACGACGTCGTCCACCTCGCCGACGCCACGCGCAGCGTCTACCGCAAGGTCGTCGTCCGCGGCGACCGGCTCGTCGGCGGGATCCTCCTCGGCGACCTCGACGGCGTCGGCACCCTGGCCCGCACCTGGGAGGGCGACGAGCCGCTCCCCTCCGCCCCGCTGCTCCACCTGATCGCCAACGATGGAGGCCTGTAGAGATGCCCCGGACGCCACGCCCCACGATCGTGCTCGTCGGACACGGGATGGTCGGACAGCGGTTCCTGGAGGAGCTCGCGAGCCGGGAGGTGACCGGGCGGGCCCGGGTGGTCGTGCTGTGCGAGGAACCCCGGCCCGCCTACGACCGGGTCCACCTGACCTCGTACTTCTCCGGCACCTCGCCCGAGGAGCTGTCCCTGGTCGAGGACGGCTTCCTGGAGCGGCACGGCATCGAGCTCCACGTGGGCGACCCGGCGGTCGCCGTCGACCGCGAGGCGCGCACCGTGACCTCGCGCGCCGGCCGGGAGATCGGTTACGACACGCTGGTGCTGGCCACCGGCTCCCACCCGTTCGTGCCGCCCGTGCCGGGCCGGGACAGCACCGGCTGCTTCGTCTACCGGACCGTGGAGGACCTGCTCGCCATCGAGGAGTACGCCGGGAGCAGCGGGGTCGGCACGGTCGTCGGCGGCGGGCTGCTGGGCCTGGAGGCGGCCGGCGCGCTGAAGGGGCTGGGGCTGGAGACCCACGTCGTGGAGTTCAACCCGCGCCTGATGTCCCTCCAGGTCGACGAGGGCGGCGGCGCCGCGCTGCGCCGCACCGTCGAGGGGATGGGCCTGGTCGTCCACACCGGGGTGGGCGGGCAGGAGATCGTCGCCGGCGAGGACGGGGCCGTCACCGCGATGAGGCTGTCGGACGGTTCGGTGATCCGGACCGACCTGGTGGTCTTCTCGGCGGGCGTGCGCCCCCGCGACGGACTCGCCCGCGACTGCGGCCTGGAGGTCGGCGAGCGCGGCGGGATCGTCGTCGACGAGCGCTGCCGCACCTCCGATCCGGCCGTGTACGCCATCGGCGAGTGCGCGCGGGCCGCGGACGGCACGGTGTACGGCCTGGTGGCGCCCGGCTACGAGATGGCGCAGGTGGCGGCCGAGGCCGTCGCCGGGGGGACGGGACGGTCCTTCACCGGGGCCGACACCTCCACCCGGCTCAAGCTGCTGGGCGTGGACGTCGCCTCCTTCGGCGACGCGCACGGGACGGCCGAGGGCTGCCTGGACGTCGTCTACTCCGACTCGCGCGCCGGGGTGTACCGGAAGCTGGTGGTCGCCCCCGACGGCACCCTGCTGGGCGGTGTGCTGGTCGGCGACGCCGAGGCGTACGGCACGCTCCGCCCGCTGACCGGCAGCGTCCCCCCGGTGGCGCCCGAGCGGCTGGTGCTGCCCGCCGGTGCGGGGGCCCCGGCGGCGCTGGGCCCGTCCGCGCTGCCCGACGAGGCGGTGGTGTGCAGCTGCCACAACGTCGCCAAGGGCGCCATCCGCGCGGCCGTCACCGACCACCGGTGCACCACGGTGCCGGAGGTGAAGAAGTGCACCAAGGCCGGCACCGGCTGCGGGAGCTGCGTGAGGGTGCTCACCGCGCTGGTCGACGACGAACTGGAGGCGAGCGGCGTCACCGTCGACAAGGGCCTGTGCGGCTGCTTCGCCTACACCCGCAGCGAGTTGTACGAGATCGTCCGCACCCTGCGGCTGACCTCGTTCGCCGAGCTGCTGGACGGCCACGGACGCGAGGAGGCGCGGGGCGGGGAGGGGTGCGAGGTCTGCAAGCCGACCGTCGCCTCGGTCATCGCCTCGCTCGCCCCGACGCTGGGCGCCAGCGGCTACGTCCTGGACGGGGAGCAGGCCGCCCTGCAGGACACCAACGACCACTTCCTGGCCAACATGCAGCGCAACGGCTCGTACTCGGTCGTGCCGCGCATCCCCGGCGGCGAGATCACGCCCGAGAAACTGATCGTGATCGGCGAGGTGGCCCGGGACTTCGGCCTCTACACCAAGATCACCGGCGGGCAGCGGATCGACCTGTTCGGCGCCCGCGTGGACCAGCTCCCGGCGATCTGGGCGCGGCTGGTGGCGGCCGGCTTCGAGTCGGGCCACGCCTACGGCAAGGCGCTGCGCACGGTGAAGTCGTGCGTGGGGCAAACCTGGTGCCGCTACGGGGTGCAGGACTCGGTGCGCATGGCCATCGACCTGGAGCTGCGCTACCGGGGCCTGCGCGCGCCGCACAAGCTGAAGTCGGGGGTCTCCGGCTGCCAGCGCGAGTGCGCGGAGGCCCAGGCCAAGGACTTCGGCGTGATCGCCACCGCCGGCGGCTGGAACCTGTACGTGGGCGGCAACGGCGGCGCGACCCCGCGCCACGCCGACCTGCTGGCCCAGGACCTGTCCGACGCGGAGCTGATCCGGCTGATCGACCGCTTCCTGATGTTCTACATCCGCACCGCCGACCGGCTGGAGCGCACCGCGGCCTGGCTGGACCGGATCGAGGGGGGACTGGACCACGTGCGGGACGTCGTCGTCCACGACTCGCTGGGCCTGTGCGGGGAGTTGGAGGCCATGATGGCCGAGCACGTGGCGAACTACCGCGACGAGTGGGCCGAGACGCTGGACGACCCCGAGCGGCTGCGGCGCTTCGTGTCCTTCGTCAACGCCCCGGACGCCCCCGATCCGTCGGTGCGCTTCGTCGCTGAGCGCGAGCAGGTCAAGCCCGACCTGACCCTCCTGTCCGGCCCCGACATCCCCGTCCGCACACTCGAAGGGACCACCGCACGATGACCGTCACCGCCTCCGAGGAGACCCCGGCCGCCGCCGTGGCCGCCGGCACCGCCGGTACCGCCGACGTGCGGGTGGAGGTGCGCACCGACGGCGGCTGGGCCGCGGTGTGCGGCCTGTCCGACCTGACCCCGGGACGGGGGGTGGCGGCGCTGCTCCCCGACGGCCGGCAGATCGCCCTCTTCCGGGACCGGGCGGGCCGGACGTACGCCGTCGGCAACCGCGACCCGTTCACCGGCGCCTACGTCCTCGCGCGCGGGCTGACGGGAACGGCGGGCGGCCGGGCGTTCGTGGCGTCGCCGCTGCTCAAGCAGCGCTTCGACCTGGCCACCGGGGAGTGCCTGGACGACGAGCGGGTCCGCGTCCCGGCCTACGAGGTCCGCACCCGCTGACGGGGCGCGGCCCGGCGCGCCGGGCACGGCGCACGGCCGGGGGCCGCGCGGGGCGGACCCCGGCCGCGGCCCGTGTGGGGCGGGCCGCGACCGGGTCCGGACCCGCCCGGTGCGCCGCCCGCCCTGCCCTGACAGCCGGCGCCCCGGACGGGGGTCTGTCACCCGGCGGCGCACTCCCGGCCGCCGAGGCTGACGCGGGTGCCGTCCTGGGCTGCGCCCCCGCTGGTCTGGAAGCCGAAGGAGATCGTTCCGCCGGCCGGGACCGTGCCGTTGTAGGCGGCGTTGGTGACGGTGACGGTGCCGCCGCTCTGCGAGAAGCTGCCGTTCCAGCCGTTGGCCAGGCTCACTCCGGCCGGCAGGCCGAACCGGACGTTCCAGCCGTTCAGGGCCTGCCCGGTGCGGATGGTCACGGAGACGACCGACCCGGTGGCCCAGCGGTTGGAGACGGTGAAGACGGCCGAGCAGTCACCGGTGGGCGGGTCGGGGTCGCCCGGGTCGCCCGGATCGCCGCCGCCCGCCGCGACGAAGGCGTCGCGCAGCGCGTCGTACGCCGGCTTGGGCCGGTAGTTCTCGTCCCAGGGGCAGGCCGCGCCCTGGCCCTCGAAGACGTCGGGCACCCAGGAGTCGCGGTCGCTGACGCCCCAGACGGTGATGCCGGAGCAGCGGGAGACCGCCAGGCAGGCGTCGGCCACCGCGCGGTAGTCGCGCGCCTGCTGCTGGAGCTTGGAGCTGTCGGCCGGCATCTGCATCCGGATGTCCAGCTCGGTGACCGCGACCTCCAGGCCCAGGTCGGCGAAGCGCTGGAGGTTCTGCCGGATGGCCGGGCCGTTCACCTGGCCGACGATGAGGTGGTTCTGGAAGCCGACCCCGTCGATGGGCACGCCCTGCGCCAGCAGGTCGCCGACCAGCCGGTACAGGCCGTCGCTCTTGGCGTTGTCGAGCTCGGTGTTGTAGTCGTTGATGAAGAGCTTGGCGTTCGGGTCCGCGGCGCGGGCGGCCCGGAAGGCGTCCGCGATGTAGGACGAGCCGAGCTGCTGGTAGAACTTGCTCTGCCGGAACGAGCCGTCCTCGTTGAACGCCTCGTTGACCACGTCCCAGCGCTGGACCCTGCCCTTGTAGCGGGCGACCTGGGTGGTGACGTGGTCGGTCATGATGGTGCGCAGCTCGGCGGCGGAGAACGAGCCGTTCTGCAGCCAGCCCGGCATCTGGCTGTGCCAGACCAGGGTGTGCCCGTAGACGAGCTGGTCGTTCTGCTGGGCGAACTGGACCAGGCGGTCGCCCCCGGCCCAGTTGAACTGGCCGCGCTGGGGCTCGACCGCCTCCCACTTCATCGCGTTCTCGGCGGTGACGCTGTCGAACTCGGTGCCGACGATGCCGCTGTAGGTGCCGTTGCTCAGCAGGCCGTCGTTGACCGCCGTGCCGATGAAGCGGCCGGTGGGCTCGGCGACCTCGCGCAGCGAGGGCTCGGCCGCCTGTCCCACGGCGGCCGTGCCGAAGGTCAGCGTCGCGATCGCGGCGGAGGCGGCTACGGCCGCCCTGGCTAAACGACGTACGGTTCTTTCACGGTGTGACCTCATGCTGGGGTGTCCCTCTCTCGACTCCCCGGAACACTTTCCGGAAGACTGTTGGAAGGTTTCGAGGGTGCGCCGGGAACGGTAGAGCCGATGGGAACGCCCGTCAACGGTGTGCGTGTGTGGAGGAGAGGGCATGGGAGACGGCATGGCGGACGCCGCGGTCACGGCGACAGGCGGCAGGGTCGCCGAACAGCGGGGGGCGTCCAGAGTGGAGCAGAAGGTGACCATCACGGCGATCGCCCAGGAGGCGGGGGTCTCGGTGCCCACCGTCTCGCGGGTGGTCAACGGCCGCTCCGACGTCGCCCCGGCGACCCGGGCCAGGGTCGAGGAGCTGCTGCGGCAGTACGGCTACCGCCGCCGCACCGCGTCCTCCGGCGACCGCCCCGCCCTGATCGACCTGGTCTTCAACGACCTCGACAGCCCCTGGGCCGTGGAGATCATCCGCGGCGTGGAGGAGACCACGCACGAGGTCGGCTTCGGCACGGTGGTCTCGGCGATCCACGACCGCGCGGGCTCGGCCCGGCAGTGGATGCGCAACCTGCGCGCCCGCGCCTCGGGCGGGGTGATCCTGGTGACGTCCGTCCTGGAGCCGGTCCTCCACGAGGAGCTGCACCGCCTCGGCGTCCCGCTGGTCGTGGTGGACCCCTCCGGCTCGCCCGCCCTGGACGCCCCGACGGTCGGCGCCACCAACTGGGCCGGCGGGATGTCCGCCACCGAGCACCTGCTGGAGCTGGGGCACCGCCGGATCGGGTTCATCGCCGGACCGCCCAGGCTGCTGTGCAGCCGGGCCCGCCTGGACGGCTACCGGGCCGCCCTGGAGGCCGCGGGGGTGCCCGTGGACGAGCGGCTGATGGTGCCCGGGGACTTCTACCACGAGTCCGGCTTCACCGGCTGCAACCGGCTGATGGACCTGGACGAGCCGCCGACCGCCCTGTTCGCCGCCAGCGACCAGATGGCGCTGGGCGCGATCGAGGCGCTGCGGCGGCGCGGGATGCGGGTCCCGGAGGACGTGAGCATCGTCGGCTTCGACGACCTTCCGGAGGTGCGCTGGTCGGCACCGCCGCTGACCACGGTCCGCCAGCCGCTGGTGGAGATGGGCAAGGTCGCGGCGCGCACGGTGCTGCGCCAGGCGCGCGGCGAGGAGATCGACTCCCCGCGCGTGGAGCTCGCCACCGAGCTGGTGGTGCGCGCCAGCACCGCCCCCCTGGCCGGCTGAGCCGGGGCGGCCCGGCGGGCGCTCCCGCGGACGGTCCGGAGCCGCCCGGGCAGGGAGACCGCACCCCCGGCCGGGTCCCGCACGGACCCCGCCCGGAGGCGGACTGAACAACTCCATATAACGGGCGCATCACGCTGTCGGCCCACGGGATCCCTTTTTTGTCAGACCTGTTGACACGGCCGAAACGCATACGTACTTTCCCACCACCACTACCGATAATTTTCGGAGTCCTTCCGGAAGGTATGCGATGCGAACAGCAGTGCAGGGCTCGGCCAGAGGTGGCCGCAAGGGATTCGGGCGGCGCCGCGCCGCCACGCTGACGGCGACCGCGCTGGCCGCCTCGCTGGTGCTCACCGCCTGCGGCAGCGGCGGTCCCGGTGAGACGTCGGCGGACGCCGCCCTGGAGGTCTGGGTCTACCAGGACGCCTCGGTCACGGTGCAGAAGGCGGCCGTCGAGCGCTTCAACAAGACGTCGGACATCAAGGTCGAGCTCGTCGAGGTGCCCGGGCAGAACTACCAGGACAAGATGCGCAGCTCCATGGGCACCCCCAACGCCCCCGACGTCTTCTTCAACTGGGGCGGCGGCAGCATCGCCAACTTCGTCGAGAAGGACATGCTGGTCGACCTGACGCCCGAGCTGAAGAAGGACCCCGCGTTCAAGGACTCCTTCATCCCGGCGATCCTCGCCGAGGGCGCGATCGACGGCAAGAACTACGGCGTCCCGATGCGCGGCATGCAGCCGGTGATGCTCTTCTACAACAAGAAGGTCTTCAAGGAGGCCGGCGACCTCCAGCCCCCGAAGACCTGGGACGACGTGCTGAAGCTCGTCGACGCCTTCAAGAAGGAGGGCGTCACCCCCTTCGCGCTCGCCGGCACCACCCCCTGGACCGAGCTGATGTGGGTGGAATACCTGCTGGACCGCATCGGCGGCGCCGAGGTCTTCGACCGCATCCGCGGCGGCGACTCCTCCGCCTGGGGCGACCCCGCCGTCCTGAAGACCGCCCAGACCATCCAGGACCTGGTGGACCGGGGCGCGTTCGGCGACAAGTACCAGTCGGTCGACTACGACTCCGGTGCCGCCTCCACCCTCCTGGCCAAGGACAAGGCCGCCATGTTCCTGATGGGCAGCTGGGAGTACTCCACCCAGCAGTCCAACAACCCGGACTTCGCCAAGTCCGACCTGGGCTGGACCACCTTCCCGGCGATGCCCGACGGCAAGGGCGACCCCCGGAACGTGGTGGGCAACCCCGCCAACTACTGGTCGGTCAACTCCCAGCTGAAGGGCGAGCGGCTCGACGCGGCCATCGAGTTCCTCAAGACCACCGCCGAGGACGCCTACGTCAAGGACATGGTGAAGAACGGCGAGGTGCCCGCCACCACCGACGCCGAGAAGCAGCTCGCCAGCCACCCGGCCCCGGACTTCGCCCTCTCCACCTACGACCTGGCCCTCGACGCCCCGGCCTACACCCTCTCCTGGGACCAGGCGCTCCCCGCCCAGCAGGCCTCGCCGATGCTGACCAACATCCAGAAGCTGTTCAACAAGCAGCTCAGCCCCGAAGAGTTCGTCGACGCAATGAAGGCTCTCAAGTGAAGCAAGTTGCGACCACGTCGTCGCGTGTGGGCCGCCCGGGCATCGCCTGGGCGGTCCCCGGCGTGTTGTTCTTCACCCTGTTCGCCGTCGGCCCCATGCTGCTGGTCGTCTACCTCTCCTTCACCACCTGGGACGGGCTGGGCAGCTTCCCCTCGGTGAGCGGCACCGGGAACTGGGAACGGCTGTGGAACGACCCCACGATGCGGCAGGCCGTGAAGCTGAGCATCGTCCTGACCGCCGCCAGCTGGATCATCCAGACCCCCATCGCCCTGCTGCTGGGAGTGTGGTCCGCGGGCCGCCAGAAGAACCGGGCCGTCCTCAGCGCGATCTTCTTCCTGCCGCTGCTGGCCTCCTCCGTGGCGCTGGCCCTGCTGTGGAAGTCGCTGCTGGACCCCCACTTCGGCCTGATCGCCGAGATCGGCCCGTGGATCGGCCTGGAGGACGGCAACGTGCTCGGCAGCGGGCAGAGCGCCATGGCGGCGATCGCCTTCGTGGCCTCCTGGCAGTTCATCCCGTTCCACACCCTGCTCTACCAGGGCGGCGCCCGGCAGATCCCCAAGTCCTTCTACGAGGCGGCCTCGCTCGACGGGGCCGGGACCGTCCGGCAGTTCTTCACCATCACCCTGCCGCAGCTGCGCAACACCGTCATCACCTCCTCGGTGCTGATGGTCGTCGGCGCGCTGACCTTCTTCGACACCGTCCTCATCCTGACCGAGGGCGGACCGGGAACGGACACCACGATCGTGCCCTACCTGATGTACGAGACCGGCTTCCAGGCGTACGACATGGGCTACGCGAGCGCCATCGCCACCACCCTCGTGATCGTCGCCACCGCCATCTCCCTGCTGATGGTCCGGATCTCCGGCTTCACCGCCATGCGCAGCACCCGGGAGGGGATGTGACGACCGCCACCAGGCCGGACCACCGGCCCTCCCGGACCGCCCCGCCGAGCCCGCAGCCCCCGCAGCCCCGCAACGACCGGGGCCTGCGCGGCAGGCTCCGCGCCGTCCGCAGGTGGAACCTCCCCGCGGGCGTCGCCTCCCTCCTCTGGCTGGTCGTCGTCGGCCTGCCGCTGTACGTGCTGGTCCTCGCCACCCTGCGGAGCAACGAGGCCTACTACGACAAGGGCGCGCTCTCCCTGCCCGGCGACCTGACGCTGGACAACTACCGCAAGGTGCTGGAAGGCGACTTCTTCACCTACCTGTTCAACACCCTGATCGTCACGGCCGCCACCGCGGTGATCGTCATCGTGCTCTCGGTGGGCGTCGGCTACACCGTCGTGCGCACCCTCAGCGACACCTCCCGGCGGATCTTCCAGTTCTTCCTGCTGGGTCTGGCCATCCCCGCCCAGGCGGTGATCCTCCCCGTCTACCTGCTGATCACCGAGATGCAGCTGTACGACAGCCTGCTGGCGATCATCCTGCCGATCTCGGCGTTCTGCCTGCCCGTGTGCGTGCTGATCCTGGCCGGCACCATGCGGGACATCGAGGAGGAGATGTACGAGTCGATGGCCCTGGAGGGGGCGAGCCAGACCCGCATCCTCCTCCAGCTCGTGGTGCCGCTCTCCCGGGGCGGGATCGCCACGGTCGGCGTCTACGCGGCGCTCCAGGCCTGGAACAACTTCCTCTTCCCGCTGATCCTGACCCAGTCGCGGGAGACCAAGGTCCTCACCCTCGGCCTCTACGACTACGTGGGCCAGTTCCGGGTGGACATCCCCGCGCTGCTCGCCGCGGTCGTGCTGTCGATCGTGCCGATCTTCGTCGTCTACCTCTTCGCGCGCCGTCAGCTCATCAACGGCCTCATGGGTGCCGGCGGGCGCTGAACCGCGCCGAGGGCGCGCGGGAACGCGCCGGACCACGCTGACGCCGAACAAGGAGCCTCATGCATCACCACCCCTGGCAGGACACCTCCCGCTCCGCGGAGGAGCGCGCTGCCGATCTGCTGTCCCGGATGACGCTGGAGGAGAAGCTGGCGCAGCTCTCCAGCATCTGGCCCGGGTCCGAGGCCGAGGGCGAGGACGTCGCTCCGTTCCAGCACGAGGTCTCCGAGGCCGTCGACCTGGACGGCCTGCTGCCCCACGGCCTGGGCCAGCTCACCCGCCCCTTCGGCACGGCCCCCGTGGACCCGGCCGAGGGGGCCCGGGCCCTGGCCGGCTTCCAGTCCCGGGTCGCCGCCGCGAACCGGTTCGGCATCCCGGCCCTGGCCCACGAGGAGTGCCTGACCGGGTTCACCGCCTGGCAGGCCACCGTCTTCCCCACCCCGCTGGCCTGGGGCGCCACCTTCGACCCCGCGCTGGTGCGGAGGATGTCCGCGGCCATCGGCGCCTCGATGCGCTCGGTCGGCATCCACCAGGGCCTCTCCCCCGTCCTGGACGTGGTGCGCGACCCGCGCTGGGGCCGCACCGAGGAGTCCATCGGCGAGGACCCCTACCTGGTGGCGACCGTGGCCACCGCCTACGTGGCGGGCCTGGAGTCGGCCGGGATCGTGGCCACGCTCAAGCACTTCGCCGGCTACTCCGCCTCCCGCGGCGGCCGCAACCACGCGCCCGTCTCCATCGGCCCGCGCGAGCTGGCCGACGTGATCCTGCCGCCGTTCGAGATGGCGCTGCGCGAGGGCGGCGCCCGCTCGGTCATGCACGCCTACAACGACCTCGACGGCGTGCCGGCCGCGGCCAGCCCCGACCTGCTGACCGGTCTGCTGCGCGAGGAGTGGGGCTTCACCGGCACCGTCGTCGCCGACTACTTCGGCATCTCCTTCCTGGAGCGCAACCACCGCGTCGCCGACTCCCCGGCCCGCGCCGGCGCCCTGGCCCTGGAGGCGGGCGTCGACGTGGAGCTGCCCAGCGTGCGCTGCTACGGCGAGCCCCTGCTGAAGGCCGTGCGCTCCGGCGAGGTCCCCGAGGAGCTGGTGGACCGGGCCGTGCTGCGGGTCCTGCGGCAGAAGTGCGAGCTGGGCCTGCTGGACCCGGACTGGGCGCCCGCCGCCCCCGAGGGGGAGGTCGACCTGGACCCGCCCGCCATGCGGGAGCTGGCCCGGCGCGTGGCCGAGGAGTCGGTCGTCCTGCTGGACAACCGCCGCGGCGTGCTGCCCCTGGACCCCGCGGCCCGCATCGCCGTGGTCGGCCCCTACGCCGACGAGTGCTCCGCCATGCTCGGCTGCTACACCTTCCCCCGGCACGTGGGCGTGGAGCACCCCGAGCTGCCCCTGGGCGTGGAGATCCCCACGCTCCTGGACTCGCTCGGCGCCGAGCTGCCCGGGGCGGACCTGACCGCCTCCCCCGAGGACGCCGACGTCGTCGTCGCCGTCCTCGGCGACCGCTCCGGACTCTTCGGCCGCGGCACCTCCGGCGAGGGCTGCGACGCCGAGGACCTCACCCTCCCCGACGGCCAGGACGCGTTCCTGGACGAGCTGCTGGAGCGCACCGACAGGCCCGTGGTGCTGGTGCTGCTCACCGGGCGCCCCTACGCGCTGGGCCGCTGGGACGGCCGGCTCGCCGCCGTGGTGCAGGCGTTCTTCCCCGGCGAGGAGGGCGGTCCGGCCGTCGCCGGGGTGCTCACCGGGCGGGTCAACCCCTCCGGCCGGCTCCCGGTCAGCGTGCCGCGCGGCAACGGCGGCCAGCCCTGGACGTACCTGGCGCCGCCGCTGGGCCTCAAGGGCGCGGCCAGCAACATCGACCCGACGCCGCTGTACCCCTTCGGGCACGGCCTGTCCTACACCACCTTCGCGTGGGAGGGGGCCGGCGCCGACACCGACGCCCTCCCCACCGACGGCGGCACCGGGGTGCGCCTGACCGTGCGCAACACCGGGGAGCGGGCGGGCACCGAGGTCGTCCAGCTCTACCTGCACGACCCCGTGGCCCGCACCGTCCAGCCGGTCAGCCGGCTGGTGGGCTACGCCCGGGTGGCGCTGGAGCCGGGGCAGGCGGCGGAGGTCGTCTTCGACTTCCACGCCGACCTGGCCTCCTACACCGAGCGGCCCGGCCGGCGGATCGTCGAGCCCGGCGCCCTGGAACTGCGCCTGGCGGCCTCCAGCGCCGACGTCCGCCACACCGTGCCGCTGACCCTGACCGGGGCGGAGCGCACCGTCGGGCACGACCGCCGGATGACCTGCGGAGTCGAGGTGCGCGTCCTGCAGCCCTGATCCGGCACCGGCCGTGCGGCGCCCGCCCGCGTCCCGCGGCGGGCGCCGCGCCGTCCCCCGCCCCGGTGCCCGTCCGGCCCGCGCCGCGCCGGGCGAAGGTGACCGATCGCGCCGTCGCCGCGGGAGGCGGGCGGGCGCCGGGGCGGGGAGGATCCGCACGGGCACGGGACGGCCGGCGGGAGCGTGCCACAGTGGGTGCCATGTGCGAGACGATCCGGGTGCGCGTCGGCGGCCGCACCCTGTCCTGCCTGGACTTCGGCGGTGACGGCGTCCCCGTCCTCGCCCTCCACGGCACCTTCGGCCGCGGTTCGGTCTTCGCCCGGGCGGCCCGCGACCTCGCCGGCCGGGCCCGGATCGTGGCGCCCGACCAGCGCGGTCACGGGCTCAGCGACCGGGCGGCCGACTACGGACGCGACGGTTTCGTCGAGGACGCCGCCCACCTGCTGCGCGAGCTGGGCCTGGCCCCCGCCGTCGTCCTCGGGCACTCCCTGGGCGGCATCACCGCCTACCAGCTGGCCGCCCGCCACCCGGAGCTGGTGCGCGCGCTCGTCATCGAGGACGTGGGGCCGGTGATGCGCGAGCCCGAGATCGCCCGGCCGGTCCTGGACGTGCGGGGTTGGCCGGCCACCGGCCGCACCCGGGAGGAACTCGCCCGCCGCATCGAGGAGGCCGGCGTCCCCGACAGCGCCTACTTCCTGCACAGCGCGGTCCGGGACGGCGGCCACTGGCGGCTGCTGTTCGACTGGGACGACATGATGGCCGTCCAGGAGGGCGGCACCGGCGACTGGTGGGCCGACTGGCTGGGCTCCACCTGCCCCGCCCTGGTGCTGCGCGGCGGCGGGAGCACCCTGCTGCCCGCATGGCTGGCGCGGGAGATGACCGGGCGCCGCCCCCGCACCCGGCTGGTCACCTTCCCGTCGGCCGGGCACTGGATCCACGACGACGCCCCGGAGGAGTTCGCCCGCGCCGTCGCCGGCTTCCTCGACGCGGGGGAGTGACCGGCGGTGGGCGGTGTTGGGGCAACGGGCCGCTGGGGGCGGCCGTTTGTTCATGCCCCGTCAAAGGAGCGTCCCTAGCCTTCCCCCTCGTTCGACTCCGCGGCCGCCCGGCCGCGGAGCCAGACGACCCGGGGAGCGATCATGGCCATGGAACGTCGTACCTTCCTTCGCGGAGCCGTACTCACCGGCTCGGTCGCCGCCTTCGGCGGCTCCCTGTGGCGGGGCGCCGCGCACGCCTCGCCCGCCCAGCCCGGCCCCAGCCCCTACGGGAGCCTGCTGCCGGCCGACGCCAACGGGGTCAGACTGCCCCGGGGCTTCACCAGCCGGGTGATCGCCCGCTCCGGGCAGAGGGTCCCCGGCACCTCCTACACCTGGCACAGCGCTCCCGACGGCGGCGCCTGCTACGCCGACGGCAGCGGCTGGATCTACGTCTCCAACTCCGAGATCACCCCCGGCGGCGGCGCGGGCGCGGTCCGCTTCGACTCCTCGGGGAGGATCACCGACGCCTACCGCGTGCTGTCGAACACCCGTCAGAACTGCGCGGGCGGCAAGACCCCGTGGAACACCTGGCTCTCCTGCGAGGAGGTGGACCGCGGCTACGTCTACGAGACCGACCCGTGGGGCCTGAACGCCGCCGTCCGCCGCGACGCCATGGGCCGCTTCAAGCACGAGGCCGCGGCCGCCGACCCGGTCCGCAAGGTGATCTACCTGACCGAGGACGTCTCCGACGGCTGCCTCTACCGCTTCCGCCCCCACACCTGGGGCGTGCTGTCCTCGGGCACCCTGGAGGTGCTGACGGGCGGCTCGGGCACCTCCGGCTCCATCGGCTGGGCGCGCGTCCCCGACCCGTCCGCCTCCTCCACCGCCACCCGCCACCAGGTCTCGGCCGCCAAGCACTTCAACGGCGGCGAGGGCTGCCACTACGCCGACGGCAGCTGCTGGTTCACCACCAAGGGCGACGGCCGGGTCTGGCGGCTCGACGCCGCGCACGACACCATCGAGCTCGCCTACGACGACTCCCTGGTCTCCGGCAGCGCCCCGCTGACCGGCGTGGACAACGTCACCGGCTCGGCCTCCGGCGACCTGTTCGTCGCCGAGGACGGCGGCACCATGGACATCTGCGTGATCACTCCGGAGGGCGTGGTCGCGCCCTTCCTCCAGGTCACCGGCCAGTCGTCCTCGGAGATCACCGGCCCGGCCTTCTCCCCGGACGGCAGCCGGCTGTACTTCTCCAGCCAGCGCGGCACCAGCGGCAGCAGCTCGGGCGGCATCACCTACGAGGTGACCGGCCCGTTCCGCTCCTGACCGCTCCGCTCCCGGCCGCCCCCCTTCCGGCGGCCCCTCCCGCACGGGTCCCGGAACCCGCCCCGGGGCCCGTGCCGGGAGGTGTCAGCGGTAGTCGTCGGGGTGGTCCTGCATCCAGGTGTTGATCCTGTCGCGGGTGCCGAAGAGCCGGTCCTGGTGCTCCTTGAGGTTCTCGTAGGACCGGTCCTCGCCCATCTGCTCGCGCAGGTCCGCGATCCAGGCGATCGGCTCCGGGAAGTGTCCGGGGCCCTTGGGGTCGGCCTTCATCGCCCGGTCCAGGCGGTCGAGTTCGTCGGCGATGCGGCCCAGGAGGTACTCGCAGTTGCCAGGGGTGCCGCACGAGTCGTCCAGGGTCGCCTGGAGCCCGGCGAAGGCGTCGCGGACCTTCTCCGGCCCCGGCGCCCGCGGACCGGTGGGCGTGCCGGCCTCCGGCGCCGCGCTCGCCGCGGAGCCGGAGGCCCTTCCGCCTGCGGCCTCGTCGCTTCCGGCCCCGTCCTTCCCGCCGGAGCAGGACACCAGGAGCAACGCCAGGGGGACGGCGAGTACGGCCGTCGTACGAGTGCGGCGGATTCGCACGTGAGGACTCCAGTCGATCGGTGGGGTCGTTCGGCGACCCCGGGTGCGCACCGGACCAGGGCCTCCCCGAACAGTACGCCACGGCTTCGGAGGCTGTCGGCGCACTCCTCGGAGGATTCAATTCCCTTTGCGGGCGCGGGAGTCGGTGCCCGCCGGAGCGTGGAAGGGCCGCCGTGCGCGCACCCGGGGCGACGGGGTGCGCGCACGGCGGCCCGGTCAGGCGGGGCCGCGCCGGCCGTACCGGCCGGCCGGCCGGCTCATCCGAAGGGGATGGTGAGCACCGAGCCGGAGCCCACCTGGAGCTGCGAGGGGGCGTTGCCGATCGCGCTCCACACCTCCACCCGGACCGTTCCGCCCCGCAGGTCGCCGAGGCTTCCCGAGGCCGACTTCAGTCCGGCGCGGGAGGCGTCGTACTCCTCCCAGCCGACGACCGGGTCGGTGGCGAAGTAGCGGTAGGTCTCCACCCGGTCGAAGGTGCCGTCGCCGGTCAAGTCGTAGGAGACCCGCGCCTGCTGGCCGAGCCCGACGGCCGTCCCCGCGTCCACCTTCAGGCGGAAGCCGGTGGTGCCGCCGGACTGGTGGGCGCCGTTGACGTTCCGGACCTCGTAGACGAGCGGCCGGTGGGGGGTGCCGTCGTGGTTGGCGCCGCCCGCCGAGGCGATGGTGTCGCTGGTCGGGGTGGCGGCCGCGGTGGTGCTCAGCGTCCCGCCGGAGCGCAGGTGGAAGGTGTCGCCGGTGGCGGGCGGGTCGCCCGGGTCGCCCGGGTCCGCCGTGCCGGTGCCGGTGGCCGTGGAGCGCGCCGGGACGGTCAACTTCCCGCCGTCGGAGAAGGTCACGGTCACGGCCGAGCCGGAGTGGTTGTGGGCGGCGTAGGTACGGGTGCCGTTCTTGGTGAAGACCGCGGCGGTGGGACTGTCGGCGGTGACCGAGGGGTCGGGGGCGCCGAGCGCGTCCAGGGTGGCGATCCAGTGGTAGGTGTGGGCCCTGGTCTCGCCCGCCTCCGGAGCGTAGTTCCCGCCCTGGGCGTCCCAGACGGCCTTGGCCTTCGCCGGGTCGGCCAGGGCCTGGAACTCCCAGTGGATGTCGCGCCACTCGACGGCCGGGCCGCCGTTGTTCCGCTCCATCTCGGCGATGCTGCGCCGGATGGCGTCCTTGTTGCGCGCCAGGTGGAGCGAACCGCCGGTCACGGGGAGGACGTTGATGCCGTGGATCTCCTCGGGGTTGGCGGTCCACCAGGTGGAGTAGGCGCCGCCGCTGCCCCAGACCATGCCGACCACGTCGTGCCCGAAGTCGCCGGGGTAGACGGCCTGGTCGGCGTCGAACCAGTACTGGGCGATGGCCTCGGCCTCGGTGGTCAGCAGGTAGACGCCGAGGTCCCGCAGGGAGGTGTCACCGGTGGCCGAACCCCACAGGACCAGCCCCGCGCTGAGGTTGATCGACTCCGAGGACGACTCCTGGTTGTTGCCCGCGGCGAAACCCGCGTGGCCCGCGGCCCAGCTGTGCCCGGCGTAGACGTCGAAGCCGCGCAGGAAGGGGAACATCGTGTCGGTGCGGCTGGGGTTGGCGGCGTCCCTGACGAGGGTCTTGACCATGCCGCCCCAGGCGGAGTCCGCCGCCCAGGCCCGGTCGTACTGGGCCACGATCGCCGCGGCCATCACGTAGTACGAGTAGTGGAAGTGGTGGTCGTTGAGTTCCTTGTCGCTGCCGTAGGAGGCGGGGTAGCCGATGAGGGTCTTCCAGTCGCGGTCGTAGGAGAACTCCGATGCGCCGCCGACGGTGAACCACTCCTGGAGCCGGCCCTTGATCAGCCCGAGCAGCCTGTCGCGGACGCCGGTCTCGCCGATCTGGTCGGCGATGGGCACGAGCTGGGCGAGCTTGCCGAGCTGCTTGCCCGTCCAGTAGGTGTCCGTGGCCCCCTGGAACGGGTCGGCGGCGTTCACGACCTCGTTCAGGTACCCGGTGAGCCGGGCCTTGTCCACGGCGGAGGTGCGGGGCAGGCCGGGCAGGACGCCGGCGACCTTCTGCGAGGTGGTGAAGGAGGCCCCCTCGCGGAGCTTCATCGTGCCGCGCGGCGAGGCGTAGGTCCAGCCGGTCAGCGCGTCGGAGGTGTGCAGCCACTGGTGGCGGTAGAGCGCCTGGAGGGTGCCGGTCTGGCTGCCCTCCTTGGCCGTCGTGGTCAGCGTGTAGGTGGCCTTCACCCGGCCCGCGGCCTGGTCGTAGTCCCAGGTCACCCGGGAGCCGGTGACGAAGCTGAAGGCGTACTTGCGGAAGGTGGCGAGCGCGTCGGTGCTCGGCAGCACGGCCAGCGAGAAGTAGTCCTTCGAGCCGAGGTTGGCGCGGATGTCGGTGCCCGAGACGGTCCAGTCGCTGCCGGTGGGGGCGAACAGCGCGTAGTGCCGGCCGCCGATGGTGACGCCCAGGACGTTGCCGTGGTCGGCGAAGACGCTCGGGGTGCCCGCGGTGGATATCTGCGCCGCCCCGCCGGTGCCCTGCGCGTAGACGTAGGGCATGCCGTGGCCGATGGTGGTGCGCAGGGTGCGGGTGCCGTCGGACCAGTAGGGGGTGACGGTCCAGTCGCTCCAGGAGTCGGCCTTGGTGTCGGGCGAGTTCAGGCCCGCCAGGCCGATGGTCAGGTCCCGCTTGTGCGGGAACTCGTACTGGCGGCCCTCGCCGACGATCGCGTGCGAGGTGGGGTAGCCGACCTCCAGGCCGCCGGAGACGGCCCGGTAGGTGAGGGGGTGGCCGTACAGGTTCTCGGAGTACGGGTTGCCGGGGTACCGCTTGAACGCCAGGGACGACCACCAGTCGTTGGTGGGCACCGGCTTGCCCGCGGCGTTCGCGGTGACCTTCGGCTTGACGGGAGCGCCCGTGTTGTCCTCGGGCCCTGCGGCCCCGGGGGGACGGGTGTCGCTGTAGCTGCCCTGGCCGACGGGGATGGTGGCGGCCGCGGCGCTGCCCGCGCCCACGACGCCGAGGCCGGTGGCGGCGGCCGCTGTGGCCACCACCGCCGCCAGCAGCGCGGCGGGACGTCTGCGGAATCTCATGAACGGCTCCTCGGAGGGGGGTTGAGGGGGATGAGAGCGCTCTCAGATTCCGGCAACGTAAATTTCAGCTAAACGTCCGTCAAGATGTTCGACAGAAGTGATCTTCAACGGCCGTAATTCGTTCAAGAGTTGACGCCTTATCTCCACTTTGCGCCGCTCCGGCCCGGCGTCCGTGTCCGGCGCCGGCCGGTCGGAGAGCCCGGAGCGGGAGGCTCCTTCAGGACCGGGAGCCTCCGCAGGAACGCCCGCGACCCGGCCGCCTCCTCCTCCGTGGTGGTCGTGACCGTGCCAGTGCACTGGGGCATCGCCTTCTTGATGTCGTCGCCACCGGGCGGGTTCTTCGTGTTTCCCCCGATCCTGGTGAGGAGCGTTCCGGCTCCTCCCTGCGCGATGGGATGTCCCGGAGCAGCAGGCAGCCGGAACACCGGCCGTGGGTTCCAGGGGACGATGCGTGTTCCTTGAGCATCGATGGACACATCGCGCCGGGGATTGTCGCCGTAGCCGGAACCGTCGCCGTCGTCCTCTCCTGACGCCCCGCCCTCCCGCCGGATCCGTCGCCTCGCCCGGTCCCGCCGTCGACGCACGGGGCCGGCACAGTCGAGGGGGTGCGGTGTCGTCGGCACCGCGCGAAGGCGGTCCGCGTACGGGAAGGGCTCCGGACGGGCGGGAGGGGCAGCGCCTCCGCACAGGCGCCGCCCCTCCCCGGGTGCCGGAGCCGGCCCCGCCGGTGAGGGTCGGTCGGCGGGGGCGGTCCGGCTTCGGATGGTCCGGTTCAGCGGCTGTCGCTGCCCTCCCCCGTCTCCATCGCCGCCGCGCGGCCGGCCTCCAGGCGGGCGACCGGAATGCGGAACGGGGAGCAGGAGACGTAGTCCAGGCCGGCGGAGTGGAAGAAGTGGACCGACTCCGGGTCGCCGCCGTGCTCGCCGCAGACGCCGAGCTTGAGGTCCGGGCGGGTGGCCCGGCCGGCCGCCACGGCGCTTCGCACCAGCGAGCCGACGCCGTCCTTGTCGATGGTCTCGAAGGGGGAGACCCCGAAGATGCCCTTCTCCAGGTAGGCGGTGAAGAAGCTGGCCTCCACGTCGTCCCGGCTGAAGCCCCACACGGTCTGGGTGAGGTCGTTGGTGCCGAAGGAGAAGAAGTCGGCGCACTCGGCGATCTGCCCGGCGGTGAGGGCGGCACGCGGCAGCTCGATCATCGTGCCGAGGATGAGCTCCAGGTCCACGCCGCGGGCCCGCTCGACCTCGGCGATGACCCTCTCGGCCTCCTCGCGGACGATCTCCAGTTCCTGGACGGTGCCCACCAGCGGGATCATGATCTCGGCGCGCGGGTCGCCCTTGGCGTCGATGCGGTCGGCCGCCGCCTCGGCGATGGCCCGCACCTGCATGGTGAACAGCCCGGGGACGACCAGGCCCAGGCGCACGCCGCGCAGCCCCAGCATCGGGTTCTGCTCGTGGAGGCGGTGGACGGCCTGGAGCAGGCGCAGCTCGTTCTCGTGCGGCTCCTTGCGGGCCTCGGCGAGCGCCACGCGCACCGACAGCTCGGTGATGTCGGGCAGGAACTCGTGCAGCGGCGGGTCCAGCAGGCGGACGGTCACCGGCAGGCCGTCCATCGCCTCGAAGAGTTCGACGAAGTCGCCCTTCTGGAGCGGCATCAGCGCGGCCAGCGCCTGTTCGCGCTCGGTGTCGGTGTCGGCCAGGATCAGCCGCTCGACCAGTTCGCGCCGCTCGCCGAGGAACATGTGCTCGGTGCGGCACAGGCCGATGCCCTGGGCGCCGAAGCGGCGGGCGCGCGCGGCGTCCTCGGCGTTGTCGGCGTTGGCGCGCACCCGCAGCCGGCGGACCCGGTCGGCGTAGGCCATGATCCGGTGGACGGCCTTGACCAGTTCGTCGGCGTCGTCGGCGCCGGCGTGCATGCGGCCCTCGAAGTACTCCACGACCGGGGAGGGCACGACGGGCACCTCGCCGAGGTAGACCTTGCCGGTGGAGCCGTCGATGGAGATGACGTCGCCCTCCTCGATGACCACTCCGCCCGGCGCGCTCAGGCAGCGCTTCTTGGTGTCCACCTCCAGTTCCTCGGCGCCGCAGACGCAGGTCTTGCCCATGCCGCGGGCGACGACCGCGGCGTGCGAGGTCTTGCCGCCGCGGGAGGTGAGGATGCCCTCGGCGGCGATCATGCCGTCGAGGTCGTCGGGGTTGGTCTCGCGGCGGACGAGGATGACCTTCTCGCCCGAGCGCGACCACTTGATGGCGGTGTAGGAGTCGAAGACGGCCTTGCCGACGGCCGCGCCGGGCGAGGCGGCGATGCCCCAGCCGATCCGCCGGACGCCGCTGTCGCCGATCCGGTTCTCGTCGAAGCGCGGGAACATCAGCTGGGCGAGCTGGGCGCCGTTGACGCGGCGCAGCGCCTCGGCCTCGTCGATCAGGCCCTGGTCGACGAGCTGGGTGGCGATGCGGAAGGCCGCGGCGGCGGTGCGCTTGCCGACGCGGGTCTGGAGCATCCACAGCTTGCCGCGCTCGATGGTGAACTCGATGTCGCACAGGTCCCTGTAGTGGTTCTCCAGGGTCTCCATGATCTCCATGAGCTGGTCGTACGACGCCTTGTCGATCGTCTCCAGCTCGGCGAGCGGCACGGTGTTGCGGATGCCGGCGACGACGTCCTCGCCCTGGGCGTTGGCCAGGTAGTCGCCGTAGACGCCCTGCTGGCCGCTGGCGGGGTCGCGGGTGAAGGCGACACCGGTGCCGGAGTCGGGGCCGAGGTTGCCGAAGACCATCGAGCAGACGTTGACGGCGGTGCCCAGGTCGTGGGGGATGCGCTCCTGGCGGCGGTAGAGCCTGGCGCGGTCGCCGTTCCAGGAGTCGAAGACCGCGCGGATGGCCAGGTCCATCTGCTCGCGCGGGTCCTGGGGGAAGTCGCGGCCGGTCTCGCGGGAGACGATGCCCTTGAAGGTCTCGACGAGCGCCTTGAGGTCGTCGGCGTCCAGGTCGACGTCCGTGGCGGCGCCCCGGGCGCGCTTGGCCTCCTCCAGGGCCTCCTCGAAGAGGTCGCCGTCGACGCCGAGGACGGTCTTGCCGAACATCTGGATGAGGCGTCGGTAGGAGTCCCAGGCGAAACGTTCATCCCCGGCCTGGGCGGCGAGTCCGGCCACCGAGGCGTCGGACAGGCCGATGTTGAGGACGGTGTCCATCATCCCGGGCATGGAGAACTTGGCGCCGGACCGGACGGACACGAGGAGGGGGTCGTCCGCCTGGCCGAGCCTCTTGCCCATCTTCCGCTCCAGGGCGTCGAGGTGCGCACTCACCTCGTCGCGGAGCGCCGGCGGCTCCTCGCCGGAGTCGAGGTAGACCTTGCACGCCTCGGTGGTGATGGTGAACCCGGGAGGGACCGGGAGCCCGAGGTTGGTCATCTCGGCGAGGTTGGCTCCCTTGCCGCCGAGAAGGTCCTTGAGGTCCTTGTTGCCCTCGGTGAAGTCGTAGACGAACTTCTGCCGTGCGTGAGGTCCTGCGTTTTCCGCCACGAGAATCGCGCTCCTCGCTGGATCCCTCGGCGGAGGCCGGGGGAAGGCTGCCCTGACGGCGGGGAGCGTACCCAGATCGAAGGCGTTCGAGTACGGCCACCATTAGGCCATGCGGGTGTAACCACCCATCTGCCGAAGGATCGAAAGTAAAGAGCTGACCAAGCGGCGCGTGGGACGGTTTTCAGGAGATGAACCGTCCACTCCGCTGCGTGGCCGGTGGAGCGCTCCACGGTGACACACGGTGATATGACACCCAGTGACATGAACGGAGAAGGGGTGGCACCCGGTGCCACCCCTTGGAGAAGTGCAGACCCGTGAAGATCGCTCATATGAGCGCCTCCGCTATCAAAGTGGCGAGGATCACGCCCCTGGTGGGCGCGGTGTCTCAACCATTGGACACATTCGCGCCCTCCTCCGCTCTGATGAGCGGAAGGGGGCGCGGCCCGCGGTGTCCCCGCCGGTTCCGCGCCTCACAGGCCCATCGCGGCGAGTCGGGCATCGGCCCGCTCCGGCTCGTACAGGTGCTCCACGACCATCGCCCCGGCGCCCACCAGCCCGGCGCGCTCCCCCAGCCGCGAGGTCGCCACCGTCAGGTGGGCGGTGCTGCGCGGCATGGCGCGCTGGTAGAGCAGCTCGCGCACCCCGGTGACGAACGGGGTCCCGGCCAGATCGCCCGCGATCATCAGCACCCCCGGATTGAGCACGGTGACGACGGTGACCAGCACCTCCCCCACCCTGCGCCCCGCCTCCCGGGCCAGCCGGACGGCGTCGGGGTGGCCCGCGGCCAGCAGTTCGCGCACCCCCGCGCCGGAGGCGGCCGGCACCCCGGCGGCACTGAGCCTGCCCGCCAGCGCCCGGCCGCTGGCCACCGCGGCGAGGCAGCCGTAGGAGCCGCACATGCACAGGGCGTCGGGGCGGTCGTGCAGCCTGATGTGCCCGATGTCGCCGGCGCCGCCGTCGATGCCGCGGTACATCTCGCCGTCCACCACCAGGCCGGCGCCGATGCCCGTGGAGACCTTCACCAGCAGGAACGCGGAGCAGTCGGGGTGGGAGGTGCGCTGCTCGGCGTAGGCCATGAGGTTGGCGTCGTTCTCCACCAGCACGACCGGACCGCCGTCCCGCCCGCTCCCGTCCGCGCCGACGTGCTCCCGGTAGGCGCGCCGCATCCGCTCGGGGATCGGGTAGCCGTCCCAGCCGGGCATGATCGGCGGCTGCACCACCTGCCCGGTCCGCCGGTCCACCGGCCCGGGCACCGACATGCCGATGCCGCAGACGTCCCCGGGGGCGGCTCCGGCCCGCTCCAGCAGGGCGGGGAACCAGCGCGCCACCCGGTCGACCACCCGGTCCGGGCCGTCCTCGATGGTCAGGACGCCCGACTGCTCGGCCAGTACCGCGCCGTTGAGGTTCAGCACGGCGGCCCGGCCGTGCCGGGTCTCCAGGTCCACGGCGAGGACCACGGCGTGCGTGCCGTCGAACTCCAGCCGGTTGGAGGGCCGTCCGCCGGACGGGCCTCCCACGGGGACGGTGGCGCCGTCGCGCAGCCAGCCCGCCCGGAAGAGCTGGTCGAGCCGGTTGCCGACGGTGGAGCGCGACAGTCCGGTGGCGCGCTGGAGTTCGCCGCGGGTGGTGGCCCGTCCACTGCGGATCAGCCGCAGCAGGTGTCCCGCGCTCGATTGGTTGCCGGTCATGTGCTCATCTTCGCCGCCCCTTGCGGAAGGTGCCCTTCCGGCCCCTCCCCCAGCGGCCGGCGGGCACGCGGCGGGTGCCCGCCGGGCCGCACCCGCACTCGTCCGCGCCGGCCCTCAGGCCTTGTCCGCCCCGCTGGTCAGGCCCTCGGTCAGGAGCCGTTCGGCGGCGAAGAACAGCAGGACCACCGGCACGGTCAGCACCACCGACCCGGCCATCAGCACGGTCTTGGAGACCTCGACGCCGCCCGCGAGCTGCTGGAGCCCCAGGGAGACCGTCCACCGGTCCGGCTCCGCGACCAGGAAGAGCAGCGCGAAGAGGAACTCGTTCCAGGCGATCATGAAGATGTACAGCCCCGTGGCCATCAGCGAGGGCACCGCGAGCGGCAGCACCACCTTGCGGACCGTCTGCAGCCGCGTGCACCCGTCCAGCGCCGCCGCCTCCTCGACACTGCGGGGGACGGTGTCGAAGTAGTTCCGCATCATGTAGACCGACACCGGCACCGTCTGGGCGATGTACACCACCGCCAGGCCCACCAGGCTCCCCTGGAGCCCCATCCTGGCGAACATCACGAACAGCGGAACGGCCAGCAGGGTGGCGGGGAAGAGGTAGACGGCCAGGAAGAGCACCCCCACCTTCCGGTCCCCGAAGAAGCGCAGCCTGCTGACGGCGTAGGCGCCGGGGACGGCCGCCAGCAGGGTGAGCGCCACCGTCCCCAGCGACACCGCGGCGGAGTTGGCGAGCATCCGCACGAAGCCCTGGCCGCCCTCGTCGGTGGAGCGCAGCACCTCCGCGTAGGTGGCGGTGGTCAGCTCGTCCGCGGAGACCCAGAGCCTGCCCGGGTCCAGCAGCAGCGCCTCGATCGGCTTCACCGACAGCAGCACCATGTAGCCGAAGGGGAGGACGGTGGCCAGCGCCAGGAAGGCGATCACCCCCCACCGCAGGGCCGCGAAGACCTTCTCCTCGGCGCGCGCCCGGCTCATCACGCCTCCTCCCTCGCGCGGTTGGCGAAGAACGCGAAGTACAGGCCCAGCAGGCCCGTCAGGACCACCGCCAGGACGAGCGCCTGGGCCGCGGCGGCCCCCACGTCGTAGCGGGCGGTGAGGAAGTCGTAGACCCGCACCGCGACCACCTCGGTGCCCGCTCCCCCGCCGGTGAGCAGGTAGACGTCGTCGAACTTGTTGAAGGTCATGATGAAGCGCAGCACGCTCAGCAGCGCGATCACCGGCATCAGCTGCGGCAGCAGGACGTACCGGAAGCGCTGGGAGACGGTGGCGCCGTCCACGGTGGCGGCCTCCTCCAGGGTGCCGGGGACGGCCTGGAGCCGGGCCAGCAGGAAGAGGAAGGCGAACGGGAAGTACCGCCAGGTCTCGAAGGCGACGACGGTCAGCAGGGCGAGCGGCACCTCGAACTCCAGCCCCAGCAGGGAGACGTCGTGGCCGCGGGTGGTCAGGAAGGCGATGGGCCGGTCCCAGCCCAGGAAGCGCCGCCCCCACTCGCCCACGATGCCGTACTGCGGGCTGAGGGCCACCTGCCAGACGAAGGCCACGGCGACCACGGGCGCGACGTAGGGCAGGAGCATCGCGGCGCGCAGCGGGCCGCGCCCGCGGAACGGCCGGCGCAGTGCGAGGGCGGCGGCCAGGCCGAGCAGGACCGACCCGGCGGTGCCCCCGGCGGCGTAGACGAGGGTGGTCAGCAGGCTGGTCCAGAAGCCCGGGGAGCCGAAGACGCTGTCGAAGTTCTCCAGGGTCCAGTCGCCGAGCAGGCCCATGCCCTGGATGTCGACGAGCCGGGCGTCCTGGAAGGCCAGCAGCACGGTCCAGGCGATGGGGAGGACGACCACGGCCAGGACGACCAGGAGGGTGGGGGTGACGAAGGCCAGGCCGGCGCGGTTCTCCCGCCGGGCGGCCGTCCGGGGTTCCTTCGGGTTTCGGGGTGTCATGGGGCGCGCACCTCGCGGATCGTGACGGTGGGTGGGGGAGGGGCCGGATGCGGGCGGCCGGGCTACCGCAGCGACGCGCGCAGCGCGGAGACCTCCTCGTCGGCCTCGCCCGCGGCCTCCTGCGGGGTGAGCTGCCCGCCGGCCATGGCGCTGACGGCCTTCGGCACGGGGAGTTCGCCGCCCATCGCGCCGACGAGGGTGCCCTGGCCCCGTCCGATGCCCCACCGGCTCATCCGCGTGACGCCCAGGACGAGCCGGTCCAGGAGCGCGGACGGGTACACCTCGTCCATCGGTTCGCGCCGGTCCACGCCGATCTCGCTGGAGCGCCAGGCGCGCAGGTGCCCCTCCGGGTCGCCGGGGGTGCCGGTGCGGACCGGGATCTTTCCCTCGGGGGCCATGCCGAACCAGTCCCGGTAGCCGTCGCCCATCATGTACTCCACGAAGGCGCGGGCCGCCCCGGTCTCGGCGCTCCTGGTGACGGCCCAGGAGGTCACCTCGCCGAACTGGGTGGGCCCCGTGCCCTCCGTCCCCTCCAGGGAGGTGACGACGCCGCTGGCGCGGGCCAGGAAGCCGCGGTCGTCCGCGCACTCGGGGCAGCCGGGGCGGGCGTCGTCGCGCAGTCCGGCCAGCTCGTCCAGGATGAAGGAGGACCACAGCAGCAGCGAGGAGGAGCCGGAGAAGTAGCCGGCGCGGGTGGAGTCGACGGTCTGGGTGCCGGGTGCGCCGTGTTCGCGGGCGAGGGTGTCGTACACCTCGAAGGCGCGGCGGCAGGCCGGCGAGTCCAGTGCCACCTCGCCGTCCGCGCCGACCATGTCGCAGCCGCCCGCCAGGGCCAGGCTCTCGAAGCCCTGCTGGGTGGCGGCGTCGCCCGGGTCGGTGGCCACGGAGGCGCCGACGCGCCCGCCGCCGTCCAGCTCCCGCGCGGCCCGCAGCAGCTTCCGGTAGGTGTCGGGGGCGGGCAGGCCGGCCTCCTCCAGCCGGTCGGCGCGGTAGACGAGCAGTTGCAGCCAGGCGTCGGAGGGGACGCCCAGGCGCCGTCCGCCGTCGGACGCCAGGGCGAGGGCGGAGGGGGTGAAGGTGCCGGCGTCCAGGCCGGCCACGATGTCGCCCGCGGTGCGGGTGTCGAGCAGGTCGTTGGAGTACATCTGCCAGAGCGGGCCCAGCGGGACCGCGCCGATGACGTCGGGCAGCTCACCCGCCGCGGCGGCCGACATCACCATCTGGGGGAGCTGGTTCTCGGCGACGCCGACCAGTTCGACCTCGATGCCGGACCGTTCCTCGAACCGGCCGACGACCTCCTCGGTGGCGGCCATCCGGTCGGGGAGGTTCTCCAGCGACCACACCGTGATCCTGCCGTCGGGTGTGTTCTCCGTCACTTTCGCGCAGCCCGCCAGGAGTCCCGCGCACAGGACGGCGGCCAGGGCGGAGGCGGCCGCACGGCGGAGGCCGCGGGTGCGCGGGGGCCGTTGCGCGCCTCCCCCGCGCCTCGACGGGCCCCTGCCGTGCGCCCTTCGTGTGTCAGGTCTCACAGCACCACTTCTGCCTTTCCGTAAGACAAAACCCTAGGCTTACAGAGGCGTAACCTAGGAGTCGTACAGACACCGGAGTTCTCGTGGAACCCGTCGCCCAACCCACCGAAGTCCCCTCCAGTACCGACCCGTCGGAGGAACGGCCGGCCAGGCGGCTGCCGCCGACCGCGTACCCCCGGCTCCGCGCACCTCACCCGGGCGTCCCCGCCCGCACCGCCTCCGGCGGCCCTCTCCTTCCCGGCCGGGCGGCCCGATGAGCGCCCTGCCGCCCGCACAGCCGTACATCCCCGCCCAGAGGTCCCGCACCGCCCACACCCCGGTCACCGCCGCACAGCTGCGGCGTGCCGCGCGGCGGGTGCTGCTGCGCAACTGGACGGGCGCCTCGACCGTGCCGTCGCGCGCCCTCTACCCCCACCAGTGGAGCTGGGACTCGGCGTTCGTCGCGATCGGCCTGCGCCACCTGTCGGCGGCGCGCGCCCAGCGCGAGCTGGAGACGCTGCTGGCCGCCCAGTGGGGTGACGGGCGCGTCCCGCACATCGTCTTCAACCCCTCCGTCCCGCCGGGCGCCTACTTCCCCGGCCCGGACTTCTGGCGCTCCCCGGCCGCCGGGGCCGGCACCGGGGCGCCCGCCCGGACGCAGACCTCCGGCATCGTCCAGCCGCCCGTCCACGCGCTGGCCGCCTGGCTGGTGCACCGCGCCGACCCGGCGGCCTCGCGGCGGCGGGGCTTCCTGCGGCGCGTGTACCCCAAGCTGGTCGCCTGGCACCGCTACCTCACCGACCACCGCGACCTGGGCGGGCACGGCCTGGTCTCGGTCGTCCACCCGTGGGAGCCGGGCATGGACAACAGTCCCGCCTGGGACGTCCCCCTCTCCCGCGTCGAGCCGGCCGACCCCGCCTCCTTCCACCGCGCCGACCTCGACCACGGCGCCGCCGCCGACCGCCCCACCGACCTGGACTACGCCCGCTACGTGCGGCTCGCCTCCGACTACCGCGACCACGGCTACCGGGACGGCGACGCCCCGCACCCCTTCGCGGTGGAGGACCCCGGCGTCAACGCCCTGCTGATCGCCTCCGAGCACGCGCTGGCGGAGATCGCCGCCGAGGTCGCCGCCGACCCCGCGCCCGGCAGGACCGTCCCCGCCCCCGATCCGGACGCCCACCGCGCGCGGGCCGCACGGCTGACCGGCGCCCTGGTCGCCCGGCTGTGGGACACCCGCTCCGGGATGTTCCTCTGCCGCGACGTGCGCGCCGGGGGGCACGGCGGGCGGGGCGAGCCGATCCGCGAGCGCAGCGTGGCCGGACTGGTGCCGCTGGTGGTGCCGGGCCTGCCCCCCGAGGTCGTCCGCGCGCTGCTGGAGACGCTGGGCGGCGCGCACTTCGGGCTGGGCGGCCCCGTGCGGCTGGTGCCCAGCTACGACCTGCTGGGGCGGGCCTTCGACCCGCGCCGCTACTGGCGCGGGCCGGCCTGGTTCAACGTCAACTGGCTGCTGGAGCGCGGGCTGCGGCAGTACGGCCACGAGGCGCGGGCCGACTCCCTGCGCGCCGCCGTGCTGGCCCACGCCGCCTCGTCGGGCTTCGCCGAGTACGTCGACCCGCACACCGGGGCGGGGCACGGCGCCCGGGAGTTCAGCTGGACGGCGGCGCTCGCCCTGGACCTGCTGTCGGGCGGTGTGCGCGCCCGGCCCGGCGACCGCACCGCGGTGCGCGCCGGGGCCCGCGCGCGGGTCCGGCCGGAGGCGCTGGTGCGGGGCGCCGCGCTCCGCTGACGCGCGGGGCCGCCGGCCGGGACCGGCGGTCCCGGCCGGGAGCGGGTCAGCCTCCGGAGGTGTCCAGCTCGGCGTCGGCCGCGATGCCCGTGCAGTCGTTCGGGTCGTCCAGCCAGCCGTCGGGCAGGACGACGCGGTTGCGCCCGGAGGTCCGTCCGCGCGGCCCGTCGGCGCCCTGCGGCCAGGGCTGGTCCAGGTCCAGCTCGCCCAGCAGGTCCTCCAGTTCGGCCAGGGAGGAGGCCACCGCCAGCCTCCGGCGCATCTCGGAGCCGACCGAGAAGCCCTTGGTGTACCAGGCGACGTGCTTGCGGAAGTCGATGACGCCGCGCGCCTCGTCCTCCAGCCACTCCCCCAGCAGCCGGGCGTGCCGCACCATCACCTCCGCGACCTCCCGCAGCGAGGGCCGGACCCGCTCGCCGGACCCCTCGCAGGCGTTGACCAGGTCGGCGAAGAGCCACGGGCGGCCCAGGCAGCCGCGGCCGACCACGACGCCGTCGCAGCCGGTCTCGCGCATCATCCGCACGGCGTCGTCGGCCGACCAGATGTCGCCGTTGCCCAGCACCGGGATCTCGGGGACGGCCTCCTTCAGGGCGGCGATGGCCTCCCAGTCGGCGGTGCCGCCGTAGTGCTGGGCGGCGGTGCGGCCGTGCAGGGCGATGGCGGTGACGCCCTCCTCCACGGCGATGCGCCCGGCGTCCAGGTAGGTGAGGTGGTCGTCGTCGATGCCCTTGCGCATCTTCATCGTCACCGGCAGCCCGCCCGCGCCCGCCACGGCCTCGCGCAGGATCGCCCGCAGCAGGGGGCGCTTGTAGGGCAGCGCGGAGCCGCCGCCCTTGCGCGTCACCTTCGGCACCGGGCAGCCGAAGTTGAGGTCGATGTGGTCGGCCAGGTCCTCGTCGGCGATCATGCGGACGGCCTTGCCGACGGTGGCCGGGTCCACGCCGTAGAGCTGGATGGAGCGCGGCTTCTCGCTCGCGTCGAAGCGGACGAGGCGCATGGTCTTGGCGTCTCGTTCCACCAGCGCCCGGGTGGTGATCATCTCGCTGACGAACAGGCCCCGGCCGCCGCTGAACTCGCGGCACAGCGTGCGGAACGGCGCGTTGGTGATCCCGGCCATCGGCGCGAGGACCACCGGCGGCCGGACCGTGTGCGGGCCGATGGCGAGCTGCTGAGTCATGGGCGTGGGCATCCTCGTGTTCACTGGAGTGGGGGCGGGACCCTCCATTGTCCCCCATCCGGTCCCCGTCCCGGGCCGCCCCCGCCGCCGCGGCGTTCGGGGCGCGCCGGGGCCGGCCCCGGCGCGCCTCAGCGTCCGAGGAGGACGGCCGCGTGGACGGCGAGGAAGCCCGCCGTCCCGAGCAGCCCCAGGATCCAGGCCGCCGGGATCGCCCCCGCCCGCGTCCCCCGGCGCGCGCCGTGCTCGGCGAGGTGGTGTGCGGCCTTCGAGGCCGCCTCGGACCGGGCCAGCCCCCGTGCCGTGTGCCGGTGGCCGCAGCTGCCGCAGGTGATGTGGCGCGTGACCTCCGCGCCGGGCCGCAGGCCGAGGGTGCGGGCGATCCGCACCTCGTGGAGGCGCCCGTCCGCGCCGTAGCCGCTCACCGTTCCCGTCGTCACCGTGGCCGTCGCCGACATCCGTCCCCCCTGGAGTAGTCCGGACCCCCGTCCGTGCGTGCCCGGCCGATCCTGGCGGCTTGCCGCGCCGCCGCACCAGGGGTGATGGCGGCAGGCTCGGAAGCCGGCAGGCTGCCGGAATCCGGAAAGTCCCGGCGGGAGCGCACCGGCCGGCGGGCCGGCTCCCTTCCTCACTCCGGCGGCGGGGTGACGGACGGTGGAACCCGCCGCCCCGGCCCCCGACGGCGCGGGGCCCCGGCGCCCGTCGGGGGACGGGTACCGGGGCCCTGCGCGTTCCGCGGCCGCGGGCGACCGCGCCGGCTCAGCAGCCGACCAGGCGGGCGGCCAGGTAGGACTCGATCTGGTCGAGCGAGACGCGCTCCTGCTTCATCGTGTCGCGCTCGCGCACCGTCACGGCGTTGTCCTCGAGGGTGTCGAAGTCGACGGTGACGCAGAACGGCGTGCCGATCTCGTCCTGGCGGCGGTAGCGGCGGCCGATGGCGCCGGCGTCGTCGAACTCGATGTTCCAGTTCCGGCGCAGCGCGTCCGCGAGGCCCTTGGCCTTCGGGGAGAGCTGCGGGTTGCGCGACAGCGGCAGGACGGCGACCTTGACCGGCGCCAGGCGCGGGTCGAGGCGCATCACGACGCGCTTCTCCATCTTGCCCTTGGCGTTGGGCGCCTCGTCCTCGTTGTAGGCGTCCAGCATGAAGGCCAGCATCGTCCGGCCGACGCCGGCCGCCGGCTCGATGACGTACGGCGTCCAGCGCTCGCCGGCCTCCTGGTCGAAGTACGACAGGTCCTGGCCGGACGCCTTGGAGTGGGCGGTCAGGTCGTAGTCGGTGCGGTTGGCCACGCCCTCCAGCTCACCCCACTCGCCGCCGCCGAACTGGAAGCGGTACTCGATGTCGGCGGTGCGCTTGGAGTAGTGGGAGAGCTTCTCCTTGGGGTGGTCGTACCACCGCATGTTCTCCTCGCGCAGGCCCAGGCCGGTGTACCAGTTCCAGCGCTGCTCCATCCAGTACTCGTGCCACTTCTCGTCCTCGCCCGGCTTGACGAAGAACTCCATCTCCATCTGCTCGAACTCGCGGGTGCGGAAGATGAAGTTGCCCGGAGTGATCTCGTTCCGGAAGGACTTGCCCATCTGCGCGATGCCGAACGGCGGCTTGCGGCGTGAAGTCTGCTGGACCTGGGCGAAGTTGGTGAAGATGCCCTGGGCCGTCTCGGGCCGCAGGTAGGCGACGGAGCCGGAGTCCTGCGTGGGGCCGAGGTGCGTGGAGAGCAGGCCGGAGAACTGCTTGGGCTCGGTGAACTGCCCCTTGACGCCGCAGTGGGGGCAGTTGACGTCCGACAGGCCGGCCGCGGGCAGGCGGCCGTGCTTGGCCTCGTACGCCTCCTCCAGGTGGTCGGCCCGGAACCGCTTGTGGCACGAGGTGCACTCGGTCAGCGGGTCGGTGAAGGTGGCGACGTGGCCGGAGGCGACCCACACCTCGGAGGCGAGGATCACCGACGAGTCGATTCCGACCACGTCGTCGCGCGAGGTGACCATGGAGCGCCACCACTGGCGCTTGATGTTCTCCTTCAGCTCGACGCCCAGCGGACCGTAGTCCCAGGCGGCCCGCTGGCCGCCGTAGATTTCGCTGCAGGGGTAGACGAAGCCACGGCGCTTGCTGAGGCTGACGATGGTGTCGATCTTGTCGGCGGCCACGGTGCTCTCTTCGTTACAGACGACGGAATACCTCAGGTTACCGGCGACCTCGGGGGCCGGATCAAATCGGCCCGGAGTTCGGGAGGCTGGACGGTCGCGCCCCCGTCCCGCGCCCGTTCCGTCCCCGCTTGTCATTTGACAATCATTTCCAACTAGGCCGAAAATGACTGTCATGAACGCTCGACGCCGCCCTCACATATCCCTTTCGCCCCGGCCCGGCGCCCTCCGCCCCGCCCGCCGCGCGGCCTCCCGCACCGCGCTGGCCTCGGTGACCGCCCTGGGCGCACTCGGCCTCGCGGCGTGCGGCACCGGGCAGGCGGGCGGGGACGCGAGCGACGGGGTGGACGTCGTCGCCTCGTTCTACCCGATGCAGTTCCTCGCCGAGGAGATCGGCGGGGAGCACGTCTCGGTCACCTCCCTGGTCAAGCCGGGCGTCGAACCCCACGACCTGGAGCTGGGGCCGCAGCAGACCGCCTCGATCGGCGAGGCCGACCTCGTCGTCTACCTCAAGGGCTTCCAGCCGGCCGTCGACGAGGCCGTCGAGCAGTCGGGGCCGGAGCACGTGGCCGAGACCTCCGCCTACACCGAGCTGCGGGAGCACGGCGCGCACGAGCACGGCGAGGAGGAGCAGGGCGCGCACGGGCACGGCGCGGAGGAGCACGACCACGGGCACGGCGAGGAGGAGCACGGGCACGAGGGCCACGACCACGGCGAGGGCACACTCGACCCGCACGTCTGGCTCGACCCGGTGAAGTACGCCGAGATGGCCGAGGGCGTCGGCAAGGCCCTGGCCGAGGCCGACCCCGACCACGCCTCCGACTACCGGTCGAACGCCGCGGAGCTGGCCGGGAAGCTCAAGGCCCTGGACACCGAGTTCCGCGAGGGCCTGAAGAACCGCGACACCGACACCTTCGTCACCACCCACGCCGCCTTCGGCTACCTCGCCGAGCGCTACGGCCTCCGCGAGGAGTCCATCGCCGGCCTGGACCCCGAGGCCGGGCCCAGCGGTGCGAGGATGAAGGAACTGCACGAGATCGTCGAGCACGACGGGGTCGGCACGGTCTTCTTCGAGTCCGCCGCCAGCGACCGCACCGCCCGCACCCTCGCCGACGACCTCGGGCTGCGCACCGACGTCCTCGACCCGGTCGAGGGGGTCACCGACGCCTCCCGCGGCGACGACTACCTCGAGATCATGCGGGCCAACCTCCAGGCCCTGCGGAAGGCCCTCGGCGCCGGGTGAGCCGGGCGGGGGAGGCAGACGGGACGGAGCGGACGACCGACCGGACGGAACCGGCGAGGAGGCCACCCATGGCAGACGAGCACACCACGGCGCCACCGGTGCTGTCCCTGCGCGGCGTGACCGCCTCGCTGGGGGCGCGCCGGGTCCTGCGCGGCATCGACCTGACGGTGGGGCGCGGCGAGGTCGTCGCCCTGCTCGGCGCGAACGGCTCGGGGAAGTCCACCACCGTGCGCACGGCCGTCGGGCAGGTGGCGGCGTCCGGGGGCGAGACGGAGCTGTTCGGCACCCCGCTGCGCCGCTTCCGCCAGTGGTGGCGCGTGGGCTACGTGCCGCAGCGCTCCACGGCCGCCGCCGGCGTGCCCGCCACCGTGCGCGAGGTGGTCTCGGCCGGGCGGCTGGCCCGCCGGCGGCTGCGCCCGCTGGGGCGCGGCGACCGGGCCGCCGTCCACCGCGCCCTGGAACTGGTCGGCCTGGCCGACCGCGCCGGCGACTCCGTGAGCGCCCTCTCCGGCGGGCAGCACCAGCGGGTGCTGATCGCCCGCGCCCTGGCCGGCGACCCCGAGCTGCTGGTCATGGACGAGCCGCTGGCCGGGGTGGACCTGCTCAGCCAGAGCGTCCTGGCCGACGCGCTGCGCGCGCAGGTCGCCCGGGGGGTGTCCGTCCTGCTGGTGCTCCACGAGCTGGGCCCGCTGGCCCCGCTGATCGACCGCACGGTCGTCCTCCACGACGGCCGGGTCGAGCGCGTGGAGGGCACCGCCCACCTCCACGACCAGGCGTGCCACCCGCACGGCGACCCCGCCGCCGAACCGACCCGGACCGGACTGCTGACATGATCGAACTCCTGGACTACCCCTTCATGCAGCGCGCGCTGCTGGCCGCGCTGCTGGTCGGCGTCGCCGCTCCCGCCATCGGCGTCTACCTCGTCCAGCGCCGCCAGGCGATCATGGGCGACGGCATCGGGCACGTGGCGATGACCGGCGTGGCGCTGGGTTTCCTGCTGAGCACCAACCCGGTGTGGACGGCCGTGGTGGTCTCCGCCCTCGGCGCGGTCGCCATGGAGCTGATCCGCTGGTACGGCATGGCGCGCGGCGACATCGCCCTGGCGCTGCTGTTCTACGGCGGCATGGCCGCGGGCGTCATGATCATCAACTTGACGCCGGGCGGCTCCAACGCCGATCTGCTGACCTACCTGTTCGGCTCCATCACCACCGTCTCGCCCGAGGACGTCACGGCCATCACGGTGCTGTCGGCCCTCGTCCTGCTGGTCTCCTTCGGGCTGCGCAGGCAGCTCTTCGCCGTCTGCCAGGACGAGGAGTTCGCCCGGGTCTCCGGACTGCCGGTGCGGCTGCTCAACCTGCTGCTGGCCGTCACCGCCGCCGTCACCGTCACCGTGGCGATGCGGGTGGTGGGGCTGCTGCTGGTGAGCGCCCTGATGGTGCTGCCGGTCGTCGCGGCCCAGCAGCTCACGCGCGGCTTCGCGACCACGCTGGCGTTCTCGGTCGCCATCGGCGTGGCGGTGGCGCTCTCCGGCACCACGGCCTCGTACTACGCGGAGGTGCCGCCCGGTGCCACGATCGTGCTGCTGGCGATCGGCCTGTTCGTCCTGCTCTCGGCGGTGGCGCTGCTGACGGCCCGGTTCCGGGCACGGCGCGGGGCGGGGCCGTCGGCGGCCGGCGGCACGGGCACCGGGGCCGGGGCCGGGCGGAAGGCGTCCCGGGGACCGGCGGACGGCGCTGCGGTCGTGCGGTGACCGGCGGCCGGGGGCCGGGGGCCGGAGGGTGGCCGGGTGTGAGAGGTGACACAGTGGTAAGGGGCACTCCCCGTCCGCGCCCGCCACACCTGGCACAATGGCCGATCAGCTACGCGAGGTAGCGCCGACTCTAGGAGGCAATGGTGGCGACCGCAGGTCCCCCCGTACGCGGCCGGTCGACCCGGCAGCGCGCCGCTGTGGCGGCGGCGCTCAGCGAGGTCGACGAGTTCCGCAGCGCCCAGGAGCTGCACGACATGCTCAAGCACCGCGGCGACTCCGTCGGTCTGACCACCGTCTACCGCACCCTCCAGTCGCTGGCCGACGCGGGTGAGGTGGACGTGCTGCGCACCGACGAGGGCGAGGCCGTCTACCGCCGGTGCAGCAGCGACGACCACCACCACCACCTGGTCTGCCGCAGTTGCGGCAAGGCCGTGGAGGTGGAGGGGCCCGCGGTGGAGAAGTGGGCGGACTCCATCGCCGCCGAGCACGGTTTCGTCGACGTGGCCCACACCGTCGAGATCTTCGGCACCTGCGGCGAGTGCGCCGCCGCCCGCGCGGGGAGCTGACCCCGGCGGAGCACCGCACGACGCGGCCCGCGGCCCCTCCGGAGGGGCCGCGGGCCGCGGGCTTGCGCCGGTTCCCCGCCGGTCCCCGCGGGGGGGGGCGGGCAGGGGCGCTCAGGCTCCCGGGACGCCCGCCGCGGACTCCGGCCCGGTGCCGGCGGGAGGGGTGGGCGCGGCCGGCTCCGCACCGCCGAAGCGGCGGTCGCGGCGGGCGTACTCCAGGCACGCGTCCCACAGGTTCCGGCGGTCGAAGTCCGGCCACAGGACGTCCTGGAAGACCATCTCGGCGTAGGCGCTCTGCCAGATCAGGTAGTTGGACGTGCGCTGCTCGCCCGACGGCCGCACGAAGAGGTCCACGTCCGGCATGTCCGGGTAGTACAGGTACTTGGCGACGGTCTTCTCGTTCACCTTCGACGGGTCCAGCCGCCCGGCCCGCACGTCCGCCGCGATGGCCGCCGCCGCGTCGGCGATCTCGGCGCGGCCGCCGTAGTTGACGCAGAAGTACAGCGTCATGGCGTCGTTGTCGACGGTCTGCTCCTGCGCGACCTGGAGCTCCTGGACGACCGACCTCCACAGCTTGGGCATCCGGCCCACCCAGCGGATGCGGATGCCCAGGGCGTCCATCTCGTCGCGGCGGCGGCGGATGACGTCGCGGTTGAAGTTCATCAGGAAGCGGACCTCCTCGGGGGAGCGCTTCCAGTTCTCGGTGGAGAAGGCGTACAGGGACAGGTTCTTGATCCCCATCTCCAGGCAGCCCTTGAGCACGTCCATCACGACGCCCTCGCCGACCTTGTGCCCCTCGGTGCGCGGCAGCCCGCGCTGCTTGGCCCACCGGCCGTTGCCGTCCATGACGACCGCCACGTGGTTCGGCACCAGGTCGGCGGGGATGCGCGGCGGGCGCGCGCCGGAGGGGTGCGGTTCGGGGGCGAGGTACTCGCGACGCTGCCGGGACAGCATTCCGCGCCGTGCCATGGGGCTCTCATCTCCACTCGGGCGCGCCCGCGGGCCGCGCCGTCTGTTCACGTGGTCGGGGGACAACGGCGAGCGTAGCCGGTCAGCCCTTCTCCACGAACCGCAGGGAGCGCAGGCCCCGCTCCAGGTGCCAGTGCAGGTACGCCGAGACCAGGGCGCTGCCCTCGCGCACGTGCCGGGTCTCGGCCGCGTCGGCGGTGGACCAGTCGCCCGTCAGCAGCGCTCCCAGCAGCCGCATGGCCTCGGGGGACGGCACGACGCTGCCCGGCCTGCGGCAGTCGGCGCACACCGCGCCGCCCGCGGCGACGGAGAAGAACCGGTTGGGACCGGGCATCCCGCACTGGGCGCAGGCGTCGAAGCTGGGGGCGTAGCCGCCGACGGCCAGGGAGCGCAGCAGGAAGGCGTCCAGCACCAGCGCGGGGGCGTGCTCACCGGCCGCCAGGGTGCGCAGCCCGCCGATCAGCAGCAGGTACTGCTGGACGTTCGGCTCGCCCTCGTGGTCGGTGAAGCGCTCGGCCGTCTCCAGCATGGCCGTGCCGGCGGTGTAGCGGGCGTAGTCGGTGACGATGTTCCGGCCGTAGGGGGCGATGGTCTCGGTCTGGGTGCACAGCGGCAGTCCGCGGCCGACCAGGTCGCTGCCGCGCGCGAAGAACTGGATGTCGACGTGGGAGAACGGCTCCAGCCGCGCGCCGAACTTGGACTTGGTGCGCCGCACCCCCCGGGCCACGGCCCGCACCCGCCCGTGCCCGCGCGTGAGCAGCGTGATGATGCGGTCCGCCTCGCCCAGCTTCTGGGTGCGCAGCACCACGCCGTCGTCGCGGAAGAGGCTCATTGCCTCATTGTCCCCCACCGGTTCCCGCCGCGGGAGCGCCCGGTCCCGGTGCCGCCCGGCCGGGCGGCACCGGGACCGGCGCGAGGGGGCGCTGCCCCCGCGGGAGCAGCGCCCCGTGACGGAAGCGCCCGTGGCGGCGGGCGCCGCCGTCACGACAGGGTGGTGCGGGCGGTGTCCAGCAGGCGCTCGGCGTCCTCCCGGCACAGCCGGAGGACCCGCCCCGCCGAGAGCAGGACGCGGCGCTCGGCGGGGGTGTAGGGGCCGTCGGCCAGAGCGGTGCGGGCGCCCTGGAGCAGCAGGCCCTCGCGGCCGGGCACGGCCAGGTGCGGGGCGAGCGGGGCCAGTGTCTCGTGCAGCTCGGCCTCCATCGCGGCACCGTCGCCGCCCACCGCCGCGAGCAGGGCGATCAGCTGCTCCTCGGAGCAGCCGGTGAAGCCCGCGGCCCTGATCCCCTCCACGGCCGCCTCGCGGGCCGCCCGGGACTCCGAGCCACCCGCCGCGAGCACCGCCAGCGCCACGGCGTGCACGGCGTCGCGGAGCATGGCGCCCAGCCGGGTGGTGGTGGGGTGGTCGAGGGCCTCGGTGCCGAAGCGGCCCTGGCAGGAGGCGCACTCCAGAACGGGCCCGACGTCGCCGCGCGGCAGCACGGGCACGCCCAGCACGACGAGGCGGCGGCGGCCGGTGCGGCGTCTGTAGTTGCGGTCACCGCCGCAGGACGGGCAGAAGAACTCGCCGTCGTCGATCGTGTGCCATGCCGTGCGGACGCCCGCCATGCGCAGCATCCGTCCGCCCCGGCCACGGGAGTGCACCACGCCGTACCTCCGTCACGCTTCTGCGCCTTTGCCGCGTGGGCGTGATGTTAACCACATCCGTGAGGCTTCGTCAGTACCCCGGTCGGCCCCCGTCGCCGGGCCGGTTGCTCCCCGCACCCCGGTCCGGGCGGGTTTGCGCTGGTGGGAGGGGGCCGCGGAGCCCCCGCCCGCCGGCGGAAACATGTGCGGCACAGCGCGCCGGCGGCCGTCCGGAAACCCTTGGCGCACCGGCCCGCCGCCCCCGCAGGATGGCCCCCGTGAACGTGAACGCGGACGTGGACGTGGACGCGGACGTGGCCGGGCCGGAGCGCACGGGCGCCGAGCCGCTGCCCGACGGGAGGCTGCTGGGGTGGGCCGAGTGGGGGCCCGAGGACGGCACGCCCGTGCTGTTCTCCCCCGGCGCGGGCACCGGCCGGAGCCTGGGGTTCGGCGCCGGGGCGGCCGGCCGCCTCGGGGTGCGGTTGGTCTCCCTGGACCGGCCGGGCCTGGGGGCCTCCACCCCGGCGCCGGGACGCACCTTCGCCGGCTTCGCCGAGGACGTCCGCGTCCTCGCCGCCCGCCGGGGCCTGGGACGGCCCGCCATGGTGGGCAACTCCCAGGGGGCGCCGTTCGCCCTGGCCTGCGCCGAGCGGGGTGTGGTGGCGGCGCTCGCCGTGGTCTCCGGGGCGGACGAGGTGGCCGATCCGCGGTTCGCCGCCGTGCTCCCGAAGGAGCTGCGCCATCTGGTGGACACCGCCGTGGCCGACCCGGCCGCCGCCGAGCGGATCTTCGCCCGCCTCACGCCCGGGGCCCTGCACGAGATGATCACGGCGGGCAGCCCGGAGTGCGACCTGGCGGTCTACCGGAGCCCCGCGTTCGGCACCGCCTGGCGGCGGGCGCTGGAGGAGGGCTTCGCCCAGGGTCCGGAGGGCTACGCCCGCGACACCGCCCTGGCGATGGGCCGCTGGAGCCGGTGGGGGCTGGACCTGTCGGCAATCGCGGTGCCGGTGGACCTGTGGTACGGCGCGGAGGACTCCTCCCACTCCCCCGACCGCGGCGCGGGCCTGGCCGAGCGCATCCCCGGCGCCGTCCGCCACGTCGTCCCCGGCATCGGGGGCGCGCTGCTGTGGACGCACGCCGAGGAGATCCTGCGCACGCTGCTGGGACGGGCGGAGCCGCCGGGGCGCCCCGGGCGGCCGGGCGGCCCCACCGGGGTCACTCCGTGACCGCCGCCTCCGCCGCGAGGCCGACGAACGCGCTCCAGGCCGCGGGCGGGAAGGCGAGCGCGCCGCCCTCCCGGTCCTTGGAGTCGCGGACGCGGACGGCGCCGGGCCCGGCCGCGACCTCGACGCAGTTGCCGCCGTCCCCGCCGCTGTAGCTGCTCTTGACCCACGTCGGCTCGTCGGGCGCGCTCATGGGCTGCTCGCTGCTCATAGCTCTCCAACCACCTGGTCCATGAGGCTCAACGGCTCCTCGGGGGGAAGAGCCTGAGCCCTGAGGGCACCGTATCGCTGCGTGAGCACACCGACCTCGTCCCGGTCCGGGATCGGGAAGCTGCCGCGCTGGCCCTCGACGTACGCCAGGCTACGTCGGTCACGGGTCTCCAGCAGTACCATCGGGCCCTCCAGACCGGCATGTGTGCAGCGTCGGGTCGGCATGATCTGGAGGGAAACGTTGCGCATACGCGCGCACTCCATCAGATGCCTCAGCTGTCCCCTCATCACCTCGGGGCCGCCGGTGGGGCGGCGGATCACCACCTCCCCGATCACGAACCCGGACACGGGCATCGGTTTGCGGCACAGGACCACCTGCCGGCCGAGCCGTCCCGAGACCCGGCTCTCGCTCTCCTCCTCATCCGGAGACGGGCAACCTCCCGCCACGACAGCACGTGCGCAGTCCTCGGTCTGAAGCAGTCCGGGGACGACGTGGTTCTCGTACGAGTAGAGGCTCACCGCGTCCGCCTCCAGCAGGGCGAAGTCCCGGAACCACGTCGGGTACCGGGAGTGGAGCAGGTACGGCAGGCCGGCCCGCAGCACCCCGCCCGCGTCCAGGACCTCGTCCACCCGGTCGACGAACTCCTGCTGCGGCATCCGCCGCCCCTGCTCGACGGAGGCGACCGTCGCCTCCGAGTAGCCGATCCGCTCCCCGAGTTCCGCGCGGGACAGGCCCGCCTTCCTGCGGAACAGCTTCAGCCGGCTGCCGAAGTACCTGAGCGTCGTCGCCCCGTAGTCGTTCTGCGCACCCATGCGGCACCATCCCGTTCGCAGGCTCCGCACGGTCAACTCGCCCGGGTGTGACGCCGTTGCGGCACGCGGCGCGTACAGGGTCTCGTACACACGCGTACACGTCCCGGTCGGACCGCGGTGGCCCTTCCCGCGCCGGGCGGTGGCGCTGTTCCTTGGCGGGCATGGCATTCGAACTTCCCTCAAGCCGCCCGCCCTTCGGGCCCCGGGCCCCCGCGCCCACCGACGAGTCCGGTCGCGTGCTCCTCCTGGTGGCCGCCCTCGCGGACCGCTGGGGCGTCTGCGGGCGGGAGCCGGGGCCGGCTCCCGGCAGGACCGTCTGGGCGGAGCTGGACCTGCGGTGAGCCCGGACCCCGGCGCAGCGGCGGCGGCCCCGCCGGACGGGTGTCCGGCGGGGCCGCCGCGGTGGTGCCGGAAGCCGTCAGCGGTAGGCTCGGTTGACGGCGGAGACGATGGCCTTCAGGGAGGCGCGGGTGGTGTTGGGGTCGATGCCGATGCCCCACAGCACCTTGCCGTCGATGGCGCACTCGATGTACGAGGCGGCCTGCGCGGAGGCGCCCTCGCTCATGGTGTGCTCCTGGTAGTCCAGCAGGCGGGCGTCGATGCCGATGCCGGCCAGGGCCTCGAAGAACGCGGAGATCGGGCCGTTGCCGGTGCCGGTGAGCACGGTCTCGGTGCCGTCCACGGCGGCCTCGACGGTGAGGGTGTCCACCCCGTCGGTGTCGGTGGTGGTCTGTCCGGCGCGTACCTGGATGCGGCCCCAGGGGTTGTCGGGGTTGGGCAGGTACTCGTCGCGGAAGGCCTCCCAGATCTGGGCGGGGGTGACCTCGCCGCCCTCGGCGTCGGTCTTCGCCTGGATGATCTTGGAGAACTCGATCTGCATCCGGCGCGGCAGGTCCAGCTTGTGGTCGTTCTTCAGGACGTAGGCGACACCGCCCTTGCCGGACTGGGAGTTGACGCGGATGACCGCCTCGTAGGAGCGGCCCACGTCCTTGGGGTCGATGGGCAGGTACGGCACCGCCCACTCGATCTCCTCGACCGCCTTGCCGGCCGCGGCCGCGTCGGCCTCCAGCGCCTCGAAGCCCTTCTTGATGGCGTCCTGGTGGGAGCCGGAGAAGGCGGTGTAGACCAGGTCGCCCGCGTACGGGTGGCGCGGGTGGACCTCCATCTGGTTGCAATACTCGGCGGTGCGGCGGATCTCGTCGATCCGGCTGAAGTCGATCTGCGGGTCGACGCCCTGGGAGAACAGGTTCATGCCCAGGGTGACCAGGTCCACGTTGCCGGTGCGCTCACCCTGCCCGAACAGGCAGCCCTCGACGCGGTCGGCGCCGGCCATGACCGCCAGCTCGGCGGCGGCCACCGCGGTGCCCCGGTCGTTGTGGGGGTGGGTGGACAGGCAGACGAACTCGCGCCGCGACAGGTTCCGCGACATCCACTCGAAGCGGTCGGCGTGGGTGGAGGGGGTGGAGCGCTCGACGGTGGCGGGCAGGTTGAGGATGATCTCGCGGCCGTCCTCGGGCTGCCAGACGTCCATGACCGCCTCGCAGACCTCCAGGGCGAAGTCCAGCTCGGTGTCGGTGAAGATCTCCGGGCTGTACTGGTAGCCGAAGGTCGTCTCCTCGCCCAGCAGCTTCTCCGCGTACTCCATCACCAGGCGGGTGCCGTCCACGGCGATCTGCTTCACGTCGTCCCTGCTGCCGCGGAAGACCACGCGGCGGAAGACGGGGGCGGTGGCGTTGTACAGGTGGACGGTGGCGCGGTGGGCGCCGCGCAGCGACTCCACCGTCCGCTCGATCAGGTCCTCGCGCGCCTGGGTCAGGACGGAGATCGTCACGTCCTCGGGGATCGCGCCCTCCTCGATGATGGAGCGCACGAAGTCGAAGTCGGTCTGGCCCGAGGAGGGGAAGCCGACCTCGATCTCCTTGTAGCCCATGCGGACCAGCAGGTCGAACATCTCCCGCTTGCGGGCCGGCGACATCGGGTCGATCAGGGCCTGGTTGCCGTCGCGCAGGTCGGTCGACAGCCAGCGGGGCGCCTTCGTGATCCGCTTCTCCGGCCAGGTGCGGTCGGGCAGGTCGACGGCCTCGTAGCCGCGGTAGCGGTGGACCGGCATGCCGGACGGCTTCTGGGCGACGGTCCGCGCGGTGACGGGCGTGGGGCGCCCGACGCGGGAGGAGGAACTGCTCATGGGCTCGGACTCCTTGCGGGATGACGGCTTCGGGGACTTTCCGAAGGGGCCGACGACGGCATCGCCGAACTCCGCGGGGAGGGGGTCGGCCGTATGACTACAGGCCCTCGCCGCGGCAGCTAAGGAGGAGCAGCCCAAAACGCATGATGCGGTCCAGCGTAACGGAGGCGGACGGTGCGTGGCGGTGTGTATCAGTATGCGAGAACACACATGGAAGGGCACCGGTGGGCGGCCGGACGCGGCAGGACCCGGCCGCCCGCCGCCGCCGGGGCGGCCTAGAAGCCGAGCCGGCGGAGCTGCTTGGGGTCGCGCTGCCAGTCCTTGGCGACCTTGACGTGCAGGTCGAGGTAGACGGGCGTGCCCAGCAGCGCCTCGATCTGCTGTCGGGACTTGGTGCCGACCTCCTTCAGCCGGCTGCCCTTGGGGCCGATGACGATCCCCTTCTGGCTGGGCCGCTCGATGAAGACGTTGGCGTGGATGTCCAGCAGCGGCCGGCCGGGCGGGCGGCCCTCGCGCGGGGCCATCTCCTCCACCACCACCGCGATGGAGTGCGGCAGTTCGTCGCGCACGCCCTCCAGGGCGGCCTCGCGGATCAGCTCGGCGACCATGACCTGCTCGGGCTCGTCGGTGAGGTCGCCGTCCGGGTAGAGCTGCGGCCCCTCGGGCAGCAGCGGGACCAGCAGGTCGGCCAGGAGGTCCACCTGGTCGCCGGCGGTGGCCGAGACCGGGACGATCTCGGCCCACTCGACGCCCAGCTCCCTGCCCAGCCGGTCGACGGCGACGAGCTGCCCGGCCAGCGCCTGGGGGTCCACCAGGTCGGTCTTGGTGACGACCGCCACCTTCGGGGTCCGCTTGAGGCCGGCCAGCTCCTTGGCGATGAACCGGTCGCCGGGGCCGATCTTCTGGTCCGCGGGCAGGCAGAAGCCGATCACGTCGACCTCGGCCCAGGTGGTGCGCACCACGTCGTTGAGCCGCTCGCCCAGCAGGGTGCGCGGCTTGTGCAGCCCGGGGGTGTCCACCAGGACCAGCTGCGCGTCGGGGCGGTGGACGATGCCCCGGACGGTGTGCCGGGTGGTCTGCGGGCGGTTGGAGGTGATCGCGACCTTCGTTCCCACCAGGGCGTTGGTGAGCGTCGACTTGCCCGCGTTGGGGCGGCCGACGAAGCAGGCGAAGCCCGCGCGGTGCGGCGCGGGCTCCGTCTGCGTCCGGGGTCGGGAAGAGGGGGAACGGTCGCTCATGGAGGCCATTCTCCCCGATCGGCGGTGTGCCCCGTACCGGCGGACGCTCAGCCCGCGGTGACGGTGGAGCGCACCGTGCCGTCCGGGCCGGCGAGCAGCACCGGGGTGGCGGGCCCGCCCAGGTCGTGGACGGCGGCCAGGTCGGCGGAGGGGACGGCGGGCGCCTCGGAGACCACGGCCGCGGCCTCCAGGGACGTGGCGCCGGAGGCCACGGCCATCGCCACGGCGGTCTGCAGGGCGCTCAGCCTGAGCGACCTGAGCGCGACGGTCCCGGCGACGTAGGTGCGTCCGGTCTCGTCCCGCACGGCCGCCCCCTCGGGCACGGCGTTGCGGGCCCGTGCGCTGCGGGCGAGAGTGACGATCTTGCGGTCTTCGGGGTCCAGGTCGGCGGCTTCGCTCATGGGGGTGAGCATATGCCGTCGCCGCGGGGGCGGTGGCGCGGACCGGAGATCAGCCGCCGCCCCCGACCGGCTCGTCCGCGGGCGCGGGGGCGGTGGCGCGGACCGGCTCGACCAGGACGGTGACGATGCGGTTGCGGCGGCCCGCCGTGGACTCGGCCGTCAGCCGCAGGCCCTGCGGCCCGGAGTGGGCCGGTTCGGCAGGGCGGTGGTGCTCCCTGTGGTGGTCGCGGTCGCGGGCGCCGCGGCCCTCGGCCAGGTCCACCAGGGCCGTGGCGCCCGCGATGGGCACCCGGCCCAGCAGTTTGGCCAGCAGGCCGCCGACCGTCTCCACGTCCTCGTCCTCCAGGTCCAGGCCGTACAGCTCGCCCAGGTCGCCCAGGTCGAGCCGGGCCGTGACCCGGTAGCGGCCGTCGCCCAGCTCCTCGACGGGCGGCAGCTCGCGGTCGTACTCGTCGGTGATCTCCCCGACGATCTCCTCCAGGATGTCCTCGATGGTGACGATCCCGGCCGTGCCGCCGTACTCGTCGACGACGACGGCGACGTGGTTGCGGTCCTTCTGCATCTCCCGCAGCAGATCGCCGGCGTTCTTGGTGTCGGGGACGAAGGCCGCGGGCCGCATGACCGCGGAGACCGAGTCGTTCTCGGCGTCGCGGTTGACGTGCACCCGACGCGCGAGGTCCTTGAGGTAGACGATGCCGACGACGTCGTCCTCGTTCTCGCCGGTCACCGGGATGCGGGAGAAGCCCGAGCGCAGGGCGAGGGTGAGCGCCTGGCGCACGGTCTTGAAGCGCTCGATGGAGACCAGTTCGGTGCGGGGCACCATCACCTCGCGCACCAGGGTGTCGCCCAGCTCGAAGACCGAGTGCACCATCCGGCGCTCCTCGTCCTCGATCAGCGACTCCCGTCCGGCCAGGTCCACCATGGCCCTCAGCTCGGCCTCGGTGGCGAACGGCCCCTTGCGGAAGCCCCGGCCCGGGGTGAGCGCGTTGCCCAGGAGGATCAGCAGCTGCGGCAGCGGGCCCAGGACGCGGGCCAGCGGCAGCAGCACGTAGGCGGCGGCCGTGGCGGTGTTCAGCGGGTGCTGGCGGCCGATGGTGCGCGGCGAGACGCCCACCGCGACGTAGGAGACCAGCACCATCGCGGCGATGGCGGCCGACAGCGCCTGCCAGGTCCGGTCGAAGGTGTGGAGGAAGCCGTAGGTGACCAGGACCCCGGCCGCCATCTCGGCGGCGACGCGCAGCAGCAGGGCCAGGTTGAGGTAGCGGGTGGGGTCGGCGGCGACGGCGGCCAGCCGGGCGCCGCCGCGCCGCCCGGAGCGGACGGCCTCCTCGGCCCGGTAGCTGGTGGTGCTGGCCAGGCCCGCCTCGGCGCAGGCGGCGAGCCAGGCGAGTCCCACCAGCAGGACCGCCGCGGCGACCAGGGGGGCGCTCATGTCGTCGTCGGGGCCGGCGAGGGCCCCGTCAGACCGCGCTCGGCGCGCCAGCCGTCGACGATCGCCGCCTGGAGGCCGAACATCTCGGTCCGCTCGGCGGGCGTCTCGTGGTCGTAGCCCAGGAGGTGGAGCACGCCGTGGACGGTGAGCAGCTGGAGCTCCTCGTCCATGGAGTGCTTCGTCGGGGCCTGCTCGCCCTGCCGCTCGGCGACCTCGGGGCACAGGACGATGTCGCCGAGGAGCCCCTGCGGGGGCTCCTCGTCGTCCTTGGCGGGCGGGCGCAGCTCGTCCATCGGGAAGGACATGACGTCGGTCGGGCCGGGCAGGTCCATCCACTGCCGGTGGAGCTGCTCCATCGCGTCGGCGTCGACGGCGATCACCGACAGCTCCGAGAGCGGGTGGATGCGCATCCTGGCCAGGGCGTAGCGGGCGATGTCGAGGATCGCGCGTTCGTCGATCTCCCGGCCGGACTCGTTGTTGACGTCGATCGACATAGGGGTGTCGGTTGCTTTCCGTTACTTCCGGTCACTGCCGTTGGTCGTGCCGTTGCGGTCGTCGTAGCGGTCGTAGGCGTCGACGATGCGGCCGACCAGCTTGTGCCGGACGACGTCGGTGCTGGTGAGCCGCGAGAAGTGGACGTCCTCGACGCCCTCCAGGATCTCCTGCACCTGGCGCAGACCGCTTCTGGTGCCGCCGGGCAGGTCGACCTGCGTGACGTCACCGGTGATCACTATCTTGGAGTCGAACCCGAGCCGGGTGAGGAACATCTTCATCTGCTCGGGGTTCGTGTTCTGCGCCTCGTCCAGGATGATGAAGGCGTCGTTGAGCGTCCGGCCGCGCATGTACGCCAGCGGCGCGACCTCGATCGTCCCGGCGGCCATCAGGCGCGGGATCGAGTCGGGGTCGAGCATGTCGTGCAGCGCGTCGTACAGCGGCCGCAGGTAGGGGTCGATCTTCTCGTAGAGGGTGCCGGGCAGGAAGCCCAGGCGCTCCCCCGCCTCCACGGCGGGCCGGGTCAGGATGATGCGGGTGACCTGCTTGGACTGCAGGGCCTGCACGGCCTTGGCCATCGCCAGGTAGGTCTTGCCGGTGCCCGCGGGGCCGATGCCGAACACGATGGTGTGCTCGTCGATCGCGTCCACGTAGCGCTTCTGGTTGAGCGTCTTGGGGCGGATCGTGCGGCCGCGGTTGGACAGGATGTTCTGGGTGAGGACCTGGGCGGGCGTCTCGGCGTTCCCGCCGTCGTCGCCCACGGCGTCCTTGAGCATGGCGATCGACCGCTCCACGGCGTCCTCCGTCAGGGGCTGGCCGGTGCGCAGCACCAGCATCATCTCGTCGAACAGGCGCTGGACGAGCGCGACGTCCCCCGCGTCGCCCGTCGCGCTGATCTCGTTGCCCCGGACGTGGATGTCCGTGGCGGGGAACGCCTTCTCGATCACCCGGAGGAGGGAGTCGCCGGAACCGAGCACCGTCACCATCGGGTGCTTGGCCGGGACGGTGAAGCGGGCACTCGCCTGGGTGGACCGTGCCTGGTCTGTGTGTGTGTGAGTCATGGGCCGGCTCTGTGGCCTGCGCATCCCTCTCTGTCGCTGCCGTGCGCCTGGTGCCTCCAGGGTACGCCGTGGCGGCACCGGGCCAGTAGGGATTTGTCGGCACCGCCCCGGGCCCCCTTCCGGCAGCCCCCGGGGCGGGGGCTGCCGGAAGGGGGCCCGGGGCGGCGGGGCGGCCTCACGGCCTGCGGAAGCCGATGGTGGGCACCGCCCGGCGCAGCGGCCAGGGGCGGCCGCAGCCGGGCAGCAGGGCGTCGAGGAAGGCGTAGCGGCGCAGGGCGGCCGGGTCCTGGTCGTCGAAGGCGCGCACGTGCTGCCACCAGGCGGCGACCTCGGCCCAGCCGGGCGCCGAGAGCGAACCGCCGAACTCCTGCACCGACAGGGCGGCGGTCAGGCCCGCGAAGGCGAGCCGGTCGGCCAGCGGCCAGCCCGCCAGGGTGCCGGTGACGAAACCGGCCACGAACACGTCCCCGGCGCCGGTGGGGTCCAGCGCCTCCACCTCGATGGCGGGCACCTCGGCGGTCTCGCCGGTGGAGCCGTCCACCGCGTAGGCGCCCTCGGAGCCCAGGGTGACCACGGCCGTCGGGACCTTCTCGGCCAGGCGGTGGGCGGCGGTGCGGGGGCAGTCGGTGCGGGTGTAGCGCATCGCCTCCCCGGCGTTGGGCAGGAACGCCTCGCAGTGCTCCAGGCCGGCGAGGTCGGCCGGGTCCCAGCGGCCGGTGTCGTCCCAGCCGACGTCGGCGAAGATCCGGCTGCCGGCGCGGGCGGCGCGCTCCAGCCACTCCTGGTCGGCACCCTGCTGGAGGGAGGCGACACAGGCGCGGGCGGGGGGCGGGGTGCCGGGGGCGGGCTCCCGGGGAGGCGGGGCCTCGTGCCCGTGGGAGACCATCGTCCGCTCGCCCTCGTAGGCCATCGAGACGGTGACGGGCGAGTGCCAGCCGGGGACGGTGCGCGACAGGGACAGGTCGATGCCCTCGCCGCGCTCCAGGGACTCCCAGCAGTACTCGCCGTACATGTCGTCCCCGAAGGCGGCCGCCAGGCAGGTGCGCAGGCCGAGCCGGGCCAGGGCGGTGGCCATGTTGGCGACTCCGCCGGGACTGGACCCCATGCCCCTGGCCCAGGATTCCGTGCCGCGCACGGGCGCGGAGTCCAGGCCGGTGAAGACGATGTCCAGGAAGACGCTCCCGGTCAGGTAGACGTCGTGGGGCGGGTCGTCGGGGGTGCGGAGCGCGGCGAGCGGGTCGAGCATGCGGCCAGTGTGCCCCAACCGGACCGGGGGCACCGGCGGCCGCGGGACGCGCCGTCCCCGGACCGCCGGTGCCGGGCGCGGTGCGCCGCCCGTCCGTCCGCCCGTCACCAGCGCGGCACCGGGGGGGTGGTCCAGCCGGGGTCGGCCCGGCGCATGGCGGCGGCGTCGTCCCGGTCCCGCAGGGAGCCGTCGTCCGCCAGCCAGCGCCGGTGGAGGGCGTCGAGCCGGTCGCGGTCGAGGGTGACGCCCAGGCCGGGGCCGTCGGGAACGGTGACGCAGCCGCCCGAGAAGGCCGGGCGCTCGGTGAGCACGTCCTCGGTCTGCCAGGGGTAGTGGGTGTCGCAGGCGTGGTGCAGGCCGGGCACGGTGGCGGCGACGTGGGTCATGGCGGCGAGGCTGATGCCCAGGTGGGTGTTGGAGTGCATGGAGACCCCGACGCCGAAGGTGCGGCAGATCTCGGCCAGGTGGCGGGTGTTGCGCAGCCCGCCCCAGTAGTGGTGGTCGCTGAGCACGACCTGGACGGCGCCGGCGGTGAAGGCCCCGGCGATCTCCGGGAAGGTCGTCACGCACATGTTGGTGGCCAGCGGCAGCCCGCCGGCCCGTGCGGCGACCTCGGCCATGGCGGAGGTCCCGGTGGTCGGGTCCTCCAGGTACTCCAGCACGTCGCGCAGTTCGGCGGCGACCTTCAGCGAGGTCTCCACCGACCAGGCGCCGTTGGGGTCCAGGCGCAGCGGCCGGCCGGGGAAGGCGTCGGCGAGCGCGCGGACGGCGGCGATCTCCTCCTCGGGCGGGAAGACCCCGCCCTTGAGCTTGAAGGAGCCGAAACCGTGGTCGCGGACGAAGCGGCGGGCCTGGGCGACGATCCCCTCGGGGTCCAGGGCGGCGCCCCAGTCGTCGCTCTCCCCCGCCACCCCCTCCGGGTGCCCGGCCCAGCGGTAGAAGAGGTAGGCGCTGTACTCCACGCGGTCGCGCAGCTTCCCGCCGAGCAGGGCGTGCACGGGCAGGCCGAGCGCCTTGCCCAGGGCGTCCAGGCAGGCCACCTCGAAGCCGGAGACGACGGAGAGCCGCAGTTTGTCGGCGGTCTGGACGCCGCGCAGCCCGCCCACGTCCACGGAGCCGTCGACGGTGTGGCCGTCCAGGGGGACGTCCTCGGCGAGGGTGAGGAGGCCGTTCAGATCGGTGATCGAGCGTCCGGGGAGCCGTCCGGCGAGGGAGCGCGCCGCCTCCAGGTACTTGGTGTCGCCGTAGGTCTCGCCGAGGCCGGTGACGCCGTCCGCCGTGACCACCTCGACGATCAGTCGCGGAGTGTACGGCTGGTGGACGCCCTGGGTGTTGAGCAGCGGCGGATCGGCGACGAGGATCGGGGTCAGGCGCACCTCGGTGACGGTCAGGTCCTTCATCCGGCGACTCCTGTCGGCTGGGGGCCGGGGCCGCCGGTGCCCGCGGTCGGAGCGGCCGACACCACCAGCCCGTTCTCGTACATGAACGCTGTCCATGTGCAGAAACGGAGACTAGGTATGCGGATCGGGACCGTCAAGGGTGCCCGCCGGTTTCCGGAAGGGCCGCGGGGCGGAGGCCGACGGGGCGGTGCGGGCGGGAGGAGCGGACCGGGCGCAGGCGGTGCCCGGCCGGGAGGGCGCGGGCCGGTGGAGCGGACCGGGGTCCTCGCGCGAGCGGCGCTCAGCGCCGCCGGGGCACCGGCACCCGCGCCAGGTCCTCGGCCACCGTCAGCTCCCCCCGGTACCCGGCCTCCCGCGCCTGGCGGGCGAACTCGGCCGGATCGTCGTAGCGCTGCGAGAAGTGCGTGAGCACCAGGTGCCGCACGCCCGCCTCCGCCGCGACGGACGCGGCCTGGCCCGCGGTGAGGTGACCGTACTCCTCGGCCAGGGCTCGCTCGGCCTCCAGGAAGGTGGACTCGGCGACCAGCAGGTCGCAGCCCTCGGCGAGTTCGTGGACGGCGTCGCACAGCCGGGTGTCCATCACGAAGGCGAAGCGCTGTCCGGGCCGGGGCTCGCTCACCTCCTCCAGGGAGGTGCCGCGCAGCTCGCCCTCCCGCCGGATGCGGCCGACGTCGGCGCCGGTGATGCCGTGCGCGGCGAGCCGCTCGGGCAGCATCCGCCGCCCGTCGGGCTCGACCAGGCGGTAGCCGTAGGACTCCACCGGGTGCGAGAGCCGGCGTGCCAGGAGGGTGTAGCCGGCGGTGGCGGCCAGCGTGCCGCCGTCCCCCGCCACCGGCTCCTCGCGCAGCTCGACCGTCTCCCGGTAGGCGGTGGCGTACCGCAGCCGGTCGAAGAAGCGCTGCCCGCTCGCCGGGTAGTGCGCCGTGACTGGGTGGGGCACCCGGTCGAGGTTGATGCGCTGGATCACCCCCGCCAGACCCAGCGAGTGGTCGCCGTGGAAGTGGGTGACGCACAGCCGGGTGAGGTCGTGGGCGGCCACGCCCGCGCGGAGCATCTGGCGCTGGGTGCCCTCGCCGGGGTCGAAGAGGAGGGCCTCGCCGTCCCAGCGCAGTACGTAGCCGTTGTGGTTGCGGTGCCGGGTGGGCACCTGACTGGCGGTGCCCAGCACGACCAGTTCCCGTACGGACATGCGGGGAGGAGGCCCCTTACCCGGGGGGCCAGTTCAGGCCGCGGCCGCCGAGGACGTGGGCGTGCGCGTGCCACACCGTCTGCCCGGCGCCCGCACCGGTGTTGAACACGATGCGGTAGCCGACGGTCGCGCCCCCGGGCGGGGCGATGTTCTCCTTCTCCGCGACCTCGCCCGCGGCGCGCAGCACGTCGGCGGCGAGCTGCGGGGAGGCGGCGGCCATGGCGGCGGCGTCGGGGTGGTGCTCCTTGGGGATCACCAGGACGTGCGTGGGGGCCTGGGGGTTGATGTCCCGGAAGGCGAGCGTGGTGTCGGTCTCGTGCACGACGGTCGCCGGGACATCACCAGCGACGATCTTGCAGAACAGGCAGTCTTCCTGCGGTTCTTCCGCCACGGTGGCGCCTTTCGCTGAGGGGTGGTCGAACCCGGCCGCTGTGGGTGCGCGGTGGAGATCGTACCCCGCCCGCGCCCCGGCCGGGGATCAGGACCAGCGGCCGGTGCGCCCCAGCAGCAGTGCCGCCGCGGCCGTGCCCGCCGTGGAGGTGCGCAGCACGCTCGGCCCCAGCCGGTACGGCCGCGCCCCGGCCCCGGCGAACGCCTCCAGCTCCTCCGGCGCCACCCCGCCCTCGGGGCCGACGACGAGCACCAGGTCGCCCCCGGCGGGCAGTTCGGCGGTGGCCAGCGGCTCGGCCCCCTCCTCGTGGAGGACGGCGGCGAAGGCGGCCGAGGACAGCAGCGGCAGGAGCTGCCGGGTGGTCGCGGGCTCGGCCACCTCGGGGAAGCGCAGCCTGCGGGCCTGCTTGCCCGCCTCGCGCGCCGTGCTGCGCCACTTGCGCAGCGCCTTCGCCCCGCGCTCGCCCCGCCACTGCGTCACGCAGCGCGCCGCCGGCCAGGGCACGATCGCGTCCACGCCCGTCTCGGTCATCGTCTCCACCGCCAGCTCGCCCCGGTCGCCCTTGGGCAGCGCCTGGACGACGGTGATCCGCGGACGCGGCTCCGGCTCGGTGCGCACCTCGGCGACGGCGACCTCCAGCCGCTCCCTCCCCTCGACGGCGGCGACGGTGCCGAAGGCTCCGGTGCCCTGCCCGTCGGTGAGGACGACCTCCTCCCCGACGCGCAGCCGCCGCACCGCGACGGCGTGCCGGCCCTCGGGGCCGTCCAGGGCCAGCACGGCCCCGGGAGCCGCGCCGACGAGGGCACCGGGATCGACGGCGAAGACGGGCGCGGTCATGCGGGCCTCCCGGCGGCGAGGGCGGCGCGGGCCGCCGCCAGCTCGCCGGCCAGCACCCCGACCAGCTCGGCGGCGGGCAGCGGCCGGACCAGCCGGTGGCCCTGGCCCGCCCACAGCGGCAGGGCCTGCGGGTCGCCCGCCGCCGCCGCGGCCCGGCGCAGCGGCGCGGTCACCTGCTGCACCTGCGGGTAGGCGGCGGGGGCGTGGGGCCCGTGCTCGGCCATGAAGCGGTTGACCAGCCCGCGCGCCGGACGGCCGGTGAAGGCGCGGGTCAGCTCGGTGCGGGTGAAGGCGGGATCGGTCAGGGCCCGCTTGTGCAGCGGGTGCGCCCCGGACTCGGGGCACGCCAGGAACGCCGTGCCGAGCTGCGCGGCCACCGCTCCGGCGGCCAGCACGGCGGCGATCTGCTCGCCGCGCATCAGCCCGCCCGCGGCGACGAGCGGCAGGGACACGGCGTCCCGGACCTGCGCCAGCAGCGTCAGCAGGCCGGTCCCGGCGCCCGGGCCCGCCTCGCCGGGGTCGTCGCGGTGCGTGCTTCGGTGGCCGCCCGCCTCCACGCCCTGGACGCACAGGAGGTCGGCCCCCGCCTCCGCCGAGGCGCGCGCCTCGGCCGCGGAGGTGACGGTGACCGCGGTGAGGCTGCCCGCCCGCGCCAGCTCCGCCAGGACCTCCCGCGGCGGGCAGCCGAAGGTGAAGGAGACCAGCGGCACGGGGTCGTCCAGCAGGGCCGCCAGCTTGGCCTCGTAGGCGTCGCGGCCGTCCGGGCCGGCCTGTCCGGGCTCGGTCCCGTACCGGGCGGCCTCGCCCGCGAGCCGCTCGCGGTAGGCCGCGACGGCGGCCTGCGCCTCGAAGCCGCCGCCGGGCTGCGGCACGAAGAGGTTGACGCCGAAGGGGCGGCCGGTCAGCTCCCGCAGCCGCCCGATCTCCTCGCGCATCGCCTCGGGGGTGGTGAGCCCGGCGGCGAGGAAGCCGAGCCCGCCCGCCCCGCAGACGGCGGCGGCCAGCTCGGGGCACGAGGGGCCCCCGGCCATGGGGGCCTGGACGACGGGATGCTCCAGCCAGGAGGCGAACGCGGCGGACGCGGTCAGAGCGGTGGGCATGACGGCATCCTGCCACGCCGGGGCGCGGCGCCGCGCGGCGCGTACCGCGCGGGCGCACGCCCGGGGCGCCGGACCGCCGGCCCGGCGCCCGCCGGGACGTCAGCGCCCGTTGAAGGCGTCCTTCAGCCGCGAGAAGAGCCCCTGCTGACCGGGCTGGAACTGGCCCGTCGGCCGCTCCTCGCCCCGCAGCTTGGCCAGGCGCCGCAGCAGCTCCTCCTGCTCGGCGTCGAGCTTGGACGGGGTCTGGACCTCGACGTGGACGATCAGGTCGCCGCGGCCGCCGCCGCGCAGGTGCGTCACACCGCGCTGGTGGAGCGGGATCGACTGGCCGGACTGGGTGCCGGGCCTGATGTCGACCTCCTCCAGGCCGTCCAGCGTCTCCAGCGGCACCTTGGTGCCCAGCGCCGCGGCCGTCATGGGGAGGGTGACCGTGCAGTGCAGGTCGTCGCCGCGCCGCTGGAAGACCGGGTGCGGGACCTCGTGGATCTCCACGTACAGGTCGCCCGCCGGACCGCCGCCCGGGCCCACCTCGCCCTCCCCGGCGAGCTGGATGCGGGTGCCGTTGTCCACGCCGGCCGGGATCTTCACCGTCAGGCTGCGCCGCGAGCGGACGCGGCCGTCACCGGCGCACTCCGGGCACGGGTTCGGCACGACCGTGCCGAAGCCCTGGCACTGCGGGCAGGGGCGCGAGGTCATGACCTGGCCCAGGAAGGAGCGGGTGACCTGCGACACCTCGCCGCGGCCGCGGCACATGTCGCACGTCTGGGCCGACGTGCCGGGGGCCGCGCCCTCGCCGCTGCACGTGGTGCAGACGATCGCCGTGTCGACCTGGATGTCCTTCGTGGTGCCGAAGGCCGCCTCGTCCAGTTCGATGTCGAGCCGGATCATGGCGTCCTGACCGCGCCGGGTGCGGGACCTCGGCCCGCGCTGCGAGGCGGTGCCGAAGAAGGCGTCCATGATGTCGGAGAAGTTCCCGAAGCCCGCGCCGAAGCCCGCGCCCCGCGCCCCGGCGCCGCCCATCGGGTCGCCGCCGAGGTCGTACATCTGCTTCTTCTGCGGGTCGGAGAGCACCTCGTAGGCGGTGTTGATCTCCTTGAACCGCTCCTGCGTCTTCGGGTCCGGGTTCACGTCCGGGTGCAGCTCGCGTGCGAGCCGCCGGAATGCCTTCTTGATCTCGTCCTGCGAGGCATCGCGCTGCACGCCCAGGACCGCGTAGTAGTCCGTCGCCACTTACGACTCCGCGAGGATCTGTCCGACGTAACGTGCCACTGCGCGTACCGCTCCCATCGTTCCGGGGTAGTCCATGCGGGTCGGTCCGACCACGCCGAGCTTGGCGACCGCCTCGTCGCCCGAACCGTAACCGACCGAGACGACCGACGTGGACGTCAGCCCCTCGTGAGCATTCTCATGTCCGATGCGCACCGTCATGCCGGGCTCCTGGGTCTCCCCCAGCAGTTTGAGCAGCACGACCTGCTCCTCCAGCGCCTCCAGCACCGGCCGGATGGTCAGCGGGAAGTCGTGCACGAAGCGGGTGAGATTGGCGGTGCCGCCGATCATCAGCCGCTCCTCGGTCTCCTCCACCAGGGTCTCCAGCAGGGTCGCCAGCACGGTGGAGACCGTACCGCGGTCCTCCTGGTCGAAGGAGTCCGGCAGGTCCTGCACCAGCTTGGGCACCTCGGAGAAGCGCTCCCCGACCACCCGGCTGTTGAGGCGGGCGCGCAGGTCCGCCAGTGACGTCTCGGAGATGGGGGCCGGGCACTCCACGACGCGCTGCTCGACCCGCCCGGTGTCCGTGATCAGCACGAGCATCAGACGCGCGGGGGCGAGGAGCAGCAGCTCGACGTGGCGCACGGTCGAGCGGGTCAGCGAGGGGTACTGGACGACCGCCACCTGGCGGGTGAGCTGGGCCAGCAGCCGCACGGTGCGGCTGACGACGTCGTCGAGGTCGACGGCGCCCTCCAGGAAGTTCTGGATCGCCCGGCGCTCCGGCTTCGACAGGGGCTTGACGCTCGCCAGCTTGTCGACGAACAGCCGGTAGCCCTTGTCGGTGGGGATGCGGCCGGCGCTGGTGTGCGGCTGGGCGATGTACCCCTCCTCCTCCAGCGCCGCCATGTCGTTGCGCACGGTGGCCGGGGAGACCTTGAGGTTGTGCCGTTCGGTCAGGGCCTTGGAGCCCACGGGTTCCTGGGTGCCGACGTAGTCCTGGACGATGGCGCGCAGGACCTCCAGTCTGCGTTCGCTGAGCATGTGGGCGCACCTCCCGTCCGGCCGTTCCTCTTCCGCTTCCCTGCCTGGCACTCTCAGCCGGTGAGTGCCAGCGTCCCTGGGCCAGTGTACGGCCGGTGACCACGGCCAGGGCAAGGGCGGCCCCGGACGGAGAGGCAAACCGGCCGCGGCCGCCGTCGGACGGGCGTCACCCGCACGATGGCGCTAGCGTCGCCGTATGGAGACCGATTGGGAAGATCTCTCGCCCGGAGTCGTGCGCCGCCGCATGCCCGGCTGGGACGAGACGGTCGGCGCCGTCGCGGGCGAGGCGGGGGTGCTGGTGGTCGACACCGGCGCGAGCCTGCGCGAGGGCGCGGGGCTGCGGCGGGGGCTGCGCCGGCTCCTCGGCCGCCCGGCCACCCACGTCGCGCTGACCCACCCGCACTTCGACCACGTCCTGGGCTCGGCGGCCTTCGCCGGGGTGGAGGTCTACGCCGCCGTGGGGGCCGACGAGTGGCTGGCCCGGTCGAAGGACGAGCTGCGGGACGACGCCGTGCGGCACGGCATGGACCGCGAGGAGGCTGCCGAGGCCGTCGACGTGCTCGTCCACCCGCACCACCGGGTGGTCGGCGAGCTGACCGTCGCGCTGGGCGGGCGGGAGGTGCTGCTGGCCAACGTCGGCCCCGCGCACACCGCGTACGACCTGGCCGTCGTGGTCCCCGGCGTCCGGGGCGGGCGGGACGTCGTCTTCTGCGGGGACCTGGTGGAGGAGTCCGGCGCGCCGCAGGCGGGCCCGGACGCCCACCCCGCCCACTGGCCGGCCGCCCTGGACCGGCTGCTCGCCCTGGGGGGCGAGGACGCGGTGTACGTGCCCGGCCACGGAGCGGTGGTGGACGCCTCCTTCGTCCGGGAGCAGCGCGAGTCGCTGGCGCGGCGGTTCGGCGTCGTGTAGGGGCGCCGCGGGCAGGCGCGCGGGGCGCCGGATCGCGGCGCCGGCCCGCGGCGCCGGCCCGCGGCCCGTCCGGGTCCGGCCCGGGCGCGGCCCGCCGGGGTTTCGCCGCGGGGGGCGCGTAACAGAATGAGCGCATGCGCAGCAGACAGTACGGCCCCGACCTGACCCCTCCCTGGAAGCGCAGCAGGCCCGCGCCCGAGGTGCCCGCCGAGCCGGGCCTGGTGGTGGAGGAGGTCACGACCGGCTTCTGCGGCGCGGTGGTGCGCTGCGAGAAGACGGCCCAGGGCCTCACCGTCACCCTGGAGGACCGGTTCGGCAGGCACCGCGTCTTCCCCCTGGAACCGCGCGGCTTCCTGCTGGAGGGGAAGGCCGTCACCCTGGTGCGGCCCGCGTCGGCGCGGCCGCCCGCCCCGGTCGCGCCCCGGCGCACGGCGTCCGGCTCGATCGCCGTGCCCGGCTCCCGCCCCCGGGTGGCGCGCGCCGGGCGCATCTACGTGGAGGGGCGCCACGACGCGGAGCTGGTGGAGAAGGTCTGGGGCGACGACCTGCGGATCGAGGGCGTCGTCGTGGAGTACCTGGAGGGCGTCGACGACCTGCCGGCCGTCGTGGAGGCCTTCGGCCCCACCCCCGAGGCCCGGCTGGGGGTGCTGGTGGACCACCTGGTGCCCGGTTCCAAGGAGTGGCGGATCGCCGAGCGGGTGTCCGGCGAGGACGTGCTGGTCGTCGGGCACCCGTACGTGGACGTCTGGCAGGCGGTCAAGCCGTCGGCCCTGGGCATCGACGCCTGGCCCCGCGTCCCGCGCGGCCAGGACTGGAAGACGGGCGTGTGCCGGGCCCTGGGCTGGCCGGAGAACACCGGCGCGGCCTGGAAGCGGATCCTGGGGAGCGTGCGCAGCTACACCGATCTGGAGCCGGGGCTGCTCGGGCCGGTGGAGCGGCTGATCGACCACGTCACGGTGGGCGGCCCCGCCGGTCCGTGAGCCCCCCGCGGGCACGGTGCGGCGTCCGGCCCGTCCGGGTACGGGGCCGGATGCCGGACAATGGACCCCATGCCCTCCGCACTGCCCGACGGCGAGCCCGTCCCCACCGACGGAACACTGCCCGCGCACGCCCTGGCGGGCGCCGCGCGGCGCCCGCTCGGCTTCTACCTGCACGTCCCGTACTGCGCCACGCGCTGCGGCTACTGCGACTTCAACACCTACACCGCGAGCGAGCTGCGCGGTCCGGGCGGTGCGCGGGCCTCCCAGGAGGAGTACGCGGACGTCCTGGCCGAGGAGGTGCGGCTGGCCCGCAAGGTGCTGGGCGACGACCCCCGCACGGTGGAGACGGTCTTCGTCGGCGGCGGCACCCCGACCCTGCTCCCCGCCGGCGACCTGGGGCGGATGCTGGCCGCGATCCGCGAGGAGTTCGGCCTGGCGGACGGGGCGGAGGTCACCGTCGAGGCCAACCCCGACTCCGTCGACCCGGCGTACCTGGCCCGGCTGCGGGAGGCGGGCTTCAACCGGATCTCCTTCGGCATGCAGAGCGCCCGCCGGCACGTGCTGGCCGTCCTGGACCGCACCCACACGCCCGGCCGCCCCGAGGCATGCGTGGCCGAGGCCCGCGCCGCGGGGTTCGAGCACGTCAACCTGGACCTGATCTACGGCACCCCGGGCGAGAGCGACGACGACTGGCGCGCCTCGCTGGAGGCCGCGGTCGGTGCCGGGCCCGACCACGTCTCGGCGTACGCGCTGATCGTGGAGGACGGCACGCGGCTGGCCGCCCGCATCCGGCGCGGCGAGGTGCCGATGACGGACGACGACGTGCACGCCGACCGCTACCTGATCGCCGAGGAGGTGCTGTCGGCGGCCGGTTTCGGCTGGTACGAGGTGTCCAACTGGGCGACGTCGAAGGCGGCCCGCTGCCGCCACAACGAGCTGTACTGGACCGGCGCCGACTGGTGGGGCGCGGGCCCCGGCGCGCACAGCCACGTCGGCGGGGTGCGCTGGTGGAACGTGAAGCACCCCGGCGCGTACGCCCAGGCCCTCACCGAGGGACGCTCGCCGGGGGCGGGCCGCGAGGTGCTGGGCGCCGAGGACCGCCGGGTGGAGCGGATCCTGCTGGAGCTGCGCCTGGAGGACGGCGTGCCCCTGGACGTCCTCGCCCCGGCGGGAGCGCGGGCGGCCGAGCGGGCGCTGGCCGACGGGCTGCTGCGCCCGGAGGCGTACGGGCGGGGGCGTGCGGCGCTCACCCTGCGAGGCCGGCTGCTGGCGGACGCGGTGGTCCGCGACCTGGTGGACTGACCGCCCGGCCGGGGGCGGGGCGGCCGGCTCCGCCGGGCCGCCCCGTGCCTCCTCAGCCCTCGCGGGTGCCGGCGTACATCTCCTCGATGAGGTGGCCGAACTCGCGCTCCACCACGGGCCGCTTCAGCTTCAGGCTCGGGGTGAGGTCGCCGTGCTCGACGTCCAGGTCGCGCGGCAGGATGCGGAACTTCTTGACCGTCTGCCAGCGCTGGAGGTCGGCGTTGAGGCGCCGGACGTACCCGTCGACCAGCTCGTGCACCTCGTCGGAGGAGACGACCTCCGTGTAGCTCCGGCCGCCCAGGCCGTGCTCGGCCGCCCAGCCCATGATGGACGGCTCGTCGAGCGCGATGAGCGCGGTGCAGAAGTTCCGGTCGGCGCCGTGCACCAGGATGTTGGAGACGTACGGGCAGATCGCCTTGAACCGCCCCTCGACCTCCGCCGGGGCGATGTACTTGCCGCCGGACGTCTTGATCAGGTCCTTCTTGCGGTCGGTGATCCGCAGGTAGCCGTCGTCCGACAGCTCGCCGATGTCGCCGGTGTGGAACCAGCCGTCGTCCTCCAGGACCTCGGCGGTCTTCTCGGGCAGGTTGTGGTAGCCCTGCATGATGCCGGGGCCGCGCAGCAGGATCTCGCCGTCCTCGGCGATGCGCACCTCGGTGCCGGGCAGCGGCTTGCCGACGGTGCCGGTGCGGTAGGCCTCGCCGGGGTTGACGAAGCTGGCGGCGCTGGACTCGGTGAGGCCGTAGCCCTCCAGGATGTGGATGCCGGCGCCGGAGAAGAAGTAGCCGATCTCCGGGGCGAGGGCGGCCGAGCCGGAGACGCAGGCGCGGAGCCTGCCGCCGAAGGCCTGGCGCAGCTTGGCGTAGACGAGCTTGTCGGCGACCGCGTGCTTGATCCGCAGCCCGGCGGGCGCGGAGGCCGTTCCGGTGCGGCGGAAGGTGTCCTGGGTGGTCCTGGCGTACTCCCGCGCGACCTCGGAGGCCCACGTGAAGATCCTGTACTTGGCGCCGCCGCCGGCCCGCGCCTTGGCGGCGACCCCGTTGTAGACCTTCTCGAAGATCCGGGGCACGGCGGCCATGTAGGTGGGGCGCACCGCCGGGAGGTTCTCGATGATCTTGTCGACCCGGCCGTCCACGGCGGTGACGTGGCCGACCTCGATCTGGCCCGCGGTGAGCACCTTGCCGAAGACGTGCGCCAGCGGCAGCCACAGGTACTGCACGTCGTCGGCCGTCACCAGGCCGGAGGCGGCGATGGCCTTGGCCATGTACGACCAGGCGTCGTGCGGCAGCCGTACGCCCTTGGGGCGGCCGGTGGTGCCGGAGGTGTAGATCAGGGTGGCGAGCTGGTCGGAGCGCAGGGCGCCGACGGTCTCCTTGACGGCCTCGGGGTGCCGCTCCAGGTACGCCTCGCCCCGCTCGCGCAGCTCGTCCAGGGAGAGCACCCAGCCCTCCGGGTCGCCCTCGGCGGCCACCGCGTCCCCCGCCTCGACGACGACGACGTGGGAGAGCTCCGGCAGCTCGGCCCGGCGCTCGCGCGCCTTGGCGAGCTGCCCGGCGTCCTCGGCGATCAGCACCCGGCTCCCGGAGTCGGCGAGTATGTAGGCGGTCTCCTCGGCGTTGGTGCTGGGGTACACGGTCGTGGTGGCCGCTCCGGCGCACAGCACGCCCAGGTCGCACAGGATCCAGTCGACCCGGGTGCCGGAGGCGATGGCGACCCGCTCCTCGGGCCTCACTCCCAGGTCCATCAGGCCCGCCGCGATCGAGAAGACCCGCCGCGCGGCCTCTCCCCAGGTGTAGGAGCGCCACTCGTCGGGCCCCTCGCCGGAGGCGGAGGGCACGGGGTAGCGGTACGCCTCGCCGTCCGGGGTGGCCTCGATGCGCTCCAGGAAGAGGTTCGCCACCGAGGGCGGACGGTTCTCGATCATGGACTGGTGGTCGCTCACAACATCCTCCGGGGCCCGCGACGGTGCAGGGGGTGGCTCCATGGCTCGGTCTACCGGGAGTGCGGGGGGTGGGGAAAGGGGTGCCGGCCCTTTCTGTCTCTGTGCGTGTCCGTGCCTGACGGGTGGTGGGTGGCGGGTGCGGCCGGCGCCGCAGTGTCCGTGCGTACCTGTGCGTACCGGTCTGTGCGTACTGGGTGACTCACGGGTAACAACCGAGCGGGTGATCAGGGTAGGCCGGAAGGCTTCGGCGTGAAAGGGCTTGCGCACCGCTTCCCCGAAGCCGTGACCTCCGCGATACATACCGCACGCGGCTCCTTCCCGCCCGGCCGGCCGCGCGGCGCGGCGGGGACGGCGCACCGCGGCGGGCCCGTACGGGTGAGGGCGCCCGCCCCCGGATGGGGACGGGCGCCCTCGAAAAGGCCGGCCCGGCGGCCGGGCCCGCCTCCCGCTACTTCTTGCCCTTGGCGTCGCCGCCGCCGTCGGAGTCGGAGGAGAGCGCGGCGATGAAGGCCTCCTGCGGGACCTCCACGCGGCCCACCATCTTCATGCGCTTCTTCCCCTCCTTCTGCTTCTCCAGCAGCTTCCGCTTCCGGGAGATGTCACCGCCGTAGCACTTGGCGAGCACGTCCTTGCGGATGGCGCGGACGGTCTCGCGGGCGATGACGCGCGAGCCGATGGCGGCCTGGATGGGCACCTCGAACTGCTGCCGGGGGATGAGCTCGCGCAGCTTCGAGGCCATCCTGACCCCGTAGGCGTACGCCTTGTCCTTGTGGACGATCGCGGAGAAGGCGTCCACCTTGTCGCCGTGCAGCAGGATGTCGACCTTGACCAGGTCGGCGGTCTGCTCGCCGGTGGGCTCGTAGTCGAGCGAGGCGTAACCGCGGGTCTTGGACTTCAGCGCGTCGAAGAAGTCGAAGACGATCTCCGCCAGCGGAAGGGTGTAGCGCAGCTCGACGCGGTCCTCGGAGAGGTAGTCCATCCCCAGCAGGTTGCCGCGCCGCGTCTGGCACAGCTCCATGACGGCCCCGACGAAGTCGTTGGGCGTCAGCACCGTGGCGCGGACCACCGGCTCGTGCACCTGGGCCACCTTGCCGGTCGGGTACTCGCTGGGGTTGGTGACGACGTGCTCGGTGCCGTCCTCCATGTCCACCCGGTAGACCACGTTGGGCGCGGTGGCGATCAGGTCGAGGCCGAACTCGCGCTCCAGCCGCTCGCGGATCACCTCCAGGTGGAGCAGGCCCAGGAAACCGACCCGGAAGCCGAAGCCGAGGGCGGCGGACGTCTCCGGCTCGTAGACCAGCGCGGCGTCGTTGAGCTGGAGCTTGTCCAGGGCGTCGCGCAGCTCGGGGTAGTCCGAGCCGTCCAGCGGGTACAGGCCCGAGAACACCATCGGCTTGGGGTCCTTGTAACCGCCCAGCGGCTCGGTGGCGCCCTTGGAGAACTGGGTGATGGTGTCGCCGACCTTGGACTGGCGGACGTCCTTCACACCGGTGATCAGGTAGCCCACCTCGCCGACGGACAGGCCGTCGGCGGGCAGCATCTCCGGGCTGTTGGTGCCGATCTCCAGCAGCTCGTGCGCGGCACCGGTGGACATCATCCTGATGCGCTCGCGCTTGGAGAGCCGGCCGTCGACGACCTTCACGTACGTCACCACGCCGCGGTAGGCGTCGTAGACCGAGTCGAAGATCATCGCGCGGGCGGGGGCGTCCGCGTCCCCGACCGGGGCCGGGACCTGCCGGACGACCTCGTCCAGCAGCGCCTCGACGCCCTCGCCGGTCTTGGCGGAGACCTTCAGCACCTCCGAGGGGTCGCAGCCGATGAGGTGCGCCAGCTCGGCGGCGAACTTCTCCGGCTGGGCGGCCGGAAGGTCGATCTTGTTGAGGACGGGGATGATCGTGAGGTCGTTCTCCATCGCCAGGTAGAGGTTGGCCAGCGTCTGGGCCTCGATGCCCTGGGCGGCGTCGACCAGGAGGATGCACCCCTCGCACGCGGCCAGCGAGCGGGAGACCTCGTAGGTGAAGTCGACGTGCCCCGGGGTGTCGATCATGTTCAGGATGTGGGTCCTGCCCTCGTCCTCGCCCTGGGTGGGCGCCCACGGCAGGCGGACCGCCTGGGACTTGATCGTGATGCCGCGCTCGCGCTCGATGTCCATGCGGTCGAGGTACTGGGCGCGCATCTGGCGCTGCTCGACGACTCCGGTGAGCTGGAGCATCCGGTCGGCGAGCGTCGACTTGCCGTGGTCGATGTGCGCGATGATGCAGAAGTTGCGGATCAGCGCCGGGTCGGTACGGCTCGGCTCCGGCACGTTCGAAGGGGTCGCGGGCACGCAGGGTCCTGTCGGGTCATGGCTCGGGTTCGATACGTCCCCACCATCGTCCCACGAGCGGCGGTTCCGGTCCGGTTTGGGAGGCCGTCAAGCCTGCTGGTAACCTGACCGACTGTGCCTCATGCCCTCTTGCGGGCGGCCCGCCGCTCGGCGGGGACCGAGGAGGGGACACCGGGCACGGAATCACACTCCAACCCATTCGAGAAGGCTCTTTCGTGGCGAACATCAAGTCCCAGATCAAGCGGATCAAGACCAACGAGAAGGCCCGCCAGCGCAACAAGGCGGTCAAGTCCGAGCTGAAGACCGCGATCCGCCGCACCCGTGAGGCGATCGCCGCCGGTGACGTCGAGAAGGCCACCGAGGCCGTGCGCGCCGCCAACCGCAAGCTGGACAAGGCCGTCAGCAAGGGCGTGATCCACAAGAACCAGGCCGCCAACAAGAAGTCGGCGCTGGCCCAGAAGGTCTCCGCTCTCCAGGGCTGACCCCCGAGGGCCGCCGGAACGGCGGCCCGCCCCGGTGCCGCGTCGGACCGCAGCGGACCCTCTCACCGCTCCGTACCGGCACCACCGCGCCGCACGCGGCCTGCGTTCGCCACGCGGGTGCGGCGCACCGAGAAGTACCGGGCCGAGAGCCTGAAGCGGACCGCCCGCCGTGATCCCCCACGGCGGGCGGTCCGCGTTGCGGGGCGCGTTCCGGTACGCGGGCGGGCCGGGAGCGTCCCGCCACCGGAACGCCCCGGGGGCGCGCCGCCCGCCTCAGCGGGAGCGGGCCGCCCGGGCCACGGTCATCACGGCCTTCTCCAGGGCGTACTCCGGGTCGTCGCCGCCGCCCTTGACCGCCGCGTCGGCCTCCGCCACGGCGCGCAGCGCGGCCGACACCCCGTCGGCCGACCAGCCCCGCGCCTGCTGGCGCACCCGGTCGATCTTCCACGGCGGCATGCCCAGCTCACGGGCCAGGTCGCCCGGCCGCATCCCGCGCGGAGGCGACAGCAGCTTGCCGATGCCCCGCACCCCCTGGGCCAGGGCGCTGGTGACCAGCACCGGGGCCACCCCGGTGGACAGCGACCAGCGCAGCGCCTCCAGGGCCTCGGGCAGCCGGCCCTCCACCGCCCGGTCGGCGATGGTGAAGCTGGACGCCTCGGCCCGGCCGCTGTAGTAGCGGGCGACGACGGCCTCGTCGATGGTGCCCTCGACGTCGGCGACGAGTTGGCCGCACGCGCCGGCCAACTCGCGCAGATCGCTGCCGAGGATCTCCACCAGGGCCTGGCACGCCTCGGGAGTGGCCGAGCGCCCCGCGGCGCGGAACTCGGCCCTCACGAACGCCTGCCGGTCGGCGGGCTTGGTCATCTTGGGGCAGGCCACCTCGCGGGCGCCCGCCTTGCGGGCCGCGTCCAGCAGCCCCTTGCCCTTGGCGCCGCCCGCGTGCACCAGCACCAGGGTGATCTCCTCGGCCGGGGACGCCAGATAGGCCTTGACGTCCTTGACCGTGTCCGCCGCCAGGTCGTGCGCGTCCCGCACGACCACGACCTTCCGCTCGGCGAACAGCGAGGGGCTGGTCAACTCGGCGAGCGTGCCAGGCCGCAGGTCGGCGGGGGCGAGCTCGCGCACGTCGGTGTCGGCGTCGGCGGCCCTGGCCGCGTCGACCACCTCGCGCACGGCGCGGTCGAGCAGCAGATCCTCCTGGCCCACGGCGAGCGTGACGGGGGCGAGCGGATCGTCGGACGGGGACTTCCTGGTTTTTCCGGCCATCGCGGACCAGCATCCCACGAGCCGCCGACAGCCCGCCCCGCCCCCGCGGCCGGTCCGGGGCCTGCCGCAGAATGGGACGGTGACCGACGGACGACACATCCGACACATCCTGGTGCTTCCCGACCGCGACGCCGCCGAGGAGGTGGCCGAGGAGACGGCCGACCGCCTCGGGCTGCCCGAGCAGCCGCGGCCGGTCCGGGAGGCGCTGGCGGGCGAGGACGACGCCGAGGACGCCCAGTGGCTGGTCGTGGTCGAGGATCCGGCGGGCGCCTACGACCCCGCCGCGCTGGAGGCGCTCGCCGGGGAGTACGACGGCTGGCTGGAGCGGGACTGAGACCGCCGGCCGGACGGCGCCTCACGCCCGGCCGGCGGCCCGCAGCAGCCGGAGCTGCCCGATCTCGGCGGCGTTCCTCATCGGTTCGGCGTTCCCCCAGGCCGCCATGTCGGCGACCGAGCGCCCCGAACCGTCCGGCCACGGGAACGGCGCGGCGGCGTCCAGCCCGTCCCCGCCGAGCCCCTCCAGCGCCTCCAGCCAGTCCGCGCGCAGCTCGCGCAGCCACCGGTCGGCGGCCTCCCCGCCCGGCCAGGCGACCCCGGTCCGCGCCCGCGGCGCCCGCCCCCGCGCGTGGTCGGCGGCCGTGCCCCACCACCAGCCGATGTGCCGGCTCAGCCAGGCGATCGTGGGGACGGGTACGGGGTCGGGCTCGGTTTCCGCCCAGTCCGGCACCCACCCGCCGCCGGCGGCCGGACGCACCGTCCAGCAGCGGGGCACGGGCTCCCGGAGGAGGTCCTCGGGCTCCAGGCGCTCCGGGTGGTGCTCGAACAGCGCCCGGGTCAGGTCGGACTGCCGGCGCAGCAGGCCGTGTCGGGATGCGGCCACCGTCCGACCCTGGCACACCGCCGTTCACACGGGGAAACGGTTTGCCGGGCGGCGGGCGCGGCCGGGGGCGGAACAGCCCGCCCGGGGCCTGCGGACCGGACGTCCCACGGCGTACGGACCGGGCGCCGGCCGGCGGCGGCCCGGTGCGCCGGGGACGCCTCCCGGTTGGCCTCCGCCGCATGACGAGCACCCCTCCCGCCCCGCGCACCGCCGAGCAGCGCAGGCGCGACGTACTGGCCCGGCTGGAGGAGGACACGGACGCCCGGGTGTCCACCGCGGGCCCCTGCGGCGCCCCGTGCCTCGTGCCGCTGTCGTTCCTCTGGTACGGGGGCGCGCCGCCGATGTCCACCCGGGGCTCCCGACCCGCCGTCCGCAACCTGAGGGCGGTGCCGCGGGCACGGGTGGCACCGGACCGCACCCGGGACGTGGTCCTGATCGACGCCCGCGCCGGGGCCGTCCCCTCCGGAGAGCTGCCCGCCCGGGAGGCGGCGTTCGCCGCGAAGCCGGGCCGGGATCCGCACGGGCGGCCCGCGTGGGTCTGCCCCCGGCTGCGCGGCCGGGGAGGCTGACGGCCTGGCGCGAGGAGGACGAACCGGCGGGCCGGGAGCTGATGTGCGACGGGGTGTGGCTCACTCGGTGATGAACCCTCGGTGAAGCCTTGGGGCAGGGTGGTTTCCGCGGCGACCGGCGAGCGTACATTCCCCACACCCCCACGTCCCGACCGGCTCGCCAGTAGTGAGGATGCCCCGTGGAGTGGTTGTCCACCGAGACCGTCCTCGGTGCCCTCGGCATCGTCGTGACGATCGCCGTCGTGGCCTACGACCGGCTCCGCCCCGGACGGCGGCTCGTCGGCTACCGGGTGCAGATGGACACCGCGATCGGCGCGGACACCCGGCCCGGCCAGGCCGGCGTCAGGATCGGGCTGTTCGGCGACGACCGGGAGCTGACCGATGCGACGCTGGTGCTGCTGCGCATCGAGAACGACGGCGTCAAGGACATCGGCCAGGCCAGCTTCGAGGCGCCGCTGTGCGCGGTGTTCGAGGGCCGCCGGGTGCTGGGCGTCGCGGTCACCGATCCCAGCCCGCGCGGACTGATGGAGCGCCTGACCACCGACAACGGCCTGCGGTACGAGGACAACCGCGTCCGCATCCCGCCCCTGCCGCTGAACACCGGGGACCACTTCAAACTGCTGGTCCTGCTCACCGGCGGCCCGGTGGGCGGCAAGGTCCACCTGGAGGGGACCCTCAACGAGGGCCGGATCAGGCCCAACCGGCAGCGCCGCGGCGGTCCCCGCAACCTCTACCTCGGGCTGGCGGCGTTCCTCATCCTCATCGGCGGCATCACCGTCGGCACCCGGCTGGAGGGTCCGCCGCCCCCGCTGGAGTGCGCCTCCGGCAACCTCACCGTCCTCGGCTCGACCGCCTTCGCCCCGGTGATGGAGGAGGTCTCCACGGCCTACGAGGCCGACTGCCCGGGAGCGAAGATCACGGTGGAGGCCAAGGGCAGCAACGAGGGACTCCTCGAACTCGACGCCCTGGGCCGCAAGTCGAAGGAGGGGGCCCCCGCCGCCATCGCGATGTCGGACGGCCGGGACCCCGACGACCGCCCGGGACTGCGCGAGCACCCCGTCGCCGCCACCGTGTTCGCGGTGGTGGTCAACGAGCGGACCGGCGTGGAGGACATCTCCCTGGCCGACCTGAAGCGCCTGTACACCGGCGAGATAGACAACTGGTCCCGGCTCGGCGGCGCGGACCTGCCGGTCAGCCTCGTCAGCCGCGACTACCGCTCCGGCACCCGGGGCATCTTCCACGAACGGCTGCTCGACGACCACGAGCCGGCTGCCTCCTCCTCCGACTGCAGGAGGAGGAACGACGCCGACGCCGCGGTGCTGCGCTGCGAGCGCGGCAGCACCCGGCAGGTCCTGGAGATGGTCGGCGCCGTGCCGGGGGCGATCGGATACGCCGAACTCCAGGCGGCGACCGAGGCCGAGAACGTCACCCTGCTGCGGCTGGACGGGATCGCGGCGGACGTCGACGCGATCGGTCCGGCTCCGCGGCGGAGCGGCACGGGGGAGCCGGCCGGTCCGTCCGGCGGCCGCGGGACGTACCCCTTCTGGGGGGTGGAGTACGCGTACACCTACACCCAGCCGCCCGCCGACTCCCTGACCTCCAAGTTCCTGGACTACCTGGGCGGCGGCACCGCGCAGAACGTCCTGCGCACCCACGGCCACCTGCCCTGCGCGGCACCCGGCAACCAGTCGCTGTGTCAGAGGATGTGACGGTACGACACTTCACCGGTAGCGGTGAAGTGCGGCCCCGGTGCGGACTTTTTCCCGGAACGGTGCAACCCGGGCCCCCTTCCGCGGTGTTGGACCGGGTGGGGGGAGAGGGCGCGGACGGGTGCCGGCGGCGGGTACGGCGTCGTGCACCCGCCCCGGGGCGGCCCCGCCCGGCGCCCGTCCCCGGGTTCCGGGAACGGGCGGCGCTCCCCGGCCCCGCCCACCCCGCTCCCTCCGGCTCCATCCCGCTCCATCCGGCTCCGAAAGGTGCTCCCATGCCCACCCGGCCCATCCGCCCGCTCGCCCTCCTGGTGACCGCCGCGCTGCTGGGCGCGCTGTCCGGCTGCGGCGGTTCCGGTGACACCGCGGCCGAACGGCCCGCCCCCACCCACACCCTGGCCGGCGGGCGGGCCCCGGAGGCCTCCGCGGCCGCCGGGACCGGCACCTCCCGGCAGCTGCCGGGGCTCGGCCCGAGGACGCGGGCCCGGGTGCCGGACGACGCCCGCCAGGTGGTGGTGGTCACCGGCGAGGGCCGTACCTCCCCCCACTCCACCGCGGTGCTCCACGAACGGGCCGGCGACGGCTGGCGGGCCGGTGAGCGGTGGCCCGCGCACAACGCCCTGCGCGGCTGGACCGACGACCACCGGCTCGGCGACCTGCGCTCGCCGATCGGGGTGTTCACCCTCTCCGACGCGGGGGGCCTGCTCCCCGACCCGGGCACCGAACTCCCGTACCACCGCTCCGGCGGCTTCACCATCGGCGGCACCGGGTTCGAGGGCGAACCGCTGGCGGGCTCCTTCGACTACGTGGTGGCCATCGACTACAACCGCGAGACGGGCGTCTCCCCGCTGGACTGGACCCGTCCCCTGGGCGACGCGAAGGGGGGAGGCATCTGGTTCCACGTCGACCACGACGGACCGACGAAGGGCTGCGTCACCCTCTCCGAGCCCCACATGAAGGCGCTGCTGCGCGCGCTGGACCCGGCGTCGAACCCGGTCGTCGTCATGGGGGACGCCGCCTCGCTCGCCCGCTGACCGGCGCGCGGCGCCCGCCGGACCCCACCCGCTCACCGCCGGCCGTCCCGCCCGGTCATCCCGACGCCACCACCGTGCCGTCGGCCGTGACGGCCAGCGAGCCGTGGATGTCGGTCCGCAGGACGGCGGCCCCCGAGGCGCGCAGCTCCGAGACCGTCCTCGGGGCCGGATGGCCGTAGGGGTTGCCCTCCCCGCAGGAGACGAGGGCGACACGTGGGCGCAACCGCTCCAGCAGCTCCGGCTCCTGGTGGGCCGATCCGTGGTGGGCGACCTTGAGGACGTCGACGGGCGGCAGGTCCGGGCGGGCCCGCAGCAGGCGCCGCTGGGCCGGGGGCTCCAGGTCCCCCGGGAGGAAGAGCGTCAGCCCGGCGGAGCGGACGAGCAGGGTGACGCTGGAGTCGTTGGCCTCCTCCCCGGACGGCGAGGGCGGGCCGGGCGGCGGGGGCTCCCGGGGCCACAGCACCTCCCAGGACAGGTCGCCCGTCCGGCGGCGCTCCCCCGGCTCCGCCCGCACCACCGGGACCCCCGCCCGGGCCGCCTCGCGCCGGACGGCCGCCGCCCGGCCGGACGGCTCGCCCAGGGCGGTGGTCTGGATCGCCCCGACCGCCCTGCCGCGCAGCACCCCGGGCAGCCCGGCCACGTGGTCGGCGTGGAAGTGGGTGAGCACCAGCAGGGGGACGGTGGTGACGCCGAGCGCGTGCAGGCAGCGGTCGACGGGCTCCGGATCGGGGCCGGTGTCGACGACGACCGCCGCCCCCTCCCCCGCCGCCAGCGCCAGCGCGTCGCCCTGCCCGACGTCGCAGACCGCCAGCCGCCAGCCCGGCGGCGGCCAGCCGGTGAGCGGGCGGACCAGCGGTGCGGGCCGCAGGACCGCCAGGAGCAGCACGGCGGCGCAGGCCGCGCAGAACCAGGGGTGCCGCACCAGCCGTCCCGCCGCCAGGGCCACCGCTCCGACGAGGGCGGCCAGCAGCACCGCCCCCGTCCAGCTTCCGGGCCAGGCGAGCCCGGCGCCGGGCAGGGAGGCGCCCGCGCGGGCGACGGCGGCGATGCCTGCGGTGGGCCAGCCCGCCGCCCGGGCCAGCGCCTCCGCCAGGGACATGGACAGCGGTGCCGCCGCCAGGGCCCCGAAGCCGAGGACGGTGGCGGGCGCCACCAGGAACTCCGCCAGGAGGTTGCACGGGACCGCCACCAGGCTGACGTGCGCGGCCAGGACGGCGACCACGGGCGCGCACACCGCCTGCGCCGCGGCCGCCGCGGCCAGGGCCTCGGCGATCCTGCCGGGCACGCCCCGGCGGCGCAGGGCCCCGCTCCAGCGGGGCGCGACGGTCAGCAGCGAACCGGTGGCGAGGACCGAGAGCAGGAAGCCGAAGTCCCGTGCCAGCCACGGGTCGAGGAGGACGAGCAGCAGAACGGCGGCGGCCAGCGCCGGCAGCAGCGACCTGCGTCTGCCGGTGCCGATCGCCGCGATGGTGATCAGCCCGCAGGCCGCGGCCCGCAGCACGCTCGGCTCCGGGCGGCAGACCACCACGAAGGCTACGGTGAGCAGGGCGCAGACGACCGCCGTGGTGCGCAGGGACAGGCCCAGCAGCGGTGCGGCCCCCCGCCGCTCGGCCCGGGAGGCGGTGCCCGGCGGCCCGATGAGCAGCACCAGCAGGATCGACAGGTTCGCACCGCTCACCGCCAGCAGGTGGAGCATGTCCGTCGTCCGGAAGGCCGCGTCGAGGTCGGCCGGGATCCGCGAGGTGTCGCCGACCACCAGACCGGGCAGCAGCGCCCGCGCGTCCGGCGGCAGCCCGTCGCTCGCCTCGCGCAGCCCCGACCGCAGCTCCCCGGCGGTGCGCTGGACGGCGGTCGGCGCCCCGGTCACCACGGGCGGCCCTCCGGCACGCACCCGCAGCACGGCGGCGGCGTCCCGGCCGCCCGCCCCGTCCTCCCGCGCGGGTGCCAGCCGGGCCCTGACCTCCAGCCGGGTGGTGGGCAGCAGCCCGAGCCAGGCCGGCGGGGGCCGCTCCCCTCCCCCGGCCGCCGCCCCTGCGGCGCCCCGGTGTTCCTGGCGCACCAGCAGGAGAACCGGGGCGCGGGTCTCGGTGACCGTGCCGTCGGACGCGGTGACGCGCACGGTCTCGGCCCGCAGCGCGACCGCGCCCGGCAGCAGGTCGGACCCCCGGACGCGGGGCCGGACCGGACGCGGATCGCCGGTGACGGTCACCTCCGCGGTGACGTGGGCGTACCGCCGGGCCAGGTCGGGCAGCGGACCGCGGTGCACGTCGGCGGCGTGCGCGGCGGCCACCCCGCCGCCCGCCGCGGCGCACGCCAGGGCCATCGCGGCCGCCGTACGCACACCGGCCCGGCCCCGGCCCCGCAGCCGGGCGGGCAGCAGGAGCACCACGGCCAGCAGGGCGCAGGCCGAGGCGCCGGCCACCGCCGCGTGCCCCGGAAGCCCCAGGGCCAGTGCCGCGGCACCCCAGGCGGCCAGGGCGGGTGGAACCAGCCTGAGGTCGGCGGGGCCCTCCGTACGCGGGTGGGCCGCCCCCAGCCGGTGCCCGGAGGCGGCGTGGACCGCCGACCGCGCCGTACCCGCGCCCCGGGCCGCGAGCGAGGCCCGGGGCGCTCCCGGGGGCCTCCGCGCGCCCGCCGGGGCGTTCACGGTCCGACCAGGGGACGCAGGTCCGCGAAGCGGCGCTCGCCGATGCCGTTGACCTCGCGGAGCTCGTCGACGGAGGTGAAGCCGCCGCGCTCGGTGCGGTAGTCGATGATGCGCCGGGCCATGACGGGACCGATGCCGGGCAGCGCGTCGAGCTGGTCGGCCGTGGCGGAGTTGAGGCTGACCGGTGCGCCGGGATGCGCCGCACCGCCGGTGCCGGGGCCGGGCACCGTGCCGGGGCCGGGCGCCGCGGGGGACTCGCCGACGACGATCTGCTCCCCGTCGACCACCGGACGGGCCCGGTTCAGGCCCTGGAGGTCCGTGCCCGGGTGCGCTCCGCCCGCCGCCTCCAGGGCGTCGGCCACCCGCGCGCCGGACGGCAGCCGGTGGACGCCCGGCCTGCGGACCTCACCCGCCACGTCCACCAGCAGCGACCCACCGGTGACGGATGCGGCGGTGGGCGGCGCGGGGTGCGCCGGGAGCGGCGCGGGACGCTGGCGGGAGGCGGACTCCACCGGCGGGGCCTGCACCGTCCGCGGGCGGCCGCTCCAGAAGTGGTGCGCGGCGAGGCCGATCGTCAGCGCCAGGACGACGGTGAGGGCGGCGAGGGCGCGCGGTCTCGCGCCGCACCGCGTCCGCACCCACAGCGGCAGCCGTTCCCCCACCGCCTCCGCCAGCCGCTCGCGCCGGGACAGGCGCGGCCCCAAGGCCCCGTGTGCCCGCTCGGGTACCGGCCCGGTCCCCCGGGCGGCCCGTTCGGGGCCGGACTCCCGTGCGGCTCCCTCCGGGGAGGTGCGCGCCGGTGGACACGGCCGCCCCTCCGCCGCCGCGCGGCGGGCCCGCGCCTGCCGCACCGCCTCGCGTGCGGCGGCCACGGCCTCCGCGCGCGGCAGCGGGGCCGGCGAAGGACCGGCGGACGCGGGCGGCGGGCCCGGCGAAGGACCGGCGGACGCGGACGGCGGGCCCGGGGACGCGGACGACGGGCCCGCGTGGGGCACGCCGGGGACGGGAGCCGGAGCGGAGCGGGAGGGGGCGGGACGGGGAGCGCCCGCAGCCCCGGAGGCACCGGGAACGCCGTCGGGAGCGCGCGGCTCGCGGCCGGGGAGTCCGGACGGCGGGCCCTCCAGCAGCGCCTTGGCGCGCTCGGCCGACGACCGTGCGCCGGCGGCCCGCCGCAGCGCCCGCCCCCGGAACCGCGCGCGCATGCGGTGGCCGGGACCGTCCGGCCCCCGGTGGCGGCCCGGCCCTCGCCTCCGGCCCCGGGCGGGCGGAGGAGCGGACCGGCGGAAGGCCGGGGACGGGCCGGCGGGAGGCGGGGAGACGGAGGAAGGGGAAGGGGAGGCGGGGGCGGGGGCGGGGGAAGAGGAGGCGGAGGGCCGGCGCGGCCCGGCATGCGATCGGATGCTCATGCCGGTCGACGGTAGGAGGGAACGCCCGTCCTCTCCGAAAGCCGCCCCAATCCGTGGATTACCCGTCGGTTGTGGACAACTCCGTCACCTGTTCGAGTGACACCACCACGCCCAGCAGCCCCGGCCCCGTATGGGCACCGATCACCGCCCCCACTTCGCTGACGTGCAGCTCCGCCAGGCCCGGCAGCCGCTCACGCAGGCGCTGGGCGAGTTGGTCGGCCCGGTCCGCCGCCGCCAGGTGGTGCACGGCGACGTCCACGGCGGCCGTGCCCGCCCGGTCCGCCACGATCTCCTCCAGCCGGGCGATGGCCCGGGAGGCGGTGCGGACCTTCTCCAGCAGGCCGATGCGGCCGTCCTCCAGTTCCAGCAGGGGCTTGACCGCCAGCGCGGAGCCCAGCAGCGCCCGGGCGGCCCCGATGCGGCCGCCGCGCCGCAGGTGGTCCAGGGTGTCCACGTAGAAGAACGCCGACGTCCCCTCGGCGCGCCTGCGGGCCGCGGCCACCGTCTCGTCCAGCGTGCCGCCCGCCTCCGCCGCCCTGGCCGCGGCCAGGGCGCAGAAACCCAGCGCCATCGCCACCATGCCGGTGTCCACCACGCGCACCGGGACGGGAGCCTCCCGCGCGGCGGTCACGGCCGCGTCGTAGGTGCCGGAGATCTCCGCCGACAGGTGGAGGGAGACGATGCCCTCCGCCCCCGTCTCCGCCACGGCCCGGTAGGTGTCGGCGAACACCTGCGGAGCGGGCCTGGAGGTGGTCACCGGCCGCCGTCGCCTGAGCGCCTCGGCCAGGGAGCGGCCGGAGATCTCGGTGCCCTCCTCCAGCGCCCGGCCACCGAGCACCACGGTCAGCGGCACCGAGGTGATGCGGTACCTCTCCAGCGCCGTCCGCGGCAGGTAGGCCGTGGAATCAGTGACGATCGCGACATGGCGGGACATGGGGCGGAGATTACCGGGCCCTTCGGCGCGGGAGCGACGCGAGCCGCCCGTGGCAGGGGACGGCGCGCCGGGCCGGCGCACGACCGTTCGCACGGGCGCCGTTCACCGGGGGGCCGCTCTCGGTACGGGACCGGTTCACGGAACGGGCGAGGTGGGCGGCCGGGCCGCTCACGAGGCTCCCTGGGGGCGGCCCTTGTCGAACTCCGGTCCCGGCCCGGTGCCCAGGCCGGTGCCGCGGCCCTGCGGCCACCCCTGCCGGAGGTCCCTGCCGCCCTCGATCTCGGGGGCCCGCCCACCGGAGGTCCCGGAGGTCCCGGAGGAGGTTCCGGACGGCCCGGGTGCTTCCGCGGCGCGCGGCGCGCCGGACGCTCCGGGCACCCCGTCCGCGCCGCCGCCGGTTCCGGGCGCCGCGTCCGGACCGTGCGCCGACGCCCAGTGGCGCAGGGCGCCCGCCTCGATCTCGATCTGCTCGCCGAGGGCGGTCAGCTCCTCCTCGCCGTACCGCTGCGCCCGGTCCTGCGCGGCGAAGCGCAGCGAGTCCGCCGAGGCGCGGATGCGGTCGGCGCGCTCGCGCGCCTCCGGCAGCCGGGCGGCGATCCGGCTCCGGTCCGGCTCGCGCTCCATCAGCAGCCGCAGTTCGCAGTCGAGTTGGCGGGCGTGCTCGTCGAGCCGGTCGAGCAGGCCGACGGCCTCGGCCAGGGAGGTGTCGCGCGCCGCCCCGGCCTCCAGGGCGCGGCGGGTGCTGTCGAGGGAGGCGCGCAGCTCCAGCCGTACCCGGGCCAGCTCACCGACCGGGCCGGGCTGGGCGCTGCGGGCCCGCAGCGTCGTCTCCTCGACGGTGCGGCGCACCTGCCGGCCCGTCCGCTCCACGCCGCGCTTGACCGTGCGCACCGCCTTGACGGTGAGGAACGCGCCGAGTGCCACGAAGAGTACGACGAGCAGGGACACCAGGCCGATGACGAACTCCACAGCTCTGCTCCCTCGTCCGCCGGTGCATCGCCGCCCCCGTCCCGTTCCCGGTGGGGCGGCCGTTCTCCCAGAGTAAACGCGCGGGCCCGGTACGGGGTTCCGGCGGGCCCGGAGCGTTCCCGCACGCGTCCCCCGGGGGTCCGGCGGGTTTTCCGGCCGGACGGCGCCCGCCCGCTCGTCGCCGTGCGCCCGCTGGTCTACCGTCTGTCGGCAGGTCCGCACAGCGCGGGACCGGACACCGGACACAGGATGGTGGTGGTGCGGCGATGACCGTGGTCACGGACCCTCCCGGGAGCCTGGCCGACGACCTGGCCCGCCTCGTGGGACGCGAGCACGTACGGGTGGACGACGGCGCGCTGGCCGCCTACGCACGCGATGCGACGCCCCTGTTCAGCGCCCGCCCCCACGCCGTGGTGCTGCCCGGCTCCGCCGAGGAGGTGGCGGCGGTCCTGCGGTACGCCACGGAGCGGGGCGTGCCCGTCGTGCCGCGCGGCGCGGGCTCCAACCTGTGCGCCGCCACCGTCCCCCTGAGCGGCGGCATCGTGATGGCGCTGACCCGGCTGAACCGCATCCTGGAGGTCAGCCCGGCCGAGCTCCTCGCCCGCGTCCAGACCGGGGTGACCACCGCGGCGCTCTCGGACGCGGCGGCGCGCGAGGGGTTGCTGTACGCCCCCGACCCCGGCAGCCGCACCGTCTCCACTGTGGGCGGCAACGTGGCGACCTGCGCCGGCGGGCTGCGCGGCCTGAAGTACGGCGTCACCCGCAACCACGTCCTCGGCCTGGAGGCGGTCCTGCCCACCGGAGAGGTCGTGCGGACCGGCGGCAGGCTCTGGAAGGACGTGGCCGGCTACGACCTCACCCGGCTGCTGACCGGCTCCGAGGGAACACTCGCGGTGATCACCGAGGTCACCGTGGGCCTGCTGCCCGCGCCCGGGGAGACGGGCACCGGCCTCGCCTACTTCGACTCCCTGGCCGGCGCCTCCCGCGCCGTGGCGGCCGTCATCGCGGCCGGCATCCTCCCGGCCACGCTGGAGTTCCTCGACCGCAAGTGCGTGGCGGCCGTCGAGGAGTTCGCCGGCCTCGGCCTGCGGCAGGACGCGGGCGCGCTGCTGCTGTTCGGGGACGACGGCCCCTCCGGCACGGTGGCCGACGCGCTCGCCCGCATCGGCGGGGTCTGCGCGGACGCCGGGGCGCTGGAGGTCACCCTCGCCGAGGACGTCGCCCGCTCGGAGGCGCTGCTGGCCGCCCGCCGCTGCTCGCTGCCCGCGCTCTCCCGGCTGGCCCCGCTGACGATCCTGGAGGACGCCACCGTGCCCCGGCACCGGCTCGCCGAGATGGTGGACCGCATCGACGGCATCGCCGACCGCCACGAGCTGATGATCGCCACCTTCGGGCACGCCGGCGACGGCAACCTCCACCCCACCTGCGTGCTGGACCCGGACGACGGGGCGGCCGTGGAGCGCTCGCACCGGGCGTTCGCGGAGATCTTCGCCGCCGCCATCGAGCTGGACGGCACCATCACCGGCGAGCACGGGGTGGGTGCCGCCAAGCTGCCGTACCTGGCCGACCGGATCGGGGACGACCAGGTGGCCCTGCTGCGCCGCATCAAACGCGCCTTCGACCCCGCCGGCATCCTCAACCCCGGAAAGCTGGGCTCATGACCGCCGAACAGCATCCCCGCCGGCAGCCCCAGGAGACCGCGGGGTCCCCGGCCCCGCAGGAGCCGGCCCCGGCCTCCGGCCCGGCGCCCGGCCCGCGTCTCGGCGTCTTCGACAAGGAGCTGCTCGACCGCTGCATCTCCTGCGGGTTCTGCCTGCCCGCCTGCCCCACCTACGCCCTCACCGGCCGGGAGCCCTCCTCCCCGCGCGGCCGCATCACGCTCATGCGGGCGCTGGAGTCCGGCGACCTCCCGCCGGACGACCCCACCCTGGCCGAGGAGTCGTCGTTCTGCCTGGGCTGCCGGGCCTGCGAGCCGGTCTGCCCCGCGGGCGTGCAGTACGGCGCGCTGCTGGAGCAGTGGCGCGACCACCAGTGGCAGGGCCGCGGCCGCCCCTGGATCGCCCGGCTGCTGATGGCCCTGGTGTCACGGCCCGCCCTGCTGCGGCTCCAGGGACTCGTCCGCCGCCACGCCCGCTCCGGACGGCGGCCGGGAGCGGGAGCAGGGGCGGAGGCGGGAGCGCCGCAGGCCGCCCGGCGGGACGCGCCGGAAACGGCGCCGGGCCGCCCGGCGGAGCCCGCCTCGCTGCTGCTGGGCTGCGTCGAGCGGGGTCTGTACCCGGCCGTCTCCCGGGCCGTCCGCGCGCTGCGCCCGGAGGTCGGGGTGCCCTCCGGGCAGGGCTGCTGCGGGGCGCTGCACGCCCACAACGGCGACTCCGCCGCCGGTGCCGCCCTGGCCCGCGAGCTCGGCGAACGCCTGCCGGGCACCATCGTGACCACCGCCGGCGGCTGCGCCGCCCACCTCGCCCACCACCTGGGGCGCGACCGCGTGCGGGAGCTGAGCGAGTACCTGGAGCTGGTGGGGCACCGGCCCGCGGGCCGGGTCACGGTCGGCGGCCGCCCGGCGCGGGTCGCCCTCCAGGACTCCTGCCACCTGCGCAACGGGCTCGGCGTGACGCGCCAGCCCCGGGAGCTGATCGCCGCGGTCGCCGAGTACGTGGAACTGCCGAACGCGGGCGGCTGCTGCGGTGCCGCCGGCACGTACTCGATGCTCCGGCCCGCCGACGGCCGGGCCGTGCTGGCCCCGAAGCTGGAGGCGATCGAGGCCGCGGACGTGGACTACGTCGTGGCCGTCAACCCCGGCTGCCTGCGCCAGCTCCGGCAGGGACTGCGGCGCGGCGGCTCGCGGGTCCGGGCCCTCCACCTGGCCGAACTGCTCGCCCTGGCGGCCCGGGAGGCGACGGACGCGAAGGGACGCGGGCAGGGGCCGCAGACGCCCGCCGGCTGACCCGCGTCCGGCGCCCGCCGTCCGCCCCGGAACGCGGCGCCGCGACCGCCGCGGGCCGGGGAACGACGCGCGGGGCGGAGGCCGCCGTCCGGCCCCCGCCCCGCCGCGGCCCGGGCCGGCGGCTCCCGGCTCCGGAGCCGGGCTCAGGCCGGGACGACGTTCACCAGCTTCGGTGCCCGGACGATCACCTTCCGGACTCCCGCGCCGCCCAGCGCGTTCACCACCGCGGGTTCGGCCAGCGCCCTGGCCTCCAGGTCCGCGTCGGGGATGTCGGGGGACACCTCCAGCCGGGCCTTGACCTTGCCGCGCACCTGGACGACGCAGGTCACCGTCTCGTCCGCCACGTACCGGGGGTCCGCGACGGGGAAGCCCGCGTACACGACGCTGTCCTCGTGGCCCAGCCGGTGCCACAGCTCCTCGGCGACGTGCGGGGCCAGCGGCGCGATCAGCAGCACCAGCGGCTCGGCCACCGACCGCGGTACCTCGCGCAACCTGGTGACGTGGTTGTTCAGCTCGGTGATCTTGGCGATGGCGGTGTTGAAGCGCAGGCCCTCCATGTCCTGGCGCACCCCGTCGATCGCCTTGTGCAGCGCCCGCAGGGTCTCCTCGTCCGGCTCGGCGTCGACGACCGACACCTCGCCCGTCGCCTCGTCCACGACGTTGCGCCACAGCCGCTGCAGCAGCCGGTACTGGCCGACGACCGCTCGGGTGTCCCACGGGCGGGAGACGTCCAGCGGGCCCATCGCCATCTCGTACAGCCGCAGCGTGTCGGCGCCGTACTCGGCGCAGATCTCGTCCGGCGTGACGGCGTTCTTCAGGGACTTGCCCATCTTGCCCAGCGCCCGGCTGACCTTCTCGCCCTTGTACCAGTACGCGCCGTCGCGCTCCTCGACCTCGGCGGCGGGCACCGCGATGCCGCGGGAGTCGCGGTAGACGTAGGCCTGGATCATGCCCTGGTTGAACAGCTTGTGGAACGGCTCCGCCGAGGAGACGTGCCCCAGGTCGTACAGCACCTTGGACCAGAAGCGGGCGTACAGCAGGTGCAGCACGGCGTGCTCGGAGCCGCCGACGTACAGGTCGGCGCCGCCGGTCGGCTTCCCCTCGCGCGGCCCCATCCAGTACCGCTCGACCTCGGGGTCGACCAGCCGCTCGCCGTTGTGCGGGTCCAGGTAGCGCAGCTCGTACCAGCAGGAACCGGCCCAGTTGGGCATGGTGTTGGTCTCGCGCCGGTACCGCTTGGGCCCGTCGCCCAGGTCCAGGGTGACGTTGACCCACTCCTCGTTCCGCGACAGCGGGGTCTCGGGCTCGGTGTCGGCGTCGTCGGGGTCGAAGGTGCGCGGGGAGTAGTCCTCGACCTCGGGCAGTTCCAGCGGCAGCATCGACTCGGGCAGCGCGTGGGCCACGCCCTCCTCGTCGTAGACGATCGGGAAGGGCTCGCCCCAGTAGCGCTGCCGGCTGAACAGCCAGTCGCGCAGCCGGTAGTTGACGGTGCCCTCGCCGATGCCGCGCTCGGCCAGCCACTCGGTCATCCGGCTCTTGGCCTCGGTCACGCCCAGGCCGTCCAGCGACACCTCCGCGCCGGTGGAGTTGATGATCGTCGCCTCGTACGAGGCGAAGGCGTCGTCCCAGGCCGACGGGTCGGTGCCGCGGCCGTCGGTCGGCTCGACCACGCAGCGCATCGGCAGTTCGAAGGCGCGCGCGAAGGCGAAGTCGCGGCTGTCGTGCGCGGGGACGGCCATGATCGCGCCGGTGCCGTAGCCCATCAGCACGTAGTCGGCGATGAAGACGGGGATCCGCTCGCCGCCGGCCGGGTTGACGGCGTAGGCGCCGGTGAAGACCCCGGTCTTCTCCTTCGCGTCGGCCTGCCGCTCCACGTCCGACTTGGACGCGGCCTGCCTGCGGTACTCGGCGACCGCCTCGGCGGGGGTGGCGTGGCCGCCCGTCCACGCCTCGCGGGTGCCCTCGGGCCAGGCGGCGGGCACGATCCGGTCCACCAGGCCGTGCTCGGGCGCCAGGACCATGTAGGTGGCCCCGAACAGGGTGTCCTGACGGGTGGTGAAGACGGTGATCCGCTCGTCGCTCCCCACCACGGGGAACTCGATGCGGGCGCCCTCGCTGCGGCCGATCCAGTTGCGCTGCTGCAGCTTGATGGCCTCGGGCCAGTCCAGCCCGTCCAGGTCGCGCAGCAGCCGCTCGGCGTAGGCGGTGATGCGCATGTTCCACTGGCGCAGGTTCGCCTTGAAGACGGGGTAGTTGCCGCGCTCGGAGCGGCCCTCGGCGGTGACCTCCTCGTTGGCCAGGACGGTGCCCAGCCCGGGGCACCAGTTGACCGGCGCGTCGGAGGCGTACGCCAGGCGGTAACCGCCCAGCACGTCGGCCCGCTCGGCCGCGCTCAGCCCGCTCCAGGGCCGGCCGTCCGGCGTGGGGCGCTTGCCGCTCTCGAACTGCTCGACCAGGTCCTCGATCGGCCGGGCCCGGTCCGCCTCCTCGTCGTACCAGGAGTTGAAGATCTGCAGGAAGATCCACTGGGTCCAGCGGTAGTACTCCGGGTCGATCGTGGCGAAGGAGCGGCGCCGGTCGTGGCCCAGGCCCAGCCGCCGCAGCTGGGCCTTCATGTTCTCCATGTTCGCCTCGGTCGACACCCGCGGGTGGGTGCCGGTCTGCACGGCGTACTGCTCGGCGGGCAGGCCGAAGGCGTCGAAGCCCAGGGTGTGCAGGACGTTGTGGCCGGTCATCCGCAGGTAGCGCGCGGTGACGTCGGTGGCGATGTAGCCCAGCGGGTGCCCGACGTGCAGGCCGGCCCCCGAGGGATAGGGGAACATGTCCATGATGAACCGCTCGGGCCGGGCCACGACCTCGGGGTCCCCGGCCAGGTCGCCGGCGGGGTTGGGGGCCTCGTACGTGCCGTTCTCGTCCCAGAAGTCCTGCCAGCGCGCCTCGATCTCGGCGGCCAGCGCGGCCGTGTAGCGATGGGGGGCCGCGGTCTCCGCGGCGGCGGTGGTCTCGCTCATCGTCCTCTAGCTCCATCGGTCGTCGTCTGCTCGCGGGAAGCCGGAAGGGCGGCGCAGAGGCCCCTTCCGTCCGTAAAACAAAAGACCCCTCACACAGGAGGGGACGCCGCGCTGGTTCCGGCCCCACCGGAACCGGGGGGTCGGCGCTGGTTCAGCGCGGCCCGCTAAGCAGAAGGCGTACGGCACGCATGGGGCCAGGGTACCGCAAGGCCCTTCCCGCCCCGGCGGCAGCCCGCGGGCCGGACGCGGGCCGCGCACCCCGGCGCTCCGCCCCCGGGCCGGCGGCCGCGGGCGCCACCGGCCCGGACGGGGACGGGACGGCGGACGGGGCCGCGGCCGCGGGCACTGCTGCGGGCGCGGCTGCGGCTGCGGACGCACGAGAGCGGGCCGCCCGTACGGACGGCCCGCTCTCCGAGTGTGGAGCTAAGGAGAATTGAACTCCTGACCTCTTGCATGCCATGCAAGCGCTCTACCAACTGAGCTATAGCCCCTGGTTCGTCCTCCGCGGTCCCCCGCGGCGACGTCGTCTACTTTACACGCCCCGGACCGCTCTTCGCCAAATCCCGTAACGAGTGGGTCACGGCGCTCCGGGTACTGTCGGTCCTCCGCCCGTTCGCGCGTGCCGCGCGCGGGCCCGCCCCCGCGTCCGCACACCGCATGCCCGGAGCCGCCCGTGAGTACGCTGCAGTTGACCGTCGGCCGCCGCTTCCCCGCGGTCAGGGCGTATCTGCAGAGGCGGTCCGTCCGGATCGCCGCGGTCGTCTGCCTGCTGTCCTTCACCGCCTTCCTGACGGCTCAGCGGGCTGCGGACGTGTCGATGATCGACCTGATGGTCTACCGGACCGAGGGCTGGACGGCCCGCACCGGCGGCGACCTGTACGCGATGCGCGCCACCCACGCCGAACTGCCGATGACCTACCCGCCGTTCGCCGCGCTGCTGTTCATGCCGCTCACGCTCGTCGGCGTGCCGGAGATGCGGTTCCTGGCCACGGCTGCCAACCTCGTCCTGCTGGTCGCCCTGGTCCACCTCTCCCTGCGGCTGGTCGGCCGCCCGCTGGCCCTGCCGCGCCCGGCGGCCGTCCTGGCGGTGTCGGCGGCCGCCGTGTGGTGCGAGCCGGTGTGGACGACGCTGCGGTACGGGCAGATCAACCTGCTGCTCGCGGTGCTGGTCCTGTGGGACCTGTCACGGCGCGCCGACCACCGCTGGGCGGGCGTGGGCATCGGGGTGGCGGCCGGGATCAAGCTGACGCCCGCGCTGTTCGCGGTCTTCCTGGCCCTGTGCGGGCTGGTGTGCGCCTGGCGGCGGCTGCGGGGCCCGGACGGCGGGGCGCGGCGCGGCGTGTGGAACCACTGGCTGCGCCGGGCCTCGGTGGCCGCCGCCACGTTCGCCGGGACGGTGCTGCTGGCGGCGCTGGTGCTGCCCCGGGACTCCCGGACCTTCTGGACCGACGCGCTGTTCTCCCCGGAGCGGGTGGGCCGCGTGGAGGACACCGCCAACCAGTCGCTGCGCGGCGCCCTGGCCCGGCTGCTGCACACCGCCGACCCCGGCTCGGCGTGGACGGCCGCGGCCGCCGCGGCGGCCGCGGCCGGGCTCGCCGTCGCGGTGGCCGCCGCGCTCGCCGGGCCGCGCCGGCTGCCCTCGGCGCACGCCTGGGCCGTCGTCTCGGTCGCCTGCACGGCACTGCTGGTCAGCCCGGTCTCCTGGTCGCACCACTGGGTGTGGTGCGTGCCGGCCGTGCTGCTGCTCGGCTCCGAGGCGCTGCGCCGGAAAGGCGCGCTGTGGTGGGCCGGCGCGGGAGGGACGGCGCTGCTGTTCTGCTCGTACGCGCTGTGGTGGGTGCCCCACGGCTCGGCGGAGCGGCTCGAACTGCGGCAGAACGGCGTCCAGATGGCGCTGTCGGCGGTCTATCCGGCGGCGGGCGCGGCGGTGCTGCTGCTCGCCGCAGCGGCGGTGGGTGGCGCGCTGCTGCGGGGCCGGCCTCAGGCGGCGACGAAGGAGTAGAAGCGCTTGAGGGTGCAGTGCTCCTCCAGCAGCCGCCCGTAGATCGGCTCGCCCTCCAGCTCGCGGTAGGTCTCGATCGGATCGCCCTTGATGATCAGCGCCCGGGCGCACTCGACACACCAGTACTGGTAGGCCGTGTTGACCGGCTCCATGTCGCGGACGATCGGGGTGCCGCTGCCGCACCAGTCGCACTTCCTGCTGTGAGCACCCATGTCCGTCAGCCAACTCCAGCCGTGACCGCAGGCGTGCGCACGTGGGGATTACCTCCGCTGTCCCTGCCGTCGTCGATGTCTTCGGTCTCTTCGGTGGTGTTCGTTCTCCGGTGGTCCCGTCGGCCCGTCGTCCCCGGCGCTCCCGGCGGACGCTCCGACGGAGCCTCCCCCGTGACCGGGCCGGACCGCCGGACACGCGGCTCCGGATCCCGCGGCGGCCCTCCCCCGGGCCTTCCGCCGGTCCGCTTGCGCGGGACGGACGTCCCGTCCGGCGGTCCGATTGTGCCACGTCACACACCTGTGCAGGAGGGCGCGAAGACGTCCGCCCCTCGTTCCGCTTCCCGCTCGCGGCCGGCCCGCCGGGAGGGGCCGGGACCGCGGGGCACGGCGGCCGGGAACGACTGAGGCCCCGCATCCTGCCGGATGCGGGGCCTCGTGTGACGCTGTGGAGCTAAGGAGAATCGAACTCCTGACCTCTTGCATGCCATGCAAGCGCTCTACCAACTGAGCTATAGCCCCATCGCTCCGGCTCCGCCGTTCTCACCGCGGTGCCGTGAACGGGAAGAAGCTTAACCCGTGGCCTGCCCGAATGCGAAATCCGCCTCCGGAACCGGCCGGGGCAGCCCCTGGGGACCGGCCCGCGGCCGGGCGACCGGTCCGGGTCAGACGTCGTCGCCGAGGACGGGCTGGGGCAGCGTCCCGGCGTTGTGCTCCAGCAGCCGCCAGCCGCGGGCGCCCTCGCCCAGCACGGACCAGCAGCAGTTGGTCAGCCCGCCCAGCGCCTCCCACGACCGCGGCTCCAGACCGATGAGGCGGCCGATGGTGGTGCGGATGGTGCCGCCGTGGCTGACCACGACCAGGATCCCGCCGTCGGGCAGCTTGTCGGCGCTGCGCTCCACGACCGGCGCGGCCCGGTCGGCCACCTCGGTCTCCAGCTCGCCGCCGCCGCGCCGCACGGGCTCGCCGCGCTTCCACGCGGCGTACTCCTCGCCGTACCGTTCGACGATCTCCTCGTGCGTCAGCCCCTGCCAGACACCCGCGTACGTCTCGCGCAGGCCCTCGTCGCAGGTGACCTCCAGGCCGGTGAGCGCCGCCAGCTCGGCGGCGGTGTCCACGGCCCGCTTCAGGTCGGAGGCGATGATCGCGTCCGGCCCGAGCGCCGCCAGGAGGCGGGCGGCGCGGCGCGCCTGCTCGACGCCCGCCTCGGTCAGCTCGATGTCCGTGGTGCCCTGGAAGCGGCGTTCGAGGTTCCACGCGGTCTGGCCGTGCCGCCACAGCACGATCCGGCGGCCGCGTCCCGCCACACGCCCGTTCAGCTCAGCTCACCGTCCCCACTCGCGCCCTCCCCGCCCTTGCCCCGGGTCGCCTCGGCGTCCTCGGGCAGGGCGATCTGCGGGCAGTCCTTCCACAGGCGCTCCAGGGCGTAGAAGACCCGCTCCTCGCTGTGCTGGACGTGCACCACGATGTCCACGAAGTCCAGCAGCACCCAGCGGCCCTCGCGCTCGCCCTCGCGGCGCACGGGCTTGGCGCCCTTCTCCTTCTGCAGCCGTTCCTCGATCTCGTCGACGATCGCCTTCACCTGGCGGTCGTTGGGCGCGGAGGCCAGCAGGAAGGCGTCGGTGATGGCAAGCACGTCGCTGACGTCGTAGGCGACGATGTCGTGGGCGAGCTTGTCGGCGGCAGCCTGGGCTGCTGTGCTGATCAGCTCGATGGAGCGGTCCGTGGCGGTCACAGGCAGAGCTTTCGGTCGGTGGTCTACAACCCTTCTAGGGTCTCACGAACCGCCGCGTACCGGCTCCGCCGGCCTTCCGGCGGTCCCCCGGGGCCGGGGGACCGCCGGAAAGCTCATCCACGGGGCGTGTAGTCCCGTCCGAGCACCACCGTGACGTCGGCGTTGGCCGCCCCCTTGCCCTGGACGACCGCCTCCTCGGACAGGCCGAGCGTCCTGGCGACCTCCACGGCCTCGGCCCTGTTCGCCTCACCGGAGTACGTCACGCTCGTCGCGGCCTGCGCGGATCCGGCGCTGCCGCCGCCGACGACGGTGTAGCCGCCGTTGACCAGCGCCACCCGGGCCGCGGCCACGGCCTTCTCGTCCACTCCGCCGCTCCTCAGGCTCACCCGCGGGGTGGCGTCCGGGTCGGTGTTCCTCACCGTGCCGCCGAGGATCTCCCTCACCAGGCCCTCGCCGGCCTCGTCGCTCAGCGTGCCGTCGTCCCGCACGGGCAGCAGCTCGGTGCCGTAGGCGCCCTTCTTCGCGTAGCCGGCCAGTCCGGCGAGGCTGGCCCCGAGCTGCGCGTCGGTCAGGGAGGGGTCGAGGATCTGGGTCAGCGCCCGGACCGTCCTGGTGGCGATCGCCGGGTCGTCGGACATCTTGGCGAGCGTGGCCTGCACGACCTGCCCGAAGCGGGCGAGCTGCCGGGTCTGCGGCTCCCCGGCGGCCCGGTGGGTGGCGTAGGCGACGGCCGCCTCCCCGTCGAGGTCGCGGTCCTCGCCCTTCTCCACCAGCGGGTCGTCCCCCTTCCCGGCGCCGGGCACGGTGGCGTCGGCGTCGAGGGTGATGCCTCCCACGAGGTCGACCCAGTTGTGCAGGTAGGGGGTGTCCAGCCGCCAGGTGCCCTTGATGTCGGTGCCGAGCAGCAGGCCCAGCGCGTCGCGCGTGGCCGCCGCCCCCTCGGACTCGAAGGCCCTGCCGAGCGTGGTCCCCCCGCTGCCCGTCCCGGAGGAGACGGCCAGGGAGTTGGGCAGCAGGACGGTGGTACCCCTGCGGGCCGTCTCGTTGTCGACCAGCAGCACCGTGGTGGTCTCACCGCCGTCGACCTCGCGCAGGTGGACGACGATCACGTTGCGCTTCTGGGCCGCGGAGGCCGCCTCGCCGGCGTCCGTGCCGCCGGAGGTGCCCGGCAGCACCCCCGCGTACCAGAGCCAGCCGACGCCCGCCACCAGGGCCACGGCGAGGACGGCGACCAGCGCCACCATGCGGTTGCGGCCCCGCCGCTTGGCCTCCTCGCGCCGCTCGGTGCGGCTCTCGGAGAACTTCAGCCAGTCGATGACGTCCTCGGACTCCTCGTCCTGCTCCTCGACGAAGGAGAACTCCTCGGTCCGGTACTCGCCGCCGGAGCCGTCCTCGTCCGGGGAGCCGCCGGTGCCGTCCGGGCCGCCCGGAGCGCTCCCGGAGCCGTCCGCGGGTGCGGCGGCGCCGTCGGGCGCCCGCCCCGGGGGGACCTCCTCGCGGCGGGGGTCCCCGGAGCCGTCCGGCGTGCCCGGGGAGCCCCGGCCGTCCCCGGCCCTGGCCCCGTCCTCGTACCAGGGGCCCTGGGGCTGCTGGGGGATCCACGCCTCCGCCGGCGGCTGCCCGGCGGCGGGGGCGCCCCAGCCGCCGTACGGGTCCGCGCCCTCCGCATCCGGGGCGCCCGGCTGGACGCCGGAGGCGTACCCGGGGGCGTAGGAGCCCGGGGAGTACGCCTCGGGCGCGTACCCGTCCGCGGAGGGCGCGCCGTAGGAGGGGCCCGGGACGTACCCGCCGTGGGGAGCCGTGCCGTAGGCGTCCGCGCCGTAGGAGCCCGTGCCGTAGGCGTCCGTCCCGTAGGGGCCCGCGCCGTAGGCGTCCGTCCCGTAGGAGACCCCGCCGTGGGCGGCGGTGTCCGGGCCGGCGGCGTGGACGACACCCTCCTGGACCGCCGCGCCCCGGTACGGGTCGTACTGCTGCGGCGGGCCGCCGGGCAGCGGCCGGCCGTACTCGTCGTAGCCGTAACCGTGGCCGTGGTCGTAGTCGTAGCCGTCCCGGGTGTGGCCGCCCGCCCGCGGCGGCTCCCCCGGCCCGTACGGGTCCTGTCGGTCGTTCACGGCTGCCGCCCCTCTTAGCCCCTCGGCTCCCGGCCGTCCCGGTACAGCTGGCGTTTGTTGATGTAGCGCACCACCCCGTCCGGCACCAGGTACCAGACGGGGTCCCCCTGGGCCACGCGGGCGCGGCAGTCCGTCGAGGAGATCGCCAGCGCCGGCACCTCGATCAGGGACACCCCGCCGTCGGGCAGGCCCGGGTCCGCCAGGGGGTGGCCCGGGCGGGTGACCCCGATGAAGTGGGCGAGCGAGAACAGCTCGTCGACGTCCCGCCAGGTGAAGATCTGGGCGAGCGCGTCCGCGCCGGTGATGAAGAACAGGTCGGCGTCGGGGTGCAGCGCGCGCAGGTCCCGCAGCGTGTCGATGGTGTACGTCCGGCCGCCGCGGTCGATGTCGATGCGGCTGACGGAGAACTGCGGGTTGGACGCGGTGGCGATGACCGTCATCAGGTAGCGGTCCTCGGCCGGCGACACCACCTTGTGGCTCTTCTGCCACGGCTGCCCGGTCGGCACGAAGACCACCTCGTCGAGGTCGAATCGCGCCGCCACCTCGCTCGCGGCGACCAGGTGCCCGTGGTGGATGGGATCGAACGTCCCGCCCATCACGCCCAGCCGCCGCTTACCGGTGCCGGCCACTATGTGCTCTCCCATGCGTGCCGACCTTAGCCGTCCGACGCCGTCTCCGCCCCTGTGGGGCGCCGGGCCTCAGCGGTCCCGGTTGAAGCGGGTGGTGACCCACAGCAGCAGGAGGAGCACGAGCAGGGCGCCGCCACCGGTGGCGTACGGGCTGGCGGACGCGCCGCCGTGCTCACCGCCCTCGGAGGCGAGGAGGGCGAGGGTGTGCGCGGTCTCGGTGAGGGTCATCGTCGGCAGACCTATCGGCTAGGGGCGGAAGGACTCGAGGCACATCGTAAGCGGGCCGGATGCTGCGGCTCGTGGCACCCACCGCCTAGGGTGGGTCCGGACACGGGGGACGGGCCCACACGAGACCCGCAGGGGGCGGACGATGACCAACGGAACCGGCAGCACCGAAGACCTTCCCGGCCGCAGCAGGCGGCGCTTCCCGGGTATCTCCTCCCGGGCGTACGAGCACCCCGCGGACCGCTCCGCCCTGGTGGCCCTGCGCAAGCTGAGCGGCTTCGACACCGTCTTCAAGGCGCTCAGCGGACTGCTGCCCGAGCGCAGCATGCGCCTGCTGTTCCTGTCGGACTCGGTGCGGGTGGACGACGAGCAGTTCGCCCATCTGTACGCCATGCTGCGGGACGCCTGCTACATCCTGGACCTGGAGAAGGTCCCGCCGATGTACGTCACGCAGGACCCGAGGCCCAACGCCATGTGCATCGGCCTGGACGAGCCGATCATCGTGGTGACGACCGGGCTGGTCGAACTGCTGGACGAGGAGGAGATGCGGGCGGCGATCGGCCACGAGGTCGGCCACGCCCTCTCCGGGCACGCGGTCTACCGCACGGTCCTGCTGTTCCTGACGGGCCTGGCGGTGAAGGTGGCCTGGATCCCGCTGGGCAACGTGGCGATCATGGCGATCGTGACGGCGCTGCGCGAGTGGTTCCGCAAGTCGGAGCTGTCGGCGGACCGGGCCGGGCTGCTGGTCGGCCAGGACCTCCAGGCGTCGATGCGCGGCCTGATGAAGATCGCCGGCGGCAACCACCTCCACGAGATGAACGTGGACGCCTTCCTGAAGCAGGCCGACGAGTACGAGGCCGGCGGCGACCTGCGCGACTCCGTGCTGAAGATCCTGAACGTGCTGCCCCGCAGCCACCCCTTCACCACCGTGCGCGCCGCCGAGCTGCGCAGGTGGGCGTCCGGCCGCGACTACCAGCGGATCGTGGACGGGCACTACCCGCGCCGCGAGGACGACAAGGACACCTCGGTCTACGAGTCGTTCCGGCAGTCGGCGGGCCACTACTCCGAGACGGTGCGCACCAGCAAGGACCCGCTCATGGGGCTGCTCCGGGACCTCACCGACGGCGCCGGCGACCTGGGCGGCAAGCTGCGCGACCGCTTCGCCGGGCGCACCGCCGGCGGCGGCGCGGAGGGCCCGGACGGCGGCGCGGGCGGCCCGCAGACCGCCGGCTGACCGGGCGGCGGGGCGCGGAGGGGGCGCGCCGCCCCGGCCCGGGCGCCCGGCGGCCCGTCCCGGCCTCAGGGCTCGGGCAGGGCGTCGGTGTCCAGCGTCCCGCACACCGGGGCCCCGCCGTCGCGCGTGTACGGATCGGTGCCGGGCGGGAGCCCGTCCCCGGCGGACCGCCCGGCCGGCAGCGGCAGCAGGACGTCGTGGGCACGGGCCCCGCAGGACATCGGGCCGGCCTGCGTCACGCTGCGCTCCACCGTGAGCTGCTGGTCGCGCAGGTCCCCGCGGTCGAAGTGCAGCAGCAGTTCGCGCCGCACCGTGAACAGCGAGGCCTCCCGGCCCCCGCCGTCCGCCGCCTCACGGGCCGGGCGGACGGCGTAGACGAAGACGTGGTCGGTGGCGACCTCCAGCGCGCCGCCGTCCGCCTCCCGGTACTCCATGGTGCCGCGCACCCGCACCCCCTCGCCCGTCAGGGCCGTCCGGTCCGGGTCGAAGCGCACCAGCCAGCCGGTGGCCGCGTGGCGGCCGTCGGCGGCGGGCCGGCGCAGGCTGCGGTCGAACTGGGGGTGCTGCTCGGGGTCGAGCAGTATCCGCACCGGGCGGTCGGTGGACCCGTTGAGCACCTGCGGGTTGACGGAACTCTCGACGAGGTACTCCTTGGCGACGGCCAGCGCGGCGAGCACCTGGCTCTCGGCGAAGTGGGCGGTGCCGTGCACCGGCGGCAGCGTCACCCCCGCGGCCCCCTCGTAGAAGTCGGCGGCCGGACTGCGCTCGAAGAGCCGGTCCGGCTCCCCGCCGGGCACCCGCCCCTGCGGGGCGAGCGGCACCACCGTGCTGTGCAGCACCTGGCGGCGGGGCGGCTCCGCGGCCTGCTGGGGGGCGCGCACGCCCATGTAGACGGCGGCCCCGAAGGCGACGACGATCAGCAGCGTCAGGACGAGGCCCTGCCACGGCAGCCCCAGCCCGCGCAGCGGGCGGGGCGGCAGGACGCGCACCGGGTGTTCGTGGTCGGCCAGCCGCTCCCTGGCGGAGAACTCCTGGAGGCGGGCAGCGCGGACGAACGACTCGTCGAAGACGGTGCGGTACTCGTCGTCGGCACCCCCGGGGAAACCCTCGGGCGGTGGGTTCCCGTGCCCGGTCATACCACCAGGGTAGGCAGGCGAAAGCCACCTCAAACGCCCCGTGGCGTGACGAGTCCGGTAAAAGCCGGAAGGTGTCCGCCGGCCGGCCTACCGCCGGTGCGCCGAGGGGGGACCGGAAGACGGCGAGGCGGGTGCCGCGGGCCGGCCGGAGCCCGCAGGCGGTCCGGTCAGAAGGTCGCGTAGCGGCCGGAGAGGGAGGGCGGGGCCCCGGGCTGCCCGACCGAGGGGGTGTCCACCCCGGTGCTCGCCGGCGGCGGCTCCGGCTCCTGGTAGCGCTGCCCGGAGGCGCCGCGGTAGACGGCGGCGAAGGCGAGCGCGACGATGCCGACCCCCATCACCACCGCCAGCACCCAGGCCACCGGGCGCTGCCAGCGGATGTGGCCGCGGTAGGGGCGGGCGGGGGCGCCGTACCGGCCCTCGTCCTCCTCGGTGTAGGCCGCGTACCCGGCGTCCTCGGGGAACTCCGCGTCCTCCACGTACTCCACGTGGTCCAGGCGGTCGGAGAACTCCAGGCGCCCGTACCGGTACCGGCCGTGGCCGCGGTCGTCCCCCTCGTCGCCGCCGGGACCGCGCTCGGGGCCGTCGGCGTCCTCCCAGCGGGGCCCGTGGCCGTACTGCTCCTCGTGTGCGAGCGCCGCCTCGGTCTCGGACGGGGACTGGGCGGCGGCGGGTATGCGTTCGGCGGCGGTGGGCTCGTGGATCAGCGCGGCCCTCACGAAGGACTCGTCGAAGACCACGGAGGCGAACACGTCGTCCGCCGCCGTGCGGTCGCGGTCGTCGGGCTCCTCGCCGCCGTGCGGCTGGCCCCCCACATCCTCCGGCACGCGTCCAGCGTAGACCGGCCGGGGGGAGTTTGGGCAGGGATGGGCTCGATTCGTCTGCCCCGGTGCCCGGCCGCGGCCGGGCCGCCTCCGGCCGCGGGGCGCTCCCGGAGGCGGCCCGGCCTCAGCTCCGCACGTGGCCCTCGCCCGTGACCACGTACTTCGTCGAGGTCAGCTCGGGCAGGCCCATCGGGCCGCGGGCGTGGAGCTTCTGGGTGGAGATGCCGATCTCGGCGCCGAAGCCGAACTGGCCGCCGTCGGTGAAACGGGTGGAGGCGTTGACCATGACCGCGGTGGAGTCCACCAGCGACACGAAACGGCGGGCCGCGGCGGTGTCGGCGGTGACGATGGCCTCGGTGTGGCCGGAGGTCCAGCGGCGGATGTGGGCCACGGCGGCGTCCAGGGAGGGCACGACGGCCGCGGCGATGTCGTGGGAGAGGTACTCGGTGCCCCAGTCCTCCTCGGTGGCGGGGACCACCGCCACGCCCTCGGCCTCGCCGGCCTTCACCCACGCCTCGTCGCCGTGCACGGTCACCCCGGCCTCCTCCAGGGCCGCCAGGGCGCGCGGCAGGAAGGCGCCCGCGATGCCCTCGTGCACCAGCACGGTCTCGGCGGCGTTGCAGACGCTGGGGCGCTGGGCCTTGGAGTTGACCAGGATCGCCACGGCCGTGTCGAGGTCGGCGCGCTCGTCGACGTAGACGTGGCAGTTGCCGGTGCCGGTCTCGATGACCGGGACGGTGGACCCCTCGACGACCGCCTTGATCAGGGAGGCGCCGCCGCGCGGGATCAGCACGTCGACCAGGCCGCGGGCGCGCATCAGCTCCTTGACGCTGTCACGGCTCTCGCCCGGCACCAGCTGGACGGCGTCGGCCGGGAGGCCGGCGGACGCCACCGCGTCGCGCACCACCTCCACCAGGGCGGTGTTGGAGGCGTAGGCGGAGGAGGAGCCGCGCAGCAGCACCGCGTTGCCGGACTTCAGGCACAGGGCGGCGGCGTCCACGGTGACGTTGGGCCGGGCCTCGTAGACGATCCCCACCACCCCGAGCGGCACCCGCACCTGGCGCAGCTCCAGCCCGTTGGGGAGGGTGGAGCCGCGGACCACCTCGCCGACCGGGTCGGGCAGGGCCACCACGTCGCGCACGTCGGAGGCGATGGCGGCGATCCGCTCGGGGGTGAGGGTGAGCCGGTCGACGATCGACTCCGGGGTGCCCGCCGCACGGGCCCCCTCCACGTCCCGCGCGTTGGCCGCGACGATCTCCTCCGTGCGCGCCTCCAGCGCGTCGGCCATGGCGAGCAGCGCGCCGTCCCGGGCGGTGCGCGGCAGCGGGGCGAGCGCGGCGGCCGCCTCCTTCGCTCGGCGGGCGGTGTCGATGACAGGCGAGGTCTGCGATGCACTGCTCATACCGGCAAGCCTAGCCAGCCCGGGAAGGCCGCCAGGCGGAAAGTCCGCCCTGCGAGACGCGCGGGGGCGTGCGGTCTCCCCGCCCCGCGCCCCCGCGGCCCGGTGCGGCGCCCCGGACGGGCACCGGGGGCGGGGGCGGGGCGTCAGAAGGGGTGCACGCCCACCGGCACGGCGGGGTACGGGCCGCAGCCCTCCGCCACCCGCCGGTGGTAGGTCTCGCGGCCGATGACCTCCAGCCCGACGATCTCCCAGGGGGGCAGTTTCGCCGAGGCCCGGTGCTCCCCCCACAGCCGCAGCGCCACGGCGGCCGCGTCGTGGAGGTCTCGGGCCTCCTCCCAGTACCGGATCTCGGCGTGGTCGTTGGCGTACCGGCCGGCCAGCATGAACGGGTGGTCGTGGGCGAGCTGCTCCAGCCCCCTCCTGATGTCCCTGAGCGGGGCCTCCTCCCCGGAGACGCTGAGGGTGACGTGCCACATCCGCGACGTCTCGGCGCGGGGGGCGTCCCCGCCGCCCGCGGGACCGGCCCACGGGCCCCTCTCCCTGCCGCGTCCGGGGCGCTCCCCCTCGCTCCGCCGGGGATACCCCATGTCGACGCTGGTCAGTCGTCTCACCGGTGGCCTCCCGTGTGGTGCCGATCTCCGTGTGCCTGCGCCGCGGGCCGCCGTACCCGAGCGGCCCCCGCACAAGAGTTGACCAGTCCACGAGCCGCCGTGTGGCGGTTTTCGGGAAGCTGTCCGTTGAAAGGCTGACGTCTGCCCGGCTCCTCCACCGGTCCCGCGCGGGATGTCCGGCGGCCGGCCCCGGCGCGTCAGGGGCGCAGCAGGACCAGGTCGTCGCGGTGGACCACCTCGCGCTCGTAGGCGGGACCGAGCTCGCGGGCGAGGTCGCGGGTGGAGCGGCCGATCAGGCGGGGGATCTCACGGGCGTCGAAGTTGACCAGTCCGCGGGCGACCGCGCGTCCGGAGACGTCCTTCAGCTCGACCGGGTCGCCCGCCGAGAACTCCCCCTCGACCCCGGCCAGCCCGGCGGGCAGCAGGGAGGTGCGCCGCTCGACCACGGCGCGCACGGCGCCGTCGTCGAGCACCAGGGCGCCGCGCGGCGTGGAGGCGTGGGCCAGCCACAGCAGCCGGCCGGCCGAGCGGCGCCCGGTGCGGTGGAAGTACGTGCCGACGGGCCGCCCGGCGAGCGCGTCGGCGGCCCGGGTGGCGGAGGTGAGCACCACGGGGATGCCGGCCGCGGCGGCGATCCGGGCCGCCTCGACCTTGGTGACCATGCCGCCGGTGCCGACCCCGGCCCGGCCCGCGCTGCCGATCTCCACGCCCTCCAGGTCGCCCGGCCCGCGCACCTCCCGGATGAGGGAGGTTCCGGGGGTGGCGGGGTTGCCGTCGTAGAGGCCGTCCACGTCGGAGAGCAGCACCAGCAGCTCGGCGCGGACGAGGTGGGCCACCAGGGCGGCCAGCCGGTCGTTGTCGCCGAACCGGATCTCGTCGGTGGCGACGGTGTCGTTCTCGTTGACGATCGGCACCGCGCCCATGGCCAGGAGCTGGTCGAGGGTGCGGTAGGCGTTGCGGTAGTGGGCGCGGCGGCTGGTGTCGTCCGACGTCAGCAGCACCTGCCCGACGCGCCGCCCGTAGCGGGCGAAGGAGGCCGTGTAGCGGGCCACCAGCAGGCCCTGGCCGACGCTGGCGGCGGCCTGCTGGCGGGCGAGGTCGCGGGGGCGCCGGTCCAGCCCCAGCGGCGCGAGCCCGGCCGCGATGGCGCCGGAGGAGACCAGCACCACCTCCTTGCCGCCGTCGCCGCTCCCGGCGGCCTCCGCGGCGGTCCCCGCAGCGGCCAGGTGCCGGGCGACCACGTCCACCAGCGCGTCCACCCGGTCCGCGTCCAGTCCGCCCGCCGCCGTGGTGAGCGAGGACGACCCGATCTTCACCACGATCCTGCGGGCGTCCCGCACCTCCCGCCGAAGGTCCTGCTCTCCGCCTGCCACCTGCGCGTCCCCTGTACGTGATCGCTGTTGCCGGTCCGCGTCGAATCTACGCGAACCCCGCGCCCGCCCGCCTTCCCGTTCCGCCCGGCGGACAGCCCGCCCCCGGGCGCGCCCCCCGGGGGCCGGCGGGACGCGACACCCCGCCCGCGGCCCGGCTCCCCCGCCGCGGCACCCCGAGGGGATAGAACTGGGCCGAGTGCGTACACACCCGGCTAAAAGCAGATATCCGGGCCTTCCGCACCCCTCCCGGGCCGCGCGCCGGCCCGCGCCCCGCACTGCCCGGCCGCGGCGGCACCGGGCAGCGGGGCGCCGCGCGGCGGCGCGGGCGCGGGAGGAGCACGCCGTCCGCGTCCCGTCCGCAAGGAGCGTGACCCGCATGTTGACTCCTTCGTTCACAGCGGTGAGGTTCTTTCGCACCACGTCCCAGCGGAGGGGAGCCGCCGTGCCACCGCACCCCGGCCGGCGTGCCTCACTCCTCCAGCCGTTCCCCGGGCGGACCCCCTCGGCCTCCGCCTCTCCCTCTCCCTCCCCCACCGCGCCGTCCCGCCTGCGGGCGCTGCCCGTCCCCGCCTTGCTGGCCGCGGCGTTCGCCGTCCAGCTCGCCGGCGCCCTGCTGCGGGCACCCGCCCTGCTCGCCGCCGGCGCCGCGCTGGGCCTGGCGCTCGACCTGCGGCTCGTGCGCAGGCACCCGCGCGTGGCGTCCTGGCTGAGCAGGCTCCGGTTCGACGTCACCACCCGCCAGCTGCTGCGCGACATGCTGACCGTGCTCGGGCTCGTCCGGGCCCCCGGGGTCGGGGAGGCGGCCGAGCGGCTGCTGGTGCCGGCGCTGCTGGGCTGCTACCTGCTGCACTTCTGCTGCCAGGCGGTCGCCCTGCTGGTCCGGCGCACCCGCACCCTGCCCGTCGTCACCCGGAACATCGACGCGTCCGGTCTGCGCCCGTCCCCCGCACCGCCGCGCCTGCTGGCCCGCCAGCCCAGCCGCCGCCTGCTGTACTTCTCCGTGCCCGCCACGGCCGGGCTGCTGGGCACCGCCCTCCTCGGGGACGTGCTGTGGGGCCTGCTGGGGGTGGGCACCGCGCTGGCGGCGCTCCTGGCCGGCACCGTGCTGCTCGCCCGGTGGCTGACGCCCGGCAGGCGGCCCGTGGGCGAGCGGCAGGCGCTGGAGTGGCTGGACCGCTGGCTGGCGGAGTACCGGCCGACCGTGGCGATGTACTTCTCCGGCGGCACGGCCTCCGCGTACCAGGCGAACATGTGGCTGCCCCCCCTGGCCGCCCTGGAGGGCAGACCGCTGATCGTGCTCCGCGAGCGGTTCATGGTGCAGCGGATCGACGCGACCGACGTGCCGATCGTGTGCGTGCCGAAGGTCGCCCATCTGATGCACCTGGAGCACTCGCCGCTGAAGGCGATGCTGCACCCGTCCAACTCGGGCAAGACCTCGCAGGTGCTGCGCATCCCCACGATCAAGCACGCCTTCATCAACCACGGCGAGAGCGACAAGCTCTCCAGCTGCAACCCCTACGCCAAGGCGTACGACGAGGTGTGGGTGGCCGGCCCGGCCGCCCGGGAGCGCTACCGGCTCGCCGACATCGGCGTCGAGGACCGGGACGTGGTGGAGGTCGGCCGGCCCCAGCTCGCACCGATCCTCCCGTACGCCGGGCCGCCCGCACCGGGCGCCCCCCTGACGGTGCTGTACGCCCCCACCTGGGAGGGCTGGACCGAGGACCCGGGCAACACCTCGATCATCCTGGCCGGCGAGGACATCGTCCGGGCGCTGCTGGCGGACCCGGGGGTCCGCCTGCTGTACAAGCCGCACCCGATGACCGGCTCGGTGGACCCGCGCGCGGCCCGCGCCGACGAGCGGATCCGGCACCTGATCGCCGAGGCCAACGCCCGGCGCACCGGCCCCCGCCCCGGCCCGGAGGCCGCCGCCGAGCTGGCGCGCCGCACCGCCGAGCTGGACGCGCTGACCACCACGGCGTTCCGGCCGAGCGCGGACGAGGTGGAGAGGATGCTGGTCCAGTCCGTCCCCGAGGAGGGCAGGGCGGCCGCGGTGGCGGCCGCGACGGAGGCCTGGGAGGAGGCGTACTGGGCGTCCTTCCCCGAGGGGGAGCACCAGGTGGTCACCGGGCACCGGCCCTCCCTCTACTCCTGCTTCAACCGGGCGCACCTGCTGGTCAGCGACGTCTCCAGCGTGGTGTCGGACTGGCTGAGCAGCGGCAAGCCGTACGCGGTCGCCAACACCACCGGGCTGCCCGAGGAGGAGTTCCGGGCCGGTTTCCCGACCGTGCGGGCCGCCGCGGTGCTCACGCCCGACGCGGCGGGCGTCCCGGAGCTGCTGGAGTCGGTGCGGGATCCGTCGAAGGACACCCTGGCGCGGGCGCGCGCCGAGCTGAAGTCGCACCTTCTGGGCCCCTCCGAGCCGCCGCCGGCCGTCCGCTTCGGCCGGGCGGTCGCCGGGCTGTGCGCCAGGGCGGACGAGCGCCGGGCGCGGATGGCCGCGGAGTCGGGGCGGCAGGCGCAGGAGGCGCGGGAGGGCCTGGAGCGGGCCGGTGCCGCGGAGGCGGTGGGCGAGCAGGAGCAGGAGCAGGCCGACGACGGGTCGGAGGACGCCGTCACGGCCTGACGCGCCGCCACCTCGGGGACCGCGCGGGGGCCGGCCGGCCCCCGCGCCGCGGCGCGGGGAGAGACAGGTCACACCCGCGGCGCCGGGGACGGGCCGCCCCGGTGCCGCGGGCCGGAGGCACCCGGCGGCGCCCCGGATTCCCCGCTCCGCCCGCCGTCCGCCGCGGACAGCCCCGGCACCAGCGCTTCTCCGGCCCGCGCTTCCCGGTTCCCACCGAATCTCCCGCCCGGACGCCCCCGGATGCGGACGCCGATGCGCAATCCTGGAGGATCGGTCACCCAGGTCGCCGCGAGGTGAACGGCCGATGACCGGACAGGAGACGGCCCGTTATCATGCCAAGCTAGGTTCCGAGAGATGTAAACCCCGCCCGGAGATTGACGCAGATCACCATCAGGTAACGCGGACCAACCTGATCGCCGTTCGGGGTCGTCCGCATCATCCGAAAGCCAGCCGACACTGCCCTCCGTGGGGGGCGATTCCGCTCAAAGGGGAAGTTTTGCCGCGCTTCACGCTCGTCGTGCCCGCGTTCAAGGTGCAGGGGTACCTCCGGGCTTGCATGGACTCGATCCTCGAACAGGACTTCGACGACTTCGAGGTCGTGGCGGTCGACGACCGCTCGCCGGACAACTGCGGGTACATATTCGACCAGTACGCCGCACAGGACGCCAGGGTCCGGGTTCTGCATCTGCCCGAGAACGTGGGGCTGGGGCGCGCGCGCAACGCGGGCCTGAAGGAGGCCCGGGGCGAATACGTGCTGTTCCTCGACAGCGACGACACCATGACCCCCGGCTCCCTGTCCGCCATCGCCAACCGCCTCTCCGAGGCCGGCGACCCCGACATCCTGATATTCGACTACGCGCGCACCTACTGGAACGGCCGGGTCCAGCGCAACCAGCTCGCCCACCTGCTGGCGCAGGAGGGACCGGCGAGCTTCACCCTGGAGCAGCGCCCCGAACTCCTCGACCTGCTGCAGATCGTCTGGAACAAGGCGTACCGGCGCGACTTCGTCGAGCGCTACGGCTTCGAGTTCCCCCCGGGGTACTACGAGGACGCCCCCTGGACCTACTGCTCGATGATCACCGCCAAGAGCATCACCGTGCTCGACCGAATATGCGTGCACTACCGGCAGCGGCGCGAGGGCGGCAACATCCTCAAGACCCGCAGCCGCAAGCACTTCGACGTCTTCGACCAGTACGAGCGCATCTTCGCCTTCGTCTCGGAGCACCCGGAGCTCGACCGCTGGCGGCCGGAGCTGTTCCGGAAGATGATCGACCACTACATCACCGTGCTGGACCGCCCCGACCGCCTCCCGGCCGACAGCCGGTCCGAGTTCTTCCGCAGGGCCGCGGCGGACTACCGCCGCCTGAAGCCCGCGGGCTTCCCCCTCCCCACGGGCGTGCGGGGGAAGAAGTACCGGCTGCTCGAACTCGGCTCCTACCCGGCCGTGGCGGGCGTCAAGGCCGCCAACAAGGCGCGCCGCATCCTGGCCAAGCGCAGCCGCAAGCAGGTCCAGACGGCCAAGCGCAAGCTCGTCAACGCGCACTACCGCGCCCAGCTGCGGCTGCCGCTGGACGAGAACCTGGCGGTCTTCTCCGCCTACTGGAGCCGCTCCTACTCCTGCAACCCCGCGGCGATCGACGCCGAGCTGGCCCGCCTCGCCCCGCACATCCGCAGGGTGTGGGCCGTCCACGCCTCGGACGCCCACAAGATCCCCGAGGGCGTCGACGTGGTCCACGTGGGCTCGCGCGAGTACTGGACGGCGGTGGCCCGGGCCAAGTACCTGGTCAACAACGTCAACTTCGCGGACTCCGTGGTCAAGCGGGAGGGCTCGGTCCACCTGCAGACGCACCACGGCACGCCCCTGAAGACCATGGGCCTGGACCAGCAGCACTACCCCGGCTCGGCCCGCGGAATGAGCTTCAGGAAGCTGCTCGCCCGCTGCGACCGCTGGGACTACAGCCTCTCCTCCAACCGCCACTCCACGGCGATCTGGGAGCGCGTCTACCCGTGCTCCTACGTCTCGCTGGAGACGGGCTACCCGCGCAACGACGTCCTGATCAACGCCACCGCCGAGGACGTGCTGGCCGCCCGCCGCGAGCTGGGCCTGGCCGACGGCACCACCGCCGTCCTCTACACGCCCACCCACCGCGAGTACGAGCCGTCCTTCGTGCCGCGTCTGGACCTGGTGCGGTTCGCCGGGCAGATGGGCCCCGACACCACCCTGCTGGTGCGCGGCCACTACTTCTACGACTCCTCCCCGGAGCTCGCCGCACTGCGGGCCGACGGCCGGATCGTCGACGTCTCGGCGCACCCGTCGGTGGAGAAGCTCTACCTGGCGTCGGACGCGCTGGTGACCGACTACTCCTCGACGATGTTCGACTACGCCAACCTGGACCGCCCGATCGTGATCTTCGCCCCGGACTGGGACGTCTACAAGGTGGTCCGCGGCACCTACTTCGACCTGCTGAAGGAGCCGCCCGGCGCGGTGGCCACCACCCAGGACGAGCTGGCCGAGATCCTGAACTCGGGCGCCTGGAAGGACGAGGCGTCCGCCAAGCTGCGCGCGACCTTCCGGGAGCGCTTCTGCGACTTCGACGACGGCCGCGCGGCGGAGCGGGTGGTCCGCAGGGTGTTCCTCGGCCAGAGCGACGAGGAGCTCCCGCCGGTCGTCCCGCTGGAGGAGCGCACCCACGCCCCGGCCCCGTCCCAGGCGCTCGCGCGGGTCTGAGGGCCGGCGCGGAGCAGGGCCGGAACGGCAGGAGGCAGACGGCTGGGGGCCGCCGCGTATGCGGCGGCCCCCAGCCGTCCGTGCCGTCCCGGCCCGGAGAGGCCGCGAGGGGCGGCGGGCGCGGCTCGCACCGCGCCGCCGCCCCTCGCGGCACTCCCGGGCGCGGGATCACGCGAAGGGGTCGAAGTCCTCGTACTCGCGCAGGGTCTCGTCGCGCTCGGCCTCGCGGTCGCGGCGCCGCTGGGCGGCCGGGCGGAGGGTGTCCAGGCGGTGGTCCTCACCGCGGCGGCCGAGCATCTCCGCGCCCGCCGACACCGACGGCTCCCAGTCGAAGACGACCGCGTTCTCCTCGGGGCCGATGGCCACGCCGTCGCCCTCGCGGGCACCGGCCTTCATCAGCTCGTCCTCGACGCCGAGGCGGTTGAGCCGGTCGGCCAGGTAGCCGACGGCCTCGTCGTTGCTGAAGTCGGTCTGGCGCACCCAGCGCTCCGGCTTCTCGCCGCGCACCCGGAAGAGGCCGTCGTCCTCCCTGGTGACGGTGAAGCCCGAGTCGTCCACGGCCTGGGGGCGGATGACGATGCGGGTCGCCTCCTCCTTCGGCTTGGCCGCGCGCGCCTCGTCCACGATCCGCGCCAGGGCGTAGGAGAGCTCCTTCAGCCCCTTGTGGCTGACGGCGGAGACCTCGAAGACCGGGTAGCCGCGGGCCTCCAGGTCGGGGCGGATGATGTCGGCGAGGTCCTGCCCGTCGGGGATGTCCACCTTGTTGAGGACCACGACCCGGGGACGGCCCTCCAGGCCGCCGTACTGGGCCAGCTCGGCCTCGATGACGTCGAGGTCGGTCACGGGGTCGCGTTCGGACTCCAGCGTGGCGCAGTCCAGCACGTGCACCAGGACCTCGCAGCGCTCGACGTGCCGCAGGAACTCCAGGCCCAGGCCCTTGCCCTGGCTGGCCCCGGGGATCAGGCCGGGGACGTCGGCGATGGTGTAGACGGTCGAGCCGGCCGTCACCACGCCCAGGTTGGGCACCAGGGTGGTGAAGGGGTAGTCGGCGATCTTCGGCTTGGCGGCGGAGAGGACGGAGATCAGGGACGACTTGCCCGCCGACGGGTAGCCCACCAGCGCCACGTCCGCCACCGTCTTCAGCTCCAGGACGATGTCGCGGGCCTCCCCCGGCTCGCCCAGCAGCGCGAAGCCCGGCGCCTTGCGGCGCGGCGAGGCCAGCGCGGCGTTGCCGAGGCCGCCGCGGCCGCCGCGGCCGGCGACGAAGGTGGTGCCGTGGCCGACGAGGTCGGCCAGGACATTGCCCTGCTTGTCGAGGACGACCGTGCCGTCCGGGACGGGCAGCACCAGGTCCCTGCCGTCGGCGCCCGAGCGGTTGCCGCCCTCGCCGGGCTTGCCGTTGGTCGCCCGGCGGTGCGGGGTGTGGTGGTACTCCAGCAGCGTGGTCACGGACTGGTCGACGACGAGGATCACGTCCCCGCCGCGTCCGCCGTTGCCGCCGTCCGGGCCGCCCAGCGGCTTGAACTTCTCCCGGTGCACGGAGGCACAGCCGTGTCCCCCGTTACCCGCGGCGACGTGGAGCTCGACGCGGTCCACGAAGGTGGTCATGACGGATGCCTCCAGGCTTGGTGATCGAGGGGTGGTGCGGTCCGGCGTCCCGGCGCCGGACCGCGGGCCCGCGCGTGCGGGCCCGGTGGGTCTTCAGGTACAACGCGCCGAGGGCGGAACCGCTTCCCCGCCCGTACGCACATCGCGCGTACGGGCGGGAGGCGGTCCGCCCTCGGAAGGTGCTGCGGTCGTGCCGGAGCCGGTGGTTACTCGGCGACCGGGACGATGTTCACGACCTTGCGGCCGCGGGAGGTGCCGAACTTCACCGCACCGGCGGCCAGCGCGAACAGGGTGTCGTCACCGCCGCGACCCACGCCGGTACCCGGGTGGAAGTGGGTGCCGCGCTGGCGGACCAGGATCTCGCCGGCGTTCACGACCTGACCGCCGAAGCGCTTCACGCCGAGCCGCTGGGCGTTGGAGTCGCGACCGTTCCGAGTGGACGATGCGCCCTTCTTGTGTGCCATCTCTCCTCAGTCCCTTACTTCGTCGCCGGGGCGTCGATGCCGGTGATCTTCAGCGCGGTGTGCAGCTGACGGTGACCGATCCGCTTGCGGTAGCCGGTCTTGTTCTTGTACTTCAGGATGTCGATCTTGGCACCCTTGTGGTGGTCCACGACCTCGGCGTGGACCTTCACGCCGGCCAGGACCCACGGGTCGCTGGTGACCGCGTCGCCATCGACGATGAGCAGGGTCGAGAGCTCGACGCTGTCGCCGACCTTGCTGGTGGAGATACGGTCAACCTCAATGACGTCGCCAACGGACACCTTCTGCTGGCGGCCGCCGGTGCGCACGATCGCGTACACGCGGAACTCTCTCTCGCTCGTGGGTGGAGCCCCTGATGCCAGCCGCTCGCCACGGGACGGGCCCGTGCTGATCCGGGGGGACCGAGCGGCCTCTCCTCGCGCTCACGCGACACCTCGCGGAGTGCGTGGAGGGAGTTGCTCAGGAGCCTGGCGTATCCATCGACACGCCGACGGTCAAGGTTACGGGGCCTGAAGTGGGGGGTCAAACCGGGTCCCGGGCGCCGCGGGCGCCCGGGACCCGGCCCCGTCACTCCTCGGCCGGTGCGGAGACCGACGGCGTCGCCTGCTGCTCCGCCGCGGCCGTCTTCTTCGCCGCCGACTTCCTGGCGGTGGTCTTCTTGGCCGCCGCCTTGGCCGTCGTCGTCTTCTTGGCCGTGCTCTTGGCGGCGGTCTTCTTCGCCGCCGTCTTCTTGGCCGTGCTCTTGGCGGCGGTCTTCTTCGCCGCCGCCTCCTTGGCCGGCGCCTTCTTCGCCGGCGCCTTCTTCGCCGCGGTCTTCCTCGCCGACGTGCGGGCCGCCTTCTTCGCCGGCCCGGCCTCCGCCGCCGTCTCCGGCTCGGACGTCCCGGCCTCCGCCCCGGACGCCGCCTCCTGAGGCACGTCCTCCGGCTCCGCGGCGGGCACGGCGGGCTCGGTGATCTCGGCGGCCTCCGGGGAGCCGGCGGGAGCGGCCGCCCGGCGCACCACCCGGCGGCGGGGACGGGCCGGGGGCTCGAGCTCCCCGGTCCCCTGCGACGGCTGCCCGGGGGCCTCCCCGGCAGGCTCCGCCGCGGTCCGGGGGGCCTGTGCGGACTCCTCGGCGGTCTGCCCGGTCTGCCCGGCCTCCTCGGCCCCCTTGGCGGCCGGGACGACCGTCACGGCCGCCTCCGCCTCGGCGGACGCCTTCGGCGGACCGGCCGGGGCCGACACCTTCCGCACCGCGCGGCGACGGGTGCGGGGCTTCTTCTCCTCCGCCTCCCCGGCGTCCCGCTGCGGCGCGGGGGCGGCCTCCTCGGCGGGCGCGGCCGGCTCCTCCGCCGGCTCGGGAGCCGGCGGAGCCCCGGCGGGCTCCTCGGCGGCCTGCACGGGCTCCTGCTCGGCTTCCCGGGGGGCCTGTGCGGGCTCCTCGGCGGCCGGGACGACCGTCACGGCCGCCTCCGCCTCGGCGGACGCCTTCGGCGGACCGGCCGGGGCCGACACCTTCCGCACCGCGCGGCGGCGCCTGCGTCCGCGCCGGGCGGCCTCCTCGGCCTCGGCGGCGCTGCTGTACAGCTCCTCGTCGGGGACGAACTCCGGCTCGGGCAGCGCCACGGGCCCGGTCTCCTCCCCGGAGGGCTCGACCGTCCCGTCGGGCGCCTCCGGGGCCTGCGGAACCTGCGCGGCCGGCTGCTCGGGCTGCTGCGCGGCCTTGCCCTTCTTCTTGCCGCGCTTGCCGCCGCCTCCGCCGCCGCCCTGGGCCTGCACCTGGTCCATGTGGACGATCAGGCCGCGGCCGTTGCAGTGCACGCAGCTCTCGGAGAACGACTCCAGCAGGCCCTGGCCGACACGCTTGCGCGTCATCTGGACCAGGCCCAGCGAGGTGACCTCGGCCACCTGGTGCTTGGTGCGGTCCCGGCCCAGGCACTCCAGCAGGCGCCGCATCACCAGGTCGCGGTTGGACTCCAGGACCATGTCGATGAAGTCGATCACGATGATGCCGCCGAGGTCGCGCAACCGCAGCTGGCGCACGATCTCCTCGGCCGCCTCCAGGTTGTTCCTGGTGACCGTCTCCTCCAGGTTGCCGCCCTGGCCGGTGAACTTGCCGGTGTTGACGTCGATCACGACCATCGCCTCGGTGCGGTCGATGACCAGCGATCCGCCGCTGGGCAGCCAGACCTTGCGGTCCAGCGCCTTCATCAGCTGCTCGTCGATCCGGTAGGTGGCGAAGACGTCGACCTCGGAGGTCCACTTCTGCAGCCGGTCGGCCAGGTCGGGCGCGACGTGCGAGACGTACCCGTGGATCGTCTCCCACGCCTGGTCGCCGCTGACGATGACCTTGGAGAAGTCCTCGTTGAAGATGTCGCGGACGACCCGGACGGTCATGTCCGGCTCGCCGTACAGCAGCGTCGGGGCGCCGCCCTTGCGGGCCTTCTTCTGGATGTCCTCCCACTGGGCCTGCAGCCGCTCGACGTCGCGGCGCAGCTCCTCCTCGCTGGCGCCCTCGGCGGCGGTGCGCACGATGACGCCCGCGTCCTCGGGGACGATCCGCTTGAGGATCTGCTTCAGCCGGGCCCGCTCGGTGTCCGGGAGCTTGCGGCTGATGCCGGTCATCGACCCCTCGGGCACGTAGACCAGGTAGCGGCCGGGGAGGGAGACCTGGCTGGTCAGCCGGGCGCCCTTGTGGCCGATCGGGTCCTTGGTGACCTGCACCAGGACGGACTGGCCGGACTTCAGCGCGGTCTCGATCCGGCGCGGGCCGCCGGAGAGCCCCAGCGCCTCGAAGTTGACCTCGCCGGCGTACAGGACGGCGTTGCGCCCCTTGCCGATGTCGACGAAGGCGGCCTCCATCGACGGCAGGACGTTCTGCACCTTGCCCAGGTAGACGTTGCCGACGTAGCTGGTGGCCTGCTCCTTGTTGACGAAGTGCTCGACGAGGACGCCGTCCTCCAGCACGCCGATCTGGGTGCGCTCGCCGCTCTGGCGGACGACCATGACGCGCTCGACGGCCTCGCGGCGGGCGAGGAACTCGGCCTCGGTGATGATCGGGACGCGGCGGCGGCCCTGCTCGCGGCCCTCGCGGCGGCGCTGCTTCTTGGCCTCCAGGCGGGTCGAGCCCTTGATGGACTGCACGCCGTCGGCGCTCTCGGAGGCCTCGTCCCTCTTCTTGCGCGGCTCGCGGATCTTGACGACGGTGCGCTCGGGGTCGTCCGGCGCGATCTCGGCGGCCGGGACCTCGGCGTCACCGCTGCGGCGGCGCCGGCGACGGCGGCGGCGCGAGCTGCTGCTGCCGGACGCGGAGCCCTGCTCGTCGGCGGCGGACCCGTCCCGCTCGCCGTCGTGGCCGCCCTCGTCGGCGGAGCCCTCCGCGTCCTCGTGCTCCTCGTCGTCCCCCTCGCCGTTCCCCGCGTCCTCGGCGGACTCGGCGTCCCCGCCCCTGCGGCGGCGGCGGCCACCGCGGCGACGGCGGCGCGACGGGCGCTCCTCGTCGTCCCCCTCGTCCTCCTCGGCCCCGGCGCGGACGTCCGTCTCCTCGTCGTCCTCGACGGTCCCGTCGGTGCCGTCGGTCCCGTCGGTGCCGGCGCGGCCGTCGGCCTCCCCGGCCGCGGGCTCCTCGCGCCCCTCCTGCTCGTCGCGCTCGTCCCGCTCGGCGGAGTCACCGCGGCGACGGCGGCGGCGGCGCGGCGCGGCGGGCTCGGAGCGCTCCTCGCGCCCGTCGCCCGCGGGGCGCTCCCCGCCTCCGGTCTCGTACCCGTCCTCGTCGTCTTCGGACGGCTCCTCGGCTGCGGCGGCCTCGGCCGCGGCGGCGGCCGCCGCGGTCTCGGGGGTCTGGAAGACCGGCTCGGCGAAGACGGGGGCCTGGAACACCGCCACCGGCGGCTTCCTGCGGGCCCGCTTCGGCGGGGCCTCCTCCGGCCGGGGCTGCTCCGCCTCGGCCTGCTCCGCCTCGGTCTGCGGCTCCTTGGTCTGCGATCCGGTCCTCGCGGCCCGCTCGGCCTTCGCGGTCCGCTTCCGGCCGGCGGCCCGGGAGGGCCTGGCCGTCTCCCCGGCCCCGGCCTCGCCGGCGGTCTCCTTCTCCCCGGCCGTCTCGCGGGCGGTCTCCTGCTCCGCGGAGGAGCCCGGGGCGGGCGCCTGGGCGGCGGCCTTGCGGGTGCGGCGCCGGGTGCGGGCGGGGGCCGGGGCCTCCTCGGCTCCGGCGTCCTCCTGCCCGGCGGTCTCCGGGGCGGCGGTCTCCTCCGGGGCGGCGGCCCCCGCGGCCTCCGCCGAGGGCTGCGGCGGCCCCGCCGGGGCGGACGCACGCCGGCTCGCACGGCGGCGCGGACGCGCCGGCTCCGTCTCCTCCGCCGGCTTCTCGCCGGCGGCGGGCTCCCGGGGCTCCTGCGCCGCCGGCGCCGCGGGGACGGCCTCCGCAGGCTCCTCCGCCGAGGGCTGCGGCGGCCCCGCCGGGGCGGAGACCCGGCGGGTGGCGCGGCGCCGGGTGCGGGCGGGCGGTGCCGCCTCGGTGCCCGAGGCCTCGCCGACGGGGGGCTGTGCGGGCTGCTCGTCGGTCCGCGGGGCGGTGTCCGCGGCGGCGGTGGTCACGACCTCCGGCTCCACGCTGGTGACCGCGGGCGGCCCGGCCGGGCGGGACACCGCGCGGCGGCGCCGGCGCGGCGGCGCGCCGCCGGAGTCGTTGCTCCCGGCGGTCTCCCCGTCCGGGGCGGGTGTCGTCCTGTCGATGTTCTCCGCGGCGGTGGGCTCCGCGGACTCCATGGGTTCGCGCATGCGGGCGGTTCTCCCGTCACGCTCCCGGGCGCCGCGCCTCGGTCCGGTCGGGCTCCGCGTGATGTGCGCGGGCCGCTGTCCGGGGCGCGGGCGCCGCACGGGAGCTTGTCGTCTCGCTCGCCGGTTCCGTGCCATCCGGCTCGGCTACGGCGAAAGTCTGCTGATGGATGCGCCTGCCTGACGGCCGGACCCGGGTGGCTCCCTGGTGCCTCGCTCGTCGGCGGCGCGGCGGCGTCGGCCTACGCGGTGCCTTCCGGCGCCGTCGCGGCTGGTGTTGCGTCGCGGTCGGGCGCGAACGGATCGGTCACCGTGCCGGTCTCCTCATCGAGCGGCCCCTGCGCCAGCCTGGTCACCGCTGCGGGGACCGGCGGCGCCAGGTCGGCCGTAGCTCGGAGGCCGGACAGGACGTCGTCGGGTCGCACGGCAGGTGTCAGGTGCCGTACCACCAGGCGCAGTATCGCACAGGGACCCTCTCCGGGCCTATCGGACCCGGCCGGGACGACCTCCAGTGAGGCCACCGCGGCCCGTGTGTCGAACGTGCGCACGCCCTTCTTGGTCTGCCGCTGGACCTCGACGGAGTCGGCGGCCAGGAAGACCGCGACGGCCTTCTCCGCCTCCCCGGGCTCCACCCCGTCGAGGCGCAGCTCCCAGCAGGAGGCCGTGAGCCGGTCCGCGAAGCCGGAGGTGCGGGCCTCCACCGCGTCGACGACGTCGAGCCCGCCGGGGAGCGACTCGTCGAGCTGCCTCCGCAGCACCTCCGGGTCGCGCCGCTCGGTGAGGGCGATCTCCAGGTACTCGGCCTCGCTGCCCGTGCCCGTCGGTGCCGCGTTGGCGTACGAGACCTTCGGATGCGGGGTGAAGCCCGCCGAGTACGCCATGGGCACCTCGGCCCTGCGGAGTGCCCGCTCGAACGCGCGCTGGAAGTCGCGGTGGCTGGTGAACCGGAGGCGGCCGCGCTTGGTGTAGCGCAGGCGGATGCGCTGCACCGCGGGTGCGGGCGGCGGGCCTTCGGGCTGTCGCTTGCCCAGGATCCTTCTCCTTGCTGCGGGGTGGCGCCGAGCGCCCCTCGGTCGAACACTGGCGGCCGGGCCGTCCCCGCCGGTGCGGGGCCGGCAGGCCCGTACCTACCCACCAGCCTACTCGCCGGCGTTCGCGAGCCTCCCGGGCCGTGCCCCGTCGGGACCCGTGGCCACCCAGTACCGCAGCTTCTTCCCGCGCTGGTCCTCGAAGACACCACCGCACTTCTCGATGACCCGGCGGGAGGCCGTGTTGGTGTCGTCGCAGGTGATCAGGACCGGGTCGATGCCCAGCGAGCGGACCACGGGCAGGGCGGCGCGCAGCATGGCGGTGGCGTGGCCGCGGCGCCGGGCGGAGGCGCGCACGTCGTAGCCGATGTGGCCGCCGTAGTCGAGGAGGAAGGTGTTGAGCCTGTGGCGGATCGCGATGCGGCCCAGGTAGGTGACGCCGTCGACCCACCACAGGGTGGTGCAGGGGACGTGGCCGGCGGGGCGCGGGGCGCCCTCCCCTGCGTCGGCCCGGACGGCGGCCACGTACTCGGCGAAGGCCTCCGGATCCCGCCACCGGTCGCGCCAGACGAGGATGTCGCGGCCGACCATCGTTCCGTCCTCCGGCGTCCCGCGGCCTTCGGCGGCGAACTCCTCCATGGCCTCGACGAAGGAGGCGTGCACGCGCACGTCGGGCGTGATCAGTTCCGGCATGGACGGCAGTGTCGCAGTACGCGACCGCCTCCGGCCAGCGGGCGTCCGCCGGCCGGAGGCGGGGAGGAGCGGTCCCGGGGCGCGGTGCGCGCCCCGCCGCCCTACTCGTTGACGACCGTCAGGGGCAGCAGCTTCCTGCCGGTCGGGCCGATCTGGATCTCGGTGCCCACCTGCGGGCACACGCCGCAGTCGAAACGAGGAGCGGTCCCGGGGCGCGGTGCGCGCCCCGCCGCCCTACTCGTTGACCACCGTCAGGGGCAGCAGCTTCCTGCCGGTCGGGCCGATCTGGATCTCGGTGCCCATCTGCGGGCACACGCCGCAGTCGAAACAGGGGGTCCAGCGGCAGTCCTCGACCTCGGTCTCGTCGAGGGCGTCCTGCCAGTCGTCCCACAGCCAGTCCTTGTCGAGCCCGGAGTCGAGGTGGTCCCAGGGCAGGACCTCCTCGTAGGTGCGCTCGCGCGTGGTGTACCAGTCGACGTCCACGCCGTGGGGGGCCAGGGCGCGCTCGGCGCACTCCATCCACAGGTCGTAGGAGAAGTGCTCGCGCCAGCCGTCGAAACGGCCCCCGGCCTCGTAGACGGCCCGGATGACGTCCCCGACGCGGCGGTCGCCGCGCGAGAGCAGGCCCTCGACGATGCCGGGCTTGCCGTCGTGGTAGCGGAAGCCGATGGAACGGCCGTACCGCTTGTCGGCGCGGATCCTCTCGCGCAGCTTCTCCAGGCGGGCGTCGGTCTCCTCCGCCGACAGCTGCGGCGCCCACTGGAAGGGGGTGTGGGGCTTGGGCACGAAGCCCCCGATGGAGACGGTGCAGCGGATGTCGTTGGAGCCGGAGACCTCGCGGCCCTTGGAGATGACCTTGGCGGCCATGTCGGCGATCTGCAGCACGTCGTCGTCGGTCTCGGTGGGCAGGCCGCACATGAAGTACAGCTTCACCTGCCGCCAGCCGTTGCCGTAGGCGGTGGCGACGGTGCGGATCAGGTCCTCCTCGGAGACCATCTTGTTGATGACCTTGCGGATCCGCTCGCTGCCGCCCTCGGGGGCGAAGGTCAGCCCGGAGCGGCGGCCGTTGCGGGTCAGCTCGTTGGCCAGGTCGATGTTGAAGGCGTCCACCCGGGTGGAGGGCAGCGACAGACCGATCTTGTCGTCCTCGTAGCGGTCGGCCAGGCCCTTGGCGATGTCGCCGATCTCGCTGTGGTCGGCCGACGACAGCGACAGCAGGCCGACCTCCTCGAAGCCGGTGTTCCTCAGGCCCTTCTCGACCATCTCGCCGATGCCGGTGATGGAGCGCTCGCGCACCGGGCGGGTGATCATTCCCGCCTGGCAGAAGCGGCAGCCGCGGGTGCAGCCGCGGAAGATCTCCACGCTCATCCGCTCGTGGACGGTCTCGGCCAGCGGCACCAGGGGCTGCTTGGGGTAGGGCCACTCGTCGAGGTCCATGACGGTGTGCTTGGAGACCCGCCACGGCACGCCGGAGCGGTTGGGGACGACGCGGGCGATGCGGCCGTCGGGCAGGTACTCCACGTCGTAGAAGCCGGGCACGTACACGCCGCCGGTCCTGGCCAGGCGCAGCAGCAGCTCCTCGCGGCCCCCGGGGCGGCCGGCGGCCTTCCACTCCCGGACGATGGCGGTGATCTCCAGCACGGCCTGCTCGCCGTCGCCGATGACCGCGCAGTCGATGTAGTCGGCGATCGGCTCGGGGTTGAAGGCGGCGTGGCCGCCGGCGACGACCACCGGGTGGTCCAGGCCGCGCTCCCGCGCCTCCAGCGGGATGCCCGCCAGGTCCAGGGCGGTGAGCAGGTTGGTGTAGCCCAGCTCGGTGGAGAAGGAGACGCCGAACAGGTCGAAGGCGCCGACCGGGCGGTGGGCGTCCACGGTGAACTGCGGGACGCCGTGCTCGCGCATGAGCTTCTCGAGGTCGGGCCAGACGCTGTAGGTGCGCTCGGCGAGCACGCCCTCGCGCTCGTTGAGGACCTCGTAGAGGATCATGACGCCCTGGTTGGGCAGGCCCACCTCGTAGGCGTCGGGATACATCAGGGCCCAGCGGACATCGCAGGCGTCCCAGTCCTTGACGGTGGAGTTCAGCTCTCCGCCGACGTACTGGATCGGCTTCTGGACGTGCGGGAGGAGGGCCTCCAGGCGCGGGAAGACCGACTCGACAGGCATGGGTGGTGTCCTCGGATGCTGGGTTCTGGGGGACCGGCCCGCGCTCGGGCGCGCGGACGGACGCGGTCATCCAGCGTAACGCCTGCCGGGGCGGGCCCCGCGCCGCCGGCCGGTCAGGCGGACACGGGGCGCTGCACCCGGATCGACTGGAGCAGCCCGACGGCGATCCAGACCGCGAACATCGCGGTGCCCCCGTAGCTGACGAAGGGCAGCGGCAGCCCGGCGACCGGCATGATGCCCATGGTCATGCCGATGTTCTCGAAGGACTGGAAGGCGAACCAGGCGATGATCCCGGCGGCGACGACCGTGCCGTACAGCTCGGTCGTCTCGCGGGCGATGCGGCAGGCCCGCCACAGCACCACGCCGATCAGGAAGATGATCAGCCCGGCGCCGAGGAAGCCCAGCTCCTCCCCCGCGACGGTGAAGACGAAGTCGGTCTGCTGCTCGGGCACGAACCGGCCGGTGGTCTGGGTGCCCTCGAACAGGCCCTTGCCGTGGAGGCCGCCGGAGCCGATGGCGATGCGGGCCTGGTTGGTGTTGTAGCCGGCGCCGGCCGGGTCCAGGGCCGGGTTGGCGAACGCGGCGAAGCGCTTGATCTGGTAGTCGTCGAGCACGCCGAGCTGCCAGACCAGGACGGCGCCGACGCCGCCGGCGGCCAGCAGGCCGATGATCCAGCGGTTGGACGCGCCCGAGGCCAGCAGCACTCCGAGCACGATCACGACCAGCACCATCACCGAGCCCATGTCGGGCATCAGCATCACGACCGCGATCGGCACGGCGGCCAGCCCCAGGGCCTGCACCACCGTGCTGTGGTCCGGGTGGACCCGGTCACCGGCGTCGACCCGGGCCGCCAGCAGCATCGCCATGCCCAGGATGATGGTGATCTTGGCGAACTCGGCGGGCTGGAGGGAGAGGCCGCCGCCGAAGTCCAGCCAGGCCCGCTGGCCGTTGATCGTGGCGCCCAGCGGGGTGAGCACCAGCAGCGTCAGCAGCACCGACAGCACGTACAGCACGGGGACGGCGCTGCGCAGCCGGCGGTGGCCGAGCCAGATCGTGCCGACGGCCAGGGCGATGCCGATGGCGAGGCTGATCAGGTGGCGCCACAGGAAGTGGTGCGGGTCGCCCTCGTTGAGCTCGGTGCGGTTGCGGGTGGCGGACCACACCAGCAGGGAGCCCAGGACCGACAGGGCCACGCAGGCCAGCAGCAGTATCCAGTCCAGGCGGCGGACGAGGGAGTCACGCGCGGTGATCTTGCTCCAGGTCGACCGCTCCTGCCAGGGCCGCCCGTTGTAGGAGTGGGTGCTCACGGCTTGAAGCCCTTCTGGCGCTGGGCCTCGATGGTGCCGTCGGGGGTGATCCTGGGGAGTTCCTTCTGCGGACGGGGCAGCAGCGCCCTGTCCCGGTGGATCTTCCCGTCGTCGTCCACGCCGTACAGCGCGTCGTAGATGTTGCGCACGGCCGGGCCGGAGGCGCCGGATCCGGTACCGCCCTGGGAGATCGTCATCACGATCGCGTACTCGTCGGTGTAGGTGGCGAACCAGGAGGTGGTCTGCTTGCCGTGGACCTCGGCCGTACCGGTCTTGGCGTGCATGGGGATCTTGTCCTGCGGCCAGCCGGTGTCGGCGAAGCGCCAGGCGGCGGTGCCCCGGGTGGCCACGCCCTCCAGCGCCTCGTCCATCTGCCTCAGGGTGGTGCGGTCTATCGGCAGCCTGCCCCGCTCCTTCGGCCGGATCTCCCTGACCCTCTTGCCGTCCGGGCTGATGACCGCCTTGCCGACGGTGGGCTCGTGGACGGTGCCGCCGTTGCTGAGGGCCGCGTAGATGGTCGCCATCTGGATGGGCGTCACCAGGGTGTCGCCCTGGCCGATGGAGTAGTTGACGCTGTCGCCCGCGCGGAGTTTGTTGCCCTCCAGGCAGTTCTCGTACGCGATCTTCTCGACGTAGTCCCCGTCCTTCTTGCCGTACTTGCACCAGGAGTCCTTGTTGGCCTCCCAGTACTCCCGCTTCCACCTGCGGTCGGGCACGCGGCCGGTGACCTCGTTGGGCAGGTCGATCCCGGTGAGCTTCCCCAGGCCGAACTCGTGGGCCATCTTGTAGAACCAGTCGTTCGGGTTCTTCTTCGGGTCGATCCCGCCGTCCCTCTTCCACTCCTGGTGGGCCAGGGCGTAGTAGACGGTGTCGCAGGAGACCTCCAGGGCCCGGCCGAGGTCGATCATGCCGTGGTTCTGCGACTCGAAGTTCTTGAAGACCTGGCCGCCGATGCTGTACGAGGACGAGCAGTTGTAGCGCCCGTCGAACTCGTAGCCGGCCTTGACGGCCGCGGCGGTCGGGATCACCTTGAAGATCGAGCCGGGTGCCGCCTGCCCCTGGATCGCCCGGTTGAGCAGCGGGTAGTTGGACTCCTTGCCGGTGAGGGCGGCGTAGTCCTTGGCGGAGATGCCGCCGACCCAGACGTTGGGGTCGTAGTCCGGCAGGGAGGCCATCGCCACGATGCGGCCGGTCTTGGCCTCCATCACCACGACCGCGCCGGCGTCGGCCTCGTAGTTCCTGCCGGTGTTGTCGTCGAACTGCTTGCGGGCCTCCTTCATCGCCAGCGCCAGCTCCTTCTCGGCGACGGCCTGGACGCGCGCGTCGATGCTGGTGACCAGGCTGGAGCCCGGCTCGGCCGCGTCGTTCTCGGCCTCCCCGATGACCCGGCCCAGGTTGTCCACCCGGTACCGCGTCACGCCCGCGTCGCCGCGCAGCGCGGAGTCGTACTGGCGCTCCAGGCCGGAGCGGCCGACCTGGTCGGAGCTGAGCAGCGGGGAGTCGCCGTCCTTGGTCTGCTCGATCTCCTCGTCGGTGACGGGCGAGAGGTAGCCGAGGACCTGCGAGGTCTTGGCGCCGTAGGGGGCCGGGTAGCGGCGGACGGCGGTGGGCTCGGCGGTGATGCCGGGGAAGTCCTCCTGGCGTTCGCGGATCTGGAGCGCCTGCTGCGTGGTGGCCTCGTCGGTGACCGGGATCGGCTGGTAGGGGGAGCCGTTCCAGCAGGGCTGCGGGGTCTCCGCGTTGCACAGGCGGATCTTCTCGGAGATCTCCTTGTAGGTCATGCCCAGGACGTCGGCGAGCCGGGTGAGCACCGCCTTGCCGCCGTCCGGCATCTTCATCAGCTCGGTGCGGCTGGCGGAGACCACCAGCCGGGTCTCGTTGTCGGCCAGCGGCACACCGCGTGCGTCCAGGATGGCGCCGCGCACGGCGGGCTGGACGACCTGCTGGACGTGGTTGCCCGCGGCCTTCTCCGCGTACTCCTCGCCGTTGCGGATCTGGAGGTACCACAGCCGCCCGCCGAGGGTGAGCATCAGGGAGAAGACCAGGACCTGGATGGCGACCAGCCGGATGGTGACCCGGGGCGTGCGCCCGGTCTCGGGGATGTTGCTCACTGCTCCGCCTCCGTCACAGTCGCTTGACGCCCTTGATCCGTCCCGTCCCGCTCCTGGGGGACCTGACCAGCAGCCCGCCGCGCCGGCCCCCGCCGCCGCGGGCCGCGCCGAGGCCGCCGGCGCGGCCGCGCAGCCGCCCGCCGGTGCCGAGCAGGCCGCGGCCGCCGGGGCTGTCGGCCGCGCTGCCGCCCGCCGCCTCGGCGAACGGGTCGTGCTCGGTGCGGCGGGCCAGGGCCATGACCGCCGGAACGGTGAAGGGCGCCAGCAGCAGGTCGTAGACGGTGGCCGTCGTCAGCAGCACGCCCAGGCCGACGTGGCGGGCGGCGGTGTCGCCGACCAGCGCGCCGACGCCCGCGTACAGCAGCGTGGAGGAGAGCGCGGCGCCCGCCACGACCAGCATCGGCACGGTGGCCGAGCGGTGCCGGCCGCTCTCCGGCTTGGTCAGTCCGGCGGCGTAGCCGACCACGCACAGCACCAGGGCGTAGCGGCCCACCGCGTGGTCGGCGGGCGGGGCGAGGTCGGCCAGCAGGCCGGCCCCGAAACCGACCAGGGCGCCGCCGGTGGGGCCGTAGACCAGGGCCAGGGCCAGGACGGTCAGCAGCAGCAGGTCGGGGACGGCGCCGGGCAGCTGGAGCCGGGCCAGCACGCTGACCTGGACCACCAGGGCGACGACGGTGAGTACGGCGGAGAGCAGGATCCGGTTGAGGTGCATCGCTTGGGTCAGCTCCTGGAGGGGCCGGGGCTGGGCGCGGCTCCGTCGGCGGGAGCGGCCCCGCCGGAGGGCGTGGCCGCTGCGGACGGGTCGGCTCCCGCGGAGGGGGTGACGGTCACCGTGACCGTGGGGGCGGGCTCGGTCTTCGGCTTCGGCGGGAGCACTGCGTCGCGCGGGTCGGTCCGGGGCGCCCTGACGACGACGCCGACGACGTCGAGCTTGGTGAAGCCGACGTAGGGCCGCACCCGCACCGTCCGGGTGAGGCCGCCGCTGTGCGGGGCGACCTGGATGACCTCGCCGACCGGCACCCCGGGCACGAACGGCCGGTCGTTGCTGGAGCCGAAGGTGACCAGGCGATCGCCCCTCTTCACCTCGGCCTTGCTGTTGAGGAGCTGGACGGTCAGCGCGCTGTCGCCGCGCCCGTTGGCGAAGCCCAGCTCGCCGGTGCCCTCCAGCCGGGTGCCGACGGTGAAGTCGGGGTCGTTGGCGAGCAGCACGGTCGAGGTGCTCGGCCCGACGGTGGTGACGCGGCCGACGAGCCCGTCGCCGTTGATGACGGTCATGTCGCGCCTGATCCCGTCGCGCTCCCCGACGTCGAGCGTGACCGTCCAGGAGAATCCCTGGGCGGCGCCGATCCCGATGACCTGGGCGGCCTTGACGCCGTACCGGCCGGCCCCCGCGGTCTTCAGCAGCCTCTCCAGTTGCTCGGCGCGGGAGCCGTCGCGGTCGGAGGCGGCGAGTTCCTGCTTCAGCTCGGCGTTCTCCCGCTCCAGCGCGCTGATCCGGTCGTACCGCTCGCCGGAGTCCCGCACCGCCGCGATGGCGTTGCCCACCGGATCGACCGCGCCCGCCACGCCGTTCTCCACCGGGCCGAGGACGGACGCGGCGACCTGCCGCGCGCCGTCCAGCGGAGACCGCTCACCGCCCCGGATGTCCACCGTGATCAGTGCGAACGCGATGGCGACCAGCAGAACGAGCAGCAGCCGGCTCTCTCGTGTATCCCTCACGTGCGACGGCCGTGCCTTCCCCTTGTTGGACTTGTCTGACCGTGGTGTTGACCTCTGCGCCCGGTCCGTCCGCCGGGGTCTTCGCGGCGGACGGCGGGGGGGTGCGGGCGGGCCGGCCGGCCCGCCGGCGTCACCTGCGCGGCTGCGCGTCCAGCACCTGCTGGAGGGCCTCGAACTCCTCGACGCACTTGCCCGACCCCAGTGCCACCGAGTCCAGCGGGTTCTCGGCGATGTGGATGGGCATGCCCGTCTCGCGCCGCAGCCGCTCGTCCAGGCCGCGCAGCAGGGCGCCGCCGCCGGTGAGCACGATGCCGCGGTCCATGATGTCGCCGGAGAGCTCCGGCGGGCACTTGTCGAGGGTGGTCTTCACCGCGTCCACGATGGAGTTGACGGGTTCCTCGATCGCCTTGCGCACCTCGGCGGCCGAGATCACCACGGTCTTCGGCAATCCGCTGACCAGATCGCGGCCGCGGATCTCGGTGTGCTCGTCCTCTTCCAGGTCGTAGGCCGAACCGATGGTGATCTTGATGCTCTCGGCCGAGCGCTCGCCCAGCAGGAGGCTGTACTCCTTCTTGATGTGCTGGATGATCGCGTTGTCCAGCTCGTCGCCCGCGACGCGGATGGACTGCGCCGTGACGATCCCGCCCAGGGAGATCACCGCGACCTCGGTGGTGCCGCCGCCGATGTCGACGACCATGTTGCCCGTCGCCTCGTGGACCGGCAGCCCCGACCCGATCGCGGCGGCCATCGGCTCCTCGATGATGTGCACCTGGCGGGCCCCGGCCTGGGTGGACGCCTCGATGACCGCGCGGCGCTCGACGCCCGTGATGCCGGACGGAACGCAGACCACGACCCGGGGGCGTGCGAGATAGCGCCGCTTGTGAATCTTGAGGATGAAGTAGCGGAGCATCCGCTCGGTGATCTCGAAGTCCGCGATCACCCCGTCCTTGAGGGGGCGGACCGCCACGATGTTGCCCGGGGTACGGCCGATCATCTTCTTCGCCTCGGCGCCGACCGCGAGGATTCCGCCGGTGTTGGTGTTGATGGCGACGACCGATGGCTCGTTGAGAACGATCCCGCGACCCCTGACGTACACCAGCGTGTTGGCGGTCCCGAGGTCGACAGCCATGTCACGGCCGATGAACGACATGTTGTTCGCCATGAGGATACGTCAGGCCTTCCGACTGGAGCGATGTGAGGGGAGGACGACAGCGTGCGCTGCGGGGCCCGGAGAAGTTTCCATCGTAGTCGCGCTCGTTCGAACGCGGTGAGAGGGTTCCTCCTCCGTCATTGTCGGCGGAACGCGAGTCATCCCTGTATGTGATGACGTCGCGTCCGGGTGATTCGTTCCCCCGTCCGGAGGCGAATCCACGATGGGGCGATCGAATTGGATCGATCGCCCCAGGTCAAGAGGTTTGCAGGTGTGGCGTGCCGTCAGGAGTGGGCGGGAAAGAAAATCTTCACTTCCCGTTCGGAGGACTCCTCCGAGTCGGACGCGTGAATGAGGTTCTCACGCACGATCGTTCCGAAATCCCCCCGGATGGAGCCGGGCGCCGCGGCGATCGGGTCGGTCGGGCCCGCCAGTGCGCGCATCCCCTCGATCACCCTTTCGCCCTCGACCACCATCACCACGGCCGGGCCGGAGGTCATGAACTCGAGCAGCGGCTCGTAGAAGGGGCGGCCGACGTGCTCGGCGTAGTGCTGCTCCAGGGTCTCGCGGTCCAGCGTCCGCAGCTCCAGGGCACTGATCGTCCATCCGGCCTTGCGCTCGATGCGTCCGACGATCTCACCGATCAGCCCCCGCCGGACGGCGTCGGGCTTGAGGAGGACGAGGGTGCGCTGGCTCATGGTCGGCGGCTCCTTGGGGAATCGGCGGTTCCGGGGGTTGTTCACAAGTGCTCAGAGGGTACAGGCAGGCCGGCGGCGCCCCGGCGGCACCCGTCGCCACCGCCGTCAGGCCGTGTCGGACCCGGCCGCGAAGCGGGCCTTCGCCTCGTCGATCTTCCGGCCGAAGTGGACCGACGCCCACCACAGCCCGGCGAAGAGCGCGCCGAGGAAGAACATCGCCGGGACGACGAAGCCGGAGGCGATCAGGCCGATCTGGAGCGCCCAGCCCAGCTGGAGCGCGCCGGGCCGGCCGACCATCCCGCACAGCAGCAGGCACAGCGCCATCGCCACGCCGCCGACCGTCCACACCGTGGAGGCCGGCAGGTCGCCGAGCCGCATCGCCACCAGCGAGGCGAAACCGATGACCAGGAACTCCCCGACGAGCGTGGAGGCGCAGAGGGTACGCACCGTCGTCACCTGTCCTTTCCGAGCAGCAGCCGGGCCTCGCCGACGGTGAAGACCGAGCCGGTGACCAGCACGCCCGCGCCGGCGTACTCGCCCTCCTCCTCGGCCAGGGTGATGGCGGCCTCCAGCGCGTCGTCCAGCCGGGGCTCGACCTGGACCCGCTCCTCGCCGAAGACCTCGACGGCCAGGGCGGCCAGCTCGTCCACGTCCATGGCGCGGGTGGTGGCGTTGCGGGTCACCACGACCTCGGCGAAGATCGGCTCGAAGGCCTCCAGCAGCCCGCGCACGTCCTTCTCGGCGCTGGGGGCGACCACCCCGACGAGCCGGCTGAAGCCGAACGCCTCGGTGACCGCCGCGGCGGCGGCCTGGGCGCCGGCCGGGTTGTGCGCGGCGTCCAGCACGACGGTGGGGCTGCGGCGCACCACCTCCAGGCGGCCCGGGGAGGTCACGGAGGCGAAGGCGGTGCGGACGGTGTCGATGTCCAGGGTGCGGGCGTGCTCGGAGCCGATGCCGAAGAACGCCTCGGCCGCGGCGAGCGCCACGGCGGCGTTGTGCGCCATGTGGACACCGTGCAGCGGCAGGAACACCTCCGGGTACTCCCCGCCCAGTCCGCGCAGCGTCAGCAGCTGGCCGCCGACGGCGACCTCGCGGGAGACCACGCCGAACTCCAGGCCCTCGCGGGCGACCGCGGCGTCCGCCTCCACGGCCTTGCGCAGGATCACCGAGGCGGCCTCCACCGGCTGCTGGGCCAGGACGACGGTGGCGCCCTGCTTGACGATGCCGGACTTCTCCCGCGCGATCTCCTCCGGCGTCGAGCCCAGCCGGTCGGTGTGGTCCAGGGAGATGGGGGTGACGACGGCGACACCCGCGTCGATCACGTTGGTGGCGTCCCAGCTGCCGCCCATGCCGACCTCGACGACCGCCACGTCCACGGGCGCGTCGGCGAAGGCGGCGTAGGCCATGCCGGTCAGCACCTCGAAGAAGGACAGGCGGTGCTCGGAGGAGGCGTCCACCATCTCCACGTACGGCCTGAGGTCCTCGTAGGTCTCGATGAAGCGCTCGGCGGAGATCGGCGCGCCGTCCAGGCTGATCCGCTCCGTCACGGACTGCACGTGCGGGCTGCTGTAGCGGCCCGTGCGCAGCTCGAACGCGCCGAGCAGCGCCTCGATCATCCGGGCGGTGGAGGTCTTGCCGTTGGTGCCGGTGATGTGGATGGCGGGGTAGGAGCGCTGCGGCTCGCCCAGGACGTCCATCAGCGCGGCGATCCGCTCCAGGGACGGCTCCAGCCTCGTCTCCGGCCAGCGCCCGGCCAGTTCGGCCTCCACCCGGCGCAGCTCGCGGTCCAGCTCCGGGTTCTCCGGCCGGGTGGGCAGGTCGCCCGGGGGCGGCCCGGCCTGGGTGCGCAGGGTACGGCTGCCCGCCTCGATCACCGCCAGGTCGGGGTCCCGTTCGGTCTCGGCGTCGACGATCTCCTCGAACCGGTCCAGGGGCTCGTCGGGGCCGCCGCCCTCACCGGTGCCGTCGTCGGGGCCGTCGTGCGGGTCCTGCGGAGGGTGCTCGCTCACCGTTTCAGTGTACGGAGACGGCGGCAGCCGCCACGCCCGGCCCGGGCGTGGCGGCTGCCGCTCTCTCGCCGTACGGGTCCCTCTACCCGCCCGCGGCGGTTCTCAGCCCTGCGGGAGCGCGTCCAGCTGGGCGGTGATCCGGGCGATGTCCGCCTCGGCCTGCGCCTTGCGGCCCCGGATCTTCTCCACCACGTGGTCGGGGGCCTTGGCGAGGAACCCCTCGTTGCCGAGCTTGGCCGTGGTCTGCGCCAGCTCCTTCTCCGCCGCCGCCAGGTCCTTCGCCAGCCGCTTGCGCTCGGCCGCGAAGTCGATCGCGCCGGAGAGGTCCAGCTCGACCTTCGCACCCGCCACCGGCAGGGACGCGGTGGGCTGGAAGCCCTCGCCCTCGGGCTGCAGGCGCGACAGGGAGCGGATGGCCGCCTCGTGCGCCGCCAGAGCCCCCTCCAGGGTGAGCCGGGCCGGGACGCGCTGGCCGGGCTGGAGGCCCTGGTCGCCGCGGAAGCGGCGGACCTCGGTGATCACCTGCCGGAGCGTGGCGATCTCCCGCTCGGCCGCGGCGTCGCGGAAGCCGGAGTCGGCCGGCCAGTCGGCGATCACGACGGACTCGCCGCCCGTCAGCGTCGTCCACAGCGTCTCGGTGACGAACGGCATCACCGGGTGGAGCAGCCGCAGCGTGGTGTCGAGGACCTCGCCCAGGACGCGGGCGGAGCGCCGGGCCGCCTCGCCGCCCTCGGCGAAGGTGGTCTTGGACAGCTCGACGTACCAGTCGAAGACCTCGTCCCAGGCGAAGTGGTACAGCAGGTCGGAGAGCTTGGCGAACTGGTAGTCGTCGTAGTACGCGTCCACCTCGGCAACGACCGTGTTCAGGCGGGAGAGGATCCACCGGTCGGTCGCGGAGAGCTCCTCGGGCGCGGGCAGCCCGCCCTCGACCGTGGCGCCGTTCATCAGCGCGAAGCGGGTGGCGTTCCAGATCTTGTTGGCGAAGTTGCGGGACGCCTGGACCCAGTCCTCGCCGATGGGCACGTCGGTGCCGGGGTTGGCGCCGCGCGCGAGCGTGAAGCGCAGCGCGTCGGAGCCGTAGGTGTCCATCCAGTCCAGCGGGTTGACCGCGTTGCCGAAGGACTTCGACATCTTCTTGCCGAACTGGTCGCGGACCATGCCGTGCAGCACGATCTGGTGGAACGGCGGGGTGCCGTCCATCGCGTACAGGCCGAACATCATCATCCGGGCGACCCAGAAGAAGAGGATGTCGTAGCCGGTGACCAGGACGGAGTTCGGATAGAACTTCTCCAGGCTCTCGGTCCGCTCCGGCCAGCCGAGCGTGGAGAAGGGCCACAGGCCGGAGGAGAACCAGGTGTCCAGGACGTCGCTCTCCTGGTGCCAGCCCTCGCCGCTCGGCGGCTCCTCGTCCGGGCCGACGCAGACCGTCTCGCCGTTCGGGCCGTACCAGACCGGGATGCGGTGGCCCCACCACAGCTGGCGGGAGATGCACCAGTCGTGGAGGTTGTCGACCCAGTCGAAGTAGCGCTTCTCCATCTCCTGGGGGTGGATGGAGACCCGGCCGTCGCGCACCGCGTCCCCGGCGGCCTGGGCCAGCGGGCCGACCTTGACCCACCACTGCATGGACAGCCGCGGCTCGATGGTGGTCTTGCAGCGCGAGCAGTGGCCGACGGAGTGGACGTAGGGGCGCTTCTCGGCGACGACGCGCCCCTCGGCGCGCAGCGCGGCGACGATCGCCGAACGGGCCTCCAGCCGGTCCAGGCCCTGGAACGGGCCGTGGGCGGTGATCACGGCGTGCTCGTCCATGACCGTCAGGCTGGGCAGGTCGTGGCGCCGGCCGATCTCGAAGTCGTTCGGGTCGTGGGCCGGGGTGACCTTGACGGCGCCCGTGCCGAACTCGGGGTCGACGTGCTCGTCGGCGACCACGGGGATGCGGCGGCCGGTCAGGGGCAGCTCGATCTCGGTGCCGACGAGGTGGGCGTAGCGCTCGTCGTCGGGGTGGACCGCCACGGCGGTGTCGCCGAGCATCGTCTCGGCGCGGGTGGTGGCCACGACGATGGAGGCCTCGCCCTCCCCGTAGCGGATGGAGACCAGCTCGCCGTCCTCGTCCGAGTACTCCACCTCGATGTCGGAGATGGCGGTCAGGCAGCGCGGGCACCAGTTGATGATCCGCTCGGCCCGGTAGATCAGCTCGTCGTCGTAGAGCCGCTTGAAGATCGTCTGGACGGCCCGGGAGAGCCCCTCGTCCATGGTGAAGCGCTCGCGCGACCAGGCGACGCCGTCGCCCAGGCGCCGCATCTGGCCGGAGATCTGGCCGCCGGACTCCGACTTCCACCGCCACACGCGCTCGACGAACGCCTCGCGGCCCAGGTCGTGGCGGGACTTGCCCTCCTTGGCCAGCTCGCGCTCGACGACGTTCTGGGTGGCGATGCCGGCGTGGTCCATGCCCGGCTGCCACAGCGTCTCGTGGCCCTGCATCCGCTTGCGGCGGGTGAGGGCGTCGATCAGCGTGTGCTCGAAGGCGTGGCCCAGGTGCAGGCTGCCGGTGACGTTGGGCGGGGGGATGACGATCGTGTAGGGCGGCTTGTCGCTTCCCGCGTCCGCCTCGAAGTAACCGCGCTCTACCCAGCGCTCGTACAGCTTCTCCTCCACCTCGGCCGGCACGTACTGGGTCGGCAGACTGGCATGGGCGCTGTTCGACGGCTCCGCCCCGGCGGGGGTCGGGCTCTGCTGAGTGTTCTCGGTCACGACGGCCAGTGTACGGGCCGCCGTGCGGCGGTCTCGAATCGACCGGAGGTCCGGCCCGGCAGGCGGAGGGCGCCGTCCCCCGGGGCGGACCGCGGCCGCGCGCACCGGTCCGCGCCGGGCGCGCCACCGACGCGGCGGGGGCCGCCCGGAGAGTCTCCGGGCGGCCCCCGCCGCGTCGGTGCCGTACGGCCCCCGGGCCCTATGCGCTCTTCTCGCGCGGGCCCTGGCCCTGGTCGCCGCGGGAGCGGGGCACCAGGGTGGGGTTGACGTTGGAGTGGACGACGTCGGCGGTGATCACCACGCGCGCCACGTCCTTGCGGGAGGGCACCTCGTACATCACCGACTGGAGCACCTCCTCCATGATCGCGCGCAGACCGCGGGCGCCGGTGCCGCGCAGGATCGCCTGGTCGGCGATGGCCTCCAGGGCCGGGCGGTCGAAGTCCAGCTCCACCCCGTCGAGCTCGAAGAGCCGCTGGTACTGCTTGACCAGCGCGTTGCGCGGCTCGACCAGGATCTTCAGCAGGGCCTCGCGGTCGAGGTTGTGGACGGAGGTGATGACCGGCAGCCGGCCGATGAACTCCGGGATCATGCCGAACTTGACCAGGTCCTCGGGCATGACCTCCTCGAACTGGTTGCTCGCCTCGATCTCGCGCTTGGAGCGGATCGTGGCGCCGAAGCCGATGCCCTTGGCGCCCGCCCGGGCCTCGATGATCTTCTCCAGACCGGCGAAGGCACCGCCCACGATGAACAGCACGTTCGTGGTGTCGATCTGGATGAACTCCTGGTGGGGGTGTTTGCGCCCGCCCTGCGGCGGCACGGAGGCGGTGGTGCCCTCCAGGATCTTCAGCAGCGCCTGCTGGACGCCCTCGCCGGAGACGTCCCGGGTGATGGAGGGGTTCTCGCTCTTGCGGGCGACCTTGTCGATCTCGTCGATGTAGATGATTCCGGTTTCGGCCTTCTTGACGTCGTAGTCGGCGGCCTGGATCAGCTTCAGCAGGATGTTCTCGACGTCCTCGCCCACGTACCCGGCCTCGGTCAGGGCGGTGGCGTCGGCGATGGCGAAGGGGACGTTCAGCATCCGGGCGAGGGTCTGGGCCAGCAGCGTCTTGCCGGAGCCGGTGGGGCCCAGGAGGAGGATGTTGGACTTGGCGAGCTCGATGCCGTCGTCCCGGCCCTGCGAGCCGCTGTTCTCGCCCGCCTGCACCCGCTTGTAGTGGTTGTAGACGGCGACGGAAAGCGCCTTCTTGGCGGCCTCCTGGCCGACGACGTACCCGTCGAGGAACTCGTAGATCTCGCGCGGCTTCGGCAGCTCGTCCCAGCGCATCTCGGAGGAGTCGGCGAGCTCCTCCTCGATGATCTCGTTGCAGAGATCGATGCACTCGTCGCAGATGTAGACGCCCGGCCCCGCGATGAGCTTCTTCACCTGCTTCTGGCTCTTGCCGCAGAACGAGCACTTGAGCAGATCGCCGCCGTCACCGATGCGTGCCACGAGGTGCTTCTCCTTCGCCTGGGATCCGTCGAGTTCCACGAACCCGGGTGCTTGCTCTGGGCCTTGGCGGGGGCGGCCCCCGGACCCCTTATGACGGTACCCTGCCCGACCCCCCGAGCGGGCCCCCCTCGGACCGACTCGACCCGAGGGGGGCGGAAATGTTCGGAGGGAATCCGCGGGAACCGCCCGATTCCGCGGAGTGCTCAGACGTCCACGGAGGTCTTGCGGGTGGAGATGATCTGGTCGATCAGCCCGTACTCGAGCGACTCCTCGGCGGTGAGGATCTTGTCGCGCTCGATGTCCTGGCTGATCTGCTCGATCGGCTTGCTGGAGTGCTTGGCGAGCATCTCCTCCAGCTGGGTCCGCATGCGCTGCACCTCGTTGGCGGCGATCTCCAGGTCGGAGACCTGACCGCGGCCGGTCTCGCTGTACGGCTGGTGGATCAGGACCCGCGCGTTGGGCAGCGCCATCCGCTTGCCGGGGGTGCCGGCGGCGAGCAGCACGGCCGCGGCGGAGGCGGCCTGGCCCATGCAGACGGTCTGGATGTCCGGCTTGACGAACTGCATCGTGTCGTAGATGGCCGTCAGCGCCGTGAAGGAACCACCCGGGCTGTTGATGTAGATCGAGATGTCGCGGTCCGGGTCCATCGACTCCAGGCACAGCAGCTGCGCCATGACGTCGTTGGCGGAGGCGTCGTCGATCTGCACGCCGAGGAAGATCACCCGCTCCTCGAAGAGCTTGGCGTACGGGTCGTACTCCCGCACGCCCTGCGAGGTGCGCTCCACGAAGCGCGGAACGACGTACCGGGCCTCCGCCGAGGGCCCGTTGTAGCGGGCCTCCAGCCGGCCGTGGGCGCCGGCGCCGGGGAAGGTGTGCTGACTGTTCATGGGGCTGTACACCATTCTGGAGAGATGGACTGGCTGCGGTGCCGGGCTGCGGGTCGCGAGGCGCTCACGCGCCCGTACCGCCACCACCCGGGAGCTGCGCGGCGGAGCCGTAGACCTCGTCGATCAGGCCGTACTCCTTGGCCTCCTGGGCGGTGAACCAGCGGTCGCGGTCGGCGTCGCGGTTCCACTGCTCCTCGGTCTGCCCGGTGTGCAGCGCGGACAGCCGCGCCATCTTCTTCTTGGTGCGCAGCAGCTGCTCGGCGTGGATCTTGATGTCCGAGGCCGAGCCCGCCAGCCCCGCGGAGGGCTGGTGGATGAGGATCTCCGCGTTGGGGAGGGCGAAGCGCTTGCCGGGGGTGCCCGCGCTCAGCAGGAACTGGCCCATGGACGCGGCCAGGCCCATCGCGATGGTCACCACGTCGTTCTTGATGTACTGCATGGTGTCGTAGATCGCCATGCCGGCCGTGATGGAGCCGCCCGGACTGTTGATGTAGAGGTAGATGTCCTTGTCCGGGTCAGCGGCCAGGAGGAGCAGCTGAGCGGTGATCTTGTTGGCGATGTCATCGTCGACCGGCTGGCCGAGGAAGATGATCCGCTCGTTGAGCAGCCGGTTGTAGACCTGGTCGCCGAGGCCACCGATGGTCGGCTCGGTGGCGGCGGAAGGCATCGGAAGCGTCACGTGTCCACCTGCTCGTGTCGGACGGCTGCGGTCTCTCACAGGGCCGTCTCTGGGGTCTTGTCTGTACTTGGACCCTAACGCGCGGGTCCGATCGCGCCATCCCGGTCCGAGAACTGTTCGCTTTCAGCGCAGGGAGCGTTCCCGCAGGTGGGGTCGGCGTGTTCCGCCGTACGCGAACGGGCCCGCACGCGGTGTCGCGCACGGGCCCGTTCCGTCGTACAGGGGGGCGGCCCGAAGGTCAGTCCTCGGAGGCGCCGGGCTCCGCGGTCTGCTTCTCGCCCTGCTCCCCGGCGGACGCCTCGGCGGTCTCGGCCTCCTCGTCCTCCTCGTCGTCGAGGGTGACGGCGTCACCGTTGGTGTCGGTGACCTTGGCGGCCTCGACGACGACCGCGAGGGCCTTGCCGCGGGCGACCTCGCCGACGAGCATCGGCACCTGGCCGCTCTCGACGACGGCCTGGGCGAACTGGTCGGGGGCCATGCCGGAGGACTGCGCACGGCGCATGAGGTGCTCGGTGAGCTCCTCCTGGTTGACGTTCAGCTTCTCCTTGGAGACCAGCTCGTCGAGGATGAACTGGGTGCGGATGCCCTTCTCCGCCTGCTCCTTGAGCTCGGCGTCGAACTCCTCCTCGGACTTGTCCTGGAGCTTCAGGTAGGTCTCGAGGTCCATGCCCATCTGGGCGAGCTGGTGGTTGACCAGGTTGTGCTTGCGGGTGTTGATCTCGTCCTGGAGGAGCTTCTCCGGGATCGGGACCTCCACCAGGCCGATCAGCGCGTCGAGCACCTTCTCCTGGGCCTGGGTGGCCTGGTCGTACTTCTTCATCCGCTCCAGGCGCTTGCGGCTGTCGGCCCGCAGCTCCTCGAGGGTGTCGAACTCGCTGGCCATCTGGGCGAACTCGTCGTCCAGCTCGGGGAGTTCGCGGGCGGAGACGGAGGCGACCTCCACCGTGATCTCGGCCTCGCGGCCGGCGGCGGAGCCGCCCTTGAGCTCGGAGGTGAAGGTCGCCGAGGCGCCGGCCTCCAGGCCGGTGACGGCCTCGTCGATGCCGTCCAGCAGCTCGCCGGAGCCGATGGTGTAGTCGATGCCCTTGGCGACGCCGTCCTCCAGGACCTCGCCGTCGACCCGGGCCTCCAGGTCGATCTTGACGACGTCGCCCTCGGCGGCGGCGCGCTCGACGACGGTGGTGGAGGCGAAGCGCTCGCGGAGCTGCTCGACGGACTTCTCCACGTCCTCGTCGGTGACCTCGACGGCGTCGACGGTGACCTCGATGCCGGAGTAGTCGGGGACCTCGATCGCCGGGCGGACGTCGACCTCGGCGGTGAAGGCCAGGAGCTCGTTGTCCTTGAGCTCGGTGATGTCGACCTCGGGCTGACCCAGCGGGCTCAGCTCACCCTCCTCGACGGCCTCCTGGTAGAGCTTGGGGAGCGCGTCGTTGACCGCCTCCTCCAGCACCGCGCCCCGGCCGAAGCGCTGGTCGATCACCCGGGCCGGGACCTTGCCCTTGCGGAAGCCGGGCACCGTGACCTGCTGGTTGATCTTCTTGTACGCCGCGTCGAGGCTGGGCTTGAGCTCCTCGAAGGGCACCTCGACAGTGAGCCGAACCCGGGTGGGGTTCAGGGTCTCCACGGCGCTCTTCACGGTCGGTCTCCTTGGGGCTGACTGCTGGGAACTTCTACTTGTTGAGGCGCCCCGCACGCAGACACGACACAGACAGGCGCGTCTTTCATAGTACGTGGTCGGGGTGGCCGGATTCGAACCGACGACCTTCCGCTCCCAAAGCGGACGCGCTACCAAGCTGCGCCACACCCCGTCCGTGCGACACGTAGCGTACATGCCGTACGATGCGGAGCGTGCCGCAATCGGTCACGATCGGTTGGCGGGCCCGGACCATCCGGTTATGATCGGTCCGCCCCGTGGTCCACGGCGCGTTGCGGGCGTAGCTCAATGGTAGAGCCCCAGTCTTCCAAACTGGCTACGCGGGTTCGATTCCCGTCGCCCGCTCCACGAGCGCGACGGCCCGGCTCCCCTCGGCGGGGGGCCGGGCCGTCGCGCTGTTCCGCGTCACCGCACGCGCGGGAGCCGCGTCAGAAGCTGATCTGGTTGATCGACTCGGCGAGCGAGTTGAGGAAGCGGTTGATCGCCGGGGCCATCCCCGTGGAGGCCAGGAAGAACCCGAAGAGGGCCGCCACGAAGGCGGGGCCCGCCTTCAGCGAGCCGCCCCGGATGAGCACGATCATGATGATTGCCAGGAGCAGCACCACTGACAGCGAAATGGCCACAACTGATCACACCCTCGGTCGCAACGCCTCTGGACCGGACGCACCGGCCCGGGGACCCTCCGCCGCGTCCCCGCCGGTGACCATCGTGCCACCAACTGCCGCCGGGATGGGGGCAGGAGACGGATCGGCGGCTTCCGGGCGTGTCAGCCGAACGGGGTAGCCGGCGAGGTCCCGCAGGCGTCGCCGGGACCGCCGTTCGGGCGCCCGCGGGGCATGCCCTACGGTCCCGGGGAAGAAGCAACGCCGCGAATTTCCCTCCGCTTCACTTCCCGCTAAGGTGCGAAAGATGTTTCACGCTGGCTACGAGCGCTCACCGCTTCCCCCGGCCCGGCCCGACGAGGCGGCACGCCCGGTCCCACCCGCACCGGAGGCCGCCCCGGCCGCGGCGAGAGGGGGCGGCGGGCAGGCGAAGCAGCGGGACCCCTACTTCGACAACGCGAAGTTCCTGGCGATCGTGCTGGTCGTCATCGGGCACGCCTGGGCCCCCATGACCGGCGACTCCCGGATCATGCAGGCGCTCTACGGCTTCGTCTACGTCTTCCACATGCCGGCGTTCGTCCTCATCTCCGGCTACTTCTCCCGCAGCTTCGACATGCGCCCGAAGCAGCTGAAGCGGCTGGTGACCACCGTGGTCGTGCCGTACGTGGTCTTCGAGGCGGCCTACACCGTCTTCAAACGGACCGGCGACGCCCCCGAGCACGCCCTCAGCCTCCTGGACCCCTGGTTCCTGACCTGGTTCCTGGTGGCGCTGTTCGTGTGGCGCCTGACGACCCCGCTGTGGAAGGCCGTCCGCTGGCCCGTGCCGCTGTCCGTGGCGATCGCCGTGATGGCCTCCCTGTCCCCCCAGACCGGCGGCGACCTGAGCATGCAGCGGGTGCTGCAGTTCCTGCCCTTCTTCGTCCTCGGCCTCCGGCTGCGCCCCGAGCACTTCCTGCTCGTGCGGCGCCGCGCGGTGCGGCTGGTGGCCGCGCCGGTCGCCGTGGCGTCCCTGGCCGTCACCTACTGGGCGACGACCCGCATGGACTTCGGATGGCTCTACCACCAGAAGAGCGTCCAGGGGTTCGGCGTGCCCTGGTGGATCGGGGCGCCGATGAACCTCGCACTGCTGTGCTGCTCGCTGGTGCTGACCGTCTGCTTCCTCGCCTGGGTCCCCGGCCGCCGCACCTGGTTCACCGCGCTGGGCGTCGGAACGCTGTACGCCTACCTGCTGCACGGCTTCTTCGCCCAGTGGGCGCGCATGCACGACTGGTACGACCGGCTCGAGTGGATCTACACCCCGGCCGGTGCGATCGCGGTGACGGCCGCCGCCGCGGTCCTGGGCACGGTGCTGTGCACCGCGCCGGTGCAGCGGGTCTTCCGGCCCGTGGTGGAGCCCAGGGTGGACTGGATCTTCAAGCCCGACGCCTCCCCCGCCGGCTCCGGCCGCGGCGGCCCCTCCCCGGCGGACGGCCGCGGCGGCCCGGACTCCGGGGCGAAGGCCGGGGCGGCGGCCTCGGGCTGAGCCCGCCCCCCACCCGCCTACCCGCGCGCGGCGCCGCGCGGCTCCCGCCGGTCCCGGGCGATCTCCGCCAGGACCCTGCGGCTGAGCCCGTCGGCGCCGCGCGTCGTCTCCGGCAGGCGGTGGCGCGGGGTGAGGCGCAGCGTGTGGGCGCAGGCGTGCTCCAGGCCGATGCCGTGGCCGGCCGAGACGAACACCGGCTTCACGCCCGACCGGGTGCGCAGCGCCCGCCCCACCACCTCCGGAGGGTCCCGCCGCCCGTCCAGCAGCGGCGAGGAGTCGCCGCGCCGCGGCCCCGGCTCGGTGTGGGAGAAGGCGAAGGGCGACTTGGCGACGCCGAAGCACGGCAGCCCGGTCAGGACCCCCAGGTGCACCGCCAGGCCGGCCCGCCGGGGGTGGGCGTAGCCGTAGCCGTCGCAGACCACCAGCCCGGGCGGTGCCGACAGCTTCTCCAGCGCCGCCAGCACCCCGGGCAGCTCCCGGAAGGCCAGCAGGCCGGGGACGTAGGGGAAGCGGCTGCGCCCGGTGTGGACGGCCTCCTCGACGACCTCCAGCGTCGCGGCGTCCAGCACCACGGCGGCGGCGACCGTCAGGTCGCTCCCCGGGTCGTAGGCGACGTCGACCCCGGCGATCCTGTCCACCTCGCCCGGCGCGGGGCCGGGGGAGGCGAGGTCCGCGGCCCGCCGGATCCGCTCCTGCTCGGCGACCGCCTCCGCCTCGGTGCCCGGCCACGGCCGGTCCGCCGGTGCTCCCACGTCCCCTCTCCCCCTCCTCCGCCTCCCTCCCGGCCCGCGGACCGGGGGAGCGCCTCAGTCGCGCCGGATCAGCAGCAGGGCCCGGTCGTCGTTGACGTCCCGGGCGACGGCCTCGATCAGGTGCCAGGCGGCTCCCTCGAAGCCGGTGACGACGTAGCGGTCGGCCTCGCCCGTCAGCCGGTCGATGCCCTCGGTCAGCTCGCGGTCGGCCGTCTCGACCAGGCCGTCGGTGAAGAGCATCAGCACGTCGCCGGGGCGCAGGCTGCCCTTGACCGCGTCGAACCGGACGCCGTCGTAGACGCCCAGCAGCGGCCCCTCGGCGGCCTTCTCCTCCCAGCGTCCGCTGCCCGCGCTCCGCTGGAGGGCGGGGACGTGGCCGGCCGAGAACAGCTCGTAGTCGCCGCTGTCGAGGTCCAGGACGAGGTGGACGGAGGTGGCGAAGCCCTCCTGCCAGTCCTGGCGCAGCAGGTAGGCGTTGGCGGCCGGGAGGAAGGCGTGCGGCGGCAGGGAGCCCAGCAGTCCGCCGAAGGCCCCGGACAGCAGCAGCGCACGCGAGCCGGCGTCCATGCCCTTGCCGGAGACGTCGGTGAGGACGACCTCCAGGGTGCGGCGGTCGGGCCCGGTGAGCGCGGCGACGACGAAGTCGCCGGAGAAGGACTGCCCGCCCGCCGGGCGCAGCGCCATCTCGTGGTGCCAGCCCGCGGGCAGCTTCGGCAGCTTGCTCTGGACGCGGATGCGTTCGCGCAGGTCGAAGAGCATGGTGCCGCCCCGCCTCCAGGGCACGCCCACCCGGCTGCGGAACTGGGCCACCAGCAGCCCGGAGAGCCCCACCGCGGCGACCACCAGGGTGGTGCCGGGGGTGACCCGGCCGGGGCCCGCGGTGTACGGGCCGAGCACCGTGGCCTCCACTATCAGCGCGCCGGCCGCGGCGGCGTACAGGACCAGCAGACTGGCCGGGCGCAGCAGCAGGCCGCCCAGGACGACCGGCAGCACCAGGCTCTCGGGCGCGAACCACAGCGGTTCGGCGAGCGTGGCCCAGGTCAGGGCCGGGACCGTCACCAGCAGCGCGGCGAAGGCGATCCAGTCCGAGCCGTCGCCGCGGAAGTAGTCGACGGCGGACCGGCGCAGGGTGGTACGCACCCGGTGCACGGCCCTGCGGGCCTGGTGCCACCGGGGCGCTGGGGGAACCCTGCCCGTACGACCTGCCATGTCAGGGACCTTATCCACCCGTTCGGGGGTGCGTCGATTCCCGATACGGGGCGGCAGAAGCCGTGTTCGATATCCAGTCGCCCCGCGTGCTCCGCGCTGGTAGGGATGGAGCCATGACGAGCGTGGATCTCCGGGGCCTGCGCCCCGAGGAGTGGGACGAGTGGTACTCCGGTCTCGAACTCGCCTTCGGCGGGATCCCCGACTCCCCCGAGGAGAGGGAGCTGTGGCGGGAGCTGACCGAGTTCGAGCGGGCGCTCTCGGCGCGGGACGGGGACCGGATCGTCGGCACGGCGGGCTCGTTCCCCTTCCGGCTGTCGGTGCCGGGCGGCGCGATCGTGCCCGCGGCCGGGGTGACGGCGGTGAGCGTGGCCGCGACGCACCGGCGGCGCGGCATCCTCAGCGCCATGATGCGACGCCTGCTGGACGGCGTGCGGGCCGCCGGGGAGCCGCTGGCGGTGCTGATGGCCTCCGAGCCGGCGATCTACGGCCGCTTCGGCTACGGCATCGCCTCGCGGCAGCTGAGCGCCGAGATCGACACCTCGCGCGTCCGCCTGACGGTGCCGCCGGAGGCGGACGGCGTGCGGCTGCGCGAGGCGGACCCCGCCGCGGTGCTGGACGAGTGCGAGGCGCTCTACGCCCGCCTGGTGCCCGGCCGGCCGGGGAGGACGGAGCGGCTCCCCGGGTGGGAGCGGCTGGAGGTGCTGGATCCGGAGAGACGCCGCGAGGGCGCCTCGCGGCAGCGCTGCGTGCTGGCCGAGGCCGGCGGTGAGCTGCTCGGCTACGCGCGCTTCGCCGTCCGGCCGGAGTGGGACGCGGCCGGGGCCCGGGGCACGGTGGTGCTGCACGCCCTGGAGGCGCCGGACCCGGCGGCGTACGGGGCGCTGTGGCGCTTCCTGACGGAGATCGACCTGACCTCGACGCTGCGGGTGAGGTCCCGCCCGGTGGACGACCCCTGGCAGCACATGGTCGACGACCTGCGGCGCTGCGGCGTCCGCCTCCGCGACGGGCTGCACCTGCGCCTGGTGGACGCCGGGGCGGCCCTGGCGGCGCGGCGGTACGCGGCGCCGGTGGACGTGGTGCTGGAGGTGGAGGACGCCTTCTGCCCGTGGAACTCCGGCCGCTGGCGGCTGGCCGGCGACGCCTCGGGCGCCGAGTGCGTCCGCACCGACGCGCCGGCCGGGCTGGCGCTGGACGTGCGCGACCTGGGCGCGGTGTACCTGGGCGACACCTCCCTGGCCGCCCTGGCGGGCACCGGGCGGGTGCGGGAGCTGCGGCCGGGGGCCCTGGCCGCGGCCGCGGCCGCCTTCTCCTGGCCCGTCGCGCCCTGGATGCCGCACGGCTTCTGAGCCGGCGCGGCGGGGGCGGGACCGGGCGGTCCCGGCCGGTCAGGGCTTCTGGCAGCCGGGGCACCAGAAGAGGTTGCGGGCGGCGAGGGGGGCGGTGCGGACCTCCTCGCCGCAGACGTGGCAGGGCATCCCGGCGCGCCGGTAGACGTACACCTCGCCGCCGTGGTCGTCCACGCGCGGCGGCCGTCCCATGGCCTCGGGGGTGTGCTCGGGCCGCACGGTGTCGATGCGGTTGGCGCGCACGCCCTCGCGCATCAGCCCGGCCAGGTCGGCCCAGACCGCGTCCCACTCGGCGCGGGTGAGGTCCTTCCCCGCCCGGTAGGGGTCGATGTGGTGCCGGAAGAGGACCTCGGCGCGGTAGACGTTGCCGACGCCGGCGACGACCTTCTGGTCCATCAGCAGCGCGGCGATCGTGGTGCGGCTGCGGGAGATCCGCGCCCAGGCCCGTTCGGGGTCGGCGTCGGCGCGCAGCGGGTCGGGGCCCAGCCGCTCGCCGACGGCCCGGCGGGCCTCGTCGGTGACCAGCTCGCAGGTGGCGGGGCCGCGCAGGTCGGCGTGGGCGTGGGGGGCCCCGGTGGTGGCCAGGCGCAGCCGTATCTGCCCCACCGGTTCGGGCGGCTCCCCGGTGCCGTGCCGGAAGGAGCCGTACAGACCGAGGTGGATGTGGATCCAGTCGCCCCCGGCCGGGCCGTCGAAGCCCAGGAAGAGGTGCTTGCCGTGGGCGTCGGCGGCGGCGAGCACCCGGCCGTCGACGAGGGCGGCGCCCGCCGCGAAGCGGCCCTGGGGGCTGGAGGCGCGCACGGGCCGGCCGCCGAACCTGTCGTCGAGGTCGGCGGCCAGCCGGTGGATGGTGTGGCCCTCCGGCACGGGCGGGTCAGTCCTGCCGCGGGTGGTGGTCCGGGACGGGCGGGAGGTTGCCCGTCCGCTCGTACGCCGAGAGCATGTCGATGCGCCGCACGTGCCGCTCGTCCCCGCTGAACGGGGTCTGCAGGAAGGCCTCCACGAAGGAGACGGCCTCCTCGGTGGAGTGCATCCGGGCACCGATGCCGAGCACGTTGGCGTTGTTGTGCTCGCGGCCCAGCCTGGCCGTCTCCACGCTCCAGGCCAGGGCGGCCCGCACGCCGCGGACCTTGTTGGCGGCGATGGCCTCGCCGTTGCCGGAGCCTCCGATCACGATGCCGAGGGCGTCCTCGTCGTCGGCCGTCTGCTCGGCGGCGCGCAGGCAGAAGGGCGGGTAGTCGTCGGCCGCGTCGTAGATGTGCGGGCCGCAGTCGACGGGCTCGTGCCCGGTCTCCTTCAGCCACTGGACGAGGTGGTTCTTCAGTTCGTAGCCGGCATGGTCGGAGCCGAGGTAGACGCGCATGGGACGGAGTCTATTCACGACTTCCGGCCGACCAGCCTCCAGGCCGCGGGAAGGGCCCCCATGGCCAGGGCCGCCTTGAGGGCGTCGCCGACCAGGAAGGGCACCAGGCCCGCCGCCGCGGCCTGGCCGAGGGACATGCCGGTGGCCAGGGCCAGGTAGGGGACGCCGACCGCGTAGATGACCGCGGTGCCCACGGCCATCGTCCCGGCGGTGCGCAGCACCCCGCGGTCGCCGCCGCGGCGGGCGAGGGCGCCGACGACGACGGCGGCCAGCAGCATGCCCAGGATGTAGCCGAAGGAGGGCATCGCGGCACCGGAGCCGCCCTCGGCGAACCACGGCATCCCGGCCACGCCCGCGGCGGCGTACAGGCCGAGGGAGGCCAGCGCCCGGCGGGCGCCCAGGCCGGCGCCGACGAGGAGGGCGGCGAAGGTCTGGCCGGTGACGGGGACGGGCGAGCCGGGCACGGGCACGGCGAGCTGGGCGGCCACACCGGTGAGCGCGGCGCCGCCGAGGACCAGCGCCGCGTCGCGCACCCGGGCGCGGGCCGCGGTGGAGGCGGGCAGGACGTCGGCGAGGACCGCGCCCGGGCGGACGGTGGCTGTGGTGGCGACGGGAAGGGTCATCACGGCTCCGGTGTCATGAGGTCGGGGGAGTTCGGGGACGTCCCGACGTTAACCGACGTTACCCGGCGCTCCCCCGTGAGATTGGCGACAAAGAAATACTCCTGGAGCTTGTGGGAGGCGACCGGAGGGAGGCTGGAGGCCGGGGCGTGCGCGGAGCGCGCGATCCGCCGGCGGCCCGCCCGCGGACGGGGCCGGGGCGCGGGCGGGTGTGCGCCGCCGGGCCTCTCCGGGTGTCTCCGGGCGTCTTCCGGATGTGCACGGTCTGTGACCAACTCGTCCGTATAGCGGACGGGAATTCCGCGGCCGTTGCCGCCGGCGGGGTCCGCGCACCACACTGGCCGGGTTCGGAGCGCATGACTCCGTTTCCCCCGCCCCCTTCCCCGATCCCTGGACGGCGCATCCCCCCATGTCCGGCACGCCCGATCTGAAGACCGCCGGCTCCCCCCACCGGGACCCGGACGACACCGAGCACTCCTCCCTCGGCCACGGCCTCAAGCAGCGTCACCTGTCCATGATCGCCCTCGGCGGTGTGATCGGCGCCGGCCTGTTCGTCGGCTCCGGCGCGGGCATCGCCGCCGCGGGCCCGTCGATCGTCGTCGCCTACGCCCTCTCCGGCCTCCTGGTGATGCTGGTGATGCGGATGCTGGGCGAGATGTCGGCCGCCCACCCCGCCTCGGGGTCCTTCTCCGTCCACGCCGAGCGCGCGATCGGCCCCTGGGCCGGCTTCACCGCGGGCTGGATCTTCTGGACGCTGCTGTGCGTGGCCGTCGCCGTGGAGGCGCTGGGCGCCGCGGCGATCGTGTCGGGCTGGCTGCCGGGCACCCCGCAGTGGCTGTGGGTGGCCGTCTTCATGGCGGTCTTCAGCGGCACCAACCTGCTCGCGGTGCGGAACTTCGGCGAGTACGAGTTCTGGTTCGCCGCCCTGAAGGTCGCCGCGATCGTCGCCTTCCTCGTGCTGGGCCTGCTGGCCGTGCTGGGCCTGCTGCCGGGCACCGAGTCCCCCGGGGCCGCCAACCTCACCGGGCGGGGCGGCTTCCTGCCCAACGGCGCCGAGGGCCTGGTGGTGGGCCTGCTGGCCTCCGTCTTCGCCTACGGCGGCCTGGAGACGGTGACCATCGCGGCGGCCGAGTCGCACGACCCGGTCCGGGGCGTGGCCAAGGCGGTGCGCACGGCGATGTGGCGCATCGCGCTGTTCTACGTCGGGTCGATCGCGGTGGTCGTCACCCTGATCCCCTGGGACGACGAGTCGGTGCTCTCCGGCCCGTACGCGGCCGTCCTGGAGCACCTGGGCATCCCGGCCGCCGCCGAGGTGATGAACGCGGTGGTGCTCGTCGCGCTGCTGTCCGCGATGAACGCCAACATCTACGGCGCCTCGCGCATGGCGTACTCCCTGGTCGCCCGGGGCGAGGGCCCCGCGTTCCTGGGGAAGGTGACCGGCGGCGTGCCGCGCCGCACGGTGCTGGCCTCCTCCGCCTTCGGGTTCTTCGCGGTCCTGCTCAGCTTCTGGTGGCCGGACACCGTCTTCGCCTGGCTGCTGAACATGGTGGGCGCCGCGGTGCTGGTGGTGTGGGGCTTCATCGCCGTCTCCCAGCTGATCACCCGCCGGCGGCTGGAGCGGGAGGCGCCGGAGCGGCTGGTGGTGCGGATGTGGCTGTTCCCCGCGCTGACCTGGGCGTCGCTGGCGGGCGTGGCGGCGGTGCTGCTGCTGATGCTCCGCGAGGGCGACACCCGCACCCAGCTCGCCTTCACCGCCGCGCTCACCGCGGCCCTGTCGGTGGCCGGCCTGGTGCGCCAGCGGCGGGCGGCGGCCGGTGCCGCGCGGGAGGGCTCCGCGTCCGCCCCGGCGGAGGAGCGGCGGTAGCCGCCGGGGGCGCGGTCCGCACGGGAGGGGGACGGCCCCCGCGCGCCGGAGCGCCGGCGCGCGGGGGCCGTCCCGCCCTCCTCCGCGGTCCCGCGCCGCGTCCGCCCCGGCGAAGGCGCGCGGGGGGCGGCGCGGCTCAGTCGAAGCGCGGTTCCTCGGTGCGGGTCCGCTTCAGCTCGAAGAACCCCGGGGTGGAGGCCACCAGCAGCGTGCCGTCCCACAGCCGCGCGGCCGCCTCGCCCTTGGGGGCGGGGGTGACGACCGGGCCGAAGAACGCCGTCCGCTCCCCGTCCGTGCCCGGCACGGCGATCACCGGGGTGCCGACCTCCTGGCCGACCAGCCCGATGCCCTCCTCGTGCGAGGCGCGCAGCCGCTCGTCGTACGCGTCGGAGTGCGCCGCGTCCGCCAGTTCCGCCGGGAGCCCGGCCTCCTCCAGCGCCTCGGCGATCGTGGCGCGCTCGTTGGGGCGGCCCTGGTTGTGGAAGCGGGTGCCCAGCGCGGTGTAGAGCGGGCCGAGGACCTCCGGACCGTGCTTCTGCTCGGCGGCGATCAGCACGCGCACCGGGCCCCAGGCGGCCTCCATCAGCTCGACGTACTCCCGCGGCAGCTCGTCCAGGCGGTTCTCGTTGAGGACCGACAGGCTCATCACGTGCCAGCGCACGTCGACCGGGCGGACCTTCTCCACCTCCAGCATCCACCGGGAGGTCATCCAGGCCCACGGGCAGATGGGGTCGAACCAGAAGTCGGCCGTGACTCTGCTCGTGTTCTCGGGCGTCCGGGACATGAGGCTCTCCTCGCCGTTTCGTGACTCGTGGTCGTACGCGTGGGACGGCGGCGAACGGGGACCGGCCGCCGCGGAAACGTGCGCAGGGGGAACGCGCGGGGGCGGTGCGGTGATTCCCGCGTGCCCGTCCGTCGCACCGTCCGCCCGGCCACCCGCACGGCCCGGCGGCCGCGCATGCGATCCTGACCTCCTGTGTTCGCCATGTGAGACGAGGGAGTCCCGCCGTGCCCGGTGAGAACCTGACCCGTGACGAGGCCCGGGAGCGCGCCCGGCTGCTGACCGTGGACGGGTACGACGTCGCGCTCGACCTGCGGTCCGCGGTCGGGCCCCACACCGGGGACGGGCCCCGCACCTTCCGCTCCACCACCACCGTCCGCTTCCGCTGCGCCGAGCCCGGCGCCTCCACCTTCGCCGACCTGCTGGCGCCCGCCGTCTCCTCGGTGACGCTCAACGGCCGCGCGCTCGACCCGGGCGAGGTCTTCGACGGCACCCGCATCGCCCTGGACGGCCTGGCCGCCGAGAACACCCTGACCGTGGACGCCCACTGCGCCTACAGCCGCACCGGCGAGGGGATGCACCACTTCCTCGACCCGGAGGACGGGGAGACCTACCTCTACACCCAGTACGAGCCGGCCGACGCCCGCCGGGTGTTCGCCAACTTCGAGCAGCCCGACCTCAAGGCCCCCTTCACCTTCACCGTCACCGCCCCCGCCGGCTGGACGGTGCTGAGCAACGGCGCGCGCGAGGGCGAGCCGGAGCCGGCCGGCGAGGGCGCGGCGGTGTGGCGGTTCGCGACGACGAAGCCGATCTCCACGTACATCACGACCGTGGTGGCGGGCCCGTACCACCACGTCACCGACGTCTACCGGCGCGAGCTGCCCGGCGGGGGCGAGCTGGTGGTCCCCCTGGGGGCCCTGTGCCGCAGGGGGCTGGCCCGGCACTTCGACGCCGACGACGTCTTCGCCGTCACCAAGCAGGGCCTGGACTTCTTCCACGACCACTTCGACTACCCGTACCCGTTCGGCAAGTACGACCAGGCCTTCGTGCCCGAGTACAACCTCGGCGCGATGGAGAACCCCGGCTGCGTGACCTTCCGCGAGGAGTACGTCTTCCGCGGCAAGGTCACCGACGCCTCCTACGAGGCCCGGGCCAACGTCATCCTGCACGAGATGGCGCACATGTGGTTCGGCGACCTGGTCACCATGGAGTGGTGGGACGACCTGTGGCTCAAGGAGTCCTTCGCCGACTTCATGGGCTCCTTCTCGATGGTGGAGGCCACTCGCTTCACCGACGGCTGGACCACCTTCGCCAACCGCCGCAAGGCGTGGGCGTACCGGGCCGACCAGCTGCCCTCCACCCACCCGATCACCGCCGACATCCGGGACCTGGAGGACGCCAAGCTCAACTTCGACGGCATCACCTACGCCAAGGGCGCCTCCGTCCTCAAGCAGCTGGTGGCCTATGTGGGGCGCGATGCCTTCCTGGAGGGCGCGCGGCGGTACTTCAAGCGCCACGAGTGGGGCAACACCCGGCTGGAGCACCTGCTGGCGGTGCTGGAGGAGACCTCCGGGCGCGACATGGGCGAGTGGGCGCGCGCCTGGCTCCAGACCGCCGGGGTCAACTCCCTCACCCCGCACGCCACCTACGACTCCGCGGGCCGGATCACCGAGCTGGCGGTCCTCCAGGAGGCGCCGGAGTCGCACCCGGTGCTGCGTCCGCACCGGGTGGCCGTCGGCCTCTACCGGCGGCGGACGGCCGGGGGCCCGCTGGAGCGCTACGCCCGCGCCGAGGTGGACGTCGCCGGGGCGCGGACGGTGGTGGAGGAGCTGACCGGGGCCGAGCGGCCGGAGCTGATCCTGGTCAACGACGAGGACCTGACGTTCTGCAAGGTCCGCTTCGACGAGGTGTCCCTGGACACCCTCCGCTCCCACCTGGGCTCGGTCTCCGACGGCCTGGCCCGCGCGCTGTGCTGGTCGGCGCTGTGGAACCTCACCCGCGACGCGCTGATGCCCGCCCGCGACTTCCTGGACCTGGTGCTGCGCTTCGGCGGCCAGGAGGGCGACATCGGCGTGGTGCAGATGCTGCACGCCTGGGCGCGCACGGCCCTGGCGCACTACGTGGCGCCCGAGTGGCGCGCGGAGGGCGCGCGGCTGCTGGCGGGCGGCGCGCTGCGCCATCTGCGGCAGGCCGAGCCGGGCAGCGACCACCAGCTCGCCTGGGCGCGGTTCTTCGCGTCCGTCGCGCACGACGAGCACGACCTGCAGATGCTGGACAGGCTGCTGGAGGGCACGGGCCGGATCGACGGGCTGGAGATCGACCAGGAGCTGCGCTGGGCCTTCCTGGCGGCCCTCACCGCCGAGGGCGCCGCGGACGAGGAGCGGCTGGCGGCCGAACTGGCCCGCGACGACACCGCCTCCGGCCGGCGGCACCAGGTGCGCTGCCTGGCCTCCCGGCCGTCCGCCGAGGTCAAGGCGCGGGCGTGGACGGACGTGGTGGACTCCGACCGGCTCTCCAACGCGCTGGTGGAGGCGACCATCGCCGGCTTCGACCTGCCGGGGCAGCGGGAGCTGCTGGCGCCGTACGCGGAGCGGTACTTCGAGGTGATCGAGCGGGTCTGGGCCGAGCGGTCGATCGAGATCGGCATGGCGGTCGTCCGCGGTCTCTACCCCGCCCTCCAGGACAGCGGACGGGTGCTGGAGCTGACGGACGCCTGGCTGGCCGCCCACGAGGGGGCCGCACCGGCGCTGCGGCGGCTGGTGCTGGAGGCGCGCGACGACACGGCGCGCGCCCTGCGCGCGCAGCGGTGCGACGCGGCGGCGTCCGCCTGATCCCGGTCCCGCCCCGCACGAGGCCGCGCCCGCCCGCCCGCCCGGCACGTTCGCCGCGCCGGGCGGGCGGGCGGGCGCGGTCGGGCCGGGTGCCGGGCCGTCCCGCCACCGGCTCCCTCCCCCGCTGCTCCCCCCGCCTTCGGCGGGCGACCGGCCTGCCCCTGATCGGCGCTCGAACGCCCGTACTTTAGGACGGGCTTGTCCGCATTCGTCGACAGGCGCGTAACAGAGGTTGGCGGGCGGAGCCGGGAGGGGAATCGCCGGGACATGAACCACGAGACCCCCCTCTCCTCCCGCCCCGTCCGCCACCTCTCGCACGTAAGGCGCCGGGTGGTGACCTCCCGCGCGCTGCGCGAGCTGGGCGTCTCCGCCGCCGTCGCCGGCGAGCGCTGCCGGCCGGGCGGCCCGTGGCAGATGCCGCTGCCCGGCGTCTACCTGCTGCACCCCGGCCCGCCGACCAGCGAGGAGCGGCTGCATGCCGTGCTGCTGTACGCGAGCCGGGAGCGTGTTCCGACTCAGTGCGGCGCGCTGCACGAAACGTGCGCCGGGCCTCCGGACCGCGCCGGGCACCCCGCGGAGGAAGCCGCCGCCCCCGGGCCCGACGCGGTGATCACCGGGCCCGCCGCGCTCGCCCTGCACGGCTTCTCCTCCTCTCCCCCGCTGCCGGCCCTGGAGCACATCGACGTGCTGGTCCCGAGCGGGCGCCGGCTGCGCTCGGCCGGTTTCGCCCGCGTGGTGCGCACCCGCTCCCTCCCCGAGCCCGAGGAGATCACCGGCCTGCCGGTGGCGCCCGCACCCCGCGCGCTGGCCGACACCGCCGCCCGGCTCGCCGACGCCGGGGCGGTGCGCCGGCTGCTGACGGAGGCGGTGCGCGACTGCCGCTGCGAGGCCCAGGCCGTCGTCGCCGAGCTGTCCCGGGCCCGGCTGCTGGGCCGCCCGGCGGTGGCGGAGGCCGCGGCCGCCCTGGTCGCCGAGAGCCGGGCGACGGCCGAGGGCCTGCTGTACCGGATGGTCCGCGCCCACGGCCTGCCCGAGCCCTTCTGGAACGTGGACCTGCGGCTGCCCGGCGGCCCCCACCTCGGCGGCGTGGACGCCTACTGGCCGGACCAGGCCGTCGCCGTCGAGATCGACGTCCGGGGGCGGAGCGGGGGGAGGGGCGCCGGGAGCGCGCCGGGCGGCGGGCTCGGCGTCCGCTACGCCCGCAAGCGCGAGGAGTTCGAACGCCTGGGCGTCACGGTCGTGCACGTCACCCCCGCCGACCTCCGCGACCGGCCCGGCCGGCCCGCGCAGGAGGTGGGCGCCGCCCTGGAGGCGGCATCAAGGCGCCCCCCGGCCGCCTACGTGGCCGTCCTGCCCCGCTGACCCCGGGAACGGGAGGGGGCGGCGCCCGCGCCGGCCGCGCGGACACCGCCCCCTTCGGTCCCCCGGCGCGTCAGACGGCCGCGGCGGCGTCCGCCGCCTGGGCCTTCAGGGCCCGCTCGACACCCGCGCGGGACTCGGTGACCAGGCGCCGCAGGGCGGCGGTGGGCTCGGCCGACTCCAGCCAGGCGTCCGTGGCCCGCAGCGTCTCCTCGGAGACCTGGAGGGCCGGGTAGAGCCCGACCGCGATCTGCTGGGCCATCTCGTGGCTGCGCGACTCCCACACGCCTGCCAGCGCCTCGAAGTACTTCGCGGTGTAGGGGGCGAGCAGCTCGCGCTGGTCGGTCTGGACGAAGCCGCCGATGACCGCCTCCTGCATGGCGTTGGGCAGCTTGTCGGACTCCACCACCGACGCCCACGCCTCGGCCTTGGCCTCGGCCGTCGGCCGGGCGGCCCGCGCGGAGGCCGCGTGGCGCTCGCCCGCCGAGGTGCGGTCGCGCTCCAGCTCGGCCTCGATGGCGGCCTCGTCGGCGCGCCCGGTGGCGGCCAGCCGGTGGAGCAGGGCCCAGCGCAGCTCGGTGTCCACGGTCAGGCCCTCGACGCTCTCGCTGCCGTCCAGCAGCCCGGCGACCAGGCCGAGCTGCTCGTCGGTGCGGGCGGTGGCGGCCAGCGCCCGCGCCCAGGCGAGCTGGTGGTCGCTGCCGGGGGCCGCGGCGCGCAGCTTCTCCGCGGCCGCCTCGGACCAGCGCAGCAGCCCGGCCTCGCGCCAGCTGGGGGCGGCGTACAGGTCCAGGGCGAGCTTGACCTGCCGCTGGAGGGACTGCACGACGCCGATGTCCGACTCCTTGTCGATGCCGGAGAGGACCAGCTCCAGGTAGTCGCGGGCGGCCAGCTCGCCGTCGCGGGTCATGTCCCAGGCCGAGGCCCAGCACAGGGCCCGCGGCAGCGACTCGGCGAAGTCGCCCAGGTGCTGGGTGACGGTGGCCAGCGACTCGGCGTCGAGGCGGACCTTGGCGTAGGACAGGTCGTCGTCGTTGAGCAGGATCACGGCCGGGCGCCGGGTGCCGGCCAGTTCGGGCACCTCGGTCCGCTCGCCGTCCACGTCCAGCTCGATCCGGCCGGTGCGCACCAGCCTGCCGCCGTCGAGCTCGTAGGAGCCGACGGCGATGCGGTGCGGGCGCAGGACGGCCTCGCCCTTGGCGCCGGCGGGCAGGGCCGGCGCCTCCTGGAGCACCGCGAAGGAGGTGATCACGCCGTCGTCGCCGACGGTGACGTCCGGGCGCAGCACGTTGATGCCGGCGGTCTCCAGCCACGCCTTCGACCAGGTCTTCAGGTCGCGCCCGGAGGTCTCCTCCAGCGCCGTGAGCAGGTCGGTCAGACGGGTGTTGCCCCAGGCGTGGCGCTTGAAGTACGTCCGCACGCCGCTGAAGAAGGCGTCCTCGCCGACGTAGGCGACGAGCTGCTTGAGGACGGAGGCGCCCTTGGCGTAGGTGATGCCGTCGAAGTTGACCAGGACGTCGTCCAGGTCCCGGATCTCGGCCATGATCGGGTGCGTGGACGGGAGCTGGTCCTGGCGGTAGGCCCAGGTCTTCATGGAGTTGGCGAAGGTGGTCCACGCCTGCGGCCAGTGGCTGCCGGGGGCGGCGGCCTGGCAGGCGATGGAGGTGTAGGTGGCGAACGACTCGTTCAGCCACAGGTCGTTCCACCACTCCATGGTGACCAGGTCGCCGAACCACATGTGGGCCAGCTCGTGGAGGATCGTCTCGGCCCGCGTCTCGTAGGCGGCGTCCGTCACCTTGGAGCGGAAGACGTACTGGTCGCGGATGGTCACCGCGCCCGCGTTCTCCATCGCGCCGGCGTTGAACTCCGGGACGAAGAGCTGGTCGTACTTGGCGAACGGGTAGGGCAGGCCGAACTTCTCCTCGAACCAGTCGAAGCCCTGCCGGGTGACCTCGAAGATGGCGTCCGCGTCCAGGTGCTCGGCCAGCGACGGGCGGCAGTAGACGCCCAGCGGCACGGTGCGGCCCCTGCCGTCCTCCCAGGTGCTGTGCACGGAGTGGTAGGGGCCCGCGATCAGCGCGGTGATGTAGGAGGAGATGCGCGGCGTCGGCTCGAAGCGCCAGACGGTGCCGCGGGGCTCGGGGGTGGGCGAGTTGGAGATCACCGTCCAGCCCTCGGGGGCGGTGACGGTGAAGGCGAAGGTCGCCTTCAGGTCGGGCTGCTCGAAACTGGCGAAGACCCGGCGCGCGTCGGGCACCTCGAACTGCGTGTAGAGGTACGCCTGCCGGTCCACCGGGTCGACGAAGCGGTGCAGGCCCTCGCCGGTGTTGGTGTAGGCGCAGTCGGCGACGACGCGCAGCTCGTTGCGGCCCGCGACCAGGCCGGGCAGGGCGATGCGCGAGTCGGCGAAGACCTCGGCCGGGTCCAGGGGGGAGCCGTTGAGGACCACCTCGTGCACGGTGGGCGCCACCAGGTCGATGAAGCTGTCCCCGGCCTCGCGCGCGTCGAACCGCACCGTGGTGACCGAGCGGAAGGTGCCGCCTTCCTGCGCCCCGGAGAGGTCGAGCTCGATCTCGTACGCGTCCACCTCGAGCAGACGGGCCCGCTCCCGCGCCTCTTCGCGCGTGAGGTTCGTACCAGGCACCTGCGTCATCTCCTTCTGTCTGCGGGTCTCCGGCGCCATCCTCGCACGCCCGCACCGGCGGGCACGGAGTCCTTTTCCCGGCCCGCCCGGTGAGCGGGGCCGGGAGGGGCGGAGCGGGGTCCGACCGCCCGTCCGAGCCCATCGTCAACCCGGGGTTGACGCCCCTCCATGCGTCAACCTATGGTTGACGCATGGAGAATCCGGTTTCCCTTCCTCCCACCGTCCGCCTCGACGACCTGATCGAGGGCATCAAGAAGACCGAGGACGACGTCCTGCGCCAGTTGTCCACCGCCGTCCTCGCCGCCGAGCACCTCGGCGAGGTGGCCGACCACCTCATCGGCCACTTCGTGGACCAGGCCCGGCGTTCGGGTGCCTCCTGGACCGACATCGGCCGCAGCATGGGCATCACCAAGCAGGCCGCCCAGAAGCGCTTCGTCCCCAAGGGATCCGCGCCGGACCTCGACCCCGCCCAGGGGTTCGGCCGGTACACCCCCCGGGCCAGGAACGTCGTGGTGGCGGCGCAGAACGAGGCCCGGACGGCGGGCCACACCGAGATCCGGCCCGAGCACCTGGCCCTGGGCCTGCTGAGCGAACCGGACGGGTTCGCCGCGCGGGCGGTCGCCGCGCAGGGCGTGACGCCGCAGAGCCTCCGGGAGGCCCTCACCGCGGCGCTGCCGCCCGCGGCCGGGGAGGCGCCCGAACTCGTCCCGTTCGACGCGCGGGCGAAGAAGGCACTGGAGCTCACCTTCCGGGAGGCGCTGCGGCTGGGCCACAACTACGTCGGCACCGAGCACCTCCTGCTCGCCCTGCTCGAACTCGAGGACGGCAGGGGCCCGCTCGGCGGCCTCGGCATCCGCAAGGCCGCCGTCGAGGCGTACGTCGCCGACGCCCTCGCCGCGCTCGCCGCGTCCGCCGAACGCGCGAAGGCCTCCGAGGAGGAGTGACCCCCGCGGTCGGCGGGTGAACGGGCGGTGAGCGGGGCCGCACCGGACGGCGAGCGGGACGTGGCGGCCGCGTCCTCGGTGATCCATGCGCCCTGATCGGTGCCGGGCGTTCGCGCACCGTTGGAGTGCGGGTCACCGCGGATGCCGACGATCCCCGGTGGGCGGGGGAACGCCCCGCCCCCAAGGCGCCGCGTTCGCATCCGGGGAGAGACGCCCATGTCCCGCCGCAGCCAGCCCGCCCACCGATCCGCCGCCCACCGCGTCCTGGACCGCCGCACCCTGCTCGCCGCGGCGGGCGCGGCCGGCGCCGCCACCGCCGCGGGAGCGGCCCTCGGCGGGGGCGGGGCGCCGGCCGGGGCCGCAGCGCCGGCGGCCCCGGTCCCCCCGCCGCCCGCCCCGTCCGCCCGGAGCACCGCGGCCGCCGCCCCCTCCCCCGCCGGCACCACGCTGGAGAGCGTGGCGGCGCCGCGCGGGACCGCCGGCTACCGCAGGCTGGGCGCGGGCCGCGGCTGGGAGCGGGTGGTGCGCGAGGACCTCGCGGCCGCGGGCCGGGCCCGCGTCCGGCGGCGCACGCCCCTGGCCTGCTTCGTGCAGCTCACGGACACCCACATCACGGACGTCCAGCACCCGCTGCGCTTCGAGTTCCAGCGCAACGGACGCCCCGGCGCCTGGCGCCCGCAGGAGGCGCTCACCGTCCACGGCCTGGTCTCCCTGGTGGAGCGGATCAACTCGCTGAGCGGCGGGCCGGCCACCGGCGCGCCCCTGGACTTCGCGGTGACCACCGGGGACAATACCGACAACAACTGCCGCGCCGAGACCGAGTGGTTCCTCACCGCGATGAGCGGCGGCCGGATCACCCCCGACACCGGCGACCCGGCACGCTACGAGGGCGTCCAGGACTCCGGTCTCCCCCTGTACTGGCACCCCGAGGACCCGGTGCGCGACCTCGACAAGCAGCACGGCTTCCCCCGCGTCGACGGCCTGCTGGACGCCGCGCGCCGCCGGATCGTCAGCCCCGGCCTGCGCCTCCCGTGGTACTCCACCGTCGGCAACCACGACGACCTGCACGGCGGCCACTTCGCGAGCGGCGGGTGGCTGGCCGAGACGGCCGTCGGGGACCGGAAGCTGTACGAGCTGTCGGCGGCCGAGGGCCTGGCCCTGCACAGGACGGTGCGCGCGGGCGGGGACGTGCGGGGCGAGGGCCTGCGGGAGCTGCTGCGCACCCACGCCCGGAGGATGCGGACCGTCACCCCCGACCCGTCCCGCGCCCCGCTGACGACCCGCCAGTACGCCGAGCTCCACCTGGACCCGGCGTACACCGGTCCGGGGCCGGTCGGGCACGGCCACACCCGCGAGTCCCTGGAGGAGGGGCGGCTGTACTACTCCTTCCGCGCCGCCGACGGCGTCACCGGCATCAGCCTGGACACCACCGCGCCCGGCGGCGACTACCGGGGCCACGTCTCCGCCGCCCAGCTGCGTTGGCTCGACCGCGAGCTGACGCGCCACGGCGACGGCCCGGTCGTCGTCTTCAGCCACCACTGCGGGGACTCCATCACCACCGGCGGCGCCGAACTCCTGGCCCTGCTGGAGCGGCACGGGAACGTGGTCGCGTGGATCAACGGGCACAGCCACCGCAACCGGATCACCCCGCACCGCGGCTTCTGGGAGGTCACCACCGCCTCGCACGTGGACCACCCGCAGCTCGCCCGCGTGATCGAGCTGACGGACAACGGCGACGGGACGCTCTCCCTCTTCACCACCTGCGTGGAGTCCGCGGCCCCCTACGCCGCCGATCCCGGCGACCTGTCGCCCGCGGGCCTGGCCTCCCTCTACCGCGAGCTGGCCTTCAACGCGCCGGGCCGCGGCACCGGCCTGGCCGGTGAGCCGGGGGACCGGAACACCGAGCTGCTGCTGCCGCGGAGGCGCTGACCGCTCCCGGGCGGGCCCGGCGTCCGCTCCCCTCCGCCCCTCCGTCCTCCCCGTGCCGCTCGCCGGGTCACCAGTGGGTGTCGTCGCTCCCCGGGGAGAACCCGGCGAACGCCAGGGGGTCGTCCTCCTCGCCCAGCCCGGCCAGCCCCTCCGTGACGAGGTCCCCGCGCAGCCACTCCAGCAGGACGTCCGTCAGGGTGCCCGCCAGGGGCGGCCCCTGGCCGGCGCGGCGGGGCCAGACGGCCACCGGCCAGTCGTCCGGCTCCCCCTCGGTCAGCCAACCCAGGTGGTCGCCCTCGACGGAGACGGCGAAGGGCAGGAAACCGCCCGGCTCCGGCCACACGGCGAGCGGGTGGTGCTCGGGGGACCTCCCGCGCAGCCCGCGGTAGGTGTCGGCCGCCCGCCGGGCGTGGTGCGCGAGACCGTTCCCGGCCGTGCGCAGGGGCGCGAAGAAGCCGAGCCAGTTCCCCCAGTGCCCGGAGCCGTAGCGCTCCATCAGCGTCACGTACTCGTCGGGCAGCCGGGTGCCGAGCTCCTCGAAGAGCCATTCCCAGGTGCCGTCCCCGAGGTACGGGGTGGCGGGCGGCGGCACCAGCCGGGTCAGCGCCTCCAGCCCGTTCCCCCCGGTGAGCGCGGCGCGCCGTACGCCCCCGGCCTCCGGTGCCGGCTCGGGGTCCCGCTCCGGCGGCGTCCAGGGGCGGGCACCGACCAGGAAGGCGGTGCGGCACGCGGTGGCCGGGAGCGGTCCGAGCGTCCTGCCGCGGGGCAGCGGGAGGCCGTCGGCCAGGAGCGCCGCCACGGTCTCCGTCAGCGTCGTCCCCCAGCGGCGCCAGGGGTCCTCCTCGCCGCCCGCGTTCCGGTCGTGCGCGACGACCGGCCAGCGGTCGGGGTCGTCATGGGCCCCGGTGTCCCAGAACAGGCGGACGCCGTCCCGCGTCTCGCCCCAGGCCAGCAGCCCGCCGGGCTCCGGGTGGAAGGGCGGGGGCTGGTACGGCGGGGTCCGGCGGGAGGCGATGCGGCACTCGCGGTGGGTCTCCCAGAGCCAGTCCCCGTACTCGAAGCGCTCCCCCCGCTCGCACGGCGCGTGCAGCCACAGGCGCCCGCCCAGCTCCAGCGGCCCGCAGGCGGAGACCAGCCGCTTGTAGTCGGCGGGCAGCCGCAGGCCCAGCCGTCCCTCGACCGCCGCCCAGTCGACGGGCAGGGGTGCGGGCGCGGCCGGAGGGTCCGACGGCCGCACCGGCGCGGGGAGCGCGAGCCGGGCGACGAGCGAGAGCAGTTCCATGGGGGCACATGGTGGCATCCCGGCCCGGAACCGGCACCGTCCGGGGGTGGCCCCGGCCGCGGCGACCGCGGTGCGCCCGGGGTTCCGGCCGGCGGCGGGGCCAGGCCGTGCGCACCCGCGCCCCGCCGGTGGACGGAGGGGCACCCGGCCACGGGAGCCGTGGACCGAGGAGGGCGAGGACGGGGCCCTCCCGCGCGTCCATCCGGACGACTCCCCGCCCCGCGGTCCTGCCGGGGCGCGGCGCCCCGGGCGGCGGGGGCGCCGCGGAAGGACGGGTCAGCCGCGGTTGGGCTCCTGGCGGCCGGCGATCTGGCCGCTCTTGCGCGAGGCCTTGTCGCCCGCCATCACCAGCCCGGTGATGACCAGGAACAGCACGACCGGCAGCACGACGTACAGGCCGAGGGTCTCGGCCACGCTCAGGCCGGTGCCCGGGTCGTCGCCGTCGTCGCGGTAGAGGTTGGCGGAGGCGGTGGGAGCGGCGACCAGGAGCGTCAGCGTGGTGAGGGCGGTGACGGCTCCGGCGCGCACGGCGGTGCCGGCGCTCTTGACGTTCTGGGTGACCTTGTTGTCCACGGTTCAACGCTAGCGAACGTCGCCGGACGGCACGCGCCCAGGGTGGCCTTGCACGCCCGGCCGGGGGGCGGCGCGGTGCCCGTCGTGGTGCCCCTCGCGGCCGCCGGGGTGGGCGCCGAGGTCCTCCTCGCGCTGCCCGCCGTGCTCCCCCGGCGCGGGGATACGGCCCTCCCGGGGGCCGTGCAGCTCCTCGTACACCGTCTCCAGCAGGGCGCGCAGCCGGGGCGAGGCGACCAGCTCCTCCAGGGTGACGGGCCTGCCGTCGCCGTCGGCCACGGGCAGCCGCCAGTTGGGGTACCGGTCGCCCCAGGTGCCGGGCACGTTCTGCGGGCGCCGGTCGCCGACGCCGTCCGGCAGCCAGACGCCGACCATCTTCGCGGGGGTGCGGGCCAGGAAGCGGTAGACCGCCCTGATCTCGCTCTCCTCCTCGCCCGCGCCCTCCGGCAGCAGGCCCAGGCGGTCCAGGTGCGCCACCCATTCGGCGGTCTCGGCGGCGTCCTGGGTCTGCTCGTCGGCGAAGGCGCCGGCCAGCAGCCCGAGGCGGTCGCGCAGCCGGACGTGGTCGCCGCTGAGCCGGGCGGCGGTGCTGGGCAGGTCGTGGGTGGTGGCGGTGGCCAGGCAGTCGGCGCGCCAGTCCTGCGGGTCCAGCGGCCGGGGCGTCTCGTGGCGGGGGGTGCGCAGGTACTCGTAGTCGCGTTCGAACCACAGCACGGAGGTGCCCAGCGCACCGCGCGCGGCCAGCTCCGCGCGGACCCCGGACTCGACGGTTCCCAGGTCCTCGCCGATGACGACGGCGCCGGCGCGGTGCGCCTCCAGGGCGAGCATGCCGAGCATGGCCCCGGCGTCGTAGCGGACGTAGGTGCCCTCGGTCGGCGGGCGGCCCTGGGGGACCCACCAGAGCCGGAACAGGCCCATCACGTGGTCGATGCGCAGCCCGCCGGTGTGGCGCAGCAGCCCCGACAGCAGCGAGCGGTAGGGGGCGTACCCGGCGGCGGCCAGGGCGTCCGGGCGCCAGGGCGGCAGGCCCCAGTCCTGGCCGTTGGCGTTGAAGGCGTCGGGCGGGGCGCCGACGGAGATGCCGTCGGCGAGGTAGTCGCGCAGGGACCAGGCCTCCGCGCCGGAGGGGTGGACGCCCAGGGCCAGGTCGTGGACGAGGCCGACGGGCATGCCGGCGTCGCGGGCGGTGCGCTGGGCGCGGGCGAGCTGGGAGTCGGTGAGCCAGGCCAGCCAGCTGTGGAAGTCCACCCGGTCCAGCAGCTCGGCGCGGGCGCGCGCGGTGGCGGACGAGCGCGGGTCGTCCAGGCCGCCGGGCCAGGAGCGCCAGTCGGGGCCGTGGACCTCGGCGAGGGAGCACCAGACGGCGTGGTCCTCCAGTGCCTGGCCCTGCTCGGCGAGGAAGTCGCAGTAGGCGACGTGGCGGCCGGGGCTGAGGGGGACGGTGCGGACCAGCTCCAGGGCCCGGCGCTTGAGCTCCCAGACCGCGTCGCGGTCGATCCTGCCGTCCTCGGCGAGGGTGGCCTCGCGCAGCCCGGCGGCGCGGTCCACCAGCTCCGCGGCGCGCTCCCGGGCCTCGCCGCGCAGGTAGCCGTACTCGGGGATCTCCTCGATCCGCAGGTGCACCGGGTCGGCGAAGCGGCGCGAGGACGGCCGGTACGGGGAGGGGTCGATGCTCTCGCCCTCTCCGGCGGGGACGGCGGAGTGCAGGGGGTTGAGCTGGATGAACCCGGCGCCGACCTCGCGCCCGGCCCAGGCGGCCAGGTCGGCGAGGTCGGCGAGGTCGCCCATGCCCCACGAGCGCGAGGAGAGCAGGGAGTAGAGCTGGACGAGGAGCCCGAAGGAGCGGCCCGGGGGCGCCGGGAAGCGGTCGGGGGCGACGATCAGCGCGGCGCGGGCGGTGCGGCCGTCGGGCGCCTGGGCGCGCAGGGTGTGGCAGCCCGGCGGCAGCCGCCCGGCCGTGGGGCCGGCCGCCTGGGCGACCCGCTCCAGGACGCGGCCGTCCTCGGTCTCCACGCTCAGCACCGTGCCGTCGGGGAGCGGCGGGAGGACGCCGCGGACCGCGGAGGCCTCGGCGGCGTACGGCGCGTCCGGGCGCGGGGGACGGGGGACGCGGACGACGACGGTGGGGGGCAGCAGCCGGGCGGCCTCCTCCCCGGCGTGCCGGTCCAGCGCCTCGCGGACGGCGTCCGGGGTCGAGGCGTCGACGCCCAGTGCGGCCAGGACCTCGACGATCGTGGCGTCGGGCACCTGGAGCGTACGGCCCGGAGCGGGGTCGTAGGAGGTGCAGACTCCGTGTGCCGCGGCCAGCCGTGCCAGTCGGCTCATCCGGTACATCCCTCCGGTCGGCGGGGACCCCTGCGGTCTAGATGTCCGCCGGTTCCGTGCCGTATCCCACCGCGACCGGTTCACTGGTCAGCGGGGTCTCGGCGGAGAGCGGCGGCTCGCTGGTGAGCGGAGCGCTGTCGGCGAGCGGGGGTTCGCTGGTCAGGGGGGTCTCGGGGCAGCCGCAGGCGCAGGAGCCGTCCAGGCCGGAGTCCGGGTCCGAGAGGCCGGAGAGGTCGATCGGCTCCCGCCCCTGTTTGGGGAGGAGGGGGTACAGCACTTCAGCGGACGCGGCCACGGAGGCCTCCGTTCGTCGGTTTCGGTCGTGCGGGGCTCGGGCGGGAACTGGGGTCGGCCGAGTCGGCGGGCCCATGGGCCGACCATCTGACGCTCTACCCACTGGGGCGGAAACCAGACACGTTCGGCGCCACAAACGTGACCCAGGTCACTCGACCTGGCGCCGACGATTTCACGGCGTTACGCGCCTGCCAGCGTAGGGCATTCGATCAAAGCGGGCATCTCGGCCGAAGATTTGCCGTCCGCCGGAGCCCCCCGGAGCGAGGCGGCCCCCGCGGCGCGCCGCCCCCGGCCCCGTCCGCGGCCACGCCCCGCGCGGACGGGATCCGGTGCGCGGACCGCCGGGTTCCGCCCCGTTCCCCCTTCGGCCGTCGACAAGTCGGACACTTCGGCCCCCGTCGTTGACACCCTCACCGGCCCGGTGGTGGGGTCGTTGCCGACCGGCGGGTCCGGTCGGCAACGCGGTGAACGGGGCGAGAGGGACCGGTGAGACGTGAACCATGCGACGCACGGCCGCGGCGCGCGCCGTACCGGGGCGACGGCGCTGGTCGCGGCGGTTCTCGGCGGACTGCTCGGCGGCGCGCCCGGCGCGCACGCCGCACCGCCGCAGCCCGAGCGGACGGCGGGCCCGGAGGCGGGCGACCCCGGCGACGGCCGCACCGCCGCACAAGGCGGCGTCCCCCCCGTCTGGCCGCGTCCGCAGTCCCTGCGCACGCGCGGGGCGCCGGTGCCCGTCGGTGACGAGGTCGTCCTGGTCGCCGGCGGGGACGCCGACCCCCACGCCCTCGACGTCGTCCGCGACGCCCTGCGCTCGGCAGGGGCGCGGAGCGTGCGCACCGTGCGGCCCGGCGCGGAGGGAGGCGCCGAGGGCCTGGTGGTGCGGGCCGGCGACGAGGCCGCCGAGCGGGCCCTGCGCCTCCTGCGCGCGCCCGGGCGCGGCGACCTGCCCCCCGGCGGCTACCGGCTGGCGGTGGGACGCGCCGACGGCCTGGACGGCCGGGCGGGCACGGTGGCCCTGGCGGGCACCGGGCGCGACGGGCTGTTCCACGCCGCGCAGACGCTGCGCCAGCTGATCACGGTCGACGGGGACGGGGCCCGGGTGGCCGGCGTCGTCGTGCGCGACTGGCCCGCGGCCCCCGTCCGCGGCACGGTCGAGGGCTTCTACGGCGAGGCGTGGTCGCACAAGGAGCGGCTGGCGCACCTGGACTTCCTGGGCCGGACCAAGCAGAACCGCTACCTGTACGCGCCCGGCGACGACCCCTTCCGCCAGGCCCGCTGGCGCGACCCCTACCCCGCCGACCAGCGCGCGCGCTTCCGGGAGCTGGCCGACCGCGCCCGCCGCAACCACGTGGTGCTGGGCTGGGCCGTCTCGCCGGGGCAGTCGATGTGCCTGGCCTCCGCCGACGACCGCAGGGCGCTGCTGCGGAAGATCGACGCGATGGTGGCGCTGGGGGTGCGGGCCGTCCAGCTCCGCTTCGATGACGCCAGCTACCACGAGTGGCACTGCGACGAGGACGCCGACCGCTACGGCTCCGGCCCGAAGGCCGCGGCCCGCGCCCACGCGGAGCTGGCCGGCGAGGTCGCCGCGCACCTGGCGGAGCGGTACGGCTCCGGGCGCGGCGGCGCGGTCGCGCTGTCGGTGCTGCCGACGGAGTTCTACCAGGACGGGCGCACCGAGTACCGCGACGAGCTGGCCGGACGGCTGCGGCAGGACGTGGAGGTGGCCTGGAGCGGCGTCGGGGTCGTCCCGGCCGCCATCACCGGCGCGGAGGTGGCCGAGGCCCGCGCCGCCCTGCGCCACCCGCTGGCCACGGTGGACAACTACCCGGTCAACGACTACGCGGCCGACCGCCTCTTCCTGGGCCCCTACACCGGGCGCGACCCGGCCGTCGCCAACCGGTCGGCGGAGCTGCTGGCCAACGCGATGGAGCAGGCGACGGCCTCCCGCATCCCGCTGTTCACCGTCGCCGACTACGCCTGGAACCCGCGCGCCTACCGGCCCGGGGAGTCCTGGCGGGCGGCCGTCGACGACCTGGCGGCCACCACCGGCGGGCGGGGGCGGGGCGACGCGGCCGGCCCCGTCGGGACCGGCGCGGACCCCGCGACCCGCGAGGCGCTGCGCGTGCTCGCCGCCAACAGCGCCTCCTCGGTGCTCGACGAGGAGGAGTCGGCCTACCTGGTCCCGCTGGTGGAGGCCTTCTGGGCGGCCCACCGGACCGGTGACGACGGGCGGTTCGCCGCGGCGGCCGGGAGGCTGCGCGATGCCTTCGCCGTGCTGCGCGGGGCCCCCGGGCACCTGGCGGGCGTCGCCGGCGGCGCCCTGAGTGAGGAGGCGCAGCCCTGGGTGCGGCAGCTCGCCCGCTACGGGCGCGCCGGCGAGCACGCGCTGGACATGCTGGCCGCCCAGCGCGGCGGGGACGGCGCGGCGGCCTGGAAGGCCCGGCTGGAGCTGGAGCGGCTGCGGGACGAGGCCCGCCGGAGCGGGGCGACCGTCGGTGACGGCGTCCTGCCCGGCTTCGTGGACCGGGCGCTGGAGGCCGCCGACGCCTGGTCGGGCGCCCGCGGCGGGAAGGGCGGGCGCGGGCGCCCGGACGAGCGGGTGAGCGGCGGGCCCGCCGCGCTGCCCGGCTCGCCCCTGGAGCACGCCGCCGACGGCGACCCCGCCACCGCCTTCCGCGCCGCCGGGGAGCCGGGCTCCCCCGGCCGGTCCGCCGCGCCTCCGGGCGCCCCCGGAGCGCTCACCGGCGCCGAGGAACTGGTGCTGCGGCCGTCCCGGCCGCGCGTCCTGGAGGCGGTCACCGTCCAGTCGGAGCCGGGCGCGGGCGTCCGCGCCGCCGTCGAGGCGCACGTGCCGGGCGGGGGGTGGAGGCGGCTGGGAGCGCTGTCGGACGAGGGCTGGACGGAGCTGCGCGCCGGCGGCCTGCGGATCGACGCCCTGCGGCTGGCCTGGGAGGACGGCTCGGCCGCCCCGGTGATCCACGAGCTGACGCCCTGGTACTCCGACTCCCCCGGCGCCGGCCTGGACCTGGCCCGCTCCGAGACCGACGCCGTCGTCGGCGGCGGCCCGGCCGTGGTCGAGGCCCGGCTGACCGGCCACCGCCCCACCGACGTGCAGGGCCGGCTGACCGTCCGGGCGCCGGAGGGCCTCACGGTCCGGGCGCCGCGCCGGGTGACGCTGCGGCGCGGCGTGCCGGTGGCGGCGGCCGTGGAGGTCCGGGCGGAGAAGGGCGCGGCGCCGGGCGCGTACCGCGTCCCGGTCGCCCTCACCGCCGACGGCGAGACCCTGCGGGAGGTGCTGACCGTGCGCGTCGCGCCGCCCACCGGCGGGCCGGACCTGGCCCGGGGCGCGCGGGCGCTGTCCTCGGCCGACGAGACCGGGGACTTCCCCGCCGCGGCGGCCGTCGACGGCGACCCGCGGACCCGCTGGTCCTCCCCGGCGGAGGACAGGCAGTGGCTGGGCGTGGAGCTGGACCGGCCGGCCCGCGTCGGCGAGGTGCGGCTGCACTGGCAGGAGGCGCACGCCTCCCGCTACCGCGTCCAGGTCTCACCGGACGGCAGGAGCTGGACGACGGCCGCGACCGTCCGCGACGGACGCGGCGGCCGGGAGACGGTGCGGCTGGACTCCCCGGCCGGCACCCGCTTCGTACGGGTGGTCGGCGACGAGCGGGCGACCCGCTTCGGGCTCTCGCTGTGGTCCCTGGAGGCCTACGCCGTCCGCGCGGACGGCGACGGGCGCACGGACGGCGACGGGCGCAGGGACGCCGACGGGCGCGCGGACGCCGGCGGCGGGGAGGGCCGCCGCCCCCGGCGGTGACCCGCCCCCGCCGGGGGCGGTGCCGTCCGGCCCGGCGGGCGCGCCGCGCGGGGGCCGCCACCGGCCCCGTACGACAAGACCCGGATCTCAGGCAGGTGTTCTGCCGTCGATCCGGGCCAGGGCGTCGTCCGCGCCGTAGGGCCGCAGGTAGGGCAGCCAGCGCGGGTCCCGGTGCCCCGTCCCGATGATCCGCCAGGCCAGGCCGGTCGGCGGGGCGGGTTGGTGGCGCAGCCGCCAGCCCAGCTCCGCCACGTGGCGGTCGGCCTTGACGTGGTTGCAGCGGCGGCAGGCCGCCACGACGTTCTCCCAGGAGTGCTTCCCGCCGCGGCTGCGCGGGATCACGTGGTCGACGCTGGTTGCGACGCCACCGCAGTACGCGCACCTGCCGCCGTCACGGGCGAACAGGGCGCGGCGGGTGAGCGGCACGGTGCCGCGGAACGGCACCCGCACGAAGCGTTTCAGCCGGACGACGCTGGGGGCGGGTATGGCCTGGGTCGCGCTGTGCATGAGGGCGCCGGAATCCTCGAGGCTGACGGCCTTGCCGTTGAGGACGAGGATGAGCGCGCGGCGGAGCGGTACGACGCCGAGCGGCTCGTACGACGCGTTGAGGACCAGGACGTGCGGCACGGTGCCTCCTTGTACGTCGGCGGCGCGTGGCTCGCGCCGGGACGATCTCCCCCAGTGTGTCCCGCGTCCCGGTGGCGGCGCCACCACGATCGCGTAACGCGCTGAGCGTGTTTTCGCCCACACGCCATTACTCCCCTGCTGGCAGCGGCGCTACCCGGAGTGCGGGGACCGGAGCGGCCGGGTGTCCCCCGTTAGTGTGTCGGGGGTGGACTCCATGAACGACGCGCACGAGACGGCCACGAACGCCGCGGGCTGGATAGAGGAGAACTGGGGCATCTGGCTCGCCACCGGCCTGCGCATCGCGCTGATCCTGGTGATCGCGGTGGTGCTGCGCTCGGTGATCCGGCGCGCCATCACCCGGCTGATCACCCGGATGAACCGCAGCTCCGAGGCCGAGGCGAGCGGCAACGCGCTGCGCGGCCTGCTGGTCAACGCCGAGCGGCGGCGCCAGCGCACCGAGGCGATCGGGTCGGTGCTGCGCAGCGTCTCCACGTTCGTGATCATGGGCACGGCGGCGCTGATCACGCTGTCGACGCTCGGCATCGACCTCGCTCCGCTGCTGGCCAGTGCCGGTGTCGCCGGTGTGGCGATCGGCTTCGGGGCCCGCAACCTGGTCACGGACGTGCTGGGCGGGGTGTTCGTCCTGCTGGAGGACCAGTACGGGGTCGGCGACCGGATCGACGCGGGCGAGGCGACCGGCACCGTGCTGGAGATCGGGCTGCGGGTGACCAAGCTGCGCGGTGACGACGGCGAGATCTGGTACGTCCGCAACGGCGAGATCAAGCGGGTCGGCAACCTCAGCCAGGGCTGGGCGACGGCCTCCCTGGACGTCGAGGTCCGCTCCGGCGAGGACCTGGACGAGGTGCGGGCCGCCATCGCGGCGGCCGGCGAGGAGATGTCGACGACCGCCCCGTGGGACGAGGTGCTGTGGGCGCCCGTGGAGGTGCTGGGCCTGAACTCGGTGACGCTGGACACCATGGTGGTCCGCGTCTCGGCCAGGACCATGCCGGGCAAGTCGATCCCGGTGGAGCGCGAGCTGCGCTGGCGGGTGAAGAAGGCGCTGGACGCGCGCGGCATCCGGATGGTGGACGGGGAGTCGGTGGCCGCCCTGCGGAAGCTGGACGAGGACCTGGAGCACCTGGGCCGGGACCTGGGCAGCGGGCGCCCGGTGAAGGAGCCGGGCGCGGTGAAGGCGCCGGGGACGGTCACGAACACGGTGGACATGGCCAAGGGCCCGGGCAGGACGGGGGCCCCGGCCGGGGAGCCGGGCGGGCGGGCCGCCGGCCCCGGCGGCGGTCCGCGGCCCTCCCCGTAGTGCGGCCCGCCGCCGCGGCACGGCCGTTGACGCCGTGCGGAGGCGGGCCCTAGTGTCGCCCCCGCACAACAGGAAACTTTCCTGACAGTAATGAGCGGGAGAGGTCATGACCGGACCCACCCCCGGGACGCCCCGGGTGCTGCGCGCCATGAACGACCGTGCGGCCCTGGAACTCCTGCTCGCCCACGGCCCGCTGTCGCGCAGCCGCATCGGCAGGCTGACCGGCCTGTCCAAACCGACCGCCTCCCAGCTCCTGGCGCGGCTGGAGGCCGCGGACCTGGTCCGGGCCAGCGGCACCAGCCGGGGCCGCCCCGGTCCGGACGCCCAGCTGTACTCCCTCAACCCGGCCGCCGCGCACGTCGCCGGCCTCGACGTGACCACCACCCGGATCCGCGCCGCGGTCGCCGACATCACCGGCCGCACCGTCGGCTCCTTCGACCTGCCCGTCCCCCCGCGGCAGTCCGCCGAGCCCGTCGTCCGGCAGGTGGCGGCGGCCGTGGACGGCGCCGCCAAGGCCGCCGGGCTCACCCGCGACGGGCTGCACCGCGTCGTCATCGGCACCCCCGGCGCCTTCGACCCCCGCACCGGCCGGCTGCGCTACGCCTCGCACCTGCCCGGCTGGCACTCCCCCACCCTGCTGGAGGAACTGGCCGCCGCGCTGCCGATGCCGCTGGAGTACGACAACGACGTCAACCTCGCCGCCGTCGCCGAGCAGCGCCTGGGGGCCGCGCGCGGCCACGACGACTTCGTCCTGCTCTGGAACGAGCAGGGCATCGGCGCCGCCCTGGTGCTGGGCGGGCGGCTGCACCGCGGCTGGACGGGCGGCGCGGGCGAGGTCGGCTTCCTGCCCGTGCCCGGCGTCCCGCTGATGCGCCGCGTGGCCCAGGCGGGCGGCGGGGGCTTCCAGGAGCTGGCGGGTGCCCGCGCGGTGGTGCGGACGGCCCGCGACCTGGGCCTGGAGGTGCCCGCCGGGCCGGACCAGGAGGCCGCGGCGGCCCTGCTCGCCCGCGCCGCCGCCGGCGCGGGCGGGGGCACCGGGGCGGACGGCGCCCCGGACGGCCCGCACGGCGAACTGCTGCGGCGCACGGCCACCGCGCTGGCGACCGGGCTGGCCGCGGTGGTCTCCGTCCTGGACCCCGAACTCGTCGTGCTCTCCGGCGGCGTGCTGACCGCGGGCGGCGAGGCGCTGCGCGCACTCGTCCAGGAGGAGCTGGCCGACCTGGCCGCGCCCCGGCCCCGGCTGGCCATCGGCGCCGTCACCGAGCACCCGGTGCTGAGCGGGGCGCTGGAGAGCGCCCTGGCCGCCACCCGCGACGAGGTGTTCGACACCTCGCGCGGGCGGTGACCCGGCGCCTCCCGGCCCCGGCCGCGCCCCGGCCCCGGACCACCCCCGCAACCGCACCCGACACCGACGCCGACCCGCGCCGTTCCCGGCGGGCCGCCGCACCCGAGGAGGACCAGGACCCGTGAAACTCGCAGTGGTGGGCGGCGGCTCCACCTACACCCCCGAACTCGTGGACGGGTTCGCCCGCCTGCGGGACGTCCTGCCGGTCACCGAACTGGTCCTGACCGACCCCGCCGAGGACCGGCTGGAGCTGGTGGGCGGGCTCGCCCGGCGCATCCTCGCCCGGGCCGGCCATCCGGCCGCCGTCACCACCACCACCGACCTGGACGCGGCCGTCGCGGACGCCCACGCCGTCCTCCTCCAGCTCCGCGTCGGCGGGCAGGCGGCCCGGGAGAAGGACGAGACCTGGCCGCTGGAGTGCGGCTGCGTCGGCCAGGAGACCACCGGCGCCGGCGGGCTGGCCAAGGCGCTGCGCACCGTCCCGGTGGTCCTGGACATCGCCGAGCGGGTGCGCCGCGCCAGCCCCGGCGCCTGGATCGTCGACTTCACCAACCCCGTGGGCATCGTCACCCGCGCCCTGCTGAACGAGGGCCACCGCGCGGTGGGCCTGTGCAACGTGGCCATCGGGCTCCAGCGGAAGTTCGCCGCGCTGCTGGACGCCCGCCCCGAGGAGGTCCACCTGGACCACGTCGGCCTCAACCACCTCACCTGGGAGCTGGGGGTGCGCCTGGGCGGGCCGGACGGCACCGACGTCCTGCCGGGGCTGCTGGCCGAGCACGGCGGGACCATCGCGGCCGACCTGCGGCTGCCGAAGGCCCTGCTGGACCGGCTGGGCGTCGTGCCCTCGTACTACCTGCGCTACTTCTACGCGCACGACGAGGTCGTGGCCGAGATGCGCACCAGGCCCTCGCGGGCGGCCGAGGTCGCCGCGATGGAGCGGGAGCTGCTGGAGATGTACGCCGACCCGGCGCTGGACACCAAGCCCGAGCTGCTGTCCCGGCGCGGCGGCGCCTTCTACTCCGAGGCCGCCGTCGCCCTGGCCGCCGCCCTGCTGGGCGACGCGGGCGGCAGGAGCGGCGTGCAGGTCGTCAACACCCGCAACGAGGGCACCCTGCCCTTCCTCCCCGACGACGCGGTGATCGAGGTGCCGGCCGAGGTCACCCCGGCGGGGGCGGAACCCCTGCCCGTCCCACCCCTCTCCCCGCTGTACGCGGGCCTGGTCTCGGCCGTGACGGCGTACGAGCACCTGGCTCTGGACGCCGCCCTGCACGGCGGCCGGGACCGGGTGGCCGCCGCGCTGCTGGCCCACCCCCTCGTCGGGCAGTACGCGCTCGCCGAGGAGCTGACGGACCGCCTGATCGCGCACAACCGGGAGCACCTCGCATGGGCCTGACGCCCGCCGCGCTGGCGGTCGACGCGGGCAACAGCAAGACGGACGCGGCGCTGGTCGCCGAGGACGGCACCGTCCTGGGCACCGCGCGCGGCGGCGGCTTCCAGCCGCCGGCGGTCGGGGCGGAGGCGGCCGTGGAGACCCTGGGCGGGATCGTGGCCCGGGCGGCCCGGGACGCGGGGCTGGAGCTCCGGGCGGACGTCCCCCTGGCCGGCCACGTCTCGGCCTGCCTGGCCAACGCCGACCTGCCGCGCGAGGAGGAGGAGCTGGCTGCCCTGGTCGGGGCGCGCGGCTGGGGCCGCACGAGCGAGGTCGCCAACGACACGTTCGCCGTCCTGCGCGCGGGGCTGCCCGACGACGGGTCGGTGCGGCACGGGGTGGCGGTCGTCTGCGGCGCGGGCGTCAACTGCGTCGGGGTGGCCGGGGACGGCCGCACCCACCGCTTCCCCGCCGTCGGCCGGCTCTCGGGGGACTGGGGCGGCGGGGGCGGGCTGGCCGAGGAGGCGCTGTGGCACGCGGCCCGCGCCGAGGACGGCCGGGGCGCGGACACCGAGCTGGCCCGGGCGCTGCCCGCCCGTTTCGGGCTGCCCAGCATGTACGCGCTGATCGAGGCGTTCCACCTGGGGGACCTGGCGGCCGCGCGCCGCCACGACCTGGTCCCCGTCCTCTTCGAGGTGGCCGCCGCCGGTGACGCGGCCGCCCTGGCGCTGGTGCGCCGGCAGGCCGAGGAGATCACGGCCATGGCGGCGGTGGCGGCCGAGCGCCTGGGGCTGGCGGACTCGCCGTTCCCGGTGGTGCTGGGCGGCAGCGTCGTGGCCGCCCGTCACCCCGTCCTCCACGAGCGGGTCCTGGCGCTGTTCGCCGAGCGCCTGCCCCGGGCCGCCGTCGACGTCGTCACCGCCCCGCCGGTGCTCGGCGCCGGACTGCTGGCCCTGGACCGCCTCGGCGCCGGCCCCGCCGCCTGCGCCCGGCTGCGCGCGCACTACGCCGCGCGTTCCTGAGGGGGCGCGGGCGCCCGCCGGGGCCCGCGCCCGGTCGCCGGCGGGCGCTCCGGGGGCCTTGGACGGCCCCCGCGGCGGGAGCGGCCCCGGCCCGCGCAGGCGCTCAGTCCTGCGGGACGTCCCCGACGAACACGATGCCGTCGCTGTCCGCCAGGCGGGCCGGATCGAGCGGGGCGTAGCCGAACCAGGGGGACACGCGGGGGGCGGGCCGCGTGTCGCCGAGGGCGGCGGCCAGCCGGCGGGCGTCGACGACGCAGCGCTCCTCCGGGAGCGCGTACAGGAGCCCTTCGAGGGTGTCCGGCGGCGGCGTGTCCACTCCCCGGTGCCGGATGGTGCCGAGGGCCGCGGCCACGAAGGCGTACTCCCCGCCCAGGCGGGCGCTCACGATCGCGCCGGCGCTCCACCACTCCACCGGCCCCTGCCACATCCGCATCGAGCTCCTGGCCCGCTGGAGGTGGGAGTTGTGGGCGTGGACGAGCGCCGGACCCCGTTCGGCGAGGGCGAGGAGGTTGTGGGCCATCATCGCGTCCCGCACCGCGCACAGCCGGGACATGCGGGCCGGCGAGGCGTCGGCCATCCGGTGGTGGTAGCGCAGCAGGCCGATCGCGGTGCGCCCGTACAGGCGCGCCCGGTCCCACTCCTCCCGCGAGGTCTCCTCGAGCAGCTGCGGCGTCCGCTCGTCCAGCAGCGCCACCAGGTCGTCGGCGAGCAGCCGCAGCTCCCCGGCTTCGGCCGACCGCCCCACGGACCGGGCCGGGTCCGTCATCGCGGCGGGGTCGGTCCACCGGTCGTCGGCGCCGAGCAGGCGGTCGAGCGTCTCGGCGGTGCAGGGGAGCAGGTCCGCGTCCAGCCGGGCCGCGAGGTAGCCGTGGAGCGCGGTGAGAGCCTGCCGGGGGCTCGCGGCGCCGGTGATCTCCAGGGGGCCGTCGAGACCGGCGAAGCGGAGCCGCTCGGACGCGGGCCGGCCGTCGTTGTCGACGCGGACGTTGTGGGCGCGCATCCAGCGCACGAGGTCGCGGTTGGCCGCGGAGGCGCCCCAGCCGTGGCTGAACCCGTGCTCCACGACCTCGTCGAGGGTGCCCGTGCCCGAGGTGACGTAGTCGTCCACGGCCAGGGCCGCCAGGCAGTCGATCTCGATCGCGATCGTCCGGTAGCCCTCCTGCTCGACGAGCTGCCGGAAGAGTCCGTTGCGCAGGTCCAGCAGCGCGTCCTCGCCGTGGGTGGGCTCACCCAGGGCGAGCAGCCGGGGCCGGGCCGGGAGCAGTCCCATGACGGCGGCAGCCTCGACGGCATGGGCGGTGTCCCTGATGTCAGTCGCCATGCCCTCAACGGTATCGTTGAACATTCGGTTGAAACTTTTCCGCGATATCGTCGGCTTCATGGGGCGAAACCTTCAAAGCGCCAAGCGGCTCAGGCCGATCGACCTGGCACGCGGGCACGGTCTGTCCACGCAGGCGGTCAGGAACTACGAGGAGGCCGGCGTCCTTCCGGCCGCCGACCGCACGCCCCACGGCCACCGCACCTACACCCCCCTGCACGCGGCGGCCCTGCGCGCGTTCCTCGCCCTGGTGCCCGGCCACGGCCACCGGACGGCGACGTCGATCATGCGGGCGGTGAACGGGGGCGCGACCGAGGAGGCGTTCCGCCTCATCGACGAGAGCCACGCCCGGCTCCTCGACGACCGCCGGACCCTCCGGGCCGTGGAGAGCGCCCTCCGCGAGCTGGCGCCCGCCGGCGCCCGCGGACCGGGCGCGGCGGCGCCCAGGTCCGGCGGCACGTTCGTCGGGCCGCTGGCCGGGGAGCTCGGAATCCGTCCCGCGACGCTGCGCGCGTGGGAGCGCGCCGGGCTGGTGCGCCCGCGCCGCGACCCGCTGACCGGGTACCGGGTCTACGACGAGGCCGACGTGCGGGACGCCCGGCTGGTCCGCCAGCTCAGGCGGGGCGGCTACCTGCTGGAGCAGATCGCCCCGCTGATCACCCAGGTGCGGGCGGCCGGCGGGCTGGAGCCGCTGGGGGCGGCGCTGCGCGACTGGCACGGCCGGCTGTCCGCCCGCGGGCGGGCGATGCTGGCCGGAGCCGCCGAACTGGAGGCGTACCTCCGCGAGCGCGGATGAGGCCCCGTGCTCCGGCCGGGGGCCGGCGGCGGCCCGGCCCTCCGCAGCGCGGTCCGGAGCGGATCCCGGCGGGAACGGTGCCCGCCGGGGCCCGGACCGCCATACTGCTGACCGGGCCTCCGGTCCCTACCGCGCAGGGGGGCGCGGGCCGGCGGCCGGTGGGGAGGTGCGAGGAGCGGTGGCGCACCCGTCGGCCTCCCCCTTCCCCGGGGCCTCACCCGCCGGTCCCCCGGCCCCCGCCGGGAGTGCCGCCCGGTTGCGCCGCGCGGCGGCGACCGAGCCCGGACGGCTGCGGATCCTCGGGGCGGCCCTGACCGCGCTGGTGCTGGCCTTCGGCGCCCAGGCCGCCTGGCAGACCGCGCAGCGCGCCGCGGCCGCCGACACCGTGATCGGCAGCAGCCAGCCGCTGACCGCCGGCACCGCGAGCCTCCACCGCCACCTGGCCGACGCCGACACCACCGCCGCCGGCGCCTTCCTGGCCGGCGGCGCCGAACCCCCCGAACTGCGCGAGCGCTACGAGCGGGACGTGCGCACCGTCGCCCGGCTGCTGGCCGAGGCGGCCGCGGAGAACGGCGGTCCGGGGCCGGATCCCGAGCGTGCCCGGGCGCACGAGGAGATAGCCGGGCTCACCGAGCGGTTCCCCGTCTACACCGGTCTGGTGGAGGCGGCCCGCGCCAACAACCGCCAGGGCCTCCCGCTGGGCGGCGCCTACCTGCGCCACGCCGGCGAGCGGATGCGCGAGGACCTGCTGCCCGCCGCCGCGGCCCTCCACCGCTCGGAGGCGGCCCGGCTCCGCGCCGACCACGCGGCCGCCCGGTCCCGGCCCACCGGGGCGCTGCTCACCGGTGCGGCCGCGCTGGCCGCGCTCTGCTGGGCCCAGCGCCGCGACCGCCGGCGGACGAACCGGGTGGTCAACCTCGGGCTGGCGGCGGCGACCGCGGCCACGGCGGCCGGGGTGCTGTGGCTGGCCGCCGGGCACGGACTCGCGCGCTCCGCCCTGGAGGAGTCCGACCGCCGCGGCTCCCGTTCCCTCCAGGCGCTCAACGAGGCCTGGGCGGGTGCGCTCAGGGCGCGCGGCGACGAGAACCTGATGCTGGTGGCGCGCGGCGGCGGTGCCGCGTACGAGGAGGACTACCTCCGGGGGATGCGCGAGCTCACCGGCGCCGCGGAGCCCGGCCGCCGCCCCGGGGGCCTGCTGGGCCGGGCCCTGGAGCTGGCCGACGACCGGGCGGGACGCGAGCCCGTGGAGGAGGCCGTGCGGGCCGCCGCCGCCTGGCGCGAGCGCCACGCCGCGGCCCGCGCGCTGGAGACGGGCGGCCGCTACGAGGAGGCGGTGGCGGTGGTCGTCGGACCGGGCCGCGGGACGGCCCGGAGCGCGTTCGACGCGGTGGACGGCGCCCTGGCCGAGGCCGTGCGGCACGAGCAGCGGGAGTTCGAGCGGGCGGCGCAGCGGGGCCGGGCCGCGCTCGGCGGGCTGGCCGCCGGGAGCCTGGCGCTGTCCGTGCTGGGCGCGGCGGGCGTGGTGCTGGGCGTCGGGCGCAGGCTGTCGGAGTACCGGTGAGGCCGGCGGAGGGGGTGGGACCACTGCGGGAGGCGGACGAAGGAGCGGCCGGCGGACGCGCGGGGCGGGCCCGCCGGGGCGCGTCGCGCGCGGCGGCGGCCGGGCCGGCGCTGGCCGCCGCGGTGCTGCTCCAGGTCCTGCTGCCGGCGGGGCCTCCCGCACCCCCGCCCGGCTCCGTGCCCGCGCCCCCGGCCGCGTCCGCTCCCCTCCCGGCGTCCCGCGCCGCGGGCCCGCCGGCCGGCCCGGCCGCGCGTCCGGCCGCGGGGCGCCCCTCCAAGACCGCCGCCGGCGCCCGCTCCGGGCGCGAGAGGTGCGCCGACGGCGGCGACCCGGCCGCGAGCCTGCGGCCGTCGGACGGGGCGGGCCCGGCGGTGCGGCGCATCCGGCGCGCCGGACGGCTGGTGGTCGGCGTGGACCAGAACAGCTACCTGTGGGGCTACCGCGACCCGTCCTCCGGCGAACTCGCCGGGTTCGACATCGACCTGGTGCGGTTCCTCGCCGAGGAGCTGCTCGGCGAGGACCCCGAGATCGTCTACAAGACGATCCCCACCGACCGGCGCATCGCCGCGCTGCGGCGGCGCGAGGTGGACATGGTGGTGCGCACCATGTCCATCACCTGCGACCGCCGGGCCGAAGTGGCCTTCTCCACCGCCTACTTCGAGGCCGGGCAGCAGATCCTCGCGCCGCGGTCCTCACCGGTCACCGGGTTCGACGCGACACTGCGCGGCAGGCGGCTGTGCACGGCGGCCGGCTCCACGGCGCAGGCCCTGCTGGAGCGGGACGCGCGGGGCGCGTACCCGGTGTACGCGGACCACCAGCTCGACTGCCTGGTGCGGCTCCAGCTGGGCGAGGTGGACGCGGTGATGACCGACAGCGCCCTGGCCGCCGGGCAGGCCGCACAGGACCCCTCGGTCCACCTCGTCGGCGGCCCGCTGACCACCGAGCCGTACGGCGTGGCGATGAACCTCCGGGACGGGGATCTGGTCCGCCGCGTCAACAAGGCGCTCGAGGACTACCGCCGAGGCGGTGGGAACAGTCGGTGGACGGCCGCATACAAGCGGTGGCTGGCCGACAAGATGGAGGTAGCGGACCCCGCTCCCCCGGAGCCGGTCTACCGGGACTGAGCGTGGAGGCCCCGGAGGACCGCCCGGCGGGGCGGGCGCGTTCCGGGCGGGACCGCACCGCGGCCCCCGCCCGGGGACGACCGCGAGGACGACGGAATCGGCGACGAGAGCGGCGAGGTGACCGATGGGGGAGGACGGCAACCCCGGACCGGACGGGGTACCGGTCGGATCCGGTGCCGGAGCCGGGCTCGGCCCCGGTGTGCCGGGCGGGCCGGTGATGGACCGCGAGGAGGTGGACCGCGCCCTGGCACGGCTCGGCGCGGAGCACGAGGCGGTCGAGACGTGCCTGCTGTCCCTTCAGGACCACGCGGGGCGCGGACTGCTGGCGGGCGCCGCGCTGACCGGTGTGACCAAGGAGCGGTGGGCACGGGCCGAGGAGGCGGTCTCCCTGCTGTGGACCGGCTTCGAGGCCTACACCGCGGCGCTGGAGGCGGCCCGCGAGCTGCGCGGCAGGAGCCGCCGGCCGTCCCCCGAGGACCTCGCCGAGCTGACCGGCAGGCTGCGGGGCCCGGCGGTGGCGGTCCCGGCGGAGGACGGCTCCGCCGAGCGGATCGGCCTGGCGGAGCTGGTGGACCGGATGAACGCCTGGTACGCCCTGGCGCTGGACGTGGTGGCGGCGGCCGAGTCCGTGTGGTCCGCGCTGCCCGCCCGGATAGACATGCTCTCCGCCGAACTCCAGCGCGTGCGTTCCCTGGCGCACTCCGTGGGCGTGCGCCCCGGGGAGCATCCGGCCGGCGACGAGCTGGAGCGGACGACCGAGGAGCTGACGTCGCTGCGCGCCGAGGTCGTCGCCGACCCGCTGGCCTTCTGGATTCCGGCGGGGGGCAGCTCGGCGCCCGGCGGCGGCCGCCCCGACACCGAGCGGTACGACCGGGTGGCCCGCGCGCTGGACGACATCCGGCGCGAGATCGAGGCCGTGCTCCAGGTCCGGCAGGACGCCGAGCAGCGGCTGATGCGGGTGCGCGACGTGCTCTCCCGCGCCGACCGCACCCTGGCCGAGGCGCGGACGGCGCGCGGGGAGGTGCTGGCGAAGATCGCGGCGGTGGACGTGCCGGCGGTGAGCGGCCCGCCGACCGCGCTGTACGAGCAGGTGGCCACCGCCGCCGAGCACCGCAGGCACGCCCGCTGGCACCGGCTCTCCCCGCTGCTGGAGAGCCTGGAGGAGCGCGCGGACGAGGAGTTGGAGCGGGCCCGCGCCTCGCTGGCCGCCGTGACCGAGCCGCTGGCGGTGCGGGCGGAGCTGCGCGGCCGGCTGGACGCGTACCGCGCCGGGCTGGTGCGGCAGGGCCTGGCCGGCGATCCGCTGCTGGCCGAGCGGTACGACATCGCGCGGCGGCTGCTGTGGAGCGCGCCGTGCGATCTGCGGGCCGCCGAGCAGGCCGTGCGGCGCTACCGGGAGGCGGCGCTGGAGGCCGCGGCACCGGACGGCGGGCCGGCGCCGGACGGCGGCGCGGCCGGGGAGGGGAGCGCCCGGTGACGGCCGGGGCCGGCGCGCCCGGCAGTCCCGGTGCGGTGCGGCCGCCGGAGGGTCCGCCGCCCGGCGGCGCCCGTGCGCCGGCCCCGGCCGTTCTGGCCGACGGCACGGTGGGCTCGCCGCCCACGACCGCGGTCGTCCTCGCGCCCCCCGCCCGGGCCACGGCGCCGCACCCGCCCCCGAGGCCGCCGGCGGCCGGACGGGAACCGGACCTGCCCGGCTCCGGCTCCCGTCCCGGGGCCGCGGGCTCCTCCGGCCGGGGTGCGCTGGGCGCCGGGCTGGTGCAGGTGCCCCCGGTGCCGCGTCCGGACCCGCGGTCGGCGGTGCTGGCCGCCCCGGAGGTGCCGGAGCGGAAGCGGTTCTGCGCCGACCGCGCGTGCGGTGCGATGGTGGGGCGGTCGCGCGGCGGTGCGCCGGGCCGCGCCGAGGGCCTCTGCCCCCGGTGCGGGCACCCGTACTCCTTCGTTCCCCGGCTGCGGCCGGGCGACGTCGTGCGGGACCAGTACGAGGTGGTGGGCTGCCTGGCGCACGGCGGCATGGGCTGGATCTACCTGGCGGTGGACCACGCCGTCTCCGGCCGCTGGGTCGTGCTCAAGGGCCTGCTGGACACCGGCGACCGGGACGCCACGGCCGCGGCGATCTCCGAGCGCCGCTTCCTGGCGGAGATCGAGCACCCCTCCATCGTGCGCATCCACAACTTCGTCGAGCACCCGGACCCGCGCACCGGCCGCCCCGAGGGCTACATCGTGATGGAGTACGTCGGCGGCAGGTCGCTGGGGGAGATCGCCAACTCCCGCCGCACACCGGACGGCCGCCGGGACCCGCTGCCGGTCGAGCAGGCGTGCGCGTACGGCGTCGAGGCGCTGGAGGCCCTCGGCCACCTCCACGGACGCGGCCTGCTCTACTGCGACTTCAAACCCGACAACGCCATCCAGCAGGGCGACCGCCTCAAACTGATCGACATGGGGGCGGTGCGGCGGTCGGACGACACCGCCGGCCCGGTCTACGGGACGGCGGGCTACCAGGCGCCGGAGGTCGTGGAGACCGGCCCGTCGGTGGCGTCCGACCTGTACACGGTGGCACGGACGCTGGCGGTGCTCACCTTCGACTTCCAGGGCTGCGCCACCGTGTTCGCGCACTCCCTCCCGGAACCGGAGCACATAGCCGTCTTCCGGCGGTACGAGTCGTTCCACCGGCTGCTGCTGCGGGCCACCGATCCCGATCCGCGGCGTCGGTTCGCCTCGGCCGACGAGATGTCCGAGCAGCTCATGGGTGTGCTGCGGGAGATCGTGGCACTCCGCACGGGTGTCCCGCGGCCGTCGGTCTCCACGCTGTTCGGACCGCAGGTGCGGGTCGTGGACGCCCGTTCGGCCCTCTCCGCCGGTGCGGACGTCCCCCTGCCGGGTGCCGCCCGTCCGGCTGCCGGGCGCAGGCGCATCGTGCGCCGGGCGCGCACCGCGCGGAACACCCCTGCGCCCGCCGTGCCGGACGCGGGCGCGGCGGACGCGGCACCGGCGCTCGCTCCGCTGGACGCGCGGACGGCCGCCCTGGCGCTCCCGGTGCCCCTGGCGGACCCGTCCGACCCCGGCGCCACCCTGCTGAGCGGGTGGCCGGCGCCCTCCCCCGCCGCATGGAACGCCGCGCTGCGCCGCGTGCCCGCCGACTCCGTCGAGCTGCGCCTGCGGAGGCTGCGCACCCTGCTGGAAGACGGGACCGCGGCGGGCTCCGCGGACGCCGCCGCGGCCCTGGCCGAGTTGGAGGAGCGGCACCCCGGCGACTGGCGGGTCGTCTGGCACCGGGGGCTGTACGCCCTGGTGACCGGCGATCCGGAGGCGGCCGCGCCGGCCTTCGACGCGGTCCACGGCGCCTTCCCCGGCGATCCCGCCCCCAAGCTGGCGCTCGCCGTCTGCGCCGAGGCCCTGGACCGCCCGGCGGAGGCCGCGGAGTACAACCGCCTGGTGTGGGCGGCCGACCGCGGTTTCGTGGGCGCCGCGTTCGCCCTGGCCCGGGTACGGTTGGCGACCGGTGACCGCCGCGGTGCGGTGCGGGTGCTGGAGTCCGTGCCGGAGGTCTCCGTCCACCACACGGCCGCGCGGACGGCCGCCGTACGTGCCAGACTGCGGCAACGCTCCCCGTACGAGCCGCTGCTGGAGGACCTGCGGGCGGCCGCCCGCCAGGTGGAGCTGCTGCGCGAGGCCGGTCTGGATCCGCTGCACCGTGAATGGTTGACCGTCGAAGTACTGGGCAGTGCGTTGGACTGGGTGCTGGCGGGCCGTCAGGGTTCCCCCGCCGGCGCCGGTACGGGGCGCCCGCCGCCCCTGCTGGGCTGCGAGCTGGACGAGAGGGGACTCCGGCTGGGGTTGGAACGCTCGTTCCGGTTGCTCGCCAGACTCGCGCAGACCGGCACCGAAAGGATCGAACTGGTGGAACGGGCCAACCGTCTCCGCCCTAGAACATGGGTGTGACCATGCCGCAGCTCGACCAACTCTCCGTCTGCCCCCGCTGCAAGGAACCGCTGGGGAGCGGCGACCGCTTCTGCGGTGCGTGCGGCGCCGACCTGGCGGCCGCGGTGAACGGCCCCGGGACCGCGGCGCGGCCGGACGCACCGGACGCGCCCCCGGCGGCACCCGCCGTGCAGTCCGTACCGCCCATGCCGCCCATGCCGCCCATGCCGCCCGCGCCCCCGGCGCCGCCCGCGGAGCACGCCGGGACCGCGCAGGACGGTGCGGGCGCCGCCTCGCGGCCGGGCGTCTCCGCCGTACCGCCGCTCCCGCCCGGGCCCCCCGCGCCGCCGGCCGCGGCCGCGCGGCCCGCAGGCCGCGGGAACGAGGGGAACGGGAACGAAGGGGACTGGAACGAAGGGGACGGGAACGAAGGGGACTGGAACGAGGGGGACTACGTCCTGCCGCCGCCCGCCCCGGCCCCGGCGGACGCCGCCGCCCCCCGCGGCCCCGTGCCGCGGACCGGCCCGGAGCCGCGGGCGGACGGGCCGCGTCCGCTCCCCGGCCGGCCGTCCCCCCAGGAGCCCGGCGCGGCGGATCCGGAGACCCGGTGCGCCGCGTGCGGCGCGGACGCCGCCGCCGCGGACGGGACCCGGGAATGCGGGCACTGCGGCCACGTGCCGCCGCACGAGCGCGACCACGTGGAGCAGGAGGTGGAGGGGGTCGCGGCGGCCAGCGACCGCGGGCGGCGCCACCACCGCAACGAGGACTCCTTCGCGGTCTCCGCCACCACGCTGCCCGACGGCGCGCCGGCCGTGATCGCCGTCGTCTGCGACGGGGTGTCCTCCGCCACCCGCCCCGACGAGGCGTCGGCCGCCGCCGCCGAGTCCGCCTGCTCCGCCATGGCCGGCGCGCTGCCGCGCGGCGTCGGGGCGCGGCAGGCGATGCACGACGCGCTGCTCCGCGCCGCCCGGGCGGTCGACGCCCTGGCCTCGGAGTCCCGCGACCCCGGGGAGAACGCCCCGGCCTGCACGATCGTCAGCGCGGTGGTCGCCGACAACCTCCTCACCGTCGGCTGGATCGGCGACAGCCGTGCCTACTGGATCCCCGACGACCGGTCGGCGCCGGCCGCGCGGCTCACCGAGGACGACTCCTGGGCCGCCCAGATGGTCGCGGCGGGGCTGATGGGCGAGGCCGAGGCGTACGCGGACGCCCGGGCCCACGCCATCACCGGCTGGCTGGGGGCCGACGCGCACGAGATCGACCCGCACACCGCGTCCTTCGCCCCGGACCGGCCGGGCGTGGTCGTGGTGTGCACCGACGGACTGTGGAACTACGCCGAGTCCGCCGAGGAGATGGCCGCGGTGGTCCCGGCCGACGCCCGCACCCGTCCGCTGCACTGCGCGCAGCGCCTGGTCGGACACGCGCTGGACGGCGGCGGCCACGACAACGTGACGGTGGCGGTGCTGCCCTTCCCGGCCGCGTCCGGCGGTGCGGCGGGGAACGGCTGAGCCTTCGGCCGCCTCCGCCGGCCCGTCCCGGGGCACCTCTTTCCGGTGTCTCTTTCCGGTGTCTGCGCGGAGGCGGGCCGCAACGGGGTGGCGCAGATCACGGAACCCGCCCGCCGTGCCGCACGTCGGCCGCCGACCGCCGGCCCGGACCCGGGCAGGAGGACGCCCTCCGGCCGCCCCCGCAGAGCGGACCGGCGCCCTGACGTGGAGGAAAACCGCAGGTCACAGCGGTGTGCCCGGAAGGCGGCCGGGGCGGGTCCCCGCAGCGGCCCCGATCGCCGCAATCCGCCCCAGCCGGACATGGCGGGCGGGCACCGCGGGCGGCCGGACGGCACGCCTCGCGCGCGGGCGGGCGTGCGGGTGCGCCCGTCGCCCGCGCGGGCGACGGGCGCGGGCGCCGCGGCGGCCGGTACTGTTCCGCTGACGGCGGAGGTCTCCGAGGCCGACGAGACGACGCCGGACACGCGGCCGAGACCGGCCGCGCACGACAGCCGACCGGCGAGCGACACGACACGGAGCTGCACGGAGGGGAAGGACCGACATGCCGACTTGCCCGAACGGCCACCAGTCGGCGGCCGACGACTGGTGCGAGGTGTGCGGCCACCGCATGCCCCCGGCCCCGGGCGCGCCCGCCGGTGCCGTCCCGCCGCCCCCTCCCGCGATGCCGGGCCAGGGCGGCTACGGCTACCCCGGACCGGGAGGTGACTCCACCATGCAGGCCGAATCGTGCCCGCAGTGCCGCACTCCGCGCGAGGGGCAGGCGCCCCTGTGCGGGGAGTGCCGGTACAACTTCCTCGCCCACTCCCCCGCCGGCTACGCCCCGCCCCCTCCGCCGCCGCCCCCGTCCCAGGCACCCGGCGGCAGCATGGGCTCCCTGAACCTGCCCCCCGGTTTCCAGGCGCAGGGCCCGCCCTCCCCGCCGCCCCCGCCGGGCGCGTCCGGCCACTTCGGCCCCGGGCCTCATGCGCACGGGCAGCCGGGACGGCCCGACTTCGGACCGCCGCCCCAGCAGCCCCAGCACCACCAGCCCCAGCAGTCCCAGGGCTACGGCTACCCCCAGCCGCCCCAGCCCCCCGCACCCCCGCAGCAGGGCGGCGACGACTGGACGCTGCCGCCGCCCGGCCCGGCCCGGCCCCAGCACCACCCGCACGAGCAGCCGGGACGGCCCGACTTCGGACCGCCGCCCCAGCAGCCCCAGCACCACCAGCCCCAGCAGTCCCAGGGCTACGGCTACCCCCAGCCGCCCCAGCCCCAGCCGCCCCAGCCCCCCGCACCCCCGCAGCAGGGCGGGCCGCAGGGCTACGGCCGGCCCGAGTACGGGCAGCCGGAGTACGGGCAGCCGGAGTACGGGCAGCAGGGGCCGCCGCAGCAGCACCAGCAGCCCCAGCAGCAGCAGCCGGCGACCTGGATGGCGTCGATCGGGCCCGACCACGAGTACTTCACCGCGATGATGCGCCGCAGCGGTCCGGAGGCCGCCGGACTCAACATCCCCGCCTACGCCTCCGAGCAGCGGATACAGCTCAACGGCCCCCAGGTCACCATCGGCCGCCGCCGCCACTCCACCGGCGAGTCGCCCGACATCGACCTGGGCCGCCAGCCGGAGGACCCGGGCGTCTCGCACCAGCACGCGGTGCTGGTGCAGCAGCCCGACGGGAGCTGGTCCGTGGTCGACCAGGACTCCACCAACGGCACGACCATCAACGGTGCCGAGGAGCCGATCCAGCCGTTCGTGCCCGTCCCGCTGCGGGAGGGCGACCGGGTGCACGTCGGCGCCTGGACCACGATCACCGTGTACCGGGGCTGAGCCGCCGGTCCGGGCCCGCCCGGGGCGCCGGCGGGGCCGGGGTCAGCCGGCCCCGCCGGCGCTCCCACCGGACCCGGTCCCGCCCCCCGGCAGCAGCGGCCAGCGGACCGGACCCTTCGGGTCGTCCAGCCAGACCCACTGCTCCCGGCCGTTCACCGTCACGCCGTAGCGCGTGCGGTCCGGCCGCCCGGCCCGCCGCCATGCCTCGTAGACGGCGCCCGGGTCCCCCTCACCGCCGGTCAGCGACAGCAGGAAGCCGAACGACTCGGTGCGCAGCGCCTCGCGCGGCAGGTCCGCCGGATCGATCCGGGGGCGGGGCGGGCCCGCCCCGCGCAGCGGGACGAAGTAGGCGGGGGTGTCCAGGAAGCGGCCCTCCGCCCGGTCGGCGGACTCCACCCGCAGGGCGAGCAACCCGGTGGCCACGGGTGCCAGGACGAGCGCGCCCGGCCGGCACCGGGCGAGCCAGCCGGCCGGGACGGTGTCCACCGCACAGGTCGCGACGATCCGGTCGAACGGGGCCCGCTCCGGGCAGCCCAGCGCCCCGTCCCCGGTGACCACGGCGGGCCGGTGCCCGGCCGCCGCCAGCCGCTCCCGGGCCGCCCCCGTGATCTCCGGGTCCACGTCGACGCTGGTCACGTGGCCGTCGCCGAGCCGGTGGGCCAGGAGGGCGGCGTTCCAGCCGGTGCCGGTGCCGACCTCCAGCACGTCCACCCCGTCCCGGACGTCCAGCGCCCGGAGCATCAGCGCCATCAGGGAGGGCTGGCTGGAGGAGGAGACCGGCTCCCCGTCCCGCAGCACCGTCGCCAGCGGGACGTCCTCGTACACACCCTCCAGCCAGAGCCGGCGCCCGAGCGGATCGGGGTCGTCGTACCGGCGCCGCTCGTACCCGCCGGCCCGGGGCACGTGGTACTCGGGGACGAACAGGTGGCGCGGCACGGACTCGAACGCCTCCCGCCAGGCCGGGTCGGTCAGGACCCCCTCCGCTTCCAGGGCCTCCACCAGCGCGCGGGAGAGGGCCCGGGCCGTCCCGTCGAGCCCGCCGCCGGAGCCGTCGCCCTCCGCCGCACCTCGCATGTCGGTCATGTCACCACTGTGCTGCCCGGGCGTCGTCCGCGCGAGATCACCGAGGGGGCCGGAAGGTGATGTTCCGCCGATACGCTCCGCTCCCATGACCACTTCCGCGATCACGGTCGAGGGGCTGCGCAAGCGGTACGGGGACGTGCAGGCCGTCGACGGGGTGTCCTTCACCGTCGAACGTGGCGAGTTCTACGGCATCCTCGGGCCCAACGGCGCCGGCAAGACGACCACGCTGGAGATCACCGAGGGACTGCGCAGCCCGGACGAGGGCACGGTGCGGCTGCTGGGCGAGTCGCCCTTCCCCCGCAACCCCTCCCTGCTGCGGCGCATCGGCGTCCAGCTCCAGTCGTCGGCCTTCTTCGACAAGCTGACCGCCCGCGAGCAGATCCTCACCTTCGCCTCCCTCTACGGCGTCCCCGCCGAGCGCGCCGACGCGATGCTGGAGACCGTCGGCCTGACCGGGAAGGCCGGCACCCGCGAGGACAAGCTCTCCGGCGGGCAGGCCCAGCGGCTCTCCATCGCGTGCGCGCTGGTCCACGACCCGGAACTGGTCTTCCTCGACGAGCCGACCACCGGGCTGGACCCGCAGGCCCGCCGCAACCTGTGGGACCTGCTGCGCTCCATCAACGACGAGGGCCGCACGGTGGTGCTCACCACGCACTACATGGACGAGGCCGAGACGCTGTGCGACCGGGTCGCGGTGATGGACCACGGGCGCGTGCTGCGCGTGGGCTCCCCCGCCGAACTGATCGGGGAGCTGGGCGCGGCCTCCCTGGAGGACGTCTTCCTCCAGCTGACCGGACGGGAGTACCGCCAGTGAGCGCGCGGAGCGGGGCGGGCGGGCGGAACCCGGCGGACGCGGCCGGCGCGGAGCGGACCCGCGGACGGGCCTTCGCCAGCCTGTCGAGGGCGATGGCCCTGGGGATGCTCAGGGACCGCACCGCCGTCTTCTTCATCCTGGTCTTCCCGCTGATGTTCCTGGTGCTGTTCGGCGCGCTGTTCAAGGACAACGCCACACCGCGCGCGGAGATTGTCCAGCTCGGCCGGGTCGAGGCGCTGGACTCCCTGCCGCGGGAGGTCCGCGCGGGCCTGGAGGACTTCCTCACCATCCGCACCTCCGACGACCGCGGGCAGGCGCTGGAGGAGGTCCGCGCCGGGGACGTGGACGCGGTGCTGTGGCAGGAGGGCGACCGGGTGCGGCTGCGCTACTCGGCGGCCGACCCGACCCGGGCGGGCAGCGTCCGGGCGATCGTCGACTCGCTGGTGCAGCAGGCCAACATCGCGGCGACCGGGCGGCCCCCGGCGTACGAGCTGACCGCCTCCCGGGTGGAGGACGAGTCGCTGAGGGCCATCCAGTTCCTCACCCCCGGGATGCTCGGCTGGGCGGTGGCGATGAGCGCGGTCGTCGGATCGGCGCTCACCCTGGTCAACTGGCGCAGGAAGCGCATCCTGCGCAGGCTGTGGCTCGCCCCGGTGGGACCGGGCGCGGTCATCGCCGCGCGTGTGGGGGTCAACATCGCCCTCGCCCTCGTCCAGACCCTGGTCTTCGTCGGGGTGGCGGCGCTCCCCTTCTACGGGCTGGAGCTGACCGGGTACTGGTGGCTGTCCCTGCCGCTGGTGGTCTGCGGCACGCTGGCCTTCATGTCCGTCGGCCTGGTCGTCGGTGCCCGGGCCAGGACGGAGGAGGCGGCGAACGGGGTGACGCAGGTCATCGTGCTGCCCATGGCCTTCCTCTCCGGCTCCTTCTTCCCCCTGGACGGCGCTCCCGCCTGGCTGCGGGCGCTGGCCGACCTGCTGCCCCTGAAGCACCTGACCGAGGCGATGCAGGACGTCCTCTCGCGCGGCCAGGGCTGGGAGGCCGCCCTGCCCGTCATGGGCGGGCTGCTGCTGTTCGCCGCGGTGATGACGGCGATCGCCGCGCGGCTGTTCCGCTGGGACGACGCCTGAGGGCGTCCGGATCCCGCGGCCCGGGGCCGGGCGCGGGTCCCGGGCCGGGTCCCCCGGCCGGAGCATCTGCGACCATGGGGGCGTGATGGAGATTCCGCGCGGCAGCTTGCAGACGCAGACCTTCTTCGATCAGGTCGGGGGCGAGGAGACGTTCCGGCGCCTGGTGCGCCGGTTCTACGAGGGAGTCGCCGGGGACCCGCTGCTGCGGCCGATGTACCCGGAGGAGGACCTGGGGCCGGCCGAGGAGCGCCTGGTGCTGTTCCTGATGCAGTACTGGGGCGGGCCCAGGACGTACAGCGAGCAGCGCGGGCACCCGCGGCTGCGGATGCGGCACGGCCCCTTCACCATCGACCGCGCCGCCCACGACGCCTGGCTGCGGCACATGCGGGACGCGGTGGACAGCCTGGACCTGGAGCCCGAGCACGAGCGGCAGCTGTGGGACTACCTGGTCTACGCGGCCGGCTCGATGATCAACACTCCGGACTGACCCGGGCCGCCCCGGGCGGGGGCGGTCCGGCGCCGGGCCGGGCGGCGCTCCGCCGCCCTCACAGCGGGGTGACGCTCAGTCCCCCCGCGCCGCCGCCCCGGCCGCGCAGGGCGACCGAGCCGTAGGGGGTGCGCAGCCGCTGCCAGGATCCCGCGGCGAGCACGGTGACCACCGGGGCGTCCGCCCCGCCGCCCGGCGCGGGCGGACCGCCGCGCGGACCGGCCGCGAGGACGGGTCCGCGCGCCCGCAGCATCCCCAGCGCCTGGGCGGCGTGGACGGCGCGCAGCGGCAGCCCGGCGCCGCCGCCCAGGGGGCGGGACCAGATCTCCTCGGCGAGCGCGTCCAGCGCCTCACGGGTGCGCCCGGTCTCGCCCAGCTCCTCGCTGCGCCGCCGGAACTCGGCGACCACCGCCGCCGCGGCGGCGCGCACCGCCTCGTAGGGCAGCTCGCCCAGCGGGCGCCAGCCGCCGCGCGGCGGCAGCAGGCCGGCCCAGGGCGGTCCGGTCACGGGGGCGGGCACGGCCGCCGTCCCCGCCCGCTCGTCCAGGCCCTCCAGCAGCTCCCCGGCCGAGACCGTGGCGTCCAGCGGGACGGGCTCGGCCAGCCGGGCCGTGCGCACGGCCAGCACCTCGAAGCGGGCGGGCCGGGCGAAGACGCCCAGGACACCGTCCTCGGTGGCCCTCAGCCGCACCGCGGCGTTCCTCTCCCAGCGCAGCAGCCGGCCCAGGAGGGCGGCGAGTTCCGCCGCCTCCCCCGGGTCGCCGAGGACCAGGTGCCGGGTCCGGTCGCTGTCGCTCATGCGGCGGCGGCTCCCGTCGCGCTGTCGTCCAGGTACTCCTTGAGGAACGCCCTCTCCTCCTCGGAGAGCCGGCGGGGCCGCTCCTTGTCCAGGTCGTAGGGGACCACGACCGTCGAGGCCCGCACGTAGACGGTGTCGCCGTCACCCGGGCCGTCCTTGACCTCGTAGGCGACCGTCACCGACGCCGCGCCGACCCTCGTCACCCACAGCTCGACGACCACCGGCTCGTGCCGGTGCGTCAGCGGCCGCAGGTACTCGATCTCGTGCCGGGCCACCACCGAGCCCCCGGTGAAGGACTCCGACGCCGCCTGCCGCGCCAGCCGGAACATGAAGTCGATCCGCGCCTCCTCCAGGTAGCGGAGGAAGACCACGTTGTTGACGTGCCCGAAGGCGTCCATGTCCGACCAGCGCAGCGGGCAGGGGAATGTGTGCCGCACCTCTCGCCGGCCCCTCAGCCCCGGGTGAGCTTCTTGTAGGTGGTGCGGTGCGGACGGGCCGCGTCCGGACCGAGCCGCTCGATCTTGTTCTTCTCGTACGACTCGAAGTTGCCCTCGAACCAGAACCACTTGGACTCGCCCTCGTAGGCGAGGATGTGCGTGGCGACGCGGTCCAGGAACCAGCGGTCGTGGGAGACCACCACGGCGCAGCCGGGGAACTCCAGCAGCGCGTTCTCCAGCGACGACAGCGTCTCGACGTCGAGGTCGTTGGTCGGCTCGTCCAGGAGCAGCAGGTTGCCGCCCTGCTTGAGGGTGAGCGCCAGGTTGAGGCGGTTGCGCTCGCCGCCGGAGAGGACGCCGGCCGGCTTCTGCTGGTCCGGGCCCTTGAAGCCGAACGCGGAGACGTAGGCGCGCGAGGGCATCTCGACCTGGCCGACGTTGATGTAGTCCAGCTCGTCGGAGACGACGGCCCACAGCGTCTTCTTCGGGTCGATGTTCTCGCGGGCCTGGTCGACGTAGGAGATCTTGACCGTGTCGCCGACCTTGATGGTGCCGGAGTCCGGCTGCTCCAGGCCCTGGATCATCTTGAACAGCGTCGTCTTGCCCGCGCCGTTGGGGCCGATGACGCCGACGATGCCGTTGCGCGGCAGCGAGAAGGACAGGTCGTCGATGAGGACCTTGTCACCGAACGCCTTGTGCAGGTGCTCGACCTCCACCACGACGTTGCCCAGGCGCGGGCCCGGCGGGATCTGGATCTCCTCGAAGTCCAGCTTGCGGGTCTTCTCCGCCTCGGCGGCCATCTCCTCGTAGCGGGACAGACGCGCCTTGGACTTCGCCTGGCGGCCCTTGGCGTTGGAGCGGACCCACTCCAGCTCCTCCTTGAGGCGCTTGGCGCGCTTGGCGTCCTTCTGCCCCTCGACCTTCAGGCGGGCCTGCTTCTTCTCCAGGTAGGTGGAGTAGTTGCCCTCGTAGGGGTGGGCGCGGCCGCGGTCGAGCTCCAGGATCCACTCGGCGACGTTGTCCAGGAAGTACCGGTCGTGGGTGATGGCCACGACGGTGCCGGAGTACTTCGCCAGGTGCTGCTCCAGCCACTGCACGGACTCGGCGTCCAGGTGGTTGGTGGGCTCGTCCAGCAGCAGCAGGTCGGGCGCCTCCAGCAGCAGCTTGCACAGGGCGACGCGGCGCTTCTCACCGCCGGAGAGGTTGGTGACGGGCCAGTCGCCGGGCGGGCAGCCCAGGGCGTCCATGGCCTGCTCCAGCTGGGCGTCCAGGTCCCAGGCGTTCGCGTGGTCGAGCTGCTCCTGGAGCTTGCCCATCTCCTCCATCAGCTCGTCGGTGTACTCGGTCGCCATCTGCTCGGCGATCTCGTTGAACCGGTCGAGCTTGCCCTTGATCTCCGCGACGCCGTCCTGGACGTTCTCCAGCACGGTCTTGGACTCGTCCAGCGGGGGCTCCTGCAGGAGGATGCCGACGCTGTAGCCGGGGGCGAGGAAGGCGTCGCCGTTGGAGGGCTGCTCCAGACCGGCCATGATCTTCAGCACCGTGGACTTGCCGGCGCCGTTGGGGCCCACGACACCGATCTTGGCGCCGGGCAGGAAGCTCAGCGTGACGTCGTCGAGAATCACCTTGTCGCCGTGCGCCTTACGCGCCTTGCGCATGGTGTAGATGTACTCAGCCAAGAGAAACCGTCCGGCAATCAGGGAGTGGGCAGATACACCCCATCTTGCCGCACCCCCGCGCTGGGGCGAAAACGACTGGGCCAGTGACCTGGGGCACGCCCCTGGCCTGCGCACTCACCGGTCGCTTCCGCCGGTGTCGGCCGCCTTCGGGCGGCCCGGGACGGCCCGGGACGGTGGCCGAGGGGCACGGCGCCGCCCCGGAAGGCGGCCGGCGCGGCGAGGACGCCCCCGGCGAGCACCCGGCACGCCGCCCCGCTCTCCGGCCGTGACCGGTGCGGGCGGGAGACGCCGGGGGCCGGTCGGCAGCGCCGTGGACGCCCCCTGCCGGGGTCCCGCCTCCCGGCGGCGCCGCAGGCAGGCGCCCCGAACCGCATCGGATGCCGGTTCCGGGGCCGGTTCGAGGCCGGTTCGGGGCCGGAGGGCCGGGAGCACCGGCCCGGGCCGACGGGCCGTCAGCGCCACGCACCGGGCCGCCGGTGGAGCCGGAGACGGTCCGGGCCGCGTGGGACGCCCCCTGTTGGCGGCGAAGCCGCTGCGGGAGGGCTGTTGCGGTGCTCGGGAAGCGGTGGCCACGCCCCTTGCCGCACCCCGGGGCGGGGACGGAGAAGGCCACGTGCTGCCGCGTGGGGGTGCGGCAGCACGTGGCCGGGCGGTCCGGGCGGATCAGGCGGTCACGCCCGGACCGGTGGTGCGGTGGAACGCGGTCGGTCAGTCGTCGGAGCCGGCCGTGGCGGGCTTCCTCTTCCTCAGGAAGAAGACCGCGGCGCCGCCCAGGACCACCAGGGCGATGGCCACGCCCGCGATGACCGGGGTGCTGCTGTTGGAGCCGGTCTCGGCGAGGTTGCCCTCACCGCCGGTCTCGCCGCCGGCGTCGCCACCGGTCTCGCCGCCGACGGTGGCCGGGCTGGGCGCGGTCGAGGGCTCCGGGGTCTCCGCGCCGCCGCCGGTGGTGCCGGTGGCGCCGGTGGTGCCCTCGCTGTCGGTCTCGCAGTCGAGGGTGCCCTCGAAGGTCTTCTCGAAGCCGTTCGGCCCGGTGATCGTGATCTTGTAGGGCTGGTCCTCCTTCACCGGCACCAGCACGGAGACCGGCTTGCCGTCGGCCGGGACCTGGTGCTCCTTGCCGGCGAGGGTGAAGGTGAAGGGCTCGGTGCCCTTGTTGGTCACGGAGACCTCGACGCCGCCCGCGGCGCACTTCTTCTCGGCCGTGACGGCCGGGGCCGGGGCCGCGGTGGCCCAGGTCGCGGTCGCGGTCGCGGTGACGCTGGAGCCGCTGGAGCCGGCCAGGATCTGGGTCTGGCTCGGGTTCTTCGGGTCGATGCTGGTGAAGGCCCGGCCCACCGACACCTCGGTGGCCGCCTGCAGGGTCAGCGACGCGGAGCCGTCCGCCGTGCCCTCGGGCACGTCGAAGAAGAGCCGGTCGCCGTTCTTGGCGGAGGTGACCGGGGCGCCGTCCGCGCCGACGACCTTCACACCGGCGTTCTCGGCCTGCGCGCCGGGCGCGACGGTCACGGCCTGCGCGTTGGTGTTCACGGTGATCGGGCCGAGCTTCTCACCGGCCTTGCCGGAGACGGCCGGCGGGTCGAGCGTCAGCGACGCCTGGGGCTCGGCGAGGTTCTGGGCGTTCTGCTGCAGGTAGTCGGCAAGCTTCTCGGCGTCCGGGTCGACCGCCTCGACGTTTGCGTTGTCGGAGAAGCGCCAGATCGCGACCTGGGTGCCCGCGGCGGCGGTCTTCTCGGTGAGCTGTCCGGCGCCGGCCTTCTGCGCGAGCGCCACGAGGTCGTTCACCTGCGGGTAGGAGTTCTTCAGGATCCAGAGGATCTTGCCCGCGTTCTGGTTGTTGTGGAGCGAGGACTCGGCCCAGGAGGCCTCCTTGTACCGGGCATCCTTGCGGGTCCCGGTGTGGATGTCGATGCAGTACGTCTTCAGGACGCCGCCGCCGTCGACGGCCATCTCGAAGACACCGGCGCCGATCTTCTTGTCCCCGCCGCGACCGTGGATGACGGCCTGGTCGTAGGTCTTCAGACCACCCAGGGTGGCGGTCGCACCCCCCGGGTGCGGGCTGTTCTCGTCGGCGACGGCGTTCCCCGCGCCGGCTATCGCTCCTGCCGCCAGCAGGCCCGTGGCGGCTGCCGCGGCGGCGAGACGGGCAGGGCCCCGTCCGCGTACAGAAATCATCTGTGGTCGTCCCCTCGTCAACCCCCGTGTCTCAGGGGGTGATCGTAGGGAGCGAACGGACCCTGGTCCCCAGGAAAGCCAAACGGTACACACTCCGAAGCCGAATCGTTATCGAGAATCCGCAGGAGTCGGTCTTTAACCGTCATCAGCGTTGTTACCGCCCGGTCATGACATGCCGTCACGTATTCGCCTCGGATTCGCTCCCGGGAACCGGACGGCCGCATCGGGTGAAGGCCGAGGTGCCGCGGGCCAGGTCGTGCCCCACCGACGTGGCCTCGATCTCCGCCGACGTCCAGCGTCTCCCGTCGCGTTCGCCCTGCTGCACTCGCAACCTCCCGTGTACGACGAGCGGTTCGCCGATCCCCACGGACGCCGCCAGGTTCTCCGCCAGCCCCCGGAACGCCCACACGGTGTAGAAGCTGGTGTACGCGTCCGTCCAGCCGCCCCGCGCCTCGTCGTAGCGCCGCACCGTGGTGGCCAGCCGCAACCGGGCCATCGGGCGGCCGGCCGCCGTCGTCCTCGTCTCCACCGCCGACGCGGCGTTGCCGACCACCGTCACCATCGTCTCGTTCACGTCTCCCCCGTCCCGGGCCGTGGCGCGGCCGCCGGCCGCACCGCCTCCACGGCCCGATGCTGCCCGGCCGCGCCGTCCGCCGCCGCGCCCTGTGGAGTACCGGCCGGTTGTGGACAACCCGGTCACCCCCGCGGGTGACGGGGTGGCGGGCGGCGCCTCAGGCCCGGTCGGCGCCGCCGGCCGCGATGGCGTACTGCTCGCGCACCTCGCGGTAGCGCAGCAGTTCGGCGGCGACCGGTTCCAGCACCCACGCCTGGCCCCAGCCCGTGGCGAGCCGCCGCAGCCTGCGCTCCCTCTCCAGCCCGTACGCGCGGGCCGGCCCGCGCGCCGCGATCCGGCAGCACCAGGCCAGCAGCGGCCCGGCCAGCGCCCCGCCCGTCAGCAGCCCCACCGGGAGCCAGACGCCGCCCCGCCCCGGCCCTCCGGCGATCAGGTCCACCAGCAGGTACGCGCCCAGGAGCTGCACGGCCAGCAGCAGCCACTGCGTGCACGCCGCCACCGTCCACCAGCGCGGACGCGGCAGCCGCACCCCCCTCCCCGCGCCGTCCGCGCCTCCGCCGCCCCCGCCGTCGTCCCCGCCCCCGGCGATCGCCTCCCCCAGCGCCTCCGGCAGCCCCGCGGCGCCGCGCCAGGCCGCGTCGCGCACCGACTTCGCCCACGGCTGCGGCAGTCCGGCCGACGCCTCCTCCGCCAGCGTGCGCACCGCCTGCGCCAGGACGGGCCGGGCCACCGCGGGAGGTCCCCCGGGCACCTCGCCGCCCGCGCCCCCCGCGGCCGGGCGCGGCGACTCCGCGGCGGTCCCGCCGCGCCCGCGCCGCGTCTCGTACCAGCGCAGCAACCGGGCCCAGGGGGTGCCGCAGGCGTGCTCGGCGTGCCGCAGCCACAGACGCTCGGCCGTCTGCCCGGCGGCCGCCGCGCCCACCGCCGAGGCCAGCCGGTCCTCGAAGTCCTCGCGGGCCCGCTCGGTCAGACCGGCCGGGCCGCAGGGGGTGTCGACCACGTAGACGGGCCGGAGCCGGGCGACCGCGCCGTCCACGTCGGCGGCCAGCCGCAGCTGCGCAGCCCGCCGCCCCGCGACCAGTTCGCCCAGCGAGTGCCGCAGGTCCTCCACGCCCTCGCCGGTGAGGGCCGACAGCGCCAGGACCGTCGCGCCGGGCTCGCCGTGCTCGCCGAGGGCCATGCCGTCCTCGTCCAGCAGCCGCCGCAGGTCGTCCATGACGGTGTCGACGGCGTCGGCGGGGAGCCGGTCGGTCTGGTTCAGCACCACGAACGTCACCTCGGCGTGGCCGGCCATCGGCCGCAGGTAGCGCTCGTGCAGCGCGGCGTCCGCGTACTTCTCCGGATCGGTCACCCAGACCACCGCGTCCACCAGGCGCAGCAGCCGGTCGACCTGCTCGCGGTGGCCGGGGGCGGCGGAGTCGTGGTCGGGCAGGTCGATGAGGACGAGGCCGCGCAGGGCCGGGTCGCGGGGCTGCACCCGGCGGCGGGCCCGGGGCGGCACGCCGAGCCGTTCCAGCAGGCCGTCGGCGCCGCCGTCCCACTCGCTCTCCCAGACGCAGGCGACCGGGACGGCGGTGGTGGGGCGGCGCAGCCCGGTCTCGGAGAACCGGACCCCCGCGAGCGTGTTGAACAGCATCGACTTGCCGCTGCCGGTGGCCCCGGCGACGGCCACGGTGGTGTACGTGCGCGGCAGGCGGCGGCGCGCCGCCGCCTCGTCCAGGACGCGCCCGGCCTCCTCCAGCACCCCGCCGTCCAGCCGGGTGCGGGAGAGACCGACCAGCTCCCGCAGCGCGCGCAGCCTCCCGCGCAGCGGTTCCGCCGCGCCGCCGGGCGGCGGCGCGGCACCGGCGCGCGGTCCCGCGTCCCACCCGGTCTCCCAGCCCTCCCGGCGGGCGTCCTCCCAGCGCGCGCCCGCGGGCGGCTCCGGGGGGAAGGGGTCCCACCCGCGGTCCCCTCCCCGCACGCCGGGCGCGCCGGGCGCACGGCCCTCCCGGACGGCGTCCGGGCGGGCCCGGCGGGCGATCAGCCCGTCGTCCCAGGAGCCGCCGGCCTCCGCGGCCCCTCCCCCGTACGCGCCCTCTCCCGCACAGGCACCCGGCTCCGTCTCCGCACGGACGTCCGCCGTCATCTCGGTCACCTCCTCCTCCTCGCCCTCTGCAGCACCGACAGGGCCGCGATCAGGGCCACCTGCTGGTCCGGGGTGGCGTCGAGGTCCTGAAGGGGCGCCAGCCGGTAGGCGCGCTCCCCGCCCAGCACCCGGTCCAGGCACTCCTCCAGCAACTCGTCGCCCTGTTCGCGCAACCGTGCCGCGACGCCGCCGCCCAGGGCGGCGGCCAGCGCGTCGCCCGCGCTCGGGGCCCGGTGCCCGCCCAGGGCGGCGACCGCGAGCAGGGCGGCGGTCTCCTCGGCCGTCGGCGGGCAGCCGTCGGCGGTCCGCAGCTCCTCCTCCGCCAGCTCCTCCAGGCAGCGCCGCCAGCGCCGCACCTGGATGTCGATCCGCTCGGCCGCCAGCTCGTCGGCGCGGCCGCACTCCGGGGCACCCGGCTCGCGGCTCCAGGCGTCGGCGGCCTGCTCGTCGGCGTCGCCGACGGCACCGCGCAGCAGGGCCGACAGGCCGTCGCAGAAGGCGTCCAGGAGTTCGTCGCCGCCGCTGTCCTGCGGGAAGCCGTGCCAGCGGGCCAGGGCGTCGCCCGCCAGCAGTTCCCCGTCGGCGAGCTGCCGCCGCACCCGCTCGCCCGCCGCGTCGTAGGCGCCGTCGATGTGGCGCATCAGCCGCAGCGCGGCGGCGTGCTGGGCCGCGGCCGCACCCGCCAGTTCGGGGACGCGGGAGCGCAGCGAGGCCAGGGCCCCGGAGGCGGTGCGGTCGGCGGCGACCATGCGGACCGCCGGGTCCCGGGCGTGGTGGAGCAGCCACTCGCGCAGTTCGGCGACGGCCGTGGCGGGCAGCAGTCCGCAGCCGCCGCGGGTGGACTCGGGGAGTTCGGGGACGGTGAAGCAGGGCACGTCGCCGAGTCCGGCGCGCTCCAGCAGGGCGGTGTAGTGGCGGGAGACCTCGGCGGCCACCTGGTGGGGCACCCGGTCCAGCACGGTGGCCAGGGTCACGTCGTACTCGCGGGCGGCGCGCAGCAGGTGCCAGGGGACGGCGTCGGCGTACCGGGAGGCGCTGGTGACCAGCACCCAGATGTCGGCGGCACAGAACAGCTCGGCCGCCAGCTCGCGGTTGGAGGTCACCAGGGAATCGATGTCGGGCGAGTCCAGGAGGGCGATCCCGGCGGGCACGGACTCGTCGGTCTCCACGGCCAGGGCGGGCGGGGCGTCCGCCTCCTCGGCCCAGTGGTCGTCGTCGGGGACGGCGGACGGCTCCGCCCCGTCCGCCGGGCGGTCCTCGCGCCGGGGCGTCCACACCCGCCTCAGCCGGGGCAGCACCCGGGGACCGGCGAACCAGTGCTGGTCGGTGGGGTGGCAGACGAGCACGGGGGTGCGGGTGGTGGGGCGCAGCACCCCCGCGTCACTGACCCGCCGCCCCACCAGCGAGTTGACCAGGGTGGACTTCCCGGCGCCGGTGGACCCGCCGACGACGGCCAGCAGCGGCGCCTCGGGGGTGCGCAGCCGGGGCACCAGGTAGTCGTCGAGCTGGGCGAGCAGTTCGCCGCGGGAGCGGCGGGCGCGTTCGGCCCCGGGCAGCGGCAGCGGAAAGCGGACTGCGGCGACGCGATCACGCAGGGTGCTGATCGCGTCGAGAAGTTCGGTCCTAGCTTCCAAGATCGCCACATGCGCAGAATGCCCAATTTAGAGCGTTTTTTGAAGCGCATTCGGCCTAGAACAGGGTGTTTTGACCCCTGTGCCTCGCGTAACGGTGAGGTCGAGCGGCATAACGACTGCACAACACCCCTCCGCGGGAGCGCGCAAACCGATGCATGATTCGTACTCGCCTGCGATTATCGGACCGCTTCACTGAACCTCCACAGGGTGTCGCGGACGTGAAGCAACGGGGAGGAAGCGCCCGGACCCCTATCCTTGTCGCGGCAAGGTCCCCGGGGGCGTCCCCACCGTCCGTCCGTGACCGCACAGGCCCCCGTAGCTCAGTGGATAGAGCAGGCGCCTTCTAAGCGCTTGGCCGCAGGTTCGAGTCCTGCCGGGGGCGCCACCGGCCCAGCCTCGGCTGGGCCGTTCTCTTGCAGGCCAGAGACCTTTTCCCGTCTTCCGGAGCAGCCGGGGCCGAGGCAGGCGACCGCCGAGGAGGCGTCCCTCCCGGGCATCCGGAAGCCCGCACCCGTGACGCACAACCGGCGGACGTACCACAGCGGCCAGGGGCGGCCCGTGGAGACGGCGGACATCGTGGTGCCCGCCGCTCACTGCGAAATCGCCCACGGGATCCCGATCGACCGCCGGCCGCACCTCGCGAGGTGACCGACGCCCACAGCGCGAAGATGCAGGACCGCGGGCCCCACCGATGGCAGACGGCCGCCGGCGGAGCCCGTCTTCCCACTCGGGCCGGGACTCGGCGGACCGCTCGGGCCGACCCCCGCTCGGCGCCCCCGCGGAGGACGACGAGCGCCGTTGCGACCGTGCCCGGAACACCGACGACGGGGCCGGCCGTCCCCAGCGGGCGGTGAAGTCACCGACCGAGCCGAGCAGCCAGGAACACCGCTGCCACCGAGGGGCGGACTGCGTACGTCGCACCCGCACTCCCCTCGGGAGCCTCCCACCAGTGGAACGGATACCGCCGCCCGCTCCTGCTGCGTGCCCTGCTCATACCGGACAGCACGCCTGCCACGCGGCGTGCCGGGTCGCCCTCGTCCGGCCCGCCCAGGACCTTGTCCACCAGTTCCGTGCAGTGGACCCTCCGGCCGGGGTTGCGCAGCAGGTACTCGAGCACCCGCCGGGCCTGCGGCGCGAGCTCGGCCAGGAACACCGCAGCGCGCTCCAAGTCCCCGGGCCCCCAGTCCGGGGCATCGCTGTGCCCTTCCCCGCCGGAGTGCTCAGCCCACCGCGGATCAGCCTCAGTCAGGTACGTCGTCACCTCTGCCCCCGCGTCCGGTCTTCGAGAGCCCTCATTCTGCCCCCGCTCCGGACACACCACGGAAGCGTTGCCCTCCCGGCCGGTGCCCGGCTGCCGCGGTCACATGAAGTTGCGGGTGTGGAGGGCGGAGAGCTCGGCGGCCTCGTCGGCGGGGAAACCGAGGTGGACCAGGCGGCGTTGCCGGCCCTCGTCCATGGCGGCCCGCAGCCCCGCGACCGCGTCGTGGCCGCGGGCGATCGCCTCCGGGGTCCACTCGCCCGCGGCGAGGACCACGAGGGAGTCGAAGACGTCCTGGTTGAGCCCGGCGGTGTCCTGCAGGGCGTCGTGGCGGCGCTCCACGGCGGCGCGGAGGCGGCCGCGCAGGGCGGGGTCGACGGTGGAGCGGTGGTGGAGGTGGGCCACGCCGAAGGCGACGTGCCGGGCCTCGTCGCGGCGGGCCAGGGCGGTGACGCGGCGGGTGACCGGGTCGGGGGCGTGGTGCTCCAGGAACTCCAGCAGGCTCAGGAAGCTCCCCTCGCCGAGCACCGAGAGCAGGAAGGCCGCCAGGGAGAAGTCCGGTTCGGTCAGCAGGGTGTGCAGCGACTCCCGGCCCCCGGCCGAGGAGGTGCCCATCTCGCCGCCCCGCAGCAGGGCGCGGCGGGTGAAGACCTCCATGTGGCGGGCCTCGTCGGCGGCCTGGACCGCCAGCAGCTGGAGGACCTCGCGGAAGTGGGGGTGGACCCGGGCCAGCAGCCGGGCGGGGACGACGAGGGCGGCCTGCTCGTTCTCCACCAGGTAGGTCATCACCTGGACGACGGCCCGCTCCACCTCGTCGGGGAGGACGAAGGGCGCGTCCCAGTCCACGGCCCGGGCCGGGTCCCACTGGGAGGCCGCGGCGCGGGCGTAGAGGGCGGGGGCGACGTCCGCCCAGACGTGGTCGCGGTCGGTCAGGTCGAAGGGGCCCGGCGGCCCGCCGGCCTCGACCAGCGCGCCGCGGGCGGCCAGTCCCCAGGCGGGCGGGGGGTGGGCGACCACCCCGCCGGGCCCGGGGCCGCCCGCCCGGACGGCGCCCGTCCGGCGGTCGAGGTCGGCGCGGCCCCGGACGATCCGGGCGCGCACCCCGTCCGGCTCCCCGGGCCCCGCCTCCCGCATCCCGTGGCCGTTCGTGCGGCACCAGGCCCGCAGGTGGACGGCCAGCGCCGGGTCACCGCCCGCCACCGCCAGTTCCTCGCCGGGGCGCAGACCGTCGAGCGTGCGCCGCACCAGCAGGTGGGCGCCCCGGTCGAACCCCAGCGCCCCCAGGCGGAGCACCGGGGCGCCGGGGGCGGTCACGGCGCGTACTCCGCGGCGGTGATCCGCCCGGCCGCGTCGTAGAAGCCCGCCTCGTCCACGGCGGTCTCCAGCGCGGCGTAGCCGGTGGTGCGGCCGGGGCGCCAGGCGGTGAGCCCCTCCAGGTCCAGCAGGGGCCGCACCTCGGGGTCGTCGTACGCCATGGACAGCAGCAACCGCTCGAACTCCCCGGTGAGTTCGGGGGGCGCGGTGCCGGCGACCGTCATGGTGCAGTGGTCGTACGGCTCCGTCTGCGCCAGCAGCCGCACCCCGCCCGGCGGCAGCGTGCCCTCCCGTCCGAACAGCAGGTGGTTGGCGTCCAGGACGCACGCGGCGTCCGCCTCGCCCGCCAGCAGGGCGCGCACCGCCTCCCGCTCCCCTCCGACGTGGTCGCCGTGGAGTCCGGTGCCGACGTCGAAGCGGCGCACGGTGAAGTCCCGGCCGGGCCGCAGCCCCGTCCGGCGCAGCAGCGACAGCGGCAGCAGGGTGGCCTGCGGGGAGTCGACGGCGCCCACGGCGACCGTGCGCTCCTTGAGGTCGGCGGGCGAGGTGACGGGCGAGTCGCTGCGGACGAGGACGACGGAGGTCAGGTCCTGGTCGGTGTCGCGCATCACCAGGGCGCGGACCTCCCGGCCGCGGGCCCGCGCCAGCCGCCGGGCCCGCACCCAGGCCAGCGGCGAGTTCCAGGCGGCGTGCAGCCGGCCCGCCACCAGGTCCTCGGTGAGCCGTTCGTAGTGGGAGTACAGCAGGAAGTCGAAGGGCAGGCCCTGGTGGCGCAGCCAGGTGCGGAACCCCTCCCAGATGGTGACGACCTTGGGGTCGTAGGCGACCGCGCCCATCAGCAGCGTCACGGCCGCTCCCCTCCGCCGGGCCCCGCCGGGGCGTCCAGGAGCGGGAGCCCGAGGCTCGCCCGGCCGGTGAAGTCGTGGAGCGTCTCGGTGGTGGGCGCCATGACCCGGGCCGCGAGGGAGTCGCGGAAGTGGCGCTCGACGCCCAGGTCGCGGCGGAAGGCGGAGCCGCCGCAGAGCTTCATCACGCCGTCGGTCACCTCGGTGGCGGCCTCGGCGGCGACCGCCTTGACCTGGAGGACCCGCACGGTGGCGTCCTCGCGGCCGGCCTCCAGCGCCGCGAGGGTGTCGGAGAGGAAGGCGCGCACGCCGTCCGCGCGGGTGCGCAGTTCGGCGTACCGGGCGCGCCGTGAGGGGTCGTCGGCCAGGGTCTGCCCCAGGTGCGCCAGCCGGGTGCCGGTCAGGTGCTTCCGGGCGGCGGCCAGGACCGCCTCCATGATTCCCAGTGAGGCCGCCGCGCTGAGGACGAGGAAGACCGGCAGGCACGTCGCCAGGGCGATGTCCATGCCGGTGCCGTCGGCCCCCAGCATCGCCCCGCGCGGGACGCGGACGCCGCGGGCGGTCACGGGACTGGAGGAGTTGCCGCGCAGGCCGAGCCCGTCGAACCCGCCGGCCACCCGCAGCCCGTCGGCGTCACCGGGCACCAGCCACAGCGTCATCGGCCCGTCCGCCCCGAGCGGCCGGCTGGACCAGACGTAGCTGTCGGCCTCCCCGGCGGAGGTGATCCAGCTCTTGTCGGCGTCCAGGACGACCTCGTCGGCGCCGCCGGGCCGCGCGGTGCTCAGCGGGGCCCAGAAGTGGCTGCGGGAGCCGGCCTCGGAGAACGCCAGGGTGGTCAGGTGGGAGCCGCCCGCGACGGCCCGGCGCACCTCGGCGGGGCCGTGGGCCTCGATCAGGGCCGTGGCCGCGTAGTGCATCAGCACGACCATGGCGGTCGAGCCGCAGCTCGCGGCGAGCTTCTCCACCACGTGGGCGGCGGCGGGCAGCCCCTGCCCGCCGCCG